>JBPCKT010000020.1:0-53573 GCA_051004015.1 Pirellulaceae bacterium | reverse complement strand
TGCCTGGTGGTGGTATGCCTGGTGGTGGTATGCCTGGTGGTGGTATGCCTGGTGGTGGTATGCCTGGTGGTGGTATGCCTGGTGGTGGTATGCCTGGTGGTGGTATGCCTGGAATGCCTGGGGCTGGAAGACCTGGCGGGGCGGGCGGAAGAGGGGGCCGCGGTCAGTCGGGCACGTTTGGCGGAAAAGACGGCGTCATCGACCCCAAGGCCTATCGCATCGATTATTCCAAGCGGCGGCTGCGGGCGGAACTGTACGCGGTGCAACTGGCACTGGGCTACAAGAAGGGCCAAACGGTGGAAGGGCTGTACGTTTATGCCAAGGCCGAACCCGAAACGACGACGCTGGACAACATCCGCAAACAGGTCGAGAATGTGATCCGTGTCGTCGAAGAGCTCGACCAGAGCGCCAGCGATTACGAAAAGGAGCTTCGCAAAGAGATGAAGAAGCTCGAGATCCTAACCAAACTTCTGCCCGTCGCCAAGGTGGAAACCGCCAAGCCCGGCGCGGCCAAGGGGCCAGTCGTGCCTGAAGAGGAGGCTCCGATGGCCGCCAAACCCGCCGCGGAAGAGCCGATGGAAGAGATTCCCATGGGCGCGCCTGCCAAGGGTCCCACCGATCCCGCCAAGGGTGGCGCTCCTCCTGCTGGCGCGCCTCCTAAGGGGGACAAGGGGGACAAGGCCGCGCCGGCGGATGCGGGAAAGGGAGCTTCGCCACCCGCCGCCGGAAAGACACCGCCAGAAGATCCCGCGGGGAAGATGCCGTAGCGGCAGTCAATCGACACAAGTTTGAAGCGCCACCGGCTTGACGCACTTTGCCCAGCCGAGGTTGACGGCGGCGGCATAGGAGCCGAAGAGGGCGGTGCCGAAGAAGAGGTCGCCCGCCAGCGTGTTGCGGAAGAAAGGGATGCCTTGCTGATAGCAGAGGAGCAGCCCTTCCCAGTTGCGTTCGTACATGCTCCAGGGCCACCAGGCGAAGTTCGTGGCCAGGAAGAAGAACAGACTGGATGCCAGGCTGCAGGTGAGCAGTCCGCCCAGACCGATTATCGCCGACGAAGCGGATCCACGTTCAATGGCCAGGTACTTTCGCAGCAGCCCGCGGAAGGCCACCGGCAGGGTGAGCGCTCCGTAAACAATCGCCATCATCTGCCATTCATAGCTCCCAAGGACCAGGTCGCTCAGGGACATCGCCAGGAGGGGCACCAGCACCGCCACCTTGGCCGAACGGAAGTAATAGCCGGAGAACAGCGCCAGCGCCGCAATGGGGGCGAAGTTCGGCAGCTCGCGGAAGTAAATCCGTGACAGCGCCCCCGCCCCAATCAGGCCGGCGAAAATGGTAAGCCGAACGACGGTGTCACTCTTCACAGACAAGGCTCCTCGGGGTTAGCGTCCTTCATGCGGACCGCCTGGGACTACCCCGTCAAGTCTACTGGTACTTCCCAAACCGCCACAAGACGGAGTCGCCGGACTTCAGCGACATCACCGCGCAGCTTCGGTCCCCCAGTTTGCCGTTCACCTCGTAGAGCCAGTTACGGCCGCGGCCCTCGTTCTTCTGATCGTCAATGGCAGTCACCAGGACGGTTTCGCCCTGTCCCTGATGCGTGAACTTGATGCCGCGGGGATGCTTCGCAGCCGCTTCCAAAGCCGCCAGGACGGTCATTTCCTTGGTCCACGGCAGCACAGCGAACTGCTTCTGCACGCCGTCGCCATAATCGATGACCAGTTTGACGGTATCCTTCGCCGGCACTGGTTCCTGCGCCGGGTCGGCAACTGCAGTGCGGGCAGGGAAAACGCCTGAATAGGCCAGCGCGGCCGCCAGAAACGGCACGACCAGGCGACTAGGCGACGGCGGTAAGATTCGAAACATGAAGTCCGGCCCGACGGGAGAAGCGAATCGGCAACCTAATCGTGCAGAATCGCCGCTGGCAGCAGGGCTGTCAACTGCGCCGCCGTGCGAATGCCTGTTCTGCGGCCCTATCGCCTGCGGCGACGCGGGATTAGCATTCAATATTATTAACTGGTTTGGAGCCGCCGCATGAAGCCGGGCACCGCTGGCACTTCTCCCCTCCTTGCTGCCGAAAGAGCCTTCACTCTTTCGTGGCCTGAGCCGGACATCGCGCTTCTGACGTTTGACCTTCCGGGCAAAGGGGCCAACGTCTTGTCGCGTTCCGTCCTGGCGGAGCTCCAGGAACATCTGTCGGCGTTGCAAGCACGAACCGACGTGGCGGGACTTGTCATCCAGTCCGGCAAGTCCGGCACCTTCATCGCCGGGGCGGACCTGCGCGAGTTCGTGGCGCAATTGAACGCCCCCAAGGACCAGGTCGTCGCGCTTTGCAAGACGGGGCAGGGACTGTTCGGACTGTTATCCAAAACCCCGTTTGTCACCGTCGCCGCCATCGACGGCATTTGCGTCGGCGGCGGGGCCGAACTCGCTTGCTGGTGCGACCGGCGGATCGTAACCACCAATCCCAAGACCGAGATCGGCTTTCCCGAGGTGAAGCTGGGGTTGTTTCCCGGTTGGGGCGGCACCGTGCGAGCGCCGCGGATTGTCGGCCTTGCCAACGCGCTGGAGATGATCACCAGTGGCGAGTCCATCGATTCCAAGGCAGCCATTTTGATGGGCCTGGCCAGTGACCGGGTGCCGCCCGAGGATCTCTTGCCGGCGGCCATCCGGTTGATTCGCGACGAGCAGACGGCCGGCCAGTATTTGAAAGACCGCAAGCTTTGGAGCGGCCCCATTGCCACCGAACCGACCGAACTCGGCTTTCTAGGTGCGACAGGTTCCGCCGTCATTGCGCAGGAGACCAAAGGCAACTACCCGGCTCCCGTCGCAGCCCTGGAATTGATGCTGGAGACTTGCAGCCTCAAGGCGGAAGCCGCCCTCCTTCGAGAAGCCGAAGGGATGGCCGAGTTGTTCGGCACGCCGGTCAATGCGGCGCTCATCAACATCTTTTTCCTGACGGATCGGAACAAGCGGGAAACGGGGCTGGACCGCAAAGATGTCTCCGCCGGGATCATCAAATCGGTCGGAGTCGTGGGTGCCGGGATTATGGGGCAAGGCATTGCCGCCGCGAATCTCAAGGCGGAAATCCACGTGGCCCTGGCTGACGCCGCGGAGGAAGCCCTGACCAAAGGGGCTCGCGGCGTGCTGGAAGAAGCCTCCTACGACCGCAAGGTGAAAGGCCCAGATGCCCAAACAGCTCTACGTCTGGGGCCGCTGTTGACCGTCAGCCACAGCGAAGCCGAGATTGTGACTTGCGACCTGGTGGTGGAAGCCATCGTCGAGAATGTCGACGCCAAGAAGCAGTTGTATGCTCGCCTGGAACCGCAACTTCGCCCGCAAGCGATTCTGGCGTCGAACACTTCCACCATTCCGATTACCAAGCTGGCGGAAGGGCTGGCCCGCCCCGAGCAGTTCTGTGGCCTGCATTTCTTCAATCCCGTGCGGCGGATGAAGCTGGTAGAAGTCATCCGCGGCAAGCAGACCAGCGACGAAACAATCGCCGCTGCTGTCGCCTATGCCAAGCGGCTCGGCAAGCTGCCGATTGTGATTAATGATTGCCCTGGTTTCCTGGTGAACCGCCTGCTGTTCCCCTACATGAACGAGGCGTTGCAACTCCTCGGCGAAGGGGCCAGCATGAAAGAGGTTGATCGGGCCAGCACGGCTTTCGGAATGCCACTGGGACCGATTGCCCTCTACGACCTGGTGGGGCTCGATACGGCTCTCTTCGCGGGGCGAGTGATGTGGGAGGCCCATCCCGACCGGGTCATGCTCTCCCCCATTCTTCCCGCGATGGTCAAAGCCGGCCGCCTGGGGCAGAAGACTGGCAGCGGGTTCTTTTCGTACTTGAACAAAAAGAAGAAGGCCCAGCCGGACTCGGAGGCGGAAGCCCTGGCGCAGTCGTATGTGAAGAACGGCACGAAGTTCACGCCGGAGCAACTGACGAACCGCCTCTTCCTGCCGATGCTGCTGGAAGCGACCCGCGTGCTTCAGGAAAAGATTGTGCGCGACGTACGCGACGTGGACCTGGGCTTGATCTTCGGCCTCGGCTTTCCGCCGTTCAAGGGCGGTTTGCTCTTCTGGGCCGATACGCTGGGAGCGGCCAAGATTGTGGAAATGCTGAGGCCGCTCGAAAACCTGGGGGAGAGGTTCCATCCCCCTCCACTGCTCCTGGAGATGGCCAAGTCGGGGAAGAAGTTCTACGGCTGCAAATGAGTACCTTAGACCTATGAAGACTGCCGTCATCATCGATGCGGTGCGGACTCCCATCGGGCGGGCGCATAAGGAGAAGGGCTACTTCCGCGACGTCCGCAGCGACGACCTGGCGGTGGCCTGCGTGCGTGCCCTGCTCGAACGCACGGGCATTGACCCCGCCGAGATTGAAGACGTGGTGCTGGGAAACACGCAGCAAACTGGGGAGCAGGGGCTTAACGCGGCGCGAGCCATCGCCCTGATGGCCGGACTGCCGGTGACCACCGGTGGGGCCACCGTCAACCGCCTCTGCGGCAGCAGCCTGCAGGCGCTCAACCAGGCAGCGCATTCGATCGCCGCTGGATATGAAGACGTGCAAATTGTCGGCGGCCTGGAGCACATGCAACACCTGCCGATGGATTTCAATCTAGACCTGAACGCCAAGCTCTTTCAGCGAACCAGCAAGGGGGCGCTAATGATGGGAGTGACCGCGGAATTCCTGGCGCAGACGCAAGGCATCTCCCGCGACGATCAAGACGCCTTCGCCCTCCGCAGCCACCAGAATGCCGCCGCGGCTCACGCAAAGGGGGATTTCGCCCAAGAGATCGTTCCCATCTACGGCCGCGATGAAGATGGCAGCCGCATCCTGACCCAGATCGATCAGTGCGTGCGGGCCGATACTTCGCTGGAAGCCCTGGCCGCACTCGAACCGGCCTTCATGCCGAAGTACGGCACAGTGACTGCCGGCAATAGCTCGCCGCTTAACGACGGGGCGGCGGCCCTGTTGGTAATGTCGGAGGAGAAGGCGAAGCAACTCGGCCTGAAGCCGCTGGCCCGCGTAGTCGCCACCGCGGTTGCCGGCGTGGAGCCGAGCGTCATGGGAACGGGACCGGTGCCGGCCGTTCAGAAGGTTTTGTCGCGCGCGGGCCTGAAGCTCAAGGACATCGACCTGATCGAGCTCAACGAAGCCTTCGCGGCACAATCGCTGGCCTGCATCCGGATGCTTGGTATGGATCCAGCGAAAGTCAACGTCCGCGGGGGCGCGATTGCCATTGGCCATCCGCTGGGGGCCAGTGGGGCCAGGATTTCCACGACGCTGGTGCATGCCATGCGCGACCGCGGCGCACGTTACGGCCTGGCGACGATGTGCATTGGACTTGGACAGGGGATTGCCACAGTGCTGGAACGCATGGAATGATAGGGCCATGAGCAGTCCCTTTCAGCAGCCGCAATATCCGAATTATGGGCCGGGGAATTACGGCCAAGGGAACTTCGGGCCTCCGGTCAATTACGGCGCGTATGGACCGCCACCTCCCAAGAACAGCGGTCCCAACTGGGTGCTGATTATCCTGGGCACACTGGGAGGGGGCGGGGCGTTGCTCTTTGCCGTCTGCTGCGGCGGAGCTCTGTGGTTGGGGAGCCCGCCGAAGGCCTCGGCGCAGGCCAGCCAGCCATTCGAAGTCGTCACCGTTCCGCTGCCGGCGTTTCCGGAGCGTAGCCCCAATCGACAGACGCTGGAGCCGGGAGTGATTCGCGAGGAGGTTTCATTCGGCGCTCGAGGCGGCTCCTACAGCCCGCCGGGGCACGGCGGCATTTTGTGGACTTATCTGCCGGAGGGCCAGCACGCCCCGGGGTCGCTGCCGTGCATTCTGATCTGCGGAGCGGGGAGCACGTTGCTGGAGGGAATGAGCCTGACTGACCGTGACGCCAGCGGAGACGGCGACGTTCCGGAGCACATCCCTTACGCGAAAGCGGGTTTTGCGGTGGTCGCGTATGAACTGGATGGAGATGGCGAACTCGGTGAAGACCTCGCTTATGACGCCTTCCGGCAATCGCGGGCTGGCCTCGTCAATGCCCGCAATGCCCTGGAATATGTCCTGGCCAAGGTTCCTGAGGTCAACCCCAAGCAGATTTACTCCGCCGGACATAGCTCGGCGGGCACCATGTCTCTTCTGTTCGCCGAACATGAGCCGCGGTTGGCGGGGTGTATCGCGTTCGCTCCTTGCACGGACGTGCCAGGCTTCCTTGGCGCTGTGCGGGCGCTTTCTTTCACGCATCAGGGAATTGCCGATTTCGTCGTGCAGAGCTCCCCAAGCACGCACGAGAGCCGGCTGAATTGCCCTGTCTTTCTGTTCCATGCGGAGGATGACGGAAATGTCGATGTGGAGGAAACCGAAGCGTTCGCTGCACGTCTGCAACAGAAGGGTCGCGACGTGACGCTGAAGATTGTGCCAACTGGAGACCACTACGATTCGATGATTGAGGAAGGAATTCCCGCGGCGATCCAGTGGCTCAAATCCAAAACCAATTAACCGTAGGCAGCCTACCCGTGGATCCTCGCTACGCCATCGCCGATACCCGCGAGATTGTCACGCCGGCTTTCGTCATCTTCCACGAAATCCTTGTCGCCAACCTGGCGAAGATGGTGCGGATAGCCGGCTCGACTTCCCGGCTGCGGCCGCATTGCAAGACGCACAAGATGCGGGAAGTCATCGAGCTGGAACTGGCGGCCGGGGTGACCAAGCACAAGTGCGCGACGCTGGCCGAGGCGGAGATGCTGGCCCGCGCGGGTGTGAACGACGTTTTCCTGGCGTACAACATCGTCGGGGCCAACATCGTCCGGGTCGTCAGGTTTGTGCAAGCATTCCCGGACGTGCGGCTGGCCGTGACGGCTGATCATCCGCGGCCGGTGGAAGAGCTTGGCCGGGCCTTTGCCGCTGCGGGGAAAAATGTTGAGGTGCTGTTGGACATCGATAGCGGACAGCATCGGACGGGGCTCCCGGTGGGAGCAGCGGCTCGCAGATTGTACGAGCAGATTGCCGATACGCCGGGCCTCGTCGCCGGTGGCTTTCATCTCTATGACGGGCAGAACCATCAGAAAAGCATTGAAGAACGGCGGACCGCGGTGCTGGCCGGATATGAACCGGCCGCTCGCTTTCGTAAGGAGCTTCTCAGCGCGGGACTCTCGGTGCCGCGGATTGTGGCGGGTGGAACCGGCTCATTCCCGATCTTCGCGGAGCTCGATGATCCCTCGCTGGAACTCAGCCCGGGCACCATCGTCTTTCACGACACCGGCTATGGAGAGACCTTTCCTGATTTGAAGTTCACTCCCGCGGCGCTGCTGCTCACGCGCTGCATCAGCCGCCCGACGGAGAACCGTGTCACCTTCGACCTGGGCTACAAAGCAGTCGCCAGCGATCCCCCTGCCGGCAATCGGCTCTTCTTTCCGGATCTGCCCGATGCCAAAGCAGTGCTACAAAACGAAGAGCACCTGGTTCTGGAAACCTCAGAGGCAGGCCGCTTCCAACCCGGCGATGAATTGCTTGCGATTCCCCGCCATGTCTGCCCCACTTCCGCGCTGCACAAGTTTGCGTACGTGGTGCAGGGGGGGCAAGTAGTTGGGACATGGCAAGTCGCCGCACGGGACCGGGCGCTGACGATCTAGCCTATCGTCCCACGTTGCAGCGAGGTAACTGCTCGCGGATCTTGTCCGCTCCGGCTTCCGTGACTCGGGAGCCGTGCAGGTAGAGGTTTTGCAGTGACGGCACCTTCAGTATGTGCTCCATGCCGCGATCCGTCACCTGAGTCTTGGAAAGCCAAAGCGTGCGGAGATTTCGCAGTGGCGAGAGCTCCGCCAACTGCTCGTCGGTGACGTTGGTGTCGTCGAGTCCCAGGATTTCCAGTTGCGTGAGCTGCGAGATTTGTTTCAGCGAATCCGGTCGGAGTGTCACATGCTTGAAGGAAATGAATCGCAGATTGGAGAGCGATTTCAAATCGGCCACCCCAGGGCCGGCGGTATGTGAGTCTTTCAAGTAGAGCGTCTCCAGCCCCGGCAGCCGCTGCAGGTGGACAAGCCCCTTGTCCGTAATCTTGGTGTTTTCCAGCCAGAGCTTATGGATCGAGGCAAATTTGGCCAGGTGGACCAGCCCTTCGTCGGTCACCAGGGTGTTGTTGAGCGCTAGTTCCTGCAAGTGTGGCAAATCGGGAAGCCGCTCTAGATCGGCGTCATTGAGCGCCAGACCGTGCAACAACAGCTGCCGCAATTTCGGCAGCTCTAGGAGAGCCAACCCCTCCCCCGTCACGCGGCTATAGCCCAGATTGAGCTGCTCCAGCTCCTTCAGGCTAGCCACATAAACCAAACCGGCACTGGTGATCGGCGCTGTCTGCAACTTCAGCCAGTTGACATTGCCCAGATCCGCGATGAGCGACAGCCCTTCGTCACCGCCCGTCCAAGTGTTGTCAATCTGCACCGCAAACGGCCCTTCCATATCCAGGTCCACGCCGGTAGTGGAAGTGACCGTACCCCCGAGGGCATGAATCCGGTCGATGGCCCGCACGATCTTGGCCCCCTTCAATTCGTCCAGAGCGGTGCGGGCCGCCCGCTTCAGCGAATCATCCTTGGCCGCGACAAGCTGCTCGAGCGCATGTTCTCCCGCCTGACCGGCGTCTCGTTGCCCTGATAGAGCGGCGGCCAACAGCAGCGAAATGGCCCGGTCACGCGTCTCGCGGTTGCCGTTGCGGGCACCGGCCTCAATCGCCGGCACGGCGGCTGAGCCGGCCTTCATCAGAGTCTTATACGCCTGTTGCCTCGCGCGGAAGTCGTGATGATGCAGTGCGTCCACGGCGGCTGCATATCTGGCTTTGACTTCGTCGTCAGATTCTGCCGCCGGCAGCCGCAGTTCTGTCGCAGCGCCCCAGCTAATCATCAGCAACAGACAGCCACGAAGCATAAGATGAATTCCGGTCCTCATCCTTGCATCTTCGACCACCAAACGGGCGCGGTCAAGCAATTTCTGGACGAGGCCAGGGCTGTTCACTTCTTAAACTCCACTGCATACCCCCGGTTGAAGTTGCCGACAATTACAACCCACCCAAAGTGGTTGCTCCGCATGAGGTGCCGCGGCGAAGTGCGCTCATTCGTTGGCAGATTCCCCTTGAGCACTTGCAGCGGCTGGTCGGGGGCTTCGGTGGTCAGCCACTGGTCGCGGAAGAAGTGCAGCCTGTTGTCTTCGATGCCGAACGCGAATTGATAGCCTTTCCCCGGCAGCGGGTGCTTGCCCAGAGACGTTGGCTCGAAGTCCGGAAATCCGAGCCGCATGAATTCGGCCCCGAACATCTGGTTGCTGCTGGAGGTTTGCACCCAGTACAGCGAGCCTTCATGCTGGCCCATCACGGTGGCAGTGCCTGGATTCAGCCGCGTCTCGAGCACGGTCACCTTGCCGCTGTCCGGATCGACAAGCAGCGGATGCGAAAAGGCTTCTACGTCCTCGCAAGCCCGGCCGATGATCATCCGCTTGGACGGAGATTCCTTGTCAGCCGTCGGATCCGACAGTGCAAATAGATAGGCCGGGCCGAACGTGAGCGCCGTGTTTCGCCACTGGTCGCGCAAATTGCGCACGGGAGCGTCTTGGGCTTCGTGCATGATTTTGACGGTTCCCTTTTCGCCGTCGAAAGTTGCCCGTCCCAACCAGGTTTTGCCGAACGAACCCACCAAGAAGGCTTTGCCAGGTCCCAGCGATGCGGCTGCCAGGACGGGAGAGAAGTTCTTGTCCGGGATTTCGCTCGGCAGGCCGGAATCCTCCTTGAGCTCCGTCACCTTCTCCTTCTCGACATCAACGACGAGCAGCCGCGAAGGCTTGCCATAACACATCATCGGCAGCCAGGCATATTTGCCGTCGTAACAAGCCGTGGCCGGCATGATTCCGTACCCACCGGTCTGTTTGAACGAATAGCCTTGCCCCTTGGCATCGAAGATCAGCTTCGTCTCCCCCTTCTTCTTCATCAGCAGCACCTGGCCATCGCCGCAGAACAAATCGACGTCCTTTCCAGCCGGGACTACGAGTTCGCAAAACGCTTTGAGCTCCGGCTGGGCGGCGGGGATGTCCTTCCAGCCAAGGTTGAGCGGGACGAAGCGGACGTCAGCATCTTTCTCCTCCGGCTCGGCCGGCGGCGGAATGGGTGCCGTGGCTTTAGGGATCTCATACTTGGCGACTTGCTCCTTGATCTTCGTCGTCGCAGCTTGCACGGCGGGATTGGGAAGCTCGGCCAACTGAGCGAGGAACTGTTCTCCTTCCGGCGACTTCAGGGAGTGCAGGCCGACCCCGTTAAGCACGTAGGTCATCGCGCGATTCTCGCCCTGCGGCTCATCTTGCAGCTCCACAATCAGTCGCAGAACGAGTTGCATCCGCTCCTGCGCGGTGGACTCGCCCCACACCAAAAGGGCATTGGCAAATCCTGCCTTGGCCTCCCGCCGGACGAGCTGCATGGCGACCTCGCGCTGTTCCCGCGAAAGACGTTGGGCCGCCGCGATGTAGGAGCGGGGCGTTTCCGCTCGGGGCGGCAACCCCTGAAACCCGAGCATCAATTCCACCGGAATCAACTGGGTTTGAGGCGCGGATGGCACGGGAGGAACATTCAAGTAACCGCGGATACGCTGCAAGCCGCGGCGATAGAGGTTCATTGCCGTCAAGCCTTCCTGCATTTGAGCCGCGGCCTCCTCGTTGGGGACGCTCTTCACGCTGGTGCTCCCCCCGGGAAGCTTCTCCGTAACCTGCCGGAAGGCCATAACGTCCTGCCCCTTCTCCCAATGAAAGCGGACACGCTTGCCCAGTAGCCGCAGGGTCTCCTTCATGGATTCAAAATCGTCTTTGAGCAGCAGGCGGGTCTCCAGGATGGCAAGCTGGCCCACAGTATCGCCGGACTTCTGAAATTCCTTGGATAAGTTCGCCAGCGTGCCGATCTCGGTCGCCGTTTCCTTCAAGCTGAAATCCTGGCTGCCGCCAACTTCCTTGGCAATCGCTTGGACCCGTTCTCGGAGGGCTTTTTCCGCCTCTGCAGGCGAGAAATCGGCGGCTGGAACGGACTCCGCCGTCCCGGCTTCGGAGCCGGCGACTTCCAGCGCGATGGCGAGCTTTCGCATTTCTCCTTCACCCGAATTGCGGTACTGGCCGGTGAGATAGATCGGCGTGGCGCGCTGGAGCGGCTCGACAATGCCGGCATGTTTGCGGGCCAGGGCGATGGTGTAGGCATACTCTAGTTCCACCAGTTGCGCGCCCGTGCGGAGGAGCAGTTCTTCTTCCACAACCCCCGCGAGCTGCATGCGGAGCGAATCGTATTTGGAGCCCAAGTCCTTGCTCCGCAGCGGCGGGACGCCCCATAGCTCGGTCATTTCCTGCCCCAGCTTGCCGAGTGCCTTGACCGCTCCGTCCGCGAGCTTGCCCACGTCCGCTCCGACCTCCTTGGTCAAGGGAAGACGCACGGCACCCAGGCGCAGGCCCAGAGAGGGTTCGCAGATGACGATTTCACAAATGCGGTCCTTCTCCTGGATACGGGTGCGGCAAAGGACTAGCGCATCGGGAAGCTTGAGCGGAGCAACACCGGCATCTTCGGGCGGGGGAACATCGATCGCTGTGGAGAGTTCCAAGTCATCCAGCAGCCGGGCGGTCGCCCCGCGGCGCCACCAATTGACGATCTTCTTGCTCCGCAGCTTGGCCTCGACCAGCGTGCCAATAGGTGAGCGGTCGAGATTGAGGAAGGCGACGACGATGCCTCCTTCCACCTCCAGCTTCTCCTGTATGACGGGTGGCCTGACCGCCGGCATGGCCATTCCTGGCCGCGGCGGCCGGATGCGACCGCCAAATTGAGCCAGAGCCGGGATGGGCAGCGACAATGCGGCGAAGAGCGTGCCAGTGAGTAGCGTCCAGAGCCAACGTGATGTGGAATTCATGAAAGCCTCGCCGAAGAGGAGGGAGAGCCACTCTCTTGTTTAGGCGGAGAAGGTGCGCTCGTCAATCATTAAGACGAAGGAGGGTGCCCCTGCGAAACGGCTCTTTTCCGCGATTTGTCAGGAAAAGTGGAGCCGGCGAGCTTACGTAGATGCTCGCGGGTTCGTCACACTACCCAAACGAGCCCGTCAGGTACTTTTCCGTCAGTTCGTTCTTGGGCCGCTGGAACATTTGCGAGGTGGGTCCGCGCTCGACGAGCTCGCCGAGATACATGAATCCGGTGTAGTCGGCCACGCGGGCGGCTTGCTCCATATTGTGCGTGACGATGAGGATGGTCACCTTTTCCTTGAGCGTGAAGATCATGTCCTCGATGCGGGAGGTGGCGATGGGATCGAGGGCAGAGGTCGGCTCGTCGAGGAGCAGGATCTCCGGATCTGTCGCCAGCGCCCGCGCCACGCAGAGCCGCTGCTGCTGGCCGCCGGAAAGATTGAATGCCGATTGATGCAGGCGGTCCTTCACTTCGTCCCAGAGGGCCGCCGCCACGAGCGCTGCTTCCGCCTTTTCCGCCAGCACCTTGCGATCCTTCACAAATCGCAAACGCAGACCGTAAGCAACGTTCTCGAAGATTGATTTGGGAAACGGATTCGGCTTCTGGAACACCATCCCGGTCCTCAGCCGCATTTCCATGGGGTCGACGCTGGGGCTGAGGATGTTCAGCTGGCTGGGGTGCAGGCTGATCTCCCCTTGGTACCGGTTGCCGGGATACAGATCATGCATCCGGTTAAAGCACCGCAGCAGCGTACTCTTTCCGCAGCCCGAAGGCCCGATGAGCGCGGTGACCGTCCGCTCCGGAATCGGCAGGTTGATGTTGATGAGCGCCTGCTTCGCGCCGTAAAAGAAGCTGACGTTCTTGACTTCCGCTTTCAGCGGCCGATGCCCGACCGGTGCATCCTCGCGCGCAGCGGCGACTTTTCCCGCGCGAGTTTGCGATACCTGAACGTCGTCAAGAGCACCGGAAGTTACCACTTGATCTTCTTCCGCATTTGGTAGCGTACCCACATGGCGGCGCCATTCATCGAGAGAGTGAAGGCGATCAACACCAGTCCGGTCGTGGCCGCGATCTTGTGGAATTCCTCCTGCGGCCGGGACACCCAGTTGTACATCTGAATGGGAAGGGCCGTAAACCGTGACGAAAGCCAATCCACATTGACGAAGGGCGGGCTGGATTGCACCGGCGCCGGAGGCAGGAAGGCGACATACGTGAGTGCCCCGATCGTGATCAGCGGCGCGGTCTCGCCAATGGCGCGGGACATGGCGATGATCGTTCCCGTGGCGATGCCCCCCAGCGAGTACGGCAGCAAATGGTAGCGAATGACCTGCCACTTCGTCGCCCCACAGCCGTAGGCCGCTTCGCGAATCGCCTTGGGAATGGCTCGGATAGCTTCCCGCGTAGTGACGATGATAATCGGTAGCACGAGCAGCGCGAGCGTGACACCGCCGACCAGGATGCAGCGGTCCAGAGCCGTTTTAAACGGAAAAATTTGCAGCTTGTCGAGCCAGGAAAAGAGCCCCAAAATTCCCAGGGCCATCAGGCCGTAGATGATCGAGGGAACACCGGCCAGGTTGGAGATATTGATCTCGATGATCGTCGTTAGCCAGTTCTTGGGCGCATACTCTTCGAGGTAGACGGCAGCGGCGATTCCCAGCGGCACCGCCGTGAAGAAGGTCACCAGCATCAGGCAGAAGGTGCCGACCAAGGGGGAGAGGATGCCGGCATTGGCCGCCTTGCGGGAAGGATAGGAAGTGAGAAAGCTCCAGTTGAGATGCGGCAGGCCATCTTTCACCAGCACCGTGAACAGAGCCACAAGCGTCAGGATTCCCACCAAGGTGCAAATGATGCCGATGACGCTGAAGACTGCATCCTGCCGCTTGCGGAATTGAATGAGGCCGGCGGTATCGAGCATGTTAGTACGCCTGGTGGAAGCGGCGGCGGAGCGCTTGCCCCAGGATGTTGAAAACCAGCGTCATGCAAAACAGCGTCAGGCCAACAGCAAAAATCGTCTGATAGCTGACGGTGCCATGTTGCACGTCCCCCAGGCTGACTTGCACGATGTAGGCGGTCATCGTCGCCGCCTGCTCCGTGGGATTGATGGTCAGCTTGGGCTGCATGCCGGCAGCCACCGCCACAATCATCGTTTCGCCAATGGCCCGGGAAATCCCCAGGATGTAGGCCGCCCCGATGCCCGACAAGGCGGACGGCACGACGACGCGGAATGCGGTGATGAGCTTGTTTCCGCCGAGCGCGTACGATCCTTCGCGCAGCAACATCGGCACGCTCCGCATGGCATCTTCGGAGAGGGAGCTGACATACGGGATGATCATGATCCCCATCACGATGCCGGCGCTGAGCATGTTTTGCAGCGGCAAGTTGGGAATAATTTTTTGCAATATCGGGGAGACCAGCATCAGCGCGAAATAGCCGTAAACCACGGTCGGCACCGCGCTCAGCAGTTCCAGCAGCGGCTTGACAATTTCGCGCACCGAAAACGGGGCAAACTCACTGAGGTAAATGGCTACGATCGTGCCCACGGGGAGCGCTACGCTGAGCGCGACGAACGTGGTGACCAGCGTCCCGGAAACCAAGGGCAGAATGCCGTACTCGGGATTGGCGAACTGCGGCTTCCAGACGGTGCCGGTCAGGAACTGAATGGGGGAGACGTGCGTGAAGAACGATGCGGACTCGTAAATCAGCACGCCGGCAATGCTGAGCGTAATGACCACGGACGAGGACGCAGCCAGGAATAAGACAGCCGCAACGAACTTCTCCCAGAGTTCACGCCGCCAGCGCAGCGACGAACCCCCGTCCGCGCGGCGCGGCCGAATCCGCCCCTTCTTGACCATGCCAGCCGCCATACGCACTCGTTGGTTTTCGACGGTCTACTTTGCTTCTCGCTGCAGAACTTCCTCGATGGTGATGCCAATCGCCTGCTCTCCGCCAAAACTGGTTCCGGTCTTCAGTTTGGCAAATCGCTCCAGCGCCAGCTGATTGGCCTTGTCCGGCAGCGGCAGGTATTTCACCTCGGTCGCCAGTTCCTTGACGTTCTTCAGGTAAAACTCCACGAACGCCTTCACCTCCGGCCGGTCCGCCGACTTGCGGCTCACGTAGATGAACAGCGGGCGGGAGAGCGGGTTGTAAGTGCCGTTCAGTACGTTTTCCGCGCTGGGCTCGATGGCCCCCAGCTTGTCGTCCGCTTTCCAGTCGATCTTGAGCGCCTTGAGCTTGGCCTTGTTCGGTTCGTAGTAGGCGTAGGGAAGATAGCCGAGAGCGTACTTGCTCCCTTCAATCCCCTGCACCAGCGTATTGTCGTCCTCGCTCGGCGTGTAGTCGCCGCGGCTGGCCTTCGCCTTGCCGTTGATCGCTTCGGTGAAGTAGTCGAAGGTGCCCGAATCGGTTCCCGCTCCAAACAGGACCAGTTTTTCCTTCGGCCATTCCGGGCGAATCTGATTCCAGTGCGTGATTATTCCTTCGGCCTCCGGCTCCCAGATTTTCTTGAGCTCTGCCACCGTGATGGAATCGACCCAGTCGTTTTCCTTGTTAACGGCCACGGTGAGAGCGTCAAAACAGATGGGGAGCTCGATGTACTCGATGCCATTTTCCTTGGCGAGGTCCATCTCTCCCTTTTCCCCTGCCTTGCCTTTGTTCAGGATGGGCCGCGAAGCATCCGCGATATCAATTTCCCCCCGCACGAACTTCTTAAAGCCGCCGCCGGTTCCCGAGATGCCAACGGTCACTTTCACATCCTTGCTCATCTGGTTGCGAAACTCTTCAGCCACGGCTTCAGTGACGGGGAATACCGTGCTGGAGCCGTCGATGTCTACTTTGCCGCTCAGCGGACCCGTGGGTGTCTCGGGCTTCTCGCCCACGGTGGCGCCGCTGGTTCCGCCAGTTGTGGTGCCGCTCTTGGCCGGCGGCGTGCTCGGCCCACAGGCGCTGAAGACAATGGCTCCCAGCAGATTCAAGGCGACAAAGGAAAACCGTATGCGAGCGTTCATGGCAACTCTCCGTGACGGGGAAGCATCTCGTTTCATCTCCCAGCAAGCTACCGGCCAACTGTGAAGGTTGTGTTAAGAATCAGCGATGCTCCCCACTTCCATTGAGTTTCCCGCCAGCCACTTCGGCAGTCGGCTGACGCGACCGGAGCGGTCGATGCAGGCGACGGTGGAAGTGGCCTGCGCCAGGAGGTCTGGGCCGCGGCGGACTTCGTATTGGTGTTCGATTCGGGCTCCCTTCGCTTTGATGGTGCTGGTCCGCAGCGTCAGAACGTCGTCAAAAAACGCCGGCAGGAAGTAGCGGACATTCATTTCCGCCACCACCAGCATCACTCCAGCCGCTTCCAGCTCGCGGTAACTGTGTCCCATCGCCCGCAGCAGCTCGACGCGGCCGAGCTCGAACCAGGTGAGATAATTCGCGTGATGCACCCGCCCCTGGCCGTCCGTCTCCTGATAGCGGACTCGGATCTCAATCTCGTGGGAGGTGAGCATCTTGACAATGTAGAGGGAAAGGCGGTGTTGGGCCACGGATGGAACACGGATGAAACACGGATTGGAGACCAAGGCGTTTGGTCCGGCCGGTGGGCCAATCTGGTATATTGATGGGTTCCTCCGCTTTTTCGCACACGAGTCCATTCCATGCCCGCGCCTTCGGTCGACCTTCCCGAACAAGACATCGCTTCCCCCCCGCTGGCCAAGGCCAAGGTCGTTCTCCTGCCGCGGAAGGCCCTGCCGTTCTATGGGCGGCATCCGTGGGTGCTGGGCTCGGCGGTGCAAAAGGTGGAAGCGCTCGGCGGCAAGAAGCTCAAGGAGGAAAAACTCGATGGCGAGGTCGTCGACCTCTACAACGAAAAGAACAAGTTCGTCGCCCGCGGTTTCTACAACAGCCAAAGCCGCATCCGCGTGCGGCTGTTCACGTGGTCAGAGGGGGAGGCGCTCGACGAGACGCTGTTTCGCCGCCGCATCGCCCAGGCGATTCTGCTGCGGGACCAGCTTGGCTATGAGATGGTCGCCGACCGCGAGCAGACCGCCACGCGGCTCGTGTTCAGCGAAGGGGACGGTCTCTCCGGCCTGGTCGTCGATCGCTATGGCGACTATCTCGTGGTGCAGGCCACATCCATCGGCATCGCCAAGCGGCTGGAAATGATTGTCGGCATCCTGCAAGACTTGCTGCGGCCCAAGGGGATCATCCTGCGGGCCGACAAGAGCATGGCCAAGCTGGAAGGGGTCGAGTTCATTGAGGAGGAGCATCACTGGGGCGAGTTGCCGGAAGGCCCGCTGACCATCCAGGAAAACGCCATCGCCTTCGGCCTCGACCTGCGGGAAGGGCAGAAGACCGGCTTCTATCTCGACCAGCGGGAGAACCGCCGGGCCGCTGCCGCCTACATGAAAGGCCGCCGCGTCCTCGACCTGTTCTGCTATACCGGCGGCTTCGCGCTGGCAGCGGCGAAACTTGGCGGCGCGACGGATACCCTCGGCATCGACGGCAGCAAGAAGGCCATCGCTCAAGCGGAAGTCAATGCTGGCCTCAACCATCTCACCACCTGCAAGTTCGAAGTCGCCGACGCCTTCAAAACGCTCGACCGCCTCCAAGGGGACGGCACCCGCTTCGATGCCGTCGTCCTCGACCCGCCAAAATTCGCCCGCAACCGCAGCACCGTGAACAGCGCCCTCATGGCCTACCACCGGGTCAACCGCCAGGCGGTCGACCTGCTCGAGCCCGGCGGCATCCTAGTCACCAACAGTTGCTCCGGCAGCGTCAGCCGCGAGGATTTTCTGCTAATGCTCTCCGGCGTCGCCCAAAAGAGCGGCCGGGACATCCAGATCCTGGAAGTGCGGGGAGCGGCGGCGGATCATCCGGTTTCGGCCACCTGTCTGGAGACGGAGTACTTGAAGTGCGTCGTTTGTCGTGTGCGGTAAAGGAAGGAACGAGAATTTATCGCGGCCCGGCGAATCGCGTGTCATCGTAACTGCTTGCCGGCATTCGACTTGACGCCCGCTAGCATACCGTTCAGGATGGAGCAGGAATCCGCGAATCAACACCTATTTTCCTACTGGACAGTTAGGAAACTGGGAACTTTCAAACCAAGTGTCGCGTCAGAAGCGGTGAACTCGTGGAGCAGGACGACGCCAGGTTGATTGACCTCGTCCTGTCGGGCGATTCGGCGGCTTTCAGCCTGCTGGTTCGCCGGTATCAGGACCGGTTGTTCACCGCCCTGGTGCATATCGCGAGTTCCCGCGACGAAGCGGAGGACGTAGCGCAGGAGGCCTTCATTCAGGCTTACCTGAAGCTCTCTTCTTTTGCGCGGAACAGCTCGTTCTATACCTGGCTCTACCGCATTGCCTTTAACACGGCCATCAGCCGGCGGCGAAGGAAGCGGGTGGAGACCTCGATCGAACAAGCGAAAGACGCCGTCGGCGATGAGCCGGCGGACCGGGGAGAGCGGCCGCACGACCGCATGATGCGGGAAGAGCGAGCCGACCAGATCCGGCGGGCCCTTGGGGAGCTCTCCGAGGAGCATCGGGCGATCCTGGTGCTTCGGGAGATGGAAGGTTGCGACTACGAGGAGATATCCCAGATTCTGGATCTCCCCGTGGGAACGGTCCGCAGCCGCCTCCACCGTGCCCGCTTGCAACTGAAAGAACAATTAACCGGAGTGCTCGACGAGCCGATGGAATAAATAAAAGTAGGATGGGACTCCTGTCCCGTCCAGAAAACAAGGACGGGACAGGAGTCCCATCCTACGTGAACTCTTGATTGCGTGATGCCATGAGCAGGGAACTGCACGACGAACGAATCAGCGCTTACCTCGATGGTGAGCTGCCTGCCGGCGAACGGGCCGAGGTGGAAGAGCTGCTGAAGACCAGCAGCAGCCACCAGCAGGTGCTGGCCGAATTGACTTCGCTCCGCGAGAGCCTCCAGGCTCTGCCGCATTACACGTTGGGCAACGACTTTGCCGCCCGTGTCACTTCTGCCGCACAACTGGCTGCTCGGGAGCGGGAGGCTTTGGCCGAGGTCGGCCCGCGGAAGACGAACCACACGGCCACTCACCATGTTGAAGTTGCTGCCCCAGCTCTTCCGCAGCGGCGCTCGTCTTTTGCGAAATGGCTGGTCGCTTCTGCAGGCGGAATTACGGTGACCGCGGCGAGCATCGCGCTGGTCATCTACACCTTCAGCGGCTCGGACGATGTCCCGAAGCTGACGGCGACCGGCACCAACAAAGAGAATGGCAAAGAGCCGCTTATCGAAGAACCCACAGCCAGCGAGTTCGTCCGGGCGGTTTCCAGCACCAAGGACGATGAGGCAGTGGTCGTCCGCGTCAAGCTGACCAAGGAAGCCATCCGCGGCAAGCTGCTCGATAACGCCCTCGCCGCCCACGGCATTCAAATGGCGACGGCCGACGTCAACAACGAAGCCGCCCGGCTGACGGGGCTGGCCTATAAAGAAATGCTGAAATCCCAGGCCGCTTCTCCCCCCGCCGGGCGACGCGCAGCCGACGTTGTCTTTCTGGAAGCCGACGTCGCGCAGCTCGAAAAGGCTCTCCTCGACCTTGAGCAAAACGCCGTGGCAAAAGCCGCCTTTGCGCCGGAATCGCTGGTGGCATCCACCGGCAAGGGACCGCTAACGAGACCGACCACGAACGCGGAGCCAGGGAGCGCCGGACCCGAAACCAAAATCCCCACCGGCGGCTACTACCAGCACATGCCCCCCCACGGCTTCACGCTGGCCCCCTCCGCCTCGCCCCCGGCTCTCAAGCCGGGCGAAAAATTCCCCGCCAAGAAATCCGCCCGCGTGTTGATCGTGGTGGAAGTGGTGGATTAACAGCCGTAGCTGCATCCCTACATGACGCGAGAATACCCTCTCGCTTTGCTCTGCCCACTTTCAGGTGTCGCAGCCTAAACTTGTCGGTTTGCGAGCGACATAGTCGCAACGCCATGCCCCTAGGTCCTGGTCGGTGCCACGGAAGAAAATCATTCCATCGTTTGGACGCTCTGGCCAACACAACGATATGTCGTCGATTTGGAGCCTTGCCAATTCCGCTTTGACGTCGTCCAGGTAGTCGATGGATTCGGCCTGCATAAAGTCATGGATTGACTTCTTGAACGAATCATACTCACGAAGAATGTCATGGGCATGGGCGAGCAGGGCCGCATCGGGAAGGCTAGTCCCGCCAATGGTGAAGCTAAAACAGTCGTTGTCTTTAACAATGCTGACTGTCCATCCCGCCTCGGCAGCTTTCAGCTCCCCGAGCACGGGGTCTGTGAATGATTCTCGGGGTGGCTGACGATCAAACAGAAAGTGCAAAATGCGTTTCAACATGTGTCGAGTAGGCTCGGCGACTACTTCCCCAGCTTCCACCCCTGGGCATCCACGCTCAACTTCGTATTCCCCTTGTGCCGGTCATAGACCTTGTGCATTCCTTCGATGTCGTCAAAGAAACCGACGATGTGGGCGGCGGAGAAGGATTGGCCGGCTTTGATCGGCTTGCCGTAGACTTCCTCGATCATGACGATGATGCCGCCGGGGCGCTGGCTGGCCCAGGCTTCGTAGACAATGGAAGGATCGAGCGTCAGGCCGGCGAGCCAGGGGCCGGCTTTGCCCGTTTTGGGATCGCGGAGGTGGTAGGCCCGGATGAAGTGCTCGGGGGTTTTGTTGAGGTCCCGCCGATAGCCGAATTTCATGTCGGGGGGGAACGGGGTGAAGAACTCGCTGGAGGGGATGCGCAGCCCCTTGGGGCCGCTGAGGTAGCTGAGGTACATTTCGCTGAACGTGTCCCCCTTCTCGTGGCGGACGCAGCCGGGGGTGTCGTTGCGGAGGAACATTTCTTCGGAGTCGTTGACCGTGTCGATTTTGTCCATCAGCACGAAGTACCGCTCCCCTTTGGGGAACACGATGAGCTGCGTCCACTGCGAGCCGGCCTTTCGGCCGGGGGCGGCGTACTCGTATTTGTAGGTCGTCTTGACCGCCAGGTAATCCTTGCCGCGAATCACCTCCGGCTGCACGGGTTTCATGCGGTGGCAGAGCTGCGGGCCTTCCACGCACCGCTTGCGGTGGCTGCTGCCGTGGGCCATCAGGTAATAGTCCCGGCGGCCCGGATCGGTTTCGTTGGCGTACCAGGCATACCGGCCGACGCCGTGGCCGTCCGGAGCTATCACCTTCTCGCTCCAGGCCTCATCGCTCCCCGCCTCCATCAGCCAGTCAATCACCATCAGCCCATCCCCCGCCTCGCGAAAGCCGGTCGCCTTGTCGAGAAACGACTGCTTCTCGATCCCGGTCATCCACTGCTTGGGATTCTTTTTGGGAATGACGGCTTCGAGCTTGTCCGTCTCGATTTTAATGGCCCGGTCGTCTTCTATGACTTTTACCCAGTCGGCGGAAGCTTCCGTCTTCTCTTCCGCCTGGGCGAGCAGCGGCGAGGCGGCGAGCGTGATGGCAATGGAGAGAGAAGTCAGGGAGCAATCGGCAAGGCGGCGATTCATGGGATGTTCCTTCAAAGATAACCAGAGCAGCAAGTTCTCTGAATGTAGCGTTCTCCACCGGCCCCGCAACAAGCGCTCTCCCTCGGTGCCTGCTATCTTCTTTCTTTGCGCCTTAGCGTCTCCGCGACTTTGCGTCAATGCTACGCGTTACCGCTCGCACTCGTGGAGGAGCGCCTCGTACTTATCCTGCCAGACAGTGCCGGCAAGTCCCGGCGGCAACTCCAGCGTGTAGCGGAGGATAGCGGCAGCGTCTTTCTTCTCGCCGAGTTTGAACTGGGCCAAGGCGACGGAGTACTTGGCTTTGAACCAGAGCTCGCTGCGAGGTTTGGTGCGGGAGAGAATGCGCCGCCACTGGTCGAGTGCTTGTTTCACGGAGGCTGAGTCGCCGGAGAGGAGCAGGTCGGCGTAACCTTGCTGAACGGCGGCAGTGTCGGGATTTTCTTTGGCGAGAGCGGCGAAGGCGGTCATGGCTTCGGCACGCTTGCCGGTCGCGGCGAGGGCTTCGGCTCGGATGCGAGTGAGAGAAAGGGCCGCGCTCTTGGTCAGCTTGGTCCGCTGCGGCCACAGCATGTCAGCCGCCTGAAGCTGAATGCCTGCGATTTGCGGACGGACCTCTTTCCGCGAGCGGCTGATGACGGAAGAGAGGCCGGAAAGCAAATCAAGGAGCTGCTCCGGGGAAGCCTGGCCGATTTGGGCGAGCATGGCCAGCGCGTCGTCCCGCCTGCCTGATTGCCCGGCAATGGCCAGCACGAGCTGCGATTGCACTTCGGCTTTCCAAGCTGCTGGAGCATTGCCGGCGTTGTCGATCGCGGTTTGTAGGATGCTTTCGGCCTGGCGATATTTATCGGGGCGATAGTCGAGCAGGATTTTTGCCATTTCCAGTGCTGCGAGTCGATCGGTCGTTGTCCATTTCTCCGGCAACTTGCTTTCAGTTCCCAGGATCGCCGCTTCGAACCAATGGGCCGCTCGCTCCGCTTCCGCGTCAGTTTTCTTGCCCGCGGCAGCGAGCGAGCGAAGGTGTTCTTGCCAACAGGGGGCGATGGCGGCGACGGCGGCAGGAAAATGGAGCGACTCGCGCGTGACGCCGGTGAAAGCCTCAACCGCGGGAGCCCACTCCTTGCGTCCCATGTGCCATTTGCCCAGCCAGAGCCGGGCCTGAGCTGCAGATTCCGATTGCGGCCAGGTGGCGATCTGCTCGGCCAGCATGGCAACATAGGCCTGTTCCGCATCCGCATCGCGGGCCGCTTCCTTCGCTTCGTTCCACGCGCCTCGCAAGTGGGCCGCTGCCGCATCTTGGTGCGCGGGGAGTGCTACCGCCAGCGCCCGGAACCGCCGGGCGGCGTCCTCATGTTTCTGCCGCTGTTCCTGCACGAGAGCGGCCTTGTAGGCCAGCTCGAACGCTCCCGCATCGTTGCCGCCAGTGCGAGCCTGCTCAGCCGCCCGGTCGTAGGCAGCCACCGCCTGGTCAAACTCTTTCTTGAGATAGAGGCTGTCCGCGGCCCGGCTGAGAATCTCGGTTCCCGCACCGGCTCCCCCCGCCTGCGAACGGATCAGGAGTTGGTCGGCTCGCCGGCCCCAGTAGGGACCGTGCGTCTCTTCGAGGAATTTGGCCAGGTTGAGCGTTTGCTCTTGATACGTCTTCGCCGCGAGTTTGTCCTTCGCTTGCCCGGCAGCGCGCCACAGCGAGAGCTGTGCCTCGAAGAGAGCGAAGTCATAGTCGGCGGAGGTCGCCCCCTCCAGTGTGCGTCCCTTGAGGCCCTCCTGGAGCAAGACCTGTGCCTCCCGTAAGTCTTTGGCGGCGAGCTCGACGCGAATCGCCTCCGCGCGAGCCCGCAAACGGACGGCTGGATCGACGCCTTCCCGGTCCATCTGCTCAATCTGTTCCTTCGCCGCCTCCCATTTTCCCAGCAAGCGGTGGCAAACAGCCAGGTCCAGGCGAATCTGCCAGGCGAGAGGCTCGTCTGGACCGAGGACGGTGAGGGGCTGCGCCAGAAGCTCGCTGGCCTGGGTCAAGCCGGCCACCTGGTCGGCACTCTTCGGGTCATAGAGCAGCGCCTGGTTGCGATAGGCCCGCGCGAGCTGGTGGTGGGTGTTGTGCTGCAGGGACGTTAGCTCGTCGGCAGTCAGCTCGTCCGGCTTCGGCTGGCCGCGGCGGCGGAGAGGAATCTCACGGCTCAGCTCCTTGTCGAGATCGGCCAATAATTTGGTTGCGTCGCGCAGTGCCTGGCGGGCTGATTCCACTTCGGCGGGATCGGTTGCTCCGGCTTCCAACTCCTGGCGGGCGAGCTCACCTTGTGCGAGGAGCGTGAGGGCGTCCTGCATGCGGATCAGGATTCCCCGCGGATACTGCGGATTCTGCCGGTGGAATTCCGCCGCGGCCACGCGGGCCAGCTTCCAGAGCTCCGCGCGGCGGTCCGGCGGAGAATTCGCGGCATGCAGGGCATAGGTGCGGATGAGCTCCACAGCCAAATCCCCTTGGATCACCAGCGGCAACTGAGGCGACGAGAGCCGCTCGACGCAGTATTTTTCCGCCAGCTCAAACAGCCGTCGTTGGCGTAAGCCCTCCAGAAACCGCTCGTTTTCGTCGGCGGCGCAGCAGATGGCAACCCTTAGGCAGGCAACTGCCAGAACCACGACTGGGAAATGGAGGAACGCGCATCGCACTGTTTTATTGTAGGCGAGCCCCAAAGACGTGTCGTCAGCAGTTCTTCCCCGCCACGCGATCGGCCGATTTGTTGGCGGTGCTGGGCTCACACTCCCTCGCTTGAGCGTCGGGCTAGTATTCCGCGAGGGGGGCGGGGTATCTTGAAGGATGGCCTGGGAAGGCCATCCTATGAGAGAGGTGCCGCAATGGTTTTTCACATCAAGAAATGGTGCAGCGTGTGTTGTCTGGCTGCGAGTGTCATCGTCGTGCTCACGTCGCCGACGTTCGCCCAGAATGAGACCAAGACACCCGCCACGGAGGCGGCCGCGGGGACAGACCAGGAAGCAAAAATCGCTAAACTGATTGAGCAGCTCGGAGCAGGCGAGTTCGCGGTGCGGGAGAAGGCGCAGGCGGATTTAGCGAAAATCGGGCTGGAGGCATTCGATGCCCTGAATGAAGCCGAGCGTCATGACGACGTGGAGATTGCCCTGCGGGCCCGCTTTCTGGTGCGGGCCATGCAGGTACAGTGGCATCAGGAAACGGACTCCGCCGACGTCATCCGCGTCCTCAGGGGATACGGCGAACAACCCGAGCCCGAGCGCCGCAGCCGCATCGACCTGCTTCGGAACCTGGACGGGCGGCAGGGGTTGACAGCCCTCTGCCGGCTGGCGCGGTTCGAGACCTCCGAAGAGCTCTCCAAGTATGCCGCCCTGCGAGTGCTGGACTTGCTGCCAGAGCTCAAGGACGACAAGGCACGCGAGGATGCCGGAAAGAAGATCCTCGCCGGCTGCGGCGGCAAGCGGACCGCCACCGCCTGGCTGCGGACGTTTGCCAAGACTTTGCCGGACCTCGCCGCCTCCATCCCCGAGTGGGAAGTGCATAGCAAGGCCGAGCACGAGCTGTTCAACCAGTTCCCCGACCGCACCAGCCGCGAGGTGGTGCGGGACCTGTATCGCTTTGAAGTCTCGTTGATGCAGACGCTGGGCCGCGAGCAGGAGGCGGTGGCCGTGATGCGGAAAACGCTGACTCTGCTGGAGGGAACGGAGCAGCAACTGGCGGAGCTGATGGACTGGTTGCTGGAGCGGAAGGCCTGGCCCGTGGTGCAGGAAGTGGCCGACCGCTTCCCCAAGCCGTTTTTGGCAAACGCCGAGCTGCTGTATCAATTGGCCGAAGCTCAGCAGGAGGATGGGAAAATGGACCAAGCGCAGCGGACGGCCGCCAAGGCGCTGGCCCTGCGGCCTGATGATGCCAAGGAGCACATTCGGCTCGGCGTCCTGCTGCAAGAGCGGCGAGGACAGTTCGCCTGGGCGGAAAACGAGTTTCGCTATTTGCTTTCCCGCATGCCGGAGGATGATCGCGCTGGGTATGGCCTGTCCGAAATGCTGCACGACATCGGCCAAGAATTGGCAGCGGCTGAGGTGGCGAAAGCGGTTGTGGATCTGCTCACGAAAAGTGCCCAGGCTCAGGAGAATAGTATTCGTACGCAGCGGGCGTGGATTTCCCGCATGCACTACTTCTATGCCCTGGACCTGCTGGAAAAGAAGAACCTGGACGAGGCCCGCAAGCACCTGGATGACGGGGCAGCGGCCGATCCCACCGATGCCGACGTGCTGATTGCCCTCTATCGCTGGCCGAATCCAACCCCCGAGCAGCAAGCCAGCATCCGCAAGCTGGTGACGGCAGCGACGGAGGGCTTCGAGAAGGACATGGACAAGTTCAAGCAGGGGGGCGGCCCCGCAGACCCGCTCGGCGGCGACCCGATCGAATATGCCACCGCCTGCAACCAGTTCGCCTGGCTGGTGAGCAATACCTTCGGCGACTTCGACAAGGCCGTTCAGGCCAGCCACAAGTCGGTGGACCTCTATCTGGAGCTGCGCCGCGATGCCGGCGCGTATTACGACACGCTCGGCCGCTGTTATTACGCCAAGGGAGATTTGGACAACGCCATCAAGTACCAGACCGAGGCCCTGAAGCTGCAACCGCACTCCGGCCAGATGAAGCGGCAACTGGCGCTCTTTCAGAAGGCCAAGGCGGAGAAGAAGTGATGGGAGTTAGATGGTGAGCGGCTCTGATTCCCACAATCGCAAATTCCACCTGGTCTGGCTGTGCCTGGCCGGCGGCGTGCTGCTGCTCTCGGTGGTGATGGAAGTCCGCGACTCCCAGCAAGTGAATATTCCCTTCACGCAAATCCCCATGCCGGAGCTGTGCAGCTTTCGGCGGTTTACCGGAATGGACTGCGCCGGCTGCGGAATGACTCGGTGCTTCATCGCCCTGGGGCATGGCGACCTGCCGCGGGCCTGGAACTTCAACCCGGCCGGTATTCTGCTCTATGGCATCGTCCTGTTTCAACTTCCATTCCGGGCCTGGCAGCTCTGGCGGATTCGCCGCGGCTTGCCGGAGGTGCAACTGGGGAAGTATGGTTACGGAGCGATGATCGTGTTCGCCGTGCTCATGATCGTCCAGTGGGTGATCAAGCAGGCGGCACTCTACTTTTAGGACCGAGACATCCATGCCGACTATTTTCATCGGTTCATCGTCCTTCCATGTCCTCGATCAAGGCAGCGGCCAGCCGCTGCTTTTGGTGCATGGTTTTCCGCTGGACCATACAATGTGGCGAGCGCAGGCGAGCGGGCTGGCGAAGGACTACCGCGTCCTCGCGCCGGACCTGCGGGGTTTTGGCCAGAGCAGCCCGATCACGGCGGATGGCGCGGTTGTCACGATGGCCCAGTTCGCCGACGACCTGGCGGCGCTCTTGTCCGCGTTGAACATCAAGGAGCAGGTCACTTTCTGCGGCTTTTCGATGGGTGGCTACATCGCCTGGCAATTCGCCGCCCGTCATGCGGACCAGCTCGGCCGGCTGATCCTGTGCGATACGAAAGCCGCCGCCGACACCAAGGAAGCGGCAGAAGGCCGCCACAAGCTGGCCGCCAAAGTGCTGGCGGAAGGATCCCAAGTCGCGGCAGACGCCATGTTGCCAAAACTCTTCTCCAAACGGGCCATGGAGTCAAAGGCTCCCTGCGTGGAAGTGACGCGACAGACCATCCTCCGCACCCGGCCGCAGGCGATCGCCGCCGCCCTTCGTGGCATGGCGGCCCGCGAGGACTTCACCGCGAAGCTGCCTGCCATTTCCGTCCCCACGCTGGTTATCTGCGGGGCGGAAGACGCAATTTCTCCCCCAGCCGAGATGCGGTCTATCGCCGCGGCAATTCCCGGAGCAGAATATGCGGAGATTCCGGCAGCCGGGCATATGTCCCCGGTGGAAGACCCGCAGGCGGTGAATCGGGCGATTCGGAAATTCCTGGGCGCCTGACTAGCAACATCACTAACAACTTCGCACGAGCGGCAAAAGGCAGAGGACCTGTCGATGAGCTACGGCCAGAACCCCTTCGGCGACCAGCCCGGCCAGAACCCCTATCAACCCTCCAGCTACGGCAACTACGGCCAGCCCAAGCAGTTCTATCCGCCGGGGTCGGTGCCGAACTATCTCATCTTGTCGATCCTGTCGCTCGTCTTTTGCGGTGGCCTCCTGGCAATTCCGGCCATCGTCTACGCCTCGCAGGTGGACGGGAAGCTCGCCCAAGGAGACTACAACGGGGCGGTCGAAGCCTCCAAGAACGCCAAGCTCTGGCTGACTATCGCTGTGTCCGTCGCCTCGGTTTGCGGCCTGGGGGGCATGTGTTTCTATGCCGTGATGGTCATGGCGGCGGTTGCGGGCGGGGCGGGCTAGTGATCAGCGGAGCCAAGCAATGAGTGGCCGCAAGTGATAGTCGTGCTGGCTAAATGAGCTCTCGAATCGGCTCTCGCTCGTCCAGCAGATACATGGGGCGGCCGTTAGTGTCGGGAATGGTGCTGGCCGGATTGATGCCCAGGAATTGATAGAGCGTGGCGAGCAGGTTCTGCGGAGTGTAAGCACGCGACTTGGGGCGCTCTGTATGGGAGTCTGTTTCGCCGATGTACTGCCCCGTCTTGAATCCCCCGCCAGCGAGCAGCGCGCAGCCCGCGGATGGCCAGTGATCCCGCCCGCCGGTCTTGTTGACTCGCGGCGTGCGCCCGAACTCACCCCACACAACGACGGCGACTTTCTCGCCGAGCCCCCGTTCGTGCAGATCGTTGATGAGCGCGGCCAAGGCCATGTCATACAGCGGCAGCAGCGTCCGGTAACTGTCGAAGATGGTTCCCTCCTCCTGCACCAGGCAATGATGATCCCAGCGGGCCACGCTCATCGAAACAAAGGGCACCCCGGCTTCCACCAGCCTCCGGGCGCGGATCAATGACTCAAATTCAAAGCCGTATTGCACGCTGAGATACCGAAAGCGGGCATTCTTATCGCCATAGCGGCTCACCAGGCTGGCCGGCTCGCCGGAGATGTCAAAAGCTTCGCGCACGGCGCTGCTGGTGGCCATTTCCAGCCCCTGGCGTGTGAAGGAGTCGAGGGCTTCGAATTCCGCGGAATGGTCCACTCGGCGGCGGAAAACGTCGAGACCGGCAAGCAGTTGCTTGCGGTCCCCCAGGCGCTCCAAGGTGATTCCCCGCGGCAAGGAAAGGTCCTCCATCCCTGGGCCGCTGGGGTAATAACTACGATACCGCGCGCCGACGTAACGCGGATCCTCGGCTTGTCTGCGGTCGGAGCTGCCGTCTCCACCCAGATCGACGAAGCGGGGAAGACGCCGAGTGCCGCCGGCATAGACGCGGTTGACAATCGAGCCGAATGAAGGGCGCTGGGCTTTGGGCGGGAAGCCCGTGCAAATCTCGCCGTATTGGTGGCAGGGCTCCGTCCACTGCATGCTCCGCACCACGGCAAGCTTATCGGCGATCTCGGCCTGCCGTGGCATGAGCTCGCACATTTGCAGGCCCGGCACCTTGGACGGCAGCGGGGCGAACTCGCCGCGATACTCGGCTGGCGCGTCGGGCCGCATGTCATACGTATCGATCTGGCTGGGACCCCCGCCCAGGCAGATCATGATGACGGATTTATCCGGCAGCGGCTTCGTGGCGGCAGCTTGCGCCTTGAGCCGCAGGAAGTTTGGCAGCGTCAAGCCTCCGACCGCCAATCCGCCAATTTGCAAAAAGTTGCGGCGCGAGATCGAGTCGCAGAACCGGCCTGTTTGTCCGCCATAAATCGTCAGCATTGCGACGGCTCCAGGTCAGGTCGTCCGATGCGGAGTTGGCCCGGATGACGTAAACCACCCTCGGACCTTTTGTTCGGCGTGTTCCTGCGAATAGAGGTTGGCTGATTCAATGTCGCGAATGCCGGCTTCCACCTTTCGCTGCAAGTAGAGACGGTAACGAATCTCGTCCAGAGCGCAATCATCGGGCCGCGAGCTAAGGAATTCCATAACTTGTTGATTTGTGATTTGCGTCGTAGTGCAGGCTAATACGTTAGTAAGAGACGATCTGCAACGATTTCCTCTTCGAGTGTTTGGCCCTCCATTTGAAATCGCCGCAGCATTGAGCGACCGCAAGTGATGGATACGTCTCGCGCAAACAGATCGTCGGGTATCGATACGTTACAAACCTTCTTGCCTGACTGTTTTGTTCCGTCGATGCTCAACGCCACAAGTACGCCACGATCCTTGCAACGGCGAATCGACTCAAAAAGGCGGCTCAAGGTGAAAGATTGCGCGCCATAGAGTATTTTTTGCGTGTCGATGTACGGAGGGTCACAATAGACAAGATCCCCGCTGGTTGCTCTTTCCATTGCATCGGCGAAGTCGAGGATGGCGAATTCTGCGCCCGTCGTGCGCCGATGCCATTCATCAACGCGTCGGGCAAAGGCACTCGGCGAAACAGGCGAGTGCGGCCCACAAGGCGTAGACATCGCGCCATCAAATCGACGGAAGCGGACCACGCCGCCGTAGCACGTTCGACTTAGAAACAGCAAGTCCGGTCCATTGGGATGGTTGTTGAAAGCGGCTTTGACCTTTTCATACTCCGCGATCTTGTCGCCATTCCTCATGGCGCGCCAGCGTTCGGCGTACCACTCTTTCACCATTTCTGGATTGCTCTGAAGCGTCTGCCAAATCTCAATCAGCGGCGCGAAGACGTCTGACGCGCAGGCCGCTTTCGGCGAGACCGCTGCGAGAACCGCTCCGCTCCCCAAGAAGGGCTCAAAGTACCGCCCAAATTTCCAGGGGAAGTAGGAGGAAATTTCTACCGCAAACCGCTGCTTATTGCCAATCCACTTAAGCAGTTGCCCCTTCACCGGCACAATGTCGCGGCGTTCGCATTCCTCGAACAGTATTCCCTGCATTTTCGTCCCTCCAAGTCGGTTGCTGCCCTGCGATGATAGCGAGTTTCAACCACACGGTCAATATGCAGATTTTGCATAGCCAATCATAGATGAGACTATGCCGACATGGAAAAGTCGATTTCCTCTCGCGAACAACAGATTCTCTGCCGGTTGCTCAAACAAATTCGGAAGGGCAATGGCCTAAGCCAAGCCGAACTCGCCCAGCTTCTCGATGAACCCCAGTCGTTTGTTAGTCGCTACGAGCGAGGTCAACAACGACTCGACATCTTGGAAGTTCGCCATGTTTGCCGCGCAGTGGGAGTTTCATTGCCCGACTTCTCACAGCGTCTCGAGAGTTTGTTCAATGATTCCTAACCCGCGATTTGCGAACGCTAGACCAGAGTTTTGGGCCTACGTCCGCAGCCTGAGCCAAGAAATTGGTTACGTCGAACGACTCAAACGCAAAACGGGAACAACTGGTCACGTGGGGCCAATCAAAGTACCCAGTCCAGTCGAGATGAAGCAGGCATTGGAGTCAATCAGTCTGAACGCGGACCACATCGTTGACGCTCAAGAGCTGCCGACCGAATTGGGTCGCGAACTAATCGACTATTTTGACTATCGTGCGCGCGTCCTGAATACTGTCGTCCAAGGTCAGCTTATGAACGCTGACGAGGCAAGGGCCTTATTCGAGCGACTTCAGAAGCGATTGAAATCGCGCCGGCCAGTGCCGCTAAACAAGCAGAGCAAGGAAAAGAAAAAACCCGCGTATCTCACCGCCATCGTCAACATGCTCATCGAATCCGCAATCGAAGGAATGGCATGTGACTATGATCCGAGAAAACTGACCACGGTGACGTGTGATGGCGCACCTATTCGCACCCTAGCCAGGCGGGTCGACGGCGCTTTTCCATCACCCGTAAATCCGATCGCTGTTTGGGAAATCAAAGAGTATTACTATACAACAACCTTCGGCAGTCGCGTTGCGGACGGCGTTTATGAAACCCTACTCGACGGAATGGAGTTGCGAGAACTCAGAACCGCGACCAACGGGGCAAACAACGTGCGCCATTATCTGTTTGTCGATGCCCACTACACTTGGTGGATAAAAGGGCGATCGTATTTGTGTCGAATCGTGGACATGCTTCATATGGGCTACGTGGACGAGGTTCTCTTCGGGAGGGAAGTCGTGGACCGATTACCCGCCATCGCATCTGAATGGGTAAGAATCGCGCGCGGACAGTAAGTCAGGCTGGTTCCATCCGCGCCGAACATCTTCACCCTGATTCGTCCGAGGATTATCGTTTTCGCTACGCAATCACGTCCTTAATCACGTGCGCCTCTTGCACGCTCGTCAACTTGTGGTGGAGGCCGCCGTAGAAGTAGGTGAGCCGGGTGTGGTCGAGTCCCATCAGGTGGAGGATGGTGGCGTGCAGGTCGCGGATGTGGTGGCGGTCCACCTGGGCTTCGTGGCCGAGCTCGTCGAGCTCGCCGTGGGAGATGCCCCCCTTCACTCCGCCGCCGGCCATCCAGTAGAGGAAGCCCTTGGGGTTGTGGTCCCGCCCGCCGTTGGTCCCTTGGCTGACCGGCTGGCGGCCGAATTCGCCCCCCCAGACGATGAGGGTCTCGTCGAGCAGGCCGCGCTGGGCGAGGTCGGTCATCAGAGCGGCGATGGGCTTGTCGATTTCCGGGGCGTGAATTTGCAGGTTCTCTTCTTGGCCGTTGTGGGCGTCCCAGTTTTCCTGTTGATGGCCGCCGCCTGAATAAATCTGCACGAACCGTACTCCCCGCTCCACCAGCCGCCGGGCGATGAGGCACTGCCGCCCGACGTGCGACGGCCCGTAGGCCAGCTTGTGGTTGGTGGGCTTGGGCTCGTTGAGGCCGTACATCTCGATGGTCTTGGCGTCCTCTTGCGACAGATCCAGCACCTCCGGCGCGGCGGATTGAAGCTGGAAGGCCAGCTCATAGGTGGCGACGCGGGCGGGAAGCTCGCTGTAGCCGGGGCGGTTCTGCATGTGCTCGGCGTTGAGGGCGGCGAGCGTGTCGATTTGGTCCCTCTGCATGTCACGGGTTTGCCCTCCCTTGGCGGAGAGGTCCAGAATCGGATCCCCCTTGGACCGCAGGTGCGTCCCCTGATAAGCCGCCGGCATGAAGCCGCTGGACCAGTTGGCCGCCCCGCTAATGGGGCCGCCGCGGGGGTCGAGCATCACCACGTAACCGGGAAGATTACGGTTCTCGCTCCCCAGGCCGTATCCCAGCCAGGAGCCCATGCTGGGATATCCCTGGAGGATGCGTCCGCTGTTCATTTGGATCATCGCCGAGCCGTGGGCGAAGGTGTCCGCGTACAGGCTCTTGATAATGCACATCTTATCGAGGTGCTCGTTGATGTGCGGAAAGGCGTCGCTTCCCCACAGACCTGACTGGCCGTACTGCTTGAATTTCCGCTTGGAGGCCAGCAGCGTCTGCTTCTGGATGCTGCGGCGGCGGATTTCAATCTCCACCGACTGACCGTCCCGCTTCTGCAGCTCCGGCTTATAGTCCCAGGTGTCCATGCTGGATGGGCCGCCGTACATGAACAGGAAGATGACGTGCTTGGCCTTGGGGGCGAAATGCGGGAGCTTGAGAGCGAGGGGATTGAGGTTGCCCTCGGCCCCATACGCGTGCTTCGCAAAGAAACCGTCCTGTTCGAGCATTCCGGTGAGGGCGAGGCCCGTGAAGCCGGCACCGGCCTCCCAGAGGAATTGACGGCGGCTGCCGGTGCAGGGAGATTGCTGATTGGAGATTTCAGATTTCAGATTGAATGCGTCGGAGCGTTTCATGTTCTTGACTTCCTATTCGCTGTCTTTGATTCTGCATTCCTCAATCTGCAATTCGCAATTGCCTCTCAGTCCACATACACAAACTCATTGAGGTTCAGCACGAGCTTACAAAGTCCCGCCAGCGCTCTCTGCTGCGGGCCTTCCAACACAATCGGCGTCGATTTATCGACCCTCATCTCCAGCTTCGTAATCTTGTTCTTCTGCGTCAGCACGATGTTCCGCACGGCGGATTGCATTTGATAGGTGCGGAAGCCGACTTTGCCGACGGGCAGCGGCTGGGGATCGGTGAAGTCGATGGCGGGTTCTTTCGCGCCGTCGACGAAGATGCGGATGTGACCGTCTTCGAGCTCAACCTTCAAATCGTGCCATTTGTTCTCTTCGAGTTTGAGCGGAATGGAGGTGAGGGCCCGCCAACTGTTTTCGTGCTTACCGAGGCGGAGCGAATCTTTGCGCAGGTTGATGTTGTAGGCGGTGAGTGTGTCCGTGCCGTTGACCGCGTTGTCCACGCGAAGCAACAGGCCCGCATCGCCCCCACCTTCCAGCAGCATCACCTGGGCTTCCACCGTGCCATCCCCCAGCTTGATGTCGTCATGCACGATCTTCGCGCCGGGAGCGGGCTCCACCTGGACGCCGCCGTCTTCGCGCAGCGACCAGGTTCCGCTATCGGTCGTCCAGCCGAGGATTCTGGCATTTGATTTGTCGTCCGACGACTTCACGAGCTCCGGATGTGCTCTCGACATATCTTGCCAGCGGACCACTTCCCGCTCCAGGAATGCCGTGGCCACGGTTAGTTCTCCTGCGGTCGGCGCGCGGCCGAGCGCCAGCCGATAGGCGGCGGTGATTTGAGCGGTCTGGTCGTTGCCGGCTGTGCGCAGGACCCGGTCGGCCATGGCGGCGGACTGCTGCTCCATGAAATCGCTGTTGAGGAGAATGAGGGCCTGCGGGGCGACCGTGGTGACGTTGCGCTTGGCGGTCGAGGTATCCGCGCTGGCCGCGTCGAGCGACTCGAGCAGCGGCACGCCGAGCGTTCGCTTGGCAAAGATGTAGACGCTGCGGCGCGACTGGTCGGCGAGCGGCGATTTATTCTCCCAGCCGTTGCCGGGGCGAGACTGGCCGGAGAGAACTTCGGGGGGAATCGTAGGGAAGATACCGCGGCCCCCCATCTGCAAATTCAGCGAGCCGCTCGTGGCCAGAATCGTGTCCCGAATCGCCTCCGCCTCCAGCCGCCGCAGGTTCTGCCGCCAGAGGAGCGTATTGTCCGGGTCGAGCATGACCCCCTTCTCATTCGCCGCGCGGCTGGACTGCCGATACGTCGCTGAAGTGAGCATCAGTCGGTGCAGCCGCTTGAGCTCCCAGTTGCCGCGGGTCAGTTCACCCGCCAGATAGTCGAGCAGCTCCGGATGGCTCGGCGGCTGACCGGTGTGTCCGAAGTCGCTGGGCGTCGGCACGATGCCGCGGGCAAAATGCTGGCTCCAGAGACGATTGACGATGACCCGCGCAGTGAGCGGGTTGTCGGCGCTGGCAATCCAATTGGCGATGACCGTTCGACGCCCCTTGGAAGTGACCACCGGAGTGCCGCTGGCATTTTCGCGCTGCTTGTCTTCCGGCAGCTCGGGGACCATCGATTCCTTCGACGAGCAGAGCACCTCCACGAATCGCGGACGCACCTCTCTTCCCGGCGCGAGCGCGCTGCCCCGTACTAGAATGTGCGACTTTGGAGGCGGGTCCTTCTTTTCCGCCACGGCCAGCGTCTGCCCGCCGGATTGCAAATCGCGGAAGACCCCTTCCTTGTTCACCGGCACGCCGCCGGCAACGACGTCGGGCGTTTTGCCGTACAACTCGATGTTCTGGAAGAAGGCTGTCAGACTGTAATAGTCTTCCTGGGCGATCGGGTCGAACTTGTGGTCGTGGCAGCGGGCGCAGCCGACGGTCAGGCCGAGCATGGACGTGGTGGTGGTCGCCACAATATCGTCGAGCTCATCCGCCTTGGCCTGCTTGCCGTCGTCCGGCTCATCGTCCCAGACGCCCAGCCGATAGTAGGCGGTAGCAGTGAGCGAGTCATCCGTGACCGGCGTCATCTCGTCGCCGGCGAGCTGCTCCTTGAGGAATTGGTCGTACGGCTTGTCTTTATTCAGGGAGCGGATGAGGTAGTCGCGATAGCGCCAGGCGTTCGGCTTTTCATCATCGCGCTCCAAGCCATTGGTTTGGGCGTAGCGGACCACGTCCAGCCAGTGCCGGCTCCAGCGCTCGCCATAACGGGGACTGGCGATGAGCCGGTCGACGAGTCGATCGTAGGCGTCGGGCGTTGGGTCGGCAGCGAAGGCGGTGATATCTTCGGCGCTCGGCGGCAGGCCGGTGAGGTCGAAGTAAACACGACGGATGAGCTCACGCTTTTGAACTTCCGGGGACGGCGCGAGTCCCTTTGAAGTCAGCCCGGCCAGGATAAAGGCATCGACCGCATTGTAGGTTGGGCTTCCATGCCCGTCCGGGACGGCCTGGAAAGGCCGTCCTCCATGCGTCACGGGAATCTCCGGCCGTTTCACACTCTGAAACGACCAGTGCTGGCGGTCGGCATCGGTGACGACGAGCGCCGACTTCCGCGGCTGCAGAGCCACTTCGCCGCTTGGTGGCCATGGAGCGCCCATCTTCACCCACTCGGTCAGCGTGGCGATTTGCTCCGGCTTGAGGCGGCGGTCCGGCGGCATCTGCAAAGACTTGTAACTAACGGCCTCGACCAGCAGGCTCTCCTCGGGCTTCCCGGGCACAATCGCCGGCCCGCTCTCTCCACCGGCCAGCATCGCCCCCTTCGCATCCAGCCGCAGCATGCCTTCCTGCTTCTTGTCGGCGTGGCACTTGTGGCAGTTCTGCACCAAGATGGGGCGGACCTTGTTCTCGAAGAACTGAATTCCTTCCGCGGTATCGGCCTCCTTCGCCGGCTCTTCGGCCCACAAAGAATCCGCGCAGAAGGAGGCCAAAGTTGTCGCCAGCAGCAGCAATATCACCACGCGGTTCATAGGCGGCAGTTTCAAGGAAGGAGCGGATGTTGGCGGGAAGTGCAGAGGTTACACGCCCACGGCTTGGCGTAAGCGTGGTGTCGGCTGCAGGCGGGCGGGATTTGGATGCCTGCACTCGAATTATAGCCGGTTTTGCGGCAGAAAACCAATGAGAAGCGAGACACTCAGCCCGACGCGCAAGCGAGGGAGTGTTAGGCCGTAGTCGCGAGTACGGTCGTTTTTGGCGGAATCGCTCCCTCTCACTCGCTTGCGCGTCGGGCTAGTGAGTTGGCCTACTTGGCAGCCAGACGGTGAGCATCGGTAAAGAAGGTCTCGCCGGTATCCATGTCGCGGAGCCCTTTCAGTCCTGAATCGGGCCGATCCACCCGGACCATGCGGCGATGGGAGACGGCGAGCTCGCGGAATTCCGCTACGCCGATGTGCTTGCCGGGGCCGTTTTCGTCAACCATGATTGGTGCCGTGACGCCGCAAGCCGCTGCGACTTCCGTATCGTCAAAGAAGGCTGCATTCATCGGTCACCTCGTGCGAAAAAGATTCCTAAGTTCAGAGATTCCATTTTAGCTGCCGGCTCCCCCTGCGGGGAACCCCCACGACCCTGTGGTCTATCCTAACTCCATGCAGCACAAGTACTTGCAATCGTTGCTGGCACCGCTTTTTCCGCTCTTGGGCCAGTGGGCCGCTTGTCCGTTTCGCCACCGTCAGCGTCGTGCTAGCATGGCCCCTTCATACCACCCCAAAAACTCTTTTCAACCACCCTCATCCAAAATTAACAATGAAAATCACCGAGGTCGTCTGCCAGATTCTCCGCATCCCCAGCATCGTCGCCAAAACGGCTTCCAGTCAGGACTCGGTGCTGGTCCGCATCCGCACGGATAATGGCCTGGAAGGGATTGGCGAAGCGGATTCTTCGCCGGAAATGGTCAAGGCGGTCATCGACGCCCCCTTCAGCCACAACATCGCCACCGGCCTCCGCCCCCTGCTGATTGGGCAGAATCCGCTGGAGACGGATCGTTTGTGGCAAAGCATGTACCGCAAAACGATGTACGCCGGCCGCCGCAGCACCACCATCACCGCCATGGCCGCCGTGGATATGGCCCTGTGGGACCTGAAGGGCAAGCACTTCGGCGAGCCGATCCACCGGCTGCTCGGCGGCAAGCACCACGACAAGATCCTGGCTTATGCCAGCATCCTGTTCGGCAAGGACGGCAACGAGACCGCCAAAATCGCCCGCCACTGGCGCGAGTTCGGATACAAAGCCATCAAGTTCGGCTGGGAACCGATGGGGCAGAGCGAAGCCCTCGATATCGACCTCGTCCGCGGCGGACGCGAAGGCATCGGCGACGACGGCACGCTCCTCATCGACGCCGGCTGCGTCTGGGATGCCCGCACCGCCCTCGCCCGGGCCAAATCCTTTGAGCAGTTCCGCATCGGCTGGCTGGAAGAGCCGCTGCAGCCCGACGACTACGAAGGCTACCGCTGGCTCCGCGACCGCTCCCCCGTCCCCATCGCCTCCGGCGAGGAAGAATGCGGCCGCCAGGCCTTCCGCCCCCTCATCGACGGCCGCTGCCTGGACGTCTACCAGGTGGACCTCTCCCGCAACGGCTTCTCCGACTCCCTCTACATCCGCCACCGCGTGGAGGAAATCGGGGCCCGCCTCTGCAACCACTGCTACACCAGCCCCGTCACCGTCGCCGCCAGCCTCCACTGGCTCAGCACCTGCGCCGGCGCGTTTTTGTTCGAGGACTGCGTGGAAGATTCCCCCCTCCGCCACGACCTGACCCACGAAAAGGTCCAAGCGGTCAACGGCTACATCGAAGTCCCCGACCGGCCCGGCCTCGGCGTGACCCTCGACGAGGATTTCGTGAAGCGGTATCTCATCAGCGAATCGAGGTAAGACGGCCGCTCGCCCGGAGCCGCCGCGTCGGCAGCGATCGATTTTATTCATATTTTGCGACTCCATTTTTCCGCAAACGCCTCGCCCCAACTTCTTTCCACGACTGACTTTATCGCAATGTTGCTGATTCATTCTGATCGAAAATAGCACGGTTTTTATTCATAACTCGGTAATTGAAACTTCGTAAGTACCTGACACTATTGACTTTCCGTTCACCGCCAACCGTGAATCACTCTCACCGCCCAGCCCCTGATAAGCTCTTTTTTTATTCACGCACAACCTCAATACTCGCCCCAACTCCCTGCCGTCCCTCGCTTTACGCTCCCGCCTCCGCCGATTCACCGTCAAAAGCGATAAACGTCCGATAAGTAGTCCGCTCACTCCGTGAGCGGACATGCTGTTGACCGGGGCTCACCAGTGTTGGACGCCAGTCAGCAGTTGGTGGGCGCCTTTGTTGGGCGAGGGTCTCCCGACCCCGCCCACGCCTCGCGCGCACCGCGTCTTGGAGTATAGATGCGCGCAAAGACTCTTTTGTTCACTATACACAAAAGAATCTTTTTCGCTTGGCGCGCGGGCCATTATGTTGCCGCAGCTCGGAAACGCCACCCCGCACGGCTCCCCCATCAAAGCCCAGGGTCGCACGCTTCGTCACACCCTGGGAACACGATTACACGGCGGTCAGGTCTATGACCGTAGCAGCACGTTGCGTGGAAATTTTGGCGGCTGGAGGCTCGATTTGAATTCCGATTGCCTTTCCCGTCTTGTCAGCTCGCTCCCTAAGCGATTTTACAAAGTCATCAAAATTCTTTAGGTCGGCTTCAACCTCTCCTGGAGAAGGCGGAGGAGTTCCGATTGCCGCTGCTGAATCATGCCCATCGATCCACGTCGAACATTTTGACATACCTGAATCAATTGCGATGTAATCACTCTCTTCAATTGAGACCCTTTTGAGCTTTTGAGTTTCGATGCCTGGTCGGAATCTCTGTATGACGTCTTGAAAAAGCACCTCCTCAATGGATCGCTCCCATGCTTCGCGGAGTTTTCCGTAAAACTCTGCAACACATCGGGGATATTCATCAGGACTCTCTGTCTGAATCTTCTTGAATTTCGCGGTCATGTTTTTTAGCAAACCAATTCGATCCTTCGTGCTGCATGTGTACCAAGGCCGCGACTGCGACGGAATACATTCGCCGGGGCCGGCAGGCGACTTAGAAACAGTTTGAATCAAGAGAGGAGTTTGTTGCTCGCCTGCTTCACGTTCGAGCGCCAGCAAGAGCACTACATCGTGCGTGAATACGACGACTTGGCGCGACTTCGCCTCTTCAACCAAACGTCGCGCTACCCGTTCACGATAAACGTGGTCGAGAGAACTCACCGGATCGTCAAACACGATAGGAGCCTGCGATTTCCCAGTCCTTAGTTCCGCGAGAAACGACGCGATTGCAATCACCCGCTGCTCTCCTTCGCTAAGAACTCCCGATGCCTTCGCAAGATCCGAGACGACAAGCTGATGTCTTGTTTTGCCTTTTTGGCCCGTTTTTTTGATTTGTACCGGTACACATTTCAGACCAAATCGCTTCAATTCAGCGGTCAAGTTTGCGCTAAGCTGTTCCGTGACGGCCTGTTCCATCAACTCAGAACCTCGTCGCGTAATCGAACTCGTATCGAGCGCTTTATCGCACCTTTTGAGATTTGCCCGCCGCTTTTTTTGCTTGATGTAGGCCTTGACCAACTCAGAGTGGCTTTTGAGCCGCATGCGATCTTCCAACTCGACAAGTTCAGCGGACAACTTCATGACCTCTTCCGGCTTGTGGGCGTCGTCGTATTGTTGTGCTTGAGATTCGAGAGCGATAATTGCTGCACTAAGTTGTTCACTTGGACTTGAAAGCGTTTCAAAACTGGCAGCCGGCGTACTCTCAGCGAGCGCGGCGACAACACTCGCACGCCGGGCCTTTGCCTGCGAATAAAAAGTAGCGACTACGTCGGCAAGCGCGGCATCGAATGCACGAAGCTCTTCTATCAACGAGGGATCGTCTTCAAGCGGTGTTACTTTCAGGTCAAGGATGAGTTTGGCGGAACGCCCTAGTGCGGCGACTGCATCGTCTTTTCGTTTTACGGCATCTTCTTTGACAAATGTCTCGAAACGAGTCAGTCTATCGCCGGCAGTTTCCGTTAGCGGCTGCTGGCACAATAGACATACAGCACCTTCATGAATGACTGGAAATGCCTCGTTGGGATATGCAGATGACTCCGAAAATCTGCGAGCAGCGTCGAAGAGTACTCGCCATGGCTCGGACCCTGTAACTTTCAGAGGGTCATTGCTGAACGCATCAGAAGAGGCCAGTTCGGCCGCTTTTGTCGCAGCGAGTGCATGTGCCTGTAGTTGTGCAACTTGTAATAGTGAGTCAGACGACAACGTATTAGCGACTGACGAAACTCCGACCTTGATTTGCTCAAAGCGACCCTTTGTTCGACGAATTTGGGCAGCTTTCAACTTCGGCGAATTCGTCTTGGCTGAGAGGACAATTTCGCGAAGCTCATTGACTCTTGCAATTCCGGCGTTGTCAATTGCCGACAATAAGCCAATCTGAGCCTCATCACTATTCGATGTGAGCGATCGAACGAACCGACCCACAACCGTAACTTCGGAGTATTCCTTAACCGGACCAAACTGCTCAGGAATGTTTCGACTCTCCGCAACTATTCTTTCCTTCAACCTCGTGCAGAGCGTGGCGAGCCTAGAGAAGGTGTCGATGCCATAAGGCAAGTACACAACCTCATTGGCTTCGTCTATGAATACCCGAGCACAATGACTATCAAAAACGGAAAGTTCTAGCAGCAGTTCCGATGCTGGCGAACCGGACCGCCAACGGACGGCAACATCTTGATCATTTACCAGTAACTCAACTGTCGCGGCTGGCTTGGCGTTTGTCGGCTTTAAGACATTTGAGTGAAGTGGCTCACTTTTTTCTCGTGCGAGACACGCGTGTTTGAAGACTCTCGCGTAGCCTGACTTTCCAGCGCCGTTTTCTCCAAAGATTACCGTAATCCCACTTAGGCCAAACTTCATCGATTGCCCAGGGACGAGGGCGTTGACGTTTTCCAGGCTGTGAATTTCCTTAAGGACGACGGTGCGACAACCAGGTATTGTTGGTCCAACAACGTCTGAAAAAGGAGACGGGGCTGGTACCGTGGCGTTCGGCTCCGACAACCCATGTGCATCAAGCAGGATCTCGTAGATTTGGCCTTCGTCCTCAGCCGACAGTTTGTCTTTGGTAAAGATTCGCCGGACTGCGTCGCTTTGCCACGCCGGAAGGGCCCTTGCCCACGTCGCAATCTCTTGGATGACATTCATCTTATTTCACAAGTCATTTATAACGAGAGGTCATTGGTCATCAACATTCGGATTCGGTTCTTGGGCCACGATGCTGAGTTCAGCAAGGGAAATGTGTGGATGCTCTAGATTTTCAATCCTCGGGAGAACCGCTCCGATGATTCCGCTGAGATCACCGTACATTCCAGCAGTCTGCGTTGCAGCCCGCTCAAGTTGCTTCTCGCGTTTTGCCCAAATGCGTTGAGTGGCCCTTTTTTCCGTTTCAAGTTCATCGCGAAGCGTCTTGAACGCTTCCACGATCCCTTCCACCCGGTGGCGGAATTCCTGGCCGGAAAGGTACTTGTAGAGGACTTCCATTTTGTCGTGGCGGCCGTCGAGAGCCCGTTTTGCAGCGCCGACTTCGAGCAAGCCGACTCGTAGGGCGTGGGCCAGATTGATTGCGCAGGGGACCGAAGTGACCCAAACGCCGTCAATTTGACGAAACGATGTCACATCCTTTGGCAATTCCTGGCTGACGAGAATGGCGAATTGAGCCTTGGCGGCCCGCTGATCGTCGCGAAGTTTCGGGAGCCATCCATCGCTCCAATTCTTGGTCCGCTTGGACTCCCAGAGAATGATGCCGCAGATCGCCCCGGATGCGTCCCGGACAATCTGAATCACGTCACCCCCATGGATTCCCTTGGGAACAGCCGTAATTTCATCGAACGGAAAGTGCTGGCGAAGCAGGTCTTCCAAGGTTATTTCCAACACTTCCCCCTGCAATTGTTGCGATCCCTGCTCTAACTTTCGCTGGAGTTCGTCCGCTTGCTTTCGCAGGGAGGCAATCAAGGTGTCCTTCTCGGCGTCCTTCAATTGGCGTTCGTCCGCCGCCTCTTTCTTGGCCAAGTCGCGGATTTTGGCCCGTTCCTCGTCCAGGCGACGATTCACGGACAATTCCAGCGTTTGTTTTTGCTCCTCAAGCTCGCGACGCTCTTTGCGCAAGACGAGTTCCGCGTCTTGGGCCTCCTTGAGCTTTGTTTGAAAGTCGGAAAGTTGCTGGTCCTTGTCCTGGATTTCCACCGTTACCAATTCCCGAGCCTTCGCAAGGGCATCTTCGGACAGCTTTTTTCGCTCCAGTCCCAGCTTCTGATGGACAAGGAGGTCGATGTCTTCCTTCGCTTTGGCAACGAGGGCTTGGGTTCGCGCAACCTCCTTTTCGCGTTCCGCAACCGCTTCTTCTTTCCGGCGAATTTCAGCCTGAAACTCCCTCTGCAACTGGGTGCGCAATTGAGCCGAGAGGACTTCGGTGACCTCGATCACGAAATTGCAATTCGGGCAGACGATAGTATCAGACATGGCTTGCGTTGGTTGCCAAAGAAGGGAACAGTACAGAGACTAGCGATAACCCCAAAAGTTCACTGCCCCGCGGATTTCTTCGTGCGACTTAACCTAATGCGTGCGGTTGGCGCCGGTCAAGGAAAATCCACTCCATGTCCCACGACACTCTCATCGTCGGCGGTGGCATCGGCGAGGCAGTCGTGGCGAACCTGCTGACTCGCGGCGGCCAGCGGGTGGTGGTGCGGGAATAAAACCTGGTGCCGTCGGCCATCGCCCCGCCGCTCCAAGCCGCTCACCGCATCAGGTGCGCGTCCAGAAACTCATACGCCTTTTGACGTGCGTCCATCGGAAAGTCATGCGGCGACTCTGGATAGAGTGCCTGTAAGTGTTCTCTTTTGCTGTGCAACTCGTAAACAGATGCGGCTGCCTGCATCACGTCCCGCACGCCGCTGACATCGAAGTCGTTGTCTTGGGTTGCGGCTACGGCGAGGAACGGGCGCGGAGCGAGGGAGGCGACGATCACGGAAAAGTCAAAAGGCATTTTCTTCGCATCATTCTCAAACAGGGTTTTGATCCGCGGCATGTAGCGAGGCCCCGTCCAACTGGGCATGTCGTCCTTGAGGAAGCTGGTGAAGCCGCAACTGGAGACGACGACTTTGAGCCGGGAGTCGAACGGTGCTGTGAACAGAGCATTGTGCGCCCCGAGCGAATGGCCGATAACGCCGATCCGCTCGCCATCGACTTCGGGCATCGACGATAACAGATCAACAGCCCGCAGGTTGTCCCAAACCGCTTTCATGGTGCCGCTGGAAAACTCCGGCTGGGCGAAGTTGTAGGGGTGTTCGCCGAAGGAGGGATAGTCCGGCGAGAGCGTGACGTACCCGCGTTCCGCCAACTCCTGGGCGTAATGCAAGTTTGCGGCACCCGCGACTCCCACCGGCTCATCCTTGCCTTGCGCGAAAGTCTGGTGCAGGCACAGCATGGCGGGGCGCTTCTTCCCTTTCTCGTCCACGGGAATGAGCAGCCAGGCGGTGACGGGGTCGAACGGGTCGCTTTGAAAGCTCAGTTTCCTGCGGATGAGCTGTCCCTCGGTCTTTTCCTCGATCACCTTCACATCCAGAGGCATGCGGAAAGACTCGCCTGGGCGTTGGCCCATCACGCGCTGCAGGGAGGCGAGAATGTGCTCCCGGCGGACTTGCCAATCCTCTGTTGAGGCAATCTTGCGGCGCTGGCGAAAACGGTCCAGGAAGTACGTCAAGTCTTGATGCTCGTCGTAGACGGGAGTTTCTTCACTGGCCTCGAAACGCCCCACGGGAAAACCGGCGGCATAGGAGATAACGAACTCCCCGCCTGGCGTCTTGAAGCGGACCAGCTCGTCGCGGAGGTCGAAGTCGCTGTTGCCTGGCCGAACAAGGAGTTCAGGACCTCCGGGGGAGAGGTACTTTCCCGCGACCTGCAAGACAATCTTGGTCCGGTTGCCGAGCGCGTGTCCGCTGCTGGTGAAGACCTCGCCATCCAGATCCTTCTTGTCGATGAAGTGGGGCTCGACAGCGAGACTAGCGGCTTGGAAGTTGGCGACCAGCTCCTCGGCGTCAGCAAAAGGGCAAGTCGTATCATCCATGCCATGCACCACAATCGTCCGGCAGGAGTTGCCGAGCTGTTTCATCAGGGCCAGATGCTGCGGGTGAGCGGCGAAGCGGATGTCCTGCGCATCGGGACTGAGATAGTTTGCGCTCTTTGGATCGCGGCTCCAGCGGGCATCGAGATCGCTGCTGCCGGGAAGATGAAAGGCGATGTCGGCACTGAGCTTCTTCATCCCGCATAGATCCACGATACAGGCAAACGTCCGCGGCGCGAGTTTGTTCGCCATCAGGCTCACATTGCCGCCGCCCGAGCCGCCCGTGGCATAAATCCGGCCGGAGGCGAAGGGCATTTTCTTCGTCGTTAAACCGTTGCGGACGAACCAGACAGCGCGGAGAGCATCGAGCGCTTGCAGGTAGCCGCAATCGTAGGGCTCGGGGCCGTCAATCGAATCCTGCTTGCCGCTTTGCAGGTAGTTCACGCAGAGGGCCACGACATTGAACTTGTCCGCCAGCGTTTGCGGGTCCGCCGTCCCCACGCAATCTGCGCCACTCCAGTTATGGAGGCTGAGCATGATGCCGGTCTCGGGCTTGACGTTGTCCAGCTTGCCGCCGGGATAGTGGACGAGCACCTTCACATGCCGTGGACCTGGGCGCTGCGGCCATTCCCGGGCGGGAATGAGGGCGGCCCCATTGGCAGGCGGCAATTCGGGCCAGGCATTGGCGAGTGTCTGCCGCTGCTCGGCAATCCACGAAGAGAGCGTTTCTTTCCTCTGCAAGTCGATAAATCGCACATCCTTGCCGACCACGATCTCGCGCGCCATAGCCGCGTTGCGCTTCTGAGCAGCGGTTGCCTTTTCAGGCAACTCCGGCAGCACGGGGATAACGTCCCAGGCGCGGCCGGCGAAAGGAAAGCTGAAGTTGAGCGCCCACTCATAGTGGTCGATGAACTTCGCATCATTCTCCGCCGTGGCGGCGGCTGGAATGGCCGGCACGACGAGGTCGGGCTTGAGATCGCGGATTTTCTGGGCCCAGGCGCGAAGCTCGGCCAGAGTCTTGCCTTCCGTGGGCCAGAGAGTGACCTGGATTTCCGCTTTAGGAAAATGCTCGCGGAGAGCGGCAGCCATCAACTGGTCGTACGGCGGCATGGCAATGACGTGAATGGACTGTCCGGCTTCTAACTTGGCCAGCGTGTGGTGCAACGCATTGGCGGGTGGCGGAACATGGTCGAGCGTGACGCGCTGTCCGGTGAGTGCGTGGGCCACCACTTCCGCCATCGCGCGGTGGCCGTTCATGTTGGGATGGATCTCGTCGCTCATGCCGAGCATCCAGGTGAGGAGATCGCGTTCCTTCAGAGCGGTGGTTTCGGCGAAGCAGTCAGCCACGAGCAGATTCGCTTCCTTGGCCAGCTTCCTCACCCGCTCGGAAAGCTCAGCCAGCTTCGCCACGGGGCGGCCGGGATTCTCATAGACGGTATTCGGGGTGCAGAGAATGACGGCGGCTCCGGCAGCGTGGGAGCGGCGGATGATGGTGGTGAGGTTGGCGACATAGTCGTCCAGCGGCAGCCGGGCGACGTCGTTCATGCCGAACATCACCACCACCAGGTGCGGCTGCCGGGCGATGACGTCCTTCTCCATCCGCGCGAGTCCGGCAGCAGTCGTGTTGCCGCTGACGCCGGCGTTCACCATCTCCAAGCGGGCTTGCGGATAGACTCGTTGCACGGCCAGCCGGAGCATGTCGCACCAGGCTCGCTCACCGCCGGTGTGGTAGTAGGCTCCGGTGATGCTGTCCCCAAAGCAGACAATGCGGGTCGGCTGGCCGGCGGAGAGGCGTTTCAGGACGGCGTCCACACTCGGCGGCTGTTCCGCGGCGTTCGCGGCTGCGAAGAGTGCAACGAGTGAAAGTGAGCTAAGCAAATATGCAATGGGCAAGCGCATGACAAGATCCTCAATGGGTTGCCGGCCGTTCTTGACGATTCCCCACCCAGATTACAAGCTATTGAGTATCCCTGCCTACCGCCTACTCCTTTCTCTCTGGTTACTCACCCGGTGTCCTCCGCCAAACACATCCTGGTTGTTGAAGACGAACGCCATCTGGCGGTCGGCATCAAGTTTAACCTGGAGGCCGAGGGCTACCGTGTGACGACGGTGGGGGATGGGCCAGCCGCCCTCAAGCAGTTCGAGGAAGGCGATTCCGACGTGGACCTCGTGATCCTCGATTTGATGCTGCCGGGGATGAGCGGCTACACGGTTTGCGAGTCGCTGCGAACGTCGGGCTGCGACGTGCCGATCCTGATGCTCAGCGCCCGTACGCTGCCGGAAGACCGGGCGCGGGGTTTTGACCTGGGGGCCAACCAATACCTCTCCAAGCCGTTCGACCTGGACGAGCTGTTGAGCCGCGTGAAGAACCTGATGACGCATTACCATCGCCGGCATCAGGTGCCGCGGGAGATGCCGAGCCAGGTTTCGACCTTTGAGTTCGCAGAGGCCAAAATCAACTTCGCCCAGTACGAGCTGACCGTCGCCGGCAAACCGGTGCAGCTCACCAAACGGGAATGGGAGCTGCTCGAGTATTTTGTTGTCAACGAAGGTCGGCTAATCCCGCGGCAAGAGATTTTGGAGAACGTCTGGCAGATGCCCGGCCATCTGCAGACTCGCGCCCCCGACCAGTTCATTCTCCGCCTCCGCAAAGTCTTCGAAGCCGATTCCGCCAACCCGCGGCACTTCCTGACGATCCGGGACATGGGCTATCGGTTTGTGAGCAAGGGAGAAGGGGCATAAGCGGCGATGTCTCTGCTTAACGCAAAGGCGCGAAGGTGCAAAGTCGCGAAGAGGGAGGAAGAGAGAAAGAAAGGGGGCACGGAAAACACGGCGGACACGGCGGAAGGGGACGAGCAAATCACCAGATTCCAAACCGTGTTTTCTGTGTTTTCCGTGTCCCTTTCCTTCCTGTCATTTCTGGTCGCCGGCTCCCAGCGCAAAAAAGCGGCGACCGGTTGTGCCGGTCGCCGCCAGGTTTATTGTCTAAAGACTTCTTGTCCTACCGATTGCCTTACAGCGCTCCGGGCACGAGTCCCTGGGCCTTCTGCGCCGCGGCGCCGATGACTTGCAGGACGCCTTCTTCCACCTGGATGCGGACGTTGTTGCCGTTCTTGATCGGCTGGGAGATGAGATTGATCTTGTCCTTGCCGGTGGGCCCCAGCACCTTGATCAGCTCGGGGATGATCTCGTTAGTGGGGTCCACGCTGGCGGCGAATTTGAGGATCGGCAGCAGGGCCACATTGAGCTGCAGCGGCGGCACGGCCTTGGAGCCGTCCTGAGCCGACTTGTCGATGACCTGCTTGAGGAGCGACTCGGCGTTCTTGCCGAAGGCGATGTACACGGCCTTGGGGCCCACCCCCAGGATGATGTTCACTTTCTCCCCCAGGATGTCGCGGGCGTCCTTCTCGCTCTCGGGAATGGGGGCGGTGATGCTGTGGAAGGTGATGCCGGCGTGCGAGCCGGAATTGAGCTTCACGGTCGGGAAATCGGGCTCATTCTTGGCGAGCTCAATCAGCCGCTTGAACGAGGCTTCAATCTCCTTGCCGTCGGCGACGAGTCCGCCGGCGGCGAAGTCGATCGTTTTGTCATCGAGCACCAGGACCGCTCCGCCGTCGATCTTGCCCCCTTCGACGGTCTTCGTGAAGGCATCCAGCAGCGAGCCCAGGACTTCCTTGGCCGCGCCGCGTTTGGCGGCATCCAGGTTCGGGTCGTTGTCGATTTCCTTCATCGCGTTGGCGCGAACGCCCTTGAGCATGCCGACGACCTGAGCGACGTCTTCCGGGAGCATCGACTGTGTGAGATTGAGCGTGGCCGCGGCATTGGGGAGCAGGAAGCCGGCGAAGTTCGATTTGGCGTCCGCCAGCAACGAATACTGTTTGGCAAGGCTGGTCCCTTCCTTGGCGGTGACGTTGACGTCCAGGTAGGTCCGCTTGCCCGCGCCGTCGACGGCGAAGCCCAGCATGATTTCATCGAGCTCGTCCACCATCTTGACCAGCGCTTCGAGCTGATTGCGCTGCATCTTCTCGATAAGCTCGGCATCGGCACCGCCGCCGGCATTGGCCTGCAACTGCCGCTCGAAGCCTTCCTTGATGGTGTCGACGGCGACCTTCTTCAGCTCGGCCGGAATGTTAGCCACGTTGACCTTGACGGCGAGCGTGTACTCCTTGGGCAGTTTGCCCAGCAGCGCCGCCGGGTCCGCCGGCAGGTCGGCGAGGTTTTCCTTGGCGTTGGAAATGAAGGCCCAGCCGGTTTGTTCCTTGATATAGACCGACTGACCCTGCGCGGACACTTCCTTGATGCCGTCGCCGGCGTCCTTGGGCTCGCCGATCTGTTCCTTGAACGTGCCCAGGATAGTCTTGAGGTCCGTGACCGGCACAAAGACGACCGGGACGAAATCACTGCCGCCCGCCTTGGGAGAGACATACAGCCCGATCGGCTTCTTCTTGTCCATCCCGTTCGTGTAGACCTGGCCGGCCAGCATGACCATGCGGCCCTGGTCTTCAGCTCCGGCGGCCTTGGTGATGTAGGCGATGTCCGCCAGCGTGTCTTCCACGCTCGAAATCGAAACCACAATCACCGGCTTGGCGTTCTGGGCCAACAGTTGGCTAACTGGCGCCAAGAGCAGAGCGGCTGCCGCGGCCATGGCAAACATGGACTTGGGTAACAGTTTCACGATTGAATCTCCTGTGGCGCCAGGCGCCGGGCTGAAAATGGAAAATCCCGCGTGGGACGAATTTTGACAAAATGAGCGCCAAGAGCATCCCGCTCGTGAGAACAATACCCTGCCTGGGAGCAGCCGGTTTTAAGCGGTTCGCGGGGAAAAGGAAAGAGGGCGGGGGAAGTGCAGCATGTAAAGTGCGGAGTGCAATGTGGAAGCAGCAGCACGGCTGAGCTCTACAACACTGTCAGCGCAAGTTGCGGCAAGGTAAGGAGTTAGGCGGCGTTCATCCCACTTGGTCTATCGCTCGCGGAAGATGATCCGGCCCTTGGTCAGATCGTAGGGAGAGAGCTCGACCTTGACCTTATCGCCGGGAACGATGCGGATAAAATTCTTCCGCATCTTGCCCGCGACATGGGCCATGACTTCCGACCCCGTTTCCAGCGTGACGCGAAACCGCGTGTTCGCCAGGGCCTGGGTGACGGTCCCTTCCACTTCAAAAGCATCCTCTTTCTTCGACATGCACTGCTCGCTATGACCAGAGAACGAACCCAACCAATAACGCTCCAGTTTGTAGTGTAAGGGTTTTGGTATTGGTGGATAGTAGGGCGAGGCAGAGCCGCAGCTATCCTTCGAGCTTCTCCAGCCGGCCGGTGCTGTCCCCCAGCTTGTCGGTGCTCGCACCCATGCGGTCAAGCAGCGAGAGGTAGAGGTTGGTGAGCGGTGTCTTGTTCTCGTAGCGGACATGCCGGCCGGGCTTGATCGTTCCGCCGCCGCGGCCGGCGAGGACGATGGGGAGGTCGTGATGGGCGTGGGCGTCACCATCGGCGATGCCGCTACCGTACATGACCATGCAGTTGTCGAGGAGCGAGCGGTCACCTTCCTTGGCCGCTTTGAGTTTGCCGAGGAAATAGGCGAACTGCAGGGCGTGGTGCTTGTTGATTTTGGCGATCTTCTCCTGTTTCTCTTTGTTGCGGCCGTGGTGGGAGATGTCGTGGTGCCCTTCCTTCACGCCGAGCGCCGGATAGCTCCGGTTGCTGCTGTCGTTCGTGTACATGAAGGTGATGATGCGGGTGGAGTCGGTCTGCAACGACAGCGTCATCAGGTCAAACATCAGCCGCAGGTGCTCGACAAAGTCCGCCGGCACGCCGCTGGGGCGGGGGAAGTTTGAAAGGTCCTTGTCAGAGCCCCCCAACTTGTCGCTGCCGACGAGACGTCGCTCAATCTCACGGATGCTGTAGAGGTACTCGTCGAGCTTCCGCTTGTCGGTCGTCCCCAACCGTTGCTCTAGGCTCTTCGCGTCTTGCAAGGCAAAATCGAGCACGCTCTGGCGGCGGATTTTCCGCTTGTAAGCGCTCTTTCCCGCTTCGTCGTCGCCACTGCCGAACAGCCGGTCGAAGACGGCGCGGGGATTCACTTCCTTGGCGACCGGCGTCTCGGGGGTTCGCCAGGAAATGTTCGATGTGTACGCACATGAATACCCGCTGTCGCAGTTTCCCGCGGTGGCGCTCGCTTCGCAGCCGAGTTCCAGGGAGGCGAAGCGGGTCTTCTTGCCAATTTTCTCGACCGCGACCTGATCGACCGAGACGCCGTTCTTGATGTTCGCGCCGTCGGTCTTCTTCGGATGAGCCCCCGTCAAATAAGCCGCCACGCTGCGAGCATGGTCGCCGCCGCCGTCGCCATGAGCATACGCCCCGTCGAGCCCCAGGCCGCTCATCACGAGCAAGTCGTCTTTATAAGGAGCAAGCGCCTCCATCGTCGGCCGCAGCTCGAAGTCGGCTCCTTCTTTTTCCGGCGTCCAGTCCGGCATGTGCATGCCGTTGGCGACGTAAAGGAACGCCATACGTGTCGGTGGCTGGGCGGGGGCGTCGTCCGCGCGGGCGATGGGGCTGGCGAGCGGGGACATCGCTTCCAGGTACGGCAGGGCGATGGCGGTCCCCAATCCGCGGAGGATCGTGCGACGCGAAATGCGGAGGCTCATGGCGTATTCCTCTTTACTGTGGTTTTGAAACCACTCCTGTCTTCAAAAACGGATCGCTACTGACAATTTCGACCACCAGCCGCGAGAAACGGGACTGATCCTTCTCCAGGGCAGCAGTTATTTTCTGGATGGCACACTGGTCGGAATATTCTACCCCGCGGCCGAGGGCATAGGTGAGCAGTTTTTCGGCCAGGCAGCGGGAGAATTGCAGTTTTCTTGACGAAAGCAAGAGTTCCCGCAGCTCTTTGGGTCCGCTGAATTTCTCGCCGCTGGGAAGCTGTCCGGCGGAGTCGATGGGGGAATCTCCCTCCTTGTCGCGCCAGGCCCCAATGGCGTCAAAGTTCTCCATGGCGAAACCGAGCGGGTCCATGCTTTTATGGCAGGCCGCACAGCCGGGGTTAACCCGGTGCTGCTCCAGCCGCTGGCGGAGCGTTCCCTTCGCTTCGCCCGCTTTGACTTCGGGGAGATCGGGGACATCCGGCGGCGGGGGGGGTGGAGGTGTCCCCAGGATGTTTTCCAAAATCCATTTGCCCCGCTTCACCGGCGAAGTCCGGTTGGGATTGCTGGTGACGGTGAGGATGCTGGCCTGAGTCAGGATGCCACCGCGCTCGGTTCCGGCGAGGGAGACCCGGCGGAATTCATTGCCGCTGACGTCCTTGAGTCCGTAGAGCTTGGCCAGCCTCTCGTTGGCGAAGGTGAAGTCGGCGGAGAGCAAATCGAAGATGCTCCGGTCTTCGCGCACGAGGCTATCGAAGAACATTTCGGTCTCGGTCCGCATGGCCGCCTTCAGTTCCTCGTCGAACTGCGGAAAGAGCTGGTTGTCGGGTGTTCGCACGTCGAGACTGCGGAGCTCCAGCCACTGGCCGGCGAAGTTTTCCGCCAGGGCCTTGGCCTTCGCGTCCGACAACATCCGGCGAGCTTGCTTTTCCAGGTTGCCGTCCTGCCGGAGCTTGCCGGCCGTGGCCAGGTTCAGCAGCTCATCGTCGGGCATGGAGCTCCAGAGGAAGTAGGAGAGCCGCGAGGCGACCTCGAAGTCATTCAGGTCCCGCGGCTTACCCTCCTGTCCGGGGGGATCCAGTTCCATGCGATACAGAAAGTGAGGCGAAACCAGGACCGCTTGCAAAACGACCTGAATCGACTGCTCGTAGTTATCTCCTTCGCCGCGGGCCTGCTCCGCCAGCTTGACGAGGCGGGCGACTTCGTCGTCGGTGGCGGGGCGGCGAAAAGCCCGGGTGGCGAGCCGGCGGATGACCTGTTCCGAGGCTTCCTTGCGGGTCGTGCGGCCGCCGGGTTCAGCAAACACAATCTGCTTGTGCATCGGTGGGAGCTGCAAGTCCTTGGCGTCGAGCGGGCCGCGGAGGTGCAGCATCGAGATGTAAAGATTGCGGTCCCGGTTGTCCGGCTTGGGGTCATTCGGGTTGTAGAAGTCGTTGAGGAACGCCACGCCGATTTTCCGCGAACCCTTGGCCAGGCGCGTGCGGGCCTTGAATTCCTTCTCCGTTCCTGTTCTCTCGCTGAGGTCGAATTTCTCGATGTCTTTGCCGTCCGCTCGCACGGCGATTTTCACCGGCTCATCGCCGGCCTGGTCGCCGGAAGCGAGGACGCGTAACTCGTATTCGCCGTCGCCCGGAACATCGAAGCTGCCGGCGGCTTCGCCGTTGCTGGTCAAAATCCAGCTAAGGAAGCCGTGCTTGCCGCCAGCGCCGCTCAGATTCGAGCCGACGATTCGTTTGTCAAGCTGCGTCTTACCGCCGCGAGCGTCGATGGCTTTGGCGGCGATCTCGTCGGCCGCGTCCAGATATCTTTCCATCAGCACCGGCGGAAGCGACAGCACGTCGCCGATATTGTCAAATCCGTAGCCGGTGTCGTCGCCGGGGAACTCGCGACTGGGCTCGTAGTCGATGCCGACGAGGTCGCGGACCGTGTTGCGATATTCCCGCCGATTGAGCCGGCGGAGCGTGACGCGGCCGGGGTCCGGGCTGCCGGAGCAATCGACGTCGGTGAGCGTGGCGGCAATCCAGTCGACGAGCGCCTTCCGTTCTTCCTTGGTGGGATGGAGCTTGGCTTCTTCCAGCGGCATCGCGCCGGTTTCCACCTTCTGCAGCAACACATTCCAGCGTTTGCGTTCCTTCAGAATTTGCTCCGGCGCTTTGAACTCCACCAGCGACAAATCTCCCTCCGTCTTCGCTCCTCCGTGACAGTCGTAGCAGTACTTGGCCATCAGGGGCTGGATTTGCTTCGTCCACTGCTCGGCCCGCTTTGCCACCCGCTGTGTGGCCGTCTCTTCCGCCTCCAGTTGGCCTGCACCGGCAGCCAACACCGCCAGGGCGGCGAGGAGCAGGCAGGCGCGAGGATATGGAGCGCGAAACATCGGCGGCAGGCTCACTTTTTGTGGCGGGAGGAAAGGAAGGTCGACAGCGGGGGAGAGCCTGGCTGGCGACCTCGGCGGGGCGATTGCATTATATCAGGCGATATTGATGGGGACATAGTGGAATGGCATCAAATTAAGCCCAAGTCATTGCCGCAACGTCGTTAAGCGTTGCTGTGCTAGCGATGCAATCGACAAATGCTGTCGGACAAAACGCGGCAGTTTTGCAAAGCCAAATCCCTGACAGCG
>JBPCKT010000019.1:0-49264 GCA_051004015.1 Pirellulaceae bacterium | reverse complement strand
TACCCCTGTGAAGCTATCAGATTTGAGCGGCGAGGAGGCGGGCGGTGGAGACGTGGTGGTCGGTTTTTCCGCTGGTTCGTTTGGGTCTGGGTTTCTTTGGTCCGCGGACGTTTTTGCGGTAGGAGTCGGGTTGCACATGTTTGGCGCAGGCACGCAGATGGATGGCAAGTTCCTCGGCAGATATTTTGCCGAAGCGCCGCGTCCATTCTTTCTCGGGCAGGGCGATCATCATGCCGCCGTAATCTTCCGAAACGGCCGCGGCCAGGTAATAGCCCGAGATTTTGTCGCGCTCGATCTGCTCGGGGTGCTCGGCCTCGATGGCCCACTTGGCGATGCTCATGGCGTTGTACGTAATGCACGCGATGCTGAAGCCGAGCAGTGCCGCGCCGGGATAGCCCAGCGTGTTAATCTCGCTCCGCAAGGCCTGCTCGATTTCCTGAAAGGCGGTTTCGATGGTCCAGCGCTGGAGATACAGTTCCGCCACTTTGTAGGCGTTGGCGTGTTTGATTTTGAGGTTGGTGAGAAGGTGGATTTCTTTCTCACCGGCCCGCGTCGGCTGGTGCAGCTTGATCGTGATGCGGCGGACCCACAGCGTCTCGTCGCCACGAATCAAACACAGTTTTTGCTCGTAAATTGTGCCGGTTTCGCACAGTCCGATCTTTTTTGGCTTAGTCTCTTTTTCCCACGACAGCGTCGAGGCGTGCTGCCGGATCACGAAAAACCCGCCGGCGCGATCGAGGCCGAACAGGAAGTTGGTGGTGCAGAAATTCCGGTCGGCAATCCACAGGTCGCGGTCCCGCACGCTGGCGATCACCTCAGGCAGCAGGCGGCGTTCCTGGGCGTGGCCGTCCTCGTTGGGAAACACATCCAAGATCAGCATTCGATCAGGATCGAGCACGACGAGCGCCTGGCCTGGCAGCGGGCCGGCTTTGGTGCCCCGCAACACTTCCAGACGATGCTCGGTCGAAGTCAGATGATTGCCGTCGAGAATCCGCGTGCGAAAGCCAGCCAGTTGCGGTGGACGCTTCACGCCCAAGGCAGTTGCCACTTGGACCAGCGGCGCGGCCGTCTCCTTGACCAGCGCCCGGCAGACCTGCGGCTCCGTTCCGTTGAGCTTGTTGTAGACCGAGCGGACGGAGATTTCCCACTCGTCTTTAACCCGCAGATACGCCTCGCCGATCGACTTCCGCTGCCGCAACACCACCATGGCCAACAAGTCCACCACCGACGAAAACAACAGTTCGCTAGCTCGTTGACGTTCTGCTACCTTGGCAAAAATGTCGTCGACCTGCTTAGGCGCGAACACAAACTCGAGCGTCGAGCGGACCATCACCGCGACCGGGGCTCTCGCCATAAATCGCTGAAACAACGCCTCCGATGCCATAACCGTCTCCTGAGAAAATGCTTTAGCGAAGCCAACCCTCAAGGAATAGTATGGACGAATCACCTAAAACAAGCTGCCCCGTGATAGCTTCACAGGGGTAGGTGGATCAGCCAGCCGCAACAACGTGTCGGCAGAGCGGGGCCTGGCGGCCGATTGGGCGCCCGGAAAGTTCGAGCGCAAAATGGGGAAGTGGAATTCCAAGACGGCGCGAAACATCAAATGGATTGCGGACTTGGGAAGCCAGACCTATGGCACGCCGGTGATTGCCGATGGGCGGGTATTCGTCGGCACGAATAACAGCCGCGGCTATCTCAAGCGGTATCCCGACGACATCGATCTCGGCTGCGTGCTCTGCTTCCGCGAGCAGGACGGTGAGTTCCTGTGGCAATTTTCCGCGGAGAAGCTCCCAACTGGGCGAGTGAATGATTGGCCGATAATGGGGATCGCCAGCTCGCCTCTGGTCGAGAAAGACCGGGCGTGGCTGGTCAGTAACCGGGGCGAGGTGGTCTGCCTCGATACTCAAGGCTTCTACGACGAGGAAGATGACGGCCCGGCCCTTGCCGAGGAAGCGGCGCTGTTCGATTATCGGCATGACCACCAGGTTGAATCGCGAAAACTCTTCCAGGAAACGATCGCCGCTCTCGATCGAAGTGAGTTGCCAGCCAATCTTCGTGACCTGATCGCAAAGGCGGACGAGCTACTGCCGGAAAAGATCGACTTGCGCGTGGACAAACCAGGGGAGCGCTGGTCGTTTCAGGCCAAGATTGCGGATCTGCCGCGGGAGTTTCGCGTGACTTGCCAAGGACCGCGTTTGCGGGGCTTCAAAAAGGTGCTTCCCGCCGACAAGCGCGAGGCCGATGTCGTCTGGCGGTTCGACATGATGAAACAGCTCGGCTCGCAGCAGCATAACCTGGCGACCTGCTGCATCACGAGTTGGAAGGATACGCTTTTTGTCTGCACCGGGAACGGTGTTGACGACAGCCACACTGCAGTGGTTGCACCCGAAGCGCCGAGCTTCTTCGCGATGGATAAGCACACCGGCAAGGTGCTCTGGACGAGCAATTTGCCCGGGGCCAACATTCATCACGGTCAGTGGTCAGCGCCGGCGGTGGGCCTGCTGGGAGGCGTGCCCCAAGTTATTTTCTGCGGCGGCGACGGCTGGGTCTACAGCTTCCACGCCGAACAGTGGGACAATTGCCGTCCCCGCTTGCTCTGGAAGTTCGACACCAACGCGAAAGATGCCGTGCTGGAGTTCGGTGGCCGCGGGACGCGGAATGAACCGATTGCGCCGCCGGTGCTGTTCGATAACAAGGTGTTCGTCACCACAGGCCAGGACCCCGAACATGGAGAAGGTCCTGGCTGCATCTGGTGCATCGACGCGACCAAGGCCCTTGATGGCCGCGATGTCAGCCCCCACAAAGTGGTTGACGTTCGCGGCAACGTGCTGCCTCATCGCCGTGTCAACAACTTCCCGACCTGGAAGGAGGCCAGCCTGTGGGGCACGGGTTTCGATCAAGCGCTCGACAAAGGTCGGGTCGATGACAATCTCCGCAATCAAATCGGTTATGCGGTCGGACCTTTGCCCCCCGCGGCGATTGCCGTGAAGGTGCTCACCGCTGGAGCGGAATGGGAATTGACGGCTGGCTCGGGAAAATCCCTGGAAACGCTGCACTTTCGGAAGCGGTGGCGCGTCAATGAGCAAGGCGAGCGCGATCACGTTTATGTCGCGGCTCGCAGCCCTGGCTATCGCATCCTTGATAATGCCGACTCCGCGATGGTTTGGAAATACGACAAATTCGACTGGAACGGCAACGGCAAGATTGATGATTTCATGGAGGAAATGCACCGTGGCATCAGCAGCGTGGTGATCCATAACGACCTGCTGTTTTGCCGGGACTATTCCGGCTTGTTGCATTGCCTGGATGCCAAAACTGGGAAGCGGCACTGGGTGAGCGACCAGTTAGCCGGGAGCTGGTCCACCCCGCTCATCGCCGACGGCCGGCTATTCTCGTGCGACGAGGATGGCGACGTGGCCATTTTTCATCTATCCGCCGATCCCGCCAAAGCGGGAATACTTGCCCGGCCCGCTCCCAACGAGAAGGACTTCTATCAAACCGTCAACCCTATCGTGGAAATCACCATGCGGAGCTCCATTTGCTGCAATCCCGTAGCGGCCAATGGAGTGCTCTATATCACTACCAGGGAACGCCTCTTTGCGATTGAAACCAAGAAGCCCTGACCGGCCAAGCGCGATCGAGTTCGGGAAGGGTGGCGCGGCAGGTGTGGCACTAGCCTGACGCGCAGGCGAAGGACACAGTCCCCGCAGATCAATGGCATGATTGGCCTTGGTTCCAAGAGCGAGCACGGGGATTTACGAGTCAATCGCCACGACTCATCAGCCGGGCTGTCCTTCGCCTAGCGCGTCAGGCTGGTAGGGACCAAAAAAGCTGCGAAAAAGAATTTCCGGAATTCTGGACCCCGGGGGCTTGAATGTGCCAACCCAGGTTTGTACACTTAAGTACACGTGTGGCTAGGTGTACACATTGCCGTAGGATGGGACTCCCGTCCCGTCCGAATTGATAGGGAGAACGCGAGGACGGACGGGACGGGAGTCCCATCCTACTTTAGAGGGGGGTTCGTCGTAGGGGTGTTGAAAGAGAGGAGGCTGGATTCAACACAGACCCCTGTTTTCATCCCGAGGGGGGTGGTGAAACGGGGGGGTGTGAATTCAACAGAGAGAGGCGAGGTGCGAAATGGCGAAATTCGAATGGCGAATGACGAATGGAATAGCCGCTCATCAATTCGACATTCGGAATTCGAATTTCGTCATTCCCCTGGCGGCATGAATAAAGATCGAGGGGTGTGAATAACACTTACGTCGACGGCTCATGCTGGAACATGTGTATGCATAAGCAGTTCCGCCCCGATGAATCGCCGTAAGTCCGCGAAAAACTAGCTCGAAAAGGTGAATAATATGCAGCGGAAAGCAAGCGAAGGCCGCCTGAAGGCGGGACTCCAGCGCGGGGGGAGAACCCTAGAGACCCCGTTTGTACTTCTTCGGCGGCCGCTTCATCAGCGACGTGGGCGGCGCAGGGGGCACCGGCTTGTTGGGGTCGAGGACCAGTTCGGGGACCGGGTCGCTGGAGCCGTCGGGGTTGGCGGGGCCGCGGAGTTGGGCGCGGGGGTCGACGGCTTCGAAGTCGCGGAACTCGTCGCGTTTGAGCAGGCGGTTGATCCGCTCTTCGATGCGGGTCAGCTCGTGCCCTTCGTCGGGGCAGACGAAGGTGTAGGCCACCCCTTCGCGGCCCATGCGGCCGGTGCGGCCGACGCGGTGGACGTAGTCGTCGCAGAATTCGGGAATGTCGTAGTTGATGATGTGCGAGATGGTGGAGACGTCGATGCCGCGGCCGACGACGTCGGTGGCGACCAGGAACCGCACGCGCCCCGCGCGAAAGCCGGCCATCACGCGGTCGCGGGCCGATTGCTGCAGGTCGCCGTGGATGCAGTCCGCCGCCCGGGTCTTCTTGCTCAGCCGATGGTGGATCTTGTCCACCCCCCGCTTGGTCCGGCAAAAAATGATGGCCTGTTTCGGCTTCTCGCGGAACAGGAGCCGCAAGAGCAGCTCGAACTTTTTGTGGGCATCGACGGTGAAGTAGTATTGGTCGATGGTCTCCACCGCCACGTCGCCGATGGAGAAGTTGAGCGTCTCCGGGTCCTTCATGTACTTTTGGGCCAGCTTGGCAATCGGCGGCGGGACCGTGGCCGAGAGCAGCATCGTCTGCCGCTCCTTGGGGCACTGGCGGAGGATGCGTTCGATGTCCGGCCGAAAGCCGATGTCGAGCATGCGGTCCGCTTCGTCCAGCACGACAAATTTGAGCTGCGTCAGGTCGATGGTGCGGCGGGAGAGATGGTCGAGGACGCGGCCCGGTGTGCCGATGACAATCTGGCACCCCCTGCGGAGCTTTTCAATCTGGGCCCGAATCGGCTTGCCGCCATAGACCGCGGCACAATGGACGCGGCGGCCGAAGGCCAGCTTCTCCGCCTCGTCATGCACTTGCACGGCCAGCTCCCGCGTGGGGACCATAATGATGGCCTGCGGGGAGTGGATGTCCTTGCCGAGCTGCAGCTTCTCCAAGATGGGGATGACGAACGACGCCGTCTTGCCGGTGCCGGTGCGGGCCTGTCCGACGACATCCACACCCGCGAGGGCCCGGGGGATCAGCCCCTCCTGTACGGGCGTGGGATATTCGTAGCCGGCCTTCTCCAGCGAGGCAAGCATGACATCGGAGCACCCGAGCTCTCGGAAAGACTTCTTAGGAGGAGCTTCAACGGCAGGGATGCCGTTGCCTGCTGTGGCGGGAGCGGCGGGGACGGGATTACTGGCGGGAGTTCGCGCTGTCAACGGGATTCAAAGCTCCGGGAAAAGGGCGGGGCGAGTCGTGAATGATTTTTGATAAGTGTAGCGGGGGAAAGGAGTTTCGTCAACAAGGCAGCCAGGCAGAGTTTGAACAGAAGGGAACGAAGAAAACGAAGGGGAAAGAAGAGATGCGCATGATGACACGATACTTTCTGTGGCCAATCTGCTTTGCCTCTTTCTATCTTCGTTTCCTTTGTTCCCTTCTGTTCAATGCGCATTTGCCCTTACAGCCGGATGACCTTGTTTCCGCTGACGCGGCGGATGAGGCGCTTCATTTCCAGAACGCTGATGGTGGAGAGGACTTGCGGGACGGCCAGGTGTGTCGCGGCGATGACTTCATCGATGCTGGTGGGGTCGCTGCCGATGGCAGTGAGGACAGCGGTTTCCGGTTCGTTGAGCTGCAACTCCACGGGGTGCCGGATTTCGCGGCCATCCTCGCGCGGGGCGGCGGCGACGAGCGGGCCGAACTCTTCGAGCACGTCGTCAACTGTCTCGGTGAGCTTGGCTCCATCGCGGATGAGCTTATGGCAGCCGCGGGAGTTGCGGCTGTCGACGCGGCCGGGGACGGCGAAGACCTCGCGACCCTGTTCCATCGCCAGGCGGGCGGTGATGAGTGCGCCGGAGCGGTCGGACGCTTCGACGACGATGACCCCCAGGCTCATCCCGCTGATGATGCGGTTGCGCTGTGGAAACGACCCAGCGAGCGGCGGCGAAAGGGGATGGCTCTCGCTGAGAATCGCGCCATGCTCCATTACCTGCTGGGCGAGTTTTTCATGTTCCGGAGGATAAATATCCAGCACTCCGCCGCCGAGCACGGCGATAGTCCTGCCCCCCGCCTTTATCGCCGCGCTATGGGCTGCGGCATCAATACCTCGCGCGAGTCCACTAATGATGGTGTAGCCGGCGTGCGAGAGCCCTGATGCCAGTCGTTCGGCCTGCGCCAGGCCGTAAGCCGTGGCATGACGCGTGCCAACGATGGCGACGGCGAGGGCATCGATGGGTTGGATTTCGCCCCGCACGAAGAGGACGCCCGGCGGGTCATGAATGTCCTTGAGCGGGCGGGGATAACCCCCAGCCGTTTCCAGCAGAAGGGTAATCTGTTTCTCGCGGCAAAAGGCAATTTCCTTCTCGACGTCAATTTCCCGCTCGGCCGCGGTGATTTCCCGCACGAGTTTCGGCCCAACGCCATCCACCTCGCGAAGCTCGCTCGGCGCGGCCCTGAAGACGCCCGCCGCGCTGCCAAATCGCTCCAGCAGGGCCTTGCGAATCCGCGGTCCCACCCCGCTCACCATGCACAGCCGCAGCTCCGCGGCGAGAGTTTCGTCGTCACCCGGAGAGGGGTCGGCAGGAGAGGGGTCTGGGGACATAAGAGATTGGCCTAATGTCCGCTGAATTCCCACGCCTGGCGGACCAACTCTACTTTGACTCCTTCGATCAGTTCCACGCTTCCCAGTCGCGAGGGAAGGACGAACTTCAACTTGCCCTGCTCGGCCTTTTTGTCCCGCTGCATGGCCGTCATGAGGGCGTCGACGTCGAGTCCACTGACTGATGTCGGCAACCCGAGCGAAGAGAGCAGCTTCATTTGGCGAGCCGTCAGATCAGCATGGATGCGGCCGACGAGCTCCGCCAAACGTGAGGCGCGAACCATGCCAATCGCCACCGCTTCGCCATGCAAATAGGTTCCGTAGCCGGACACTGTTTCAATTGCGTGGCAAAAGGTGTGGCCGTAATTGAGCACCGCCCGCAAGCCGGTCTCTTCATGCTCATCAGTGGCAACGACCTGGGCCTTCAGCTCGCACGAGCGGCGGACAAGGTGCAGGAGCGTAGCAGTGTCGCGAGCAATGATTTCGGCGACGTGCGTTTCCAAATATTTGAAGAACTCCTCATCGAGGATGACGCCGTACTTGACCACTTCCGCCAGGCCGCTGCGGTACTCGCGCGCGGGAAGCGTGTCGAGCACGGCCAAATCGATGAGCACTCCCGCCGGCTGCCAGAATGCACCGACGAGGTTCTTGGCCAGCGGAAGATTGATGCCGACCTTTCCGCCGACGCTGCTATCGACTTGAGCCATCAGACTAGTCGGCACTTGCACGAAGGGAATTCCGCGGGCGTAGGTCGCCGCAACAAAGCCGGCCAGGTCGCCGACAACTCCACCCCCCACGGCAACGACGAACGTCTTCCGATCGGCGCCCAGTTCCAGTAGGCGGTTCCAAAGGGCTGCCGCTTGCTCCGCGCTCTTGGTCACTTCTCCCGCCGGGACAACAAGAGTCTCGGTGCGAATGCCGCTGGCCGCCAGCGAAGCGGCAACCTTGTCGCCATGAGGCTGCCGCACGTTTCCGTCCGTGATGACAACCGCTTGCCTTCCCTTCAGCCGCTCGGCAACAAAGGACCCTGCCTGGTCGAGAATGCCCCAGGCGATGCGGATGTCGTAGCTCCGCTCGCTCAGCTCGACGCGGATTGTGACGGGCGCGGACAAGGAAGGCTCACGTTAGTTATTCATTACGTCGACAGTCGCTGCACGTCCGCCGGCGTCACCGTGATCGTGCGGCAGAAGCCCGTGTGCGAGCGGATGTAAGTGATGTCGCCGACCTGGTCAGGATGGGCGTGCAGCTCGGTTTCGATGCGGGACTTTTCCCCCAGCGGCAGGTCGGCGTACTCTGCCGGCCAGACCGTGTCGGTTTCCATAACGAGCGCTTCGCGGTAGGGATCAAACTTGTCGGCCACGGCAGATTGGCTCCTGCGGAATAGACACCTATGGTAACTGGCAAAGGACTATCATACTGGCGTCAGGCCCTTGGGAAAATCCGGCACACATGCGTAGCAGCGGCAAACTCGTTGTTCTCTCCATTTTCGTGGTCGCCATCGCGATGGCGAGTTTTGCCCTCTGGTGGAACTGGGGGCTGAGCCACCGCAGCTTGGACTTTTGGGGGAAAGAGGGAGGACTTGCCATTCGGGATGGCGAAAGGATTGAGCTTCTCCGATTGCGACCAAAAACAGGGCGAATCATCAACTTGGAAGGGTTTGACATTGTCGAAACGAAGGATGTTAGCAAGGCTCCGGGAGTCCTGCACGCTCGCCACTCCTTGCTGCAGGACGCAAGCTTCGATTGGACCGCCGATCTGGGGGAGCCGCATGATTACGGCAAACGGGACCATTTTGCCGTGCGTTTCTCTCACCAAAAAGCCGTAACTACGATCCTATTTATTGACTCGTCTTTTGAGCGAATCGTTCGCGCCGAGAACGGCGACAAAGTGACCCTAAGTCCCAAAGCTCGCGACGGTTGGAAACTCTTTATCCGCCGCTACTTCCCCAGCGACGCTTCGCTCGCGCCCGCCCCAGCCGAATAACCGGCATAACCGGACGGTTTCAGCGGGAAAGCCTGGACGGGCTGGGAAGCCCATCCTACTTCGACGATTCCCGCCCAGCGTGACCTATGCTTTTCACGGACTGTGGACTGCCGCGCACCTCAAGCGCGCCGTCAGGCCGCACGCTCTTTGCCAACATCCCCGACTGCATCCAAACACCATGTCGAAAGCCCCTCAGACCCCCGCCCGCTCCGCCGAAGCCGCCAAGGCGGAGGAATTCGATCTGCTCAAGCGGAAAATCCACACCAAGCTCGTGGACAAGCTCGACCTGAACAAGGTCGGCGAGTTGCAAGGGGACGTCCTCCGCCGCGAAATCCGCCTCGTTGTCGAGCACCTCTGCGATACCGAGGAAACCTTCCTCAACCGCACCGAACGCGAACGGCTGATTGAGGAAGTCCTCGACGAAACTTTCGGCTTGGGTCCGCTAGAGTTTCTGCTCAAGGATAACACGATCAGCGATATCCTGATCAACGGCCCCAAGAACATTTACGTGGAGCGCCGCGGCAAGCTGGAAAAGACGCAGGTGGAATTCCGGGACAACGCCCATCTGCTGCAAATCATTGACCGCATTGTCTCCAAAGTCGGCCGCCGCGTGGACGAAGTCTGCCCGATGGTGGACGCCCGACTGACCGACGGCTCCCGCGTCAACGCCATCATTCCGCCGCTCGCCCTCGACGGAGCCGCGGTCTCCATTCGCCGCTTCGGCGGCAACGCGCTCAAGTTGGAAGACCTGCTGAATTTTAAGGCCTTCACACCGGAAATGGTGATGCTGCTGGAAGGGGCCATCAAAGCCCGCCTCAACATGATCATCTCCGGCGGCACCGGCTCCGGAAAAACCACACTGCTCAACACGCTCTCCAGCTTCATCCCCACCCACGAGCGGATTGTGACCATCGAGGACGCGGCGGAACTTCAGCTCCAGCAGGACCACGTCGTCCGGCTGGAAACGCGGCCGCCGAACATCGAAGGGAAGGGGGCCATTACCGCTACCGACCTTGTGAAAAACGCCCTGCGTATGCGGCCCGAGCGGATCATCATCGGCGAGTGCCGCGGACCGGAAACGCTCGACATGCTGCAAGCCATGAACACCGGCCACGACGGCTCCCTGACGACCATCCACGCCAACACCCCGCGCGACGGCCTGGCTCGTATCGAAACCATGATCATGATGACCGGCTTTGAGATGCCGATCAAAGCCATGCGCCAGCAGATTGCCAGCGCCGTGCATCTGATCATCCAGGCCAGCCGCTTGCAGGGAGGCATCCGCCGCGTGACCCATATCACCGAGGTCTGCGGCATGGAGCAGGACACGGTCGTGATGCAGGACATCTACCGCTACGTGCAGGAAGGGATCGACGAAACGGGCCGCGCCCGCGGCTATTTTGAAGCCACCGGCGTCCGTCCCGCGTGCATGTCCAAACTGGAGTCCGCGGGCATCCGCCTGCCCTCCTCCGCCTTCAAAGCCCGCAAGATGCTGATTGACTAACACCTCCCCCGTCCAAAAAACGCTTCGTTAACGCCTGAGTACTGCCTATGTTCACCATCCTTGTCCTTGCCGCGGCTTTTGTCGGCGTCACCTGCCTGGTGGCGGGCGTGGCCTCCATCTTCGTCCTCAGCCCGGCTCAAAGCATGGTAGAGGACCGGCTCGCCATTCTTACTGGCGCTGTGAATCCCAACAGCAAGAAGAAGGATACCAGCGTACTTTCCAGCCCGCTGGACGAAGGGTCCCATTTCCTTGAGGACTTGTTCTCGCGCTTCATCAATCTGCGGACGTTCTTGCAGCAGGCGGACGTGCCACTGACGCCGACAAAATTCCTGATGATCTCGCTGGGGATCGCCAGCGTGGGAGTCATCCTCGTCCCGATTTGCCGGGCGCCGCTCCTCTTTGCTCCGCTGGGAGCAACGCTCGGAATCATCCCGTTCCTGTTCGTCTACTTCAAACGCAAGAGCCGCCTGGCCAAGTTCTCCAAGCAGTTTCCAGAAGCCTTGGAGCTCATCTCGCGGGCCCTGCGCGCCGGCCATTCGCTCGCTTCCGGGTTCAATCTCGTGGCGGACGAAATGGGGAAGCCGATCTCGACGGAATTCCGTCGCTGCTTTGAGGCTCAGAATCTCGGCCAGACTTTGGAGCTCGCCATTGAAGAAATGACCGAACGCGTCCCGAACCTGGACCTCCGCTTTTTTGCCACGGCGGTTGTTCTGCAGCGCCAGACCGGCGGCGACCTGGCGGAAATCCTGGACAAGATCGGTTACATCGTCCGCGAGCGGTTCAAGATCTTTGGGCAAATCCAGGCCCTTACCGGCGAAGGCCGTCTCTCCGGCGTCGTGCTCCTCGCCCTGCCGCCGGTCCTGGCGGTGGTCATGCTGTACCTCAACCCTACATACATGATGCTTCTGGTCACTGAGCCCATGGGCCAGCAGATGCTGGCCGGGGCCATCGTAATGCAAGTCGTCGGGGCGCTCGTCATCCGTAAAATCATCAATATCAAGGTCTAACCGATGTTTTTCCTCCTTGCCCAATCAACCGCGTTCGGCCTGAACCCCTGGATCGTCTACGGGGCGGTCTTCGGCCTGATCGCCGCCATCGCCTGGCTGGCCCTCGACTGGTTCGGCAGGGGCGCGTCCCGCACGGAGCAGCGGCTGGACGATATTTCCGACCCGTCAGGCCGCAAGCGGGTGGAGACCAAGGGATCGTCAATGTCCCGCATGTTGGAAGCGGCCGCGCCGGCGATCAGCGCGCCGTTGAAACCCAAAAGCGAGCACGAACAGAGCCAACTGAAGCTTTCCCTCTCGTATGCGGGATTTCGCGGAGAGTCGGCCCCCTCCATTTACATGTGCCTCAAGGTGATTGGCCTGGTCGCGGGCTTTATCATCGGTGGCGGAGTCTCGTTTTTCGTATATGGCTTCAGTATCGGCGCTTTCATCCGCACCATTGCCTGTGCCGGCATTCTGTTCTATCTGCCCACGGCGGTTCTCTGGTACTTGGCGAAAAAGCGGAAAGAGGCCATCTTCCTGGGCCTGCCGGACGCTCTGGACCTGATGGTCGTATGCGTGGAAGCCGGCCTGGGGCTTGACCAGGCGATGCGAAAAGTCGCCGAAGAGATGAGGAAGTCCCATCGCACCATCGCGGACGAATTCGGCCTCTGCAATCTGCAACTGCAAGTCGGCCGCGCCCGTAACCAGGTGCTGCAAGAGCTGGGGATCCGCAGTGGGGTCGATGACCTGAAGTCGCTGGCCTCCATCCTCATCCAGGCGGACAAATTCGGCTCCAGCATCGCCCAGGCCCTTCGCGTGCAAAGCGACAGCATGCGAACCCGCCGCCGCCAGATTGCCGAAGAGAAAGCCGCCAAGACCGCGGTGAAGCTGATCTTCCCACTGGTCCTGTTCATCTTCCCAGGGATTTTCGTAGTCCTCGTCGGCCCCGCCGCAATCACGATGGTCCGCGACATGTTCCCGGCGATGGGCGGGTAGCCTCTCTACTTAACGCAAGGGCGCGAAGGCGCAGAGGCGCAAAGGTAGGAAGAAGAGATCAGGGGACACGGAAAACACGGGGGACACGGTTAGGACTGCTGTTTCCTATTCTTCACCGTGTCGTCCGTGTTTTCCGTGTCCCAACCCCGTCCTCCGTCTCTTCTCTTCTTCTCCGCACCTCCCGTCTTCCTTTGGGTCTTAGCGCCTTTGCATCTTTGCGTTGAAAAGTGCGACCCCATGTTTTGTCAAGTTTAGCTATACTGGAGACTTCCCGCCCACGCTCCCTTCCCACCCTGCCGCCGGTGCATCGTCATGCTCAGGCTCTTCCGCCATCCTTCATGCTTGCTCCTGACGGCGGCCGCCTGGTTGGGTCTGTTTTCACCAGCTCTTCTGGCGGTGGATTTTGATCGGGATATTCAGCCCCTGTTGACCGCCAAGTGCTTGCCGTGTCACGGCCAATCGGAGCCGGAGGCGGGCTTGCGAATGACGTCTCGGGAAGGGGCGATCGCGGCCCTGGAGTCGGGCAAGCAGGCAATCGTTCCTGGAAAGGCCGCGGAAAGCGAGCTGATGCGCCGTGTTTCCAGCCAGGATGCTGCCGAGCGCATGCCGCCGAAGGGAGAGCCGCTAAGTGCAATGCAGATTGCGGCTCTGCGGGAATGGATTGACGGAGGGGCCGTGTGGCCGGAGCATTGGGCGTACCGGCCGCTGGTTGCATTTCCCCCTCTCCCCTTGGCAGAGGGTCGGAGTGAGGGGCATGCAACCCCCATCGATGCGTTCGTCCTCTTCGAACTCAAATCGCGCGGCCTCACACCTGCAGCCGCCGCTGACCAGCGGACGCTGCTCCGCCGCGTTTACTTCGATCTGTCTGGCCTGCCACCGACGCCGGAAGAAATGGCGGCGTTTCAAGGCGATGAGGCCCCCGACGCTTATGAAAGAATCGTCGACCGCCTGCTGGCCAGCCCGCGGCATGGAGAACGGTGGGCCCGTCACTGGATGGACGTGGTGCATTACGCGGAGACGCATGGGCACGACCAGGACCGCCCGCGGGAAAATGCCTGGCCCTACCGCGACTTTCTCATCCGCTCGCTCAACCGCGACATTCCCTACGCCACCTTCGTGCAGCAGCAGATTGCCGGGGACGTCCTCTGGCCGGACGACCCGCAGGCGATTGCGGCAACGGGCCTCTTGGCGACGGGGCCGTGGGATGAAAGCTCGCTGCAAAGCATTCGCGAGGACGCCATCGACCGGCAGATTGCCCGCTACATCGACCGGGACGACGTCCTCACCACGGTCGTCAGCACGTTTCTCAGCACGACCGTTCACTGTGCCCGCTGCCACGACCACAAGTTCGACCCGATCCATCAGAAGGACTACTACAACTTGCAGGCTGTCTTTGCGGCGACGGAGAAAGCGGACCGGGCCTTTGATGCGGATCCAAAGACGGCGAGCCGGCGGACGGAGCTATTGTCCCTCAAGGAGAGTCTGACCGGCTTGCGCGAAAAGCTGGATGCGTCGCTCCTGACGCCGGAATTGCACGCAGACATCGTCCGGTGGGAAGTGACTGTGGCTTCCGCGGAGTCCGTCTGGCAAGTTGCGGAAGTGACCGAAGTCAAAGCCGACAGCGGGACGACGCTCACGAAACAGGCGGATGGCTCGTATCTGGCCGGAGGAATGACGCCGGAAAAAGAAACGTACACATTCACCATTCCGCTGACGGGAAAGCCGCTGACGGGGCTCAAGCTGGAGGTGCTGCTCGATACTTCGCTCCCGAAGCAAGGTCCCGGCCGCCAGCCGAGCAACGGCAATCTGCATTTGAACGAAGTTGTTGTCAAAGCTGCGCCGCAGAGCGACCCCTCCAAGAAATCGCCAGTCGTCCTTCAGAACGCCAAAGCCGATTTCGACCAGGCCGGCTGGACGATTGCCATGGCCATCGACGGCAATCCCGATACGGCCTGGGGAGTCGACCCGCAGGAAGGAAAGCCACATCAGGCCCTCTTCGAATTCAAAACGCCGCTATCGACCGAAGGGGGGGTGCTGCTCACCATCGAGCTCAAGCAGCTTCACGGCCGGCAGCACACGATCGGCCGCCCGCGACTCAGCTTGACCAATGCGCCACTTCCGCTGCCGCTGGATGTCGCGGCCCTCCCGCAGCCCGTGGCCGCGGCAATCGCTGTTCCGCCGGCAGAGCGAACGAACGTCCACAAAGCCGACTTGGCTCAGTTCTATCTCAGCCAGCAGTACGACCGCGACCTCGCCGCCCTGCCGCAGCAGCAAATGGTCTACGCCGGCACCAGCCAACTCAAGCCCGCCGACAAGCCCCGAACCATTCACCTTCTCAAGCGGGGCGACATCAACCAGCCGCTCGAAGAGGCCCAGCCGGCGGCCCTGGCATTTTTGCAGCAGCTCCCAGCGAATCTGCGCATCGAAGACCTCCAGCAAGAGGGCCAGCGTCGAGCCGCCCTCGCCCGTTGGACGAGCGATGAGAAGAACGCCCTGGCCTGGCGGTCCATTGCCAATCGGGTCTGGCACTATCACTTCGGCCGCGGCATTGTTGATACGCCCAGCGACTTCGGCAAAATGGGCTCACCGCCGACGCACCCCCAGCTTCTGGATTGGCTCGCGCTGGAGCTGCAAACGAGCGGCGGCTCCCTCAAAACCCTCCACCGCCGCATCGTCACCAGCGGCGCCTACCGGCAGAGCTCCGCCCACAATCCAAAAAACGCCGAGATCGACGCCGACAACAAATACCTCTGGAGGATGCACCGCTCCCGCCTGGAGGCCGAGCAGGTTCACGACGCCCTGGTGCAAATCGCCGGCTCCGAGGACCTGGCGATGGGGGGGAAATCGGTGCGGCAGTTCATCCAGACCCCGGGCATCCACGTCACCCCCAACGTCGATTACCAGAACTTTAACCCGGACGACGCCGCCAACTACCGCCGCAGCGTCTATCGCTTCGTCTTCCGCACGCTCCCCGACCCCTTCATGGAATCCCTCGACTGCGCCGACGCCTCGCAGCTCACCCCCGCCCGCACCGTCAGCGTCACCGCCCTCCAAGCCCTGACCATGCTCAATGACAAATTCGTCATCCGCCAAAGCGAACGCCTCGCCGAACGGCTGAAAGCCGAAGCCGGCGAAAACCAAAACGCACAGGTCGCCCGCCTCTTCGAGCTCATCCTCCTCCGTCCACCGCGCGAATCCGAAGCCACCGCCCTCCGCGCTTACCTCGAAAAGCACGGCCTCTCCAACGCCTGCCGTCTGCTGCTCAATAGCAATGAGTTCATGTTTGTGAACTAACGTGGGGTAGGCTCCCAGCCTGCCCGGAACAACATCTTCGTTTTGGGTCATGGGTCGTTGACTTTCGGCTGCCGGGTCCACCTCCACTCCCTTAACCCCCTCGCCGCTCCTCTTCCCACGGATTCGCGCGATAAGCGGCGTACCACCCTCCGATTATACAGGTTTTCAAGTTCCCATTTCGCCCCAAGTGTATCAGCGCGGATCGCACAACTCCTTATCCCAGTGCGATTTCCGTCGACGATTCGCGCGACTCGCGCGATACAGGGCAGGTTTTCTTGATACACCCAACCCCCCGCTATTTCAGGGGATGTATCAGCGATTTTATAAGCTGTTTTTCAAACACTCTTACACAATCGTCCATCCTCTTAACGGAAGATATTCGTCCCTTACGACCCAATTGTCAAACAGCACACCCTCCCTGGCCTCGCGCGCGGCTCCGCCGCTGATTGCCATAGTATACACTTGTCCGGTTGTCATCGGCAAGCCCCCGGAGGACATTTTCTTGTAGATTTTTCCCACCCCCCACGTTTCAGGGAAAGTACGGAAAATCCCGCCGGTTCCGACCCCAAAGTAGGCCGCGAGTCCCCTCGCGAGCCGGCGGAGTAGAGCGGGAATTGCCAACAGATTCTTTGACCAATCAACGTCCGCTCGGATGGCTGGCCACGGAATGGCGGCCTACATTTCTTGCGGCGGGAAGGGGCAAGAGCGGCCCAGCCTAGACGTGACTGTCTTCTTTCTCCCAGGGTAACGACTAGGGGGGACTGCGAACGAGCGTCGACGAGCGCAATCTGTGATCATCCGGGAGGGCGTTCTCCGCGAGGGCAACCCGCGTGTCTGACCTGGGCTGAGTTCGGACAGCGGGCGGAAGCAACTCTTCCGCCCTCTGCCGCGATCTGGCGCTACCGCCGCGAGCTACCACGGCGCGTCATAATACGGCCGGGGGTTGCAGTGATTGCGCTGAGGACGGTAGTGGCTTGTGGTCGGCCCGGCTCCGGTGTTACTGTAACCCTGGTAGGACCAGGGAGTACGCGAGTGCTGATGCGGGACGAAGTCGTGGGGGCCGTTCCCGTACCAGTTGTTCTGGCCATAAGGAGTTTGGGTGGTGTGCCAGTGGGGCTGGTAGTCGTGGCCTCCGGTCCGGTGGTAGCCTCCATTGCCGCCGTACCCATCATTCCCGCGATAGCCAGCGTACCGCCCCTGGCCTCCATAACCCCCGGACCAGCCGTAACCGCTTCCCGAGTAGTCGCCGTATCCTCCCCATTGGGCATTCGCCGACGAGGGGACGAGTGTGAGGAAGCCAACTCCAATGACCGCGGCCACCAATGCATGAAGAATCCAGCGCATGTTCCGTCCCCCTTTTTTCCCTGGCCCAAATTGTTAGGCCCACACGTTGGGCTGACGAAGACTGGGTCTCGCCATCGTCATGGAACTCCTGTTGCACCTGGCAGGCCGTCCAGCGGCACGCCGGCAGTCATGCTTCCGGAAACCCTGTCTCCGCTTCGCTTTACGGCCAATTCGACGCCTAAAGCGTAGCGGCGACGAGAGTCCAAAAGTGCCATCACTTCGATGACGACCAGCAATCGGGGCGACACAATATAGGCCGCCACTCCGTGGCGAGCCGGCAGAGTTGAGCGGGAATTGGCAACAGATTCCTTTGCCCAATCAATGTCCGCTCGGATGGCTCGCCACGGAATGGCGGCCTACATTTCTTGCCGCAGGAGGGGCGGCAGTTGCGGCCAGGCCCAGGCGTGAGCGGCTCCCTTCTCCCAGAGAAATGACAGGGGGACTACGAACGAGCGCTGCCCCGCATGGTTGCGAGTGTCACGGCGACATTTGCAAATGCGCCAAACCAGCATTCGAGGAAGTTTGTGTACGTGTGGCCGGTACATTATCATCGCATGCTGTCGACACTTCTTTCTAACCCGGCGCTAGAGGGCACCATGATCGCCGCTCGTTGCACCTGTGGGAAATCATTTCGCGTTCCCGACGAGCATGCGGGTAAACGCGCCAAGTGTACCGCCTGCGGTGCGATGACGAACATTCCGCATTCACCCGCCGTCCCTCCGGCACAAAATACCTTGGATAAGCCACAGACGCCGCCGATGCCCGTAGCCTCTGCCTCTGCCTCTGCCTCTGCTGTTGACCCTGTGTTGACCGCCGCCGGCAAAAGCGACGAACTTCCTCCCATGCTTTGCGACCTCAAGCTGACATGGGATGAGTTCTCAAACGCTCATCTAAGAGTAAGTCTTATGGCCTGCGGTTTGCTGCTTCTTGGAATCATTGGCGGTATTGTCGCCTGGGTATATTGGGGTTGGCTGATCGGCGTGGCAGCAATCCTCCTCCCTCCGATTGTGATCGTCGTGCTCATGTTGCAATTGCAAAGGCCCGCTGAAGTACGGGCGCGGCGGCGAATCTCCGAAATCGAGGCCCGCTATCTCTTGACCCACGACCAATCACTAGAGCATCTGTGGCAGCTGTTATTTCCCCCCGATGCCGTGGGTACGGTCAGCGCCCCGGCGGCTTGGGACACTCTGGTAACTTCCGTGTGGGGGGCGGAGGCCTTGAAGTCACGCAAGGAGCAGCTCAATCAAAGGAATTTGCGGGCTCAGCCGGCCAAGAAAGCGGAAACACCCGGCGGTGCCCAGACGCGTCCCATGTTCGAGTGCGGTTACTGCAAGGTGAAGGTGGAAATCAAGAAGCAAGGGAGGAGGATCAAATGCGGCAAGTGCTCGCATGAACTCGACGTTCCATTCAGCTCCCATTGCCCCAAGTGTTCTCGTGAGACATCGAACATGGTCGAGGAACTCGTAGGGGGCACCACTGGAGCGATCGTTGGCGGGATTCTCTTGGGAGGCCTTGGTGCGGCGATCGGTGGCGGCATGGCTGGAACGCAAACTTTACTCTTCAACTGCACCCCTTGCGGCCACAAATGGGGACTCAGGCTTACGGGTAATGAAGAAGAAGATGAAGACGAGGATGAGGATGAAGATGAAGATGATGATTAAAACTCTCCCCTACCTCCCCATCGCCCCCTTTACCTCTTCCACCACGTGCTCGGGCGTAATCTTGAAGAACTTGTAGAGGTCGGCGAACGGGGCGGAAGCGCCGAAGCTGCTCATGCCGACGAAGCGGCCGTTTTCTCCTAGGTAGCGGTCCCAGCTTTGCCGGATGCCGGCTGCGACGGCTACACAATGTCAGAGGCAGTTCCTATCTGCCGCACGGAATTCAATCCGCCTCTCCTTCCGGCGAAAACTCGACTCCTTCATAGATCTCGCGGAGCGGCAGTTCGGACTCGATTTCAGGAAGGGGGAGGGTGGCGTCCAGGCCCAAGTGGACTTCGCGGAGGAAACCCTGCTCCGTGCGGCGGTGTACCACGACGGCAGCCGACTCCTGCTCAATCAGGACGTAGACCCCGAGCGAAGGAATCATCAGATAGGCGTCTTTCTTTTCCCCGTCGTCAATGCGCCGAGTGGCTTTCGACAGGACCTCGAAAATCGCCGCAGGCTCGTCCTGAAACGAATCGTCCTGCGGGTTCGGCCGGCAGATCACGGAGCCATCGGGGTAGTAGAATCGCACGTGCGTCGGCAGCCGAACGCGGATTTTGGTGTCCGAGTTGAATGGCCGGCACTTGCGGCCCCGCAGGCGGGCGTGCAGTGACCCAAGGATGTTGGTGGCGATGATGTTATGGACATTTCGTGCCCCCGCCATCGCATGCACGACGCCTCCCAGGTACTCATGCTTGACGGGAGAAACTAACTCCCCCGCAAGGTAGTCCTCAATGGAAATCAAGTTGAGCTTTTGGGCAGCGGTCATATCTGTAGTTTATCGTGGCGGGCGTAAGCCAGACAACCGCTGAATGGTCCGACGCTGGCGCAAGAGGAAAACGATCTACCATTCAGCTTCCTATTTCCCCATCGCCCCCTTCACCTCTTCCACCACGTGCTCGGGGGTAATCTTGAAGAACTTGTAGAGGTCGGCGAACGGGGCGGAAGCGCCGAAGCTGCTCATGCCGACGAAGCGGCCGTTTTCGCCGAGATACCGGTCCCAGCTTTGGCGGATGCCGGCTTCGACGGCGACGCGGGCTTTGATTTCGCGGGGAAGGACCGAGGAACGATAAGCTTCGTCCTGCTCGTCGAACCACTCGGTGCAGGGCATGGAGACGAGGCGGACCTGAAGCCCCTCAGCCGTGAGCTTTTCCCAGGCTTTCAGGGCGATGTCGAGCTCGGTGCCGGTGGCCATGAGGATGGCTGCGGGTTTGCCGCTGGGGGCTTCGGCCAGGATGTAGCCGCCGCGGGAGGTGAGGGTGGCGGGGGCGAATTTTGTCCGGTCGAGGGTGGGGACGTTTTGCCGCGAGAGGACGATGGCGGCTGGGTGCTTGCGCTGCATGGCGGTGCGGTACGCTTCGGCCACCTCGTTCGCGTCGCCGGGGCGGATGACGTCGAGGCCGGGGATGGCCCGGCAGGCGGAGAGGTGCTCGATCGGCTGGTGGGTGGGGCCGTCTTCCCCTAGGCCGATGGAGTCGTGCGTCAGGACGTAGGTCACCGGCAGGTGCATGATGCTGGCGAGCCTCATGCTCGGCCGCATGTAGTCGGTGAAGACGAAGAACGTGGCCCCGTAGGCCCTCATGCCGCAGAGAGCCAGTCCGTTGCAAATGGCCGCCATGCCGTGCTCGCGGATGCCGAAGTGCAGGTTCCGCCCGGCGTAGTTGTGGCTGCTGAAGTGCCCCGCTTCGGCAGACTCCATCAGCGTCATCGTGCTGGGAGCCAGGTCCGCCGAGCCGCCGATCATCCAGGGAAAATTCTTGGCCAGGCCGTTGATGACCTTGCCCGAGGAGATGCGGGTGGCCATTCCCTTGGCGTCGGCGGGGAAGGTCGGAATCCCCGCGTCCCAGCCGGCGGGGACCTCGCCCCGCCACTTGGCGTGCAGCTCGGCGGCTTCCTGCGGGAACTGCTTTTCGTAGGCCGCGAACTGCTCATGCCATTTGCGGCAGGATTCTGCTCCCCGCTTGCCGAGGACCTCCGCAAAGTGCTTTGGCACCTCCGGCGGGACCAGGAACTGGGCATCCTCCGGCCAGCCGTAGGCTTTTTTAGTGAGCTTCACTTCTTCGGGGCCGAGCGGAGCGCCGTGTGCGTTGTGAGTGTTGGCCTTGTTCGGCGAGCCCCAGCCGATGATGCTCTTGAGGACGATGAGCGTCGGCTTGTCGGTGCAGGTCTTGGCGGCATCGAGGGCCTTTTGAATGGCGGCCAGGTCGTTGGCGTCCTTGACGAGCAGCGTATTCCAACCGAGCCCTTCGAAGCGGCGAGCAGCGTTCTCGCTGAAGGCGAGCTCGGTGTGCCCTTCGATGGTGATGGTATTGTCGTCGTAGATCCAAGTGAGGTTATTGAGCTTGAGGTGCCCAGCGACTGACGCCGCCTCGCAGGCGACACCTTCCATCAGGTCGCCATCGCTACAGAGGGCGAAGACGCGGAATCCGAAGAGATCGAAGCCTGGCCGGTTGTACTTCGCCGCCAGCCACTTGGCGGCCATCGCCATGCCGACGCTGTTGCCAACTCCCTGCCCTAGCGGCCCGGTGGTGGTCTCGATCCCGGCCGCATCGCCGTACTCCGGATGCCCCGCGCAGGGGCTGCCGAGCTGGCGGAAGTTCTTGATGTTGTCCAGCGTGATGGCGAGCTCCCCTGCCTTGAGCTTGCCCGCTTTGTCGGCTTTCGTCACGCCCGCCAGGTGGAGCGTGGAATAGAGCAGCATCGAGGCATGCCCGCAGGAGAGAATGAAGCGGTCCCGCCCCGGCCAGTGGGGATGAGCCGGGTCGTAGTTGAGATTGTGGTTCCAAAGCTGGTAGGTGACTGGCGCCAGGGCCATCGGCGTGCCAGGATGGCCGCTGTTGGCCTTTTGCACGGCGTCCATTGCGAGGGTGCGGATCGTGTTGATGGCGAGCTGGGTGATGTCGGCGGCCATGAGGGGAGCCAATCTTAAGAAGGTCGCACGGGGGTTAACGCAAAGGCGCTAAGGCGCGGAGGTGCAAAGGGGAGAAGGAAGAAGAAGAATGGGACACGGAAAACAGGGAAGACACGGGAAGTAGCCTGTGGAACTGCGTGAACTAGAAATGGCCTTTATCGGTGCACCTTTCCTTGTCTTCTTCTCTCTGCGCCTTCGCGACTTTGTGCCTTTGCGTTTAGGTTTTTTGGATAATCGGGTCATCCTACCGGCAGCGGAAACGCTTGCCCAGGGAGAGGGGCCAAAACAGTTCTTGCTTCAAAATGCGGCTGCTTCTATGCTTACGGAGCGAATTCACTTCCACCGCGGAGCCTTGCCATGCATCTGGGAAATGGAGCTTTGACGCCCGAGTGTGCCGCACTAGCGTTTGGAGCGGCGGGAGCTGGCCTGGCGGCGGCGGCGATTGATATTGCTCGAAAAACGTCAGCGAATGACGCGAGGAAATTGGGCCTCGCCGCTGGACTGGGTCTGTTTGTTTTCGCCGCGCAGATGTTCAACGTGCCGGTGCTGCCGGGAATCAGCGCTCACCTGGTCGGCGGTGTGCTGCTGGCGTGGATGCTCGGGCCGAGCCTGGGAGCCTGGACGATGGCCTTCATTCTGGCGGCGCAGGCGTTTGCGCTAGGCGACGGTGGACTGGCCTCGCTCGGAGCGAACATCGTCAACATGGCGCTCCTTCCCGCGGGGGCCGTCTATGTGTTGCGACGACTCGACTGTCAGCGGTCGTATTTTGCGGCAGCCGCTGCTGGACTCACCGTTGTTCTGGCTGCACTGATCATTCCGCTGGAAACGGCCCTCTTCCGCTCCGCCAGCGAGCTCGCCGGCTGGAGCGACTTCGCCGGGCGGATGGTGCTGTCACACCTGGCGGCGGGGGCGATTGAAGGGGCGCTCACGCTGGCTCTGCTGTTGGCTCTCTCGCCGGCCAAAACTTCGGTAGTGGAAAGTCGCTTCTACTGGCAGAACAGCTTGCTCCGCGGTGCTTTCTGTCTGGCAGTCTTCGCCGCACTGGTCGCCTGCCGCACGGAACTTCCCGACGGATATGAAGCCGCGGCGGAAAGAAGCGGTTTGGCGTGGCTGCTGAAGTAAGTGGCCGTCAAGAATAGTACAGGGGTTGGGCGCGGGTCTCCCGACCCCGCCCTTACGGCTGACCGATGGTCTCCCAGCGACGCAGAGGAGACCTTCGGTCCAGTGTTGCGGCGGGGTCGGGAGACCCGCGCCGAACTTTGCGTGAAGAGTACTTTCGTTACCCCGCCCGCGGCTTCTTCTTGCCGGCTTCGGCGGTGGCGGTCCCCTGCCCTTTGCCGGACCCCTTGGAGGGTCCGGCTTTTTCCAGGGCCTCCACGATCTGCTGCTTCGTGACGAGATCCCGCAGGATGATGACGTCCTGCGGCCGGCCGGCGGGATAGATTGCGAGGACGGGGATGCTCTGGCTGTTGAGCTTCTCGTTAAGCTCTTTCCTTGGTTCTGGGTTTTCGTCCGTCAGATACGCTTCCATAGCGACGACGCCGTTTTGTTTCACAATTTCTTCTACGGCTTGGGTGTTGATGGCGTAACGAAAATTGAATTGACAATTGATGCACCAGCTCGCCGTGAAATCAACCATAACTGTTTTGTCCTGCTTCTGTAGATTAACTAGCTCGGCCTGGGAAAAATGCTTCCAATCGTAGAGCCGCATGACTGGGCCAAGAAAGTAAAACGAAAGCGTTCCAATTAACACTGCTGACGCAAGTCCTGTGCCCCAGGCCCAGGCCTGCTTGCTGGTCTTCTCATAGCCGGGCACGCGGCCAATCCACCAGAGGCCGAAGCCGGCACCGACCAGCATGGCCAGCGTGGCGATGTAGTAGTCCTTTTCAATGATGGAAAATAGATAGACCACGACGCCGAGCATCACGAAGCCCATCAGGTGCTTGAACGTGTTCATCCATTCGCCCGGCTTGGGAAGCAGCTTCTGGGTCTGTGGCAGCAGGGCGATGATGAGGAACGGCGAGGCCATGCCGACGCCAACGCAGATAAAGATCAGGTAAATCACCAGCGGTATCTGAGTGAGCGTGTACGCAAAGACTCCCCCCAGAAACGGTCCACTGCAGGAGACGCCGAGAATGGTTGTGAACACTCCTTTGAAAAAAGCTCCGGCATACCCTTCCTGACGCTGCAACTCTTCGACTCTGCCGGACCCCGCGAAGCCGGGAATAGGAATCTCCCAGACGCCGAGAAAGCTCAGGGCGAAGGCGAACGTCATCACCAACATCGTTAGCGTGAACCACATATTCTCGAACTGCTGCCCCCAGCCGATTTTGAGGAACGCGGAAAGGGTCGCCAGCACCAGAAAAACCGCAATCAGCCCCGAGGTATAAACGACATTCAGCCCCAGCACCTTCCCGCGGCTCTTTCCCCCCTGCTGGGCAAAGTTGAGAATCTTTAGCCCCAGCACCGGCAGAACGCAGGGCATGAAGTTCAGCAGGATGCCGCCGAGCAGGGCCAGGCCGAGTTGGCCGGCCAGGATGGTGTAGTCGATGACGCCATAGGGGAGCGGCGTGGTGTTGGCAATCTTTTTGACTTCATCACGATTCTTAAGTTCTTCAAAAGCAACCAGAACTTGCCCCGCTTCCTCAACCGGCCCGACGGTGGCGGTCACGGTGAACTTAGCTCCACCAGGAAAATTGCAAGTCTTTTTGCAGGTTTGATATCCCAAGATGCCGCTGACAAGGACTTCCCCCGGCTCAGCATTTTTCGGCACGTCGAGCTCGACAGTGAACGTCGTCGGCTCGTCGTAGTATGTTTCCCTCCCTTCTTCTCCGCTTACTGTTTTCGGAGAGGCTGACGGCTGCACCGCGTTCTTTCGCCAATTGCCGGCGTTGGTGACGAGGATGAGCGTCGACCATGGACCGTCGTCGGGAACTTTGTACGCCAGGGGATAAAAGTGAAAGCCATTCGTGGGAGTCGCCTCGAACACGAGCCTGGCTTTCCCGCCGGGCGTCACGACCTTCGGTTCCAGATGAGCCTTCCAAATCAGCTCATTCTTGGTCGGACGGAACTCCCCCGTCGGCGGTTCAATGATGCCGCCAAACGTGGCGGTCATGGTGCGCGGATCAACGTTCATGCAGGATTCGCTGCAGACCTGGCCGGAATGGGTCACCTCGATCTTCGCCTTCGCCGGGTCGACTCCCTCCTTGAGCTGGATGCGAGCGGTCCAGGTCACCTCTCCTTCATGCTCCTCGATTTGAAACTCCGAAAAAGGGTCTTTCTTGCTGATCGGTGGAGGAAACGGCTCGAACTTGCTGGTATCGATGAGGTCCGCCGATGTCACCTTGAGGACCGTTGGCTTGCCGGTGGCCCCCTTGTTCATGGTCAGTGAAAACGTGTGCCAGCCGGGAGTGATTTCCGCTCGAACGATCAGCTCCCCTTCATTCTTGCCTCGTTTGACTTTGTAGCTCGCCGAAACCTCGACATTACCCGTGGTGCTCGCACTGCTCAGCCCCGGAATCTCTTGGAATTTGAATTTCGTCCCGAAGTCCGACTTGAGAACGGGCGCATCCCCGGGAAGCGGCGGAGCCCCCGGTTCCTGGCCGAAAGTACGCAGCCCCACGGCCAGGCAAAGCAGGCTATACAGACAGGGCAGGAAGAAACGGCTGCGCAGGTTCATTCTGGCCTCGGGCGGGGCGAACGAGAGATTCCTACCCGCATTCTACGTAGTGGCGGCAAGAAGGGTCAACGTCGGCTACAATTCCCCCCATGCCCGCCGAAATCGTCCATGACCGCTGGGACCAGTACCTGACGTTCGCGTCGGATAAGCCGCTGTTCATTTCGTACGACGTGGACGCGACGGAGCAGGACCTGAGCTTCCAGTTTCCCTACTGTGCCCGCGTCGTCGTGCCGGTCAAAAAACCCAACCAAAACGGCGGGCCGACCGACCAGGAAAGCGAGCGGCTGTATGGCATGGAAGACCAGCTCTGCGAGGTGCTGGGGCAGGCGAACGTGGTGTGCCGCTTGGTGGGGCGGCTGACGCACGATGGCTCGCGGGAGATTGTGTTTCAACTCGCCAGCTTCGATGCCTTCCGCCCACCCGTCGGCTGGTGGATGCAGCAGAACAAGGATTACCCGATTGAGGTCTCCGAGCACGACGGCTGGGACTTCTTCAACGAAATCATCCGCCCCGGCCCGAGCGACATGTTGTGGATTCAGGACCGGAACGTGGTCAACACCCTGCTCGAAGCCGGCTCCAACCCCGCCAAGCCGCACGACGTGGACTTCACGTTCGTGGGCAATGCCGACGGCTTGAAACGGGCCGCCGCTCAGCTCGCCAAACGGGGCTACAATGCCTCCGGCCCGCAAGACTTCGCCAGCGGCTCCATCACCGCCGTCAAACGCCTGCCGCTCGACTTGGAAGCCATTCATGCCGAATCCCTCGCCAATCAAGAGCTGGCCGCAACCTGCGGGATTGAATTTGACGGCTGGGGGGCGGGAGTGGTGGAGTGAGGAGGAGCTGGCTCAACTTGGACGACAAATCGCCCTCCCAGCCAACGGATGACAGCTAGATTTCCCAGCAAAGTCAGTCCCACGATCCCGTGGAGGGTAAGTATCAGGTTCAACAAGGCCATGTAGTCACCCCACCCAAACCGCCAGCGATATCTCTGCCAGAAGAGGGCACACACCGCTCCCCCCAGAAGCAGTCCGATTCCCAGCACGAGCAGCAGTCCGCAGACGCTCCACGCTACCACGCGCGAGCTGGCGAAGACGCCCCGGATTAGAGGGATGGACAGCAATGCCAGGAATCCGATCATGCAGGGACCAAGCAGGACCATTTCCAGATCCACGTCAGCAAGGTCAGCCGCCGTCGCCGCTGGTGTGAGTCCGAGCGTAACGCCCATGAGCAACGTCCAGGCCGCGACCTGATCGATGCGAAATTGGCGCGGCCTTCCAGAAGGCGGCTCTTCGCCGGTAAACAGCAGCGTTTTCCCCGACCACCACCGAAATGGCAGCAGCAAGCCAAGGCCAACCAGGTAGGCCATAATCAGCGGAACCGGCAGGACGGCAAACTGCGCTGCTCCCCTATAGGTCACCGGAATCAGCTCAATCGCCAGGAATCCCCCCGACACCACAGCCAGAAACGGCGCGCCCAGGCGTATTACGAGGGATCCGCCACGGAAAGCACCCCAGAACGAGAGCAAAAAGACTTGCGTAAATAGCACTCCTATCGCCAGCCAAACGGAGCCATATGCCAACAGCCACTTGAACGCCGCCATAACTACCACGGCGAGCAGTACGCAATTCATGGCAACCAGAGTGAGAAGGCAGACGGCGCGTCCGAAAGCTGTCGAATGTAAGAGGTTGTACCATTGCATGGTGGAGGACAATTTGTTTGTAGCCAAGCTATATTCCCCGATTCCGACCCGCTATATTGTAACTCGCATCCGAACCCAGGAACTACTTCAAGGAACTCCGTCATGACGACGACCAAGCAAGGACAGCAACTCACTCTTCGCGACCGCTTGTCGCGGCTCACCTTTACGGACGCCTGCAAGCTGCTCGGGGAAGAAGGGCGCAAGCTCATCCAGCAAGGCGGAAAATGGGACATCAAAATCGAGGAAGATGTCTACCTGGGGGATGACTTGTTCCGGCTCAAATCGGGCGGTGCGATTGTCACGATCACGCCCATGGCCGAAGCCAAGCAGCGGCTGCACTGGCACTGCGACCAATGTTCCGGGGCCTGCATTCATGCCGGGGCGGCATTCTCGCTCATCCTGGAGGAAAAGACGGCTCTGGGTCTGGCGGCGGCTCCGCCGGAGAAGAAGCGGGAGCCGGTCGAAAGCCTACGGGAAGCCGATCTGGTGCAGCGAGCGATTGACGACCGGCTGGAGCGGGCCAAGACCGAGAAAATGAAGCTGCACGCGGCCGACGCCGACCAGCCCTGGACGGACTACACCTTAACTAATGCGCTCACCGGAAAAACGTACCGCGTGGCCCTCCGCGGCGCGGAGCCAGGCCAGTCCTATTGCAGTTGCCCCGATTTCCGCACCAATACCCTGGGGACGTGCAAGCATGTGTTGCATGTGCTGGAAAAAGTCAAACGGAAGTTCCCACCCCAAGCCCGCAAGAAGCCCTTCAAGCCCAAGCATTTCGCCGTCCACCTCAAATACGGCAGCGAAATGGAATTGCGGCTGGAGATGCCGGAAAAGCTGAACGATGACGCCGAGGCACTCGTCGGCTCGTGGCGCAACAAAGCGATTGCCAGCCATTCCGAGCTGCTCAAAAAGGTCGGCAAATTAGAAGCCCTCGGCTACGAAGTTACCATCTATCCCGACGCGGAAGAATTCATCCAGAAGCGGCTCTATCAGCAGCGGATTCAAGCCAAAGTGGCCGAGATTCGGCTTAACCCGCATAACCATCCGCTCCGCAAGTCACTGCTCAAAGCGCCGCTATTGCCCTATCAGATGGATGGCGTGGCCTTCGCCGTCGGCGCCGGCCGAGCGGTCCTGGCGGACGACATGGGGCTGGGCAAAACCATTCAGGCGGTCGGCGTGGCGGAAATGCTCGCGCGCGAGGCGAACATCAAAAAGGTGCTTATTGTCTGCCCCGCCTCGCTCAAGTCGCAATGGCGGAATGAGATCCACAAGTTCTGCGACCGGGACGTGCAGCTCGTTTCCGGCGGCGCCAAGGTCCGCGGCGACCAGTATCAAAGCGACTGCTTCTTCACTGCCTGCAATTACGAACAGGTGCTGCGGGACATTCTGTTCATCGAGCGGGCCAAGTGGGACCTGATCATTCTAGATGAGGGTCAGCGGATCAAAAACTACGAGACCAAGACGAGTAACGTCATCAAGTGCCTGAAGTCGCCGTTTGCCCTCGTCCTCTCCGGCACGCCACTGGAAAACCGGCTCGATGACCTCTATAGCGTGGTGCAGTTTATCGACGACCGCCGGCTGGGGCCGGGTTTTCGCTTCTTCAACCAGCACCGCGTGGTGGACGAAAAGGGGAAGACTCTGGGTTACAAGAACCTGGCTTCCCTGCGCGAGAATTTGAAGCCGCTCTTGCTCCGCCGCACGCGCGACAGTGTGAAGCTGGAGTTGCCCCCCCGGACCGTCGAGATCATCCGCATTCCGCCCTCCGACGAGCAGCTTGAATTGCACGCCACCAACATGCGGATTGTGGCCAGCATCGTCCGCAAGGCGTTCATCTCCGAGATGGACCTGCTGCGGCTGCGGCAGGGACTGCTGATGTGCCGGATGGCGGCGGACAGCTCGTTCCTCTGCACCAAGAAGGATCCCAGCTTTTCCACCAAGCTCGATTACCTGGCCGAGCTGTTTGACCGGCTGTTTGAGGAAGAGGGGCGAAAGGTGGTCCTGTTTTCGGAATGGACGACCATGCTCAACCTCATTGAGCCGCTGCTCAAGCAGCGCAAGCTCCCGTTTGTGCGGCTCGATGGCAGCGTGCCGCAAAAGCAGCGGCAGGCGATTGTCCATGAGTTCCAAAACAATCCCGAGTGCAAGGCCATTATCATGTCCAACGCCGGCTCCCAAGGGCTCAACCTGCAAGCGGCCAACACAGTCATCAACGTGGACCTTCCCTGGAACCCGGCCATCCTGGAGCAGCGAATCGGCCGCGCCCACCGCATGGGCCAAACCCAGCCGGTACAGGTCTACGTGCTCGTCACCGAAAAGACGCTCGAGGAAAACCTGCTCGGCACACTCTCGGCCAAGAAGGACCTGGCCCTGGCGGCCCTAGATGTCGATTCGGAAACGGACGAAGTCGACGTCGCCAGCGGCATGGATGAACTGAAGTCGCGGCTGGAGATTCTGCTCGGTGCCAAGCAGGAAGCACCGGTGGATGAATCCGTCAAGCTGGCGGTGGAGCAGGAGACGCAAAAACTCGCCTCCTCCCAGCGCGAACGAGTAGCCGCCGCCGGGGGCGAACTGCTCGGCGCCGCCTTCCAGTTCCTGGGAGAGCTCATCGCCGCGAACTCAGCCAGTGACGCAGGTCAACCCGCGCCCGAACTCGTCTCCGGCCTCAAATCGCGGCTGGAGCAGTGCGTGGACCAGGATGCATCCGGCAAGCCGCGGCTGACCATCACGCTGCCGGATAAAGCCGCGCTGGACAATCTGGCGCAAACATTGGCAAAGCTATTGGCGATTGGTGCGCCTGCTAGTGGATGACAAGACGATCACAAAGCGGCGGGCGATTGGTCGCCGACTTCAAGGTTATTAGACTTGTCGCCTGGCTGGCTCGCCTTGGGGGTCTCTTTCGCTCCACTCCAGATTGGGCGTCCCCCCTCCTCTTGTCGCCGGCGTGCGTCCTCAAGGATGGCGGCGATGTCACCGCCGAATTTGGCAGAGATGCGCTCGCGCGTCTGGTGAATATCTGCAATCGTCGTATCGCGATCAAGGGGTTTGTGACTCATCGTCAACCATTTCCTCAGGAGTACAAATGATGGGAATAAAGCATCCCAATTCCGAAAGTACGTCGCGAATCCGAGGCAGAATCCTGGCGTTCGCGATGTGAGTGCAATTCCAGGTCAGTAGATAGTCGATGTGATGGTGGGCCGTAATGGCGATATGCAATGCTTCTACTTGGGCCTTGGGCGGCAGAATTGCTCTCGACATGATCGCGGCGGCAATTCCCCCGAGTTGAGGGTCAATCGGAAGCAACGGAATTCCGTCGAGGGCCTTCAGGCGGTCTGCTGCCAAGGTGGAGTCGCCATCCGCCGCCTCGTCAACGACGTATTGTGACGTGACTAAATCATAGTTCTGTCGTTCTCCATCCCACCAGCGGCGAGTGATAATCTGCCGCGCGGCGGCGACAACTTGAGAGCTGGGAGTCGGGCGCAAATAGCTGATAATCGAGGTTTCGATGTATACCGTCGCCATCGGTCAATTCTCATCGTCGGTGCGCGGTTGCGGAGATATTCTTCTCACTTCTTACATCCTCGCCTGCCCCAGCACCTTCCGCAACGCCGACGTTCCGATTTCCCCCGTCAATGCTTGCCGCTCGGCGGGAGACCATTTACAAAGAATGTCCGCCGATCAAATCCTCTGGCATTGAATTTGACGGCTGGGGAGCGATGGCGGTGAAGTGAGGCGAAGGCTCGGCAGCGGACGAGCGGCCCTCGGCTGGCTTCGGCGCTATCAGCCACCTCAGACCCAGCCAGCGGAGCGCCCAGCAATTGGCGTAGATGGCCTGGCAGGCAATGGCCGTGACAATGAGCATTTCGGGGAATGGCTGAGGATTCGACCGCCTGAAGTACCACCAATTCTGTAGGACGAAAAACTCGTAGATGCCATAGGTCAACACAACCGTGACACCCACCAAAGCTGCCAACCAAATCCAGGGGCGCCGCTCGGCAAACGCGGCGCGAAACACGGGAAGGCCAAAGGCAAGCCCGAAACCGGCCGCGATCAACACATCAAAGATAATTTCGGCCACATACTGAAGGAGAAACATCCGCACCACACCGAGCGGCACGATCACCACGCAGGTCCACAGCATCAGGTCCCAAATACTGACCTGATGCGGTCGCAGCCGAGGCGCGACATTCGTGGCCGGATTTCCCAGACTAATTCCGCGCAAGCGTTTGGCGGGAAGCAGCAGAATGTAAACGAGCCAGACAAACATCCAGAAGCCTACGGCGGCAAACTTCATATTCTCCAGTTGCCTCAGGTCCGCCTGAAGGAACAGATGCCAGTGCGTGGAGGGCGTTGTTGCAACCCAGTGGCCGATCACGAATCCCATTCCAAATACCACACCGATAATGGCTAGAATCGCCATGCGAAACGCCAGGCTGGAACGAGAATAGGTAAACCATAACGTGAACCACATGGCCTGACCGGCCAGCAAACCGCCGGAAAGCAATCCCATGGGCCAGCCGAACCGAAAGTATCGCTGCGCGTGCTCCGCAATCGGCAGCAGAATCAAGATCAACGCCAGGTTCGCAAAAATCAGCGCGGCGACCGCCACCGGACGATCGGTGGTGCTGGACGCTCGGCGTGTTTCCTCTGACACATTCAAGTTGGCATCTCCCCCCTGCGATTCTAGCGTGCAGGAGCTGAGAACGCGAATCGCCTCTCCCTATTCCGCGGCAATCGGCGCAATGACGGCAACTCTCGGAGCCGCGATAGATTCCATCGTTCTGAATGAACGGATTCGAGCGCCGCAGGCTCGCAAAATGAACAGGTTCAGGGCGGCGACTCCCGTGACGGTGAGATTGAAGGCCGCATATTCCGCAAAGAAACTCGGACCCATCAGCGGCGGAGCTCCGGTCATGTATCCCGTCACTTCCTTCTCAATCCACGTCAGCAGCAAACTTCCGCCAAGAATTAGGCCAAGCAACAAGAACTGTCGCGTTCTTAGTCGATCGAATCGCAGCAGCACAAACCAGGGAAGGACACTGACGGCGGCAGCAACCGAGCCAATGGCGCAGAGGAGAATTGGTCCGAGGAACCACTGCTCGACGAGCAGCGAGCGCAGCAGGAAGAAAAAGACGCCGAAGAATCCAACCCAGGCAAAAAGCTGCACGATGCTGAACTGGCGGGCCGAGTCGGGACGCCGCTCTGCGCCGGCAAACTCAATCCTCCAGCCGAGCATGGAGCGCAGCGGCCAGCAGCTGGCGTGCAAGAACATCGTCAGTCCCAAGGCCACGATCAGCGCCACCCCACCGGTAGTGATCGAAAGTTGATAAGCAATCCCATCCACCCAGCCAAGGCTTGAGGATGCATAGAGACGCTCATAGTGCCAATGAATAAGGAGTGAGAGTTCAACGACGGCGCAATAATCGGCCACCAGCAGGATCGCCGAAATGGCGAGCCAACGGACGGGCCACTTCGGATCGTAAAACGCCGTCCACAGCGCGAGCAACAATACCTGCGCGAAGGCCATTCCCCCCGCCGCAGCGAAACCCCAGTGCATTAACGGAATCCCTGGAGCCGAGCGAAACGCGAAGAAGGCCAGAAAAATCAGGAGCAATAGCCCGGCCAGATTGCCGGCTACGAGCGACCACAAAACGGCGGCGCGACGAAAAAAAGTATTGGAGGTGACATGTGATCTCGCCTGTGGACGAAATTATCTTCTTCTACAGAAGCGCGCGACACAATGCTCACATCGCGGCCTGCCCCAGAATCTTGCGAAGCGCCGTCATCCCAATTTCCCCCAGTTGTCGCGGAGGGACTTGCCAAAGCTGAGGGTTGAGGAGCTCGAGGGAAACGCAGCCGGTGTAGTGGATGCCGCGAAAGTGTTCGATGAGCAGCTGCAAGGGGAAGTCGCCGTCGCCGGGGAGGATGCGATCGCTGTCACTGGCGAGCTCACGGGGGGTGTCAAGCAGGTCGCAGAGTTGCACGTGGAAGAGGTTCGAGGTGGTCAAATAGCCGAGGTCTTCGGTCTTGCTGGGACCGGTGAAGAAGTGGAAAGCGTCGAGGCAGATGCCCAGATGCGGGCTGCCGGCTTCGGCGACGAGCGCAGCTACAGTTTGCAGGTTGTTGCCGAAGGCGCTGGTGGCTTGAAATTCCAGAGCCCCCCGCAAGCCCCGCTTGCCGCACTCTTGGGCCGCCTGCACGAGCGAGACTTGGACCCGCTCCACCGTCTCCTGCGACAGCGGCTGCGGAACGTCGCAGGCGATGACGATGGTGCCGACGCCGACGGACTGGCAGATTTCCAAGCGGCTACGGAACAAGTCCCAAGCTTCCTTCCGCCGCTCTCCCTGACTGGCCAGAATGCCTCCCTGAAAACTGGCCACCGGCGCGGAAACTCCAAACTTTGCCAGCCAATCTTTCACCTCCGCCACGCTATGCCGCTGCAAGTAGTCCTCCAGCTTCGTCAGCCAGATTTCCACGCTTTCGCACTTGCCGGCAGCGTAGTCCTCAATATCCGCATCGAAACGCGAAGTGAGGGAACAGACCTGACTGAGGGTGGGAATCATGGGGAGGGAGGAATGACGAAATTCGAATTCCGAATGACGAATTCAGAATGAAGCAGCGAACTTGAGTGCCGTCCTCGTTCATTCGCCATTCGCCATTCGAATTTCGTCATTTACTTCAGTCTCTCGGCCAATTCCGCCGTCACTTCCTCCACCTTCACTCGCCACTGCTTCAGCGTGTCCCGATCCCGAATCGTCACCGTCTGGTCTTGCAGCGTCTGACCGTCCACGGTAATGCAGTACGGTGTTCCCGCTTCATCCTGGCGGCGGTAGCGGCGGCCGACGGCTCCTTTTTCGTCGTAGAAGACGTTCCAGCGTTTCTTCAGCTCGCGGTAGATCTTCTGGGCGACTTCCGGCATTCCGTCCTTCTTCACGAGCGGAAAGACAGCCGCCTTGATGGGGGCGATGCGGGGATGGAGCTTCATGACCACGCGGGTCTGCATCTCCCCCTTGTCGTCCGGAGCCTGGTCCTCGTGATAGGCCTCGCACAGAAACGCCAGCGTGGCCCGGTCCGCACCGGCGGAAGGCTCGATGACGTGCGGGAGATACCGTTCGTTCGTGATGTCGTCCCGGTAGGTCAAATCCTTGCCGCTTCCCTTCCATTTTGGCTTCCCGTCCTCGCCGAGCTCCACTTTGAGGTCCGGCTTGGAATGGGGGTCGAGCTTGCCCTCCATGTGACTGCGGAGGTCAAAGTCTCCGCGATGAGCAACTCCTTCCAGCTCGCCGTATTCGCCCGCGGGGAGGAACGGGAACGCATACTCAATATCCGCCGTGCCGCGGCTGTAATGGCTCAGCTCGTCCTGATGATGCTCCCGCAGTTGCAGCCGCTCGCTGGCCAGGCCCAATTCCGTGTACCAGCGGAATCGCCGGTCGCGCCAGTATTGATACCACTGCACCGAGGAGCTCGGATGGCAGAAAAACTCAATCTCCATCTGCTCGAACTCGCGCGAACGGAACGTGAAATTCCGCGGCGTGATTTCGTTGCGAAAGCTCTTCCCCATCTGGGCAATCCCAAACGGCACCCGCACGCGGCTGCTGTCGAGGACGTTTTTGAAGTTGACGAATATGCCCTGGGCGGTCTCTGGCCGCAGAAACGCGGCATCGTCTTCCGTGCCGAGCGCTCCGACGATGGTCTTGAACATCAAATTGAAGTCCCGCGGCGCTGTCAGCGATCCCAACGCCTTCGCATCGGGAGCAAGCACCTTCACATATTCAGCCGGGTCGATTTTGGCGAGCGAAACGAGTCCCCCTTGCCAGGCCAAATCAGCCGCGTCCTTCGCCCGCAGGTTGAAGTACTTGAGGGCCCGCGCTTCGATGTCTTGTTCCGGCTTATCGTCGGCTCCGGTGGTGATGAAGACCTTTTGCCCCTTGGCTTCCACCCAGCGGCCGGGAACCTGGTCGTAGCGGTAGCGTTTCTTCGATTCCGTGCAATCGACCATCTTGTCCACGAACAGGTCGTAATGTCCGCTCACCTTCCAGACCTGCGGATGCATGATAATGGTGCAGTCCAGGCCGCACATCTCGTAGGCCTCGGGGGCTCCCGGCGGGGCCTCGATGTCGTCGTGGCCGGTGACCATGTCCCGCCACCAGGCCTCCTTGATGTTCCGCTTGAGCTCCACTCCCAGCGGGCCGTAATCCCAGAATCCATTCAGGCCGCCATAGATTTCGCTCGACTGAAAGAGGAAACCGCGGCGTTTGCAGAGCGAAACCAGTTTGTCCATTTCCATGGGAAGAGGGCAGAGGTTAGAGGGCAGAGGTCAGATCGTGGGATAGGCTTCCAGCCTGCCCAGAAAGAGACAGTTTACCGGCCGCTTGCGTTCGCGGTCTAGGACAGGCGAATCCGCCAGGCCGCGACGTCCAGCTCCGGCACGATGTCGAACCGGTCGATCTGGGCCGCCAGGTCGATGTCGTCCTCGTGCCCGATTTCGATAAGATTCCTGCCCCCGCGGCTTTCGCGGAGAGCGGCAGCGAGAGGGTCGCGTCCGGAAAGGGTGCCGACGGCGGTCCGCCAGGCATCAGCGGCGATTTCGGCCTGGTCGTTGCAATCCCACTCGTCGTTTCGCGAACGTCGACAATCTTCCACAATCGCGCCCGCCAGCAGCGTGTCTTCACGGGTGACGTGGCCGTCGGTGCCGGCGCAGACGATTTCAATCTGCTCTTCCTCGGCCAGCTGGCGGCAGACGGCGGAGAAATTGACAAAACCGGCGATGAGGATGCGGCGGGCCTGAGCGCAACGAAGCATAGCGCGGGTGCCGTTGGTGGTGGTGAAGACGAGCGTCTGTCCGCCCACCGCGGCCAGCGTGTATTCCAGCGGCGAATTCCCCAGGTCAAAGCCGGCTATCCGTTTGCCGCCTCTCTCGCCCCCCAGAACCGCACCAGGCGCTAGTTTTCGAGCTAGCTCTTGTGCTTCTTGCACCTCTAATAGCGGCATCACTTCCTTCGCTCCCGCGGCCAGCGCGTGAATGATGGTCGTGGTCGCCCGCAGGACGTCAATTACTACCACGGTCTTGCCGGCTAGCTCGCGCGGCTCGACGAGGGCGGGGAGCAGATGGACGTTAAGGGTGCGGTACATGGTCGGCGAGCGGGATGCGTAAGCTTCCCGGTGAGGTGGCGTTGGGTATATCGCCGAAAACCTGTTCGCCGCGCCACCGGCCAGCTTACGCAGGCCGCTCGCCGGTGACGTTACGCAGTTTGGGCTTCGCATCTATAATACCTTTCTTTCGCCCCTAGAAATCCCTCCCCGCATGACGCAGCCTTCCACGAAGCCGCCGGTGAAGAAGCCCGCGCAGAAATTCCATTTCTATCCGTTCTGGAGCCCCCGGTTCTGGCATGGCCTGCGATTTACTGAGTGGATCCAGCTCTGCGTGAGGCATCGCTTTCGCATTCACCCGCTTCGCTGGCCGATGGCGTTTCTGATCACGCTGATTACGCCGTTCAATTCCGTGATGTCGGCCGTCCAGCGCTTACGCTACGGCAAGCAGATTGACGCCACCGTCATTGAGCAGCCGCCGGTGTTCATTTTGGGACATTGGCGGAGCGGCACCACCTACCTGCACGAGTTGCTGGAGCTTGACAGCCGCTTCGCGACCCCCACGACCTACCAGTGCTTTGCCCCGCGGCACTTTCTGCTGACGGAATGGATGATGAAGACATTCGGCGGCTGGCTGCTTCCGCGGCACCGGCCGATGGACAATGTCACCGCCGGCTGGACCCGTCCGCAGGAGGACGAATTTGCCTTGCTCACGCTGGCCGTCCCCACGCCGTATGAGCGGATGGCCTTCCCCAACGACCCACCGCCGCACATGGAGTTTCTGGACATGGAGGGGGTCGCTCCGGCCGACTTGCAAAAGTTTGAAATGGGCCTGGAAGGCTTCGTGAAGGCCCTCACCTTCCAGAGCGGGAAGCGAGCCCTGCTCAAATCCCCGCCGCACACCGGCCGCATCGCCTTCCTCAGCCGCCTCTTTCCTGGGGCCAAGTTTATCCACATCGTCCGCGATCCCTACGCCCTCTTCCCTTCCACGGTCCGACTTTGGAAATCGCTCGACGAGGTGCAAGGGCTGCAAATGCCCCGCCACAAGGGGTTGGAAGAGTACGTCTACGAGTGCCTCACCCGCATGTACCGCGGCTTCGAAAAACAGCGGCGGGAGATTGACCCCCAAAATATCTGCGACCTGCGTTACGAGGACCTCGTGCAAAACCCCGTGGCCGAGGTGCGGCGCGTGTATCAGGAGCTCGGGCTCGACGACTTCGAAGCCCTGCGGCCAACACTCGACGCCTACGTCGGCAAGCAGAAACCCTATCAGCCGAACAAGCATGAACTTGACGACGAGATGAAAGCGGAAATCCGGCAGCGGTGGCGGGAGTATTTTGAGAGGTATGGGTACTAGGGTGGGGTAGGCTTCCAGCCTGCCCAGAGAATCTGACGGAGATATCGTTACTATGTCCTCCGAAAAAATCCAACCGCCACGACGACGATTTGCCCTTCGCTTCAGCCTCCGGTCGCTGTTGATTGCGATCACGCTGCTGTGTATTGGCCTGAGCTGGTGGATGTACCGAGCCCGGCGCCAATCAGCAGCGGTGAAGGGGATTCGAGATAGCGGCGGGTGGGTCTACTACGACTACCAACGCTACGATGCGAAGAAATCAAAGTCTGATTTCGCCGCCGATTCGCCCATCCCCAAGATGCTGATTGACGGATTGGGAGTCGACTTCTTTCACAATGTTGACGTTGTCTCGATGGTTTACGCTTACGAAGATGGGGGAAAGACGCGGCGTGATAATCCAAACGCCAGCGCAAACATCTCCCCCCTTCTCAGCGGGTTTCCGTACCTGCGGTATCTAGCGGTCAAGGAGCATCAGCTAGACGATGCAGGATTTGCTGAGCTGGCAAAACTGAAAGGACTTGAGGAGTTCTTTTTTTGGGATGCCGATCAAATCACCGATAAGGGTGTTACACAGCTTCGGAACATGCCACGGTTACGAACCGTCCATCTTTCGGGAACGCATTTGTCGGACCTGGGCCTGGCAACGCTCGCGGGTCTACCATGCATTGATACTCTGAGCCTTCAACAGAACGAAGTCAGCGATGAGGGGGTGAAAGCGCTGCGAGACAACCCGACCATCGAAGTACTCTGGCTCGGTAGCACAGGCAACCATCGGTCGCAGATTTCCGATGCTTCAATACCCGTTTTTGCTTCCATGCCCAAGCTAAGGGTGCTTGAATTGCAGCGCACCCAAGTAACTGTGAAAGGATTGAGGCCGTTACAGGGCCACGCAATGCTCTCTGAACTGTATCTGGGCGTATCTCGCGCTATCGATAAGGATGCCGCCAAAGCGGTGCTACCAAAAGTCAAGGTATCCGTGATAGGATCGGGCAATGGATATCGACGGCTTTGTTAAGAACGGGGTTATCGTCCTCATCGGCGGGCAGGCATTGCGGGAAGGAACGCGCGTGACGGTCTCGATTCTGCAACCATCGAACACTCCAGACGAAAAATCGAAACAGCGAATCTCATTGCCGATGGTGCCATCTCCGACCCCCGGCACACTTCCAATGACCTCCCAGCGAGTGGCTGAACTCCTGGACGAGTCAGTTGAACCTGCTTGACCTCCATTTCTTGACGAAACTTAGCGTTCGCCCTCCTCATCGCTTTTGTTGACATCCCCTCCCAACAGAGTTAGCATCGCTGTTAGATTTGCCCGCGGTTTTCGCTGCGGGCTGGGATGTGCATGTGGAGGGACGACGATGAACGCTCTCTTGCGCCCGGGTTGTTTTTTGCTCGCTGGGATGGCGGCGCTGTTCGCGTCGATACCGCGGATCGCCACGGCTCATACGCCGGAGAGCCCGGAGGTGCGGGCGGTCATCAAGAAGGGGCTTAAGTATCTAGAGACGTCGAAGGAAGGAAGCCTTGGAGGCCGGTGCCTGATTGGCCTGGCGTTTCTCAAGGATGGCGCGGATGAGAAGCACCCCAGAATCGTTGCCGCGGTGGATTCCTGCATCGCCGCCACGAAGGGCGAGGTGGGGGCGGACATCTATAGCACGGGCATCGCGATTATCTTTCTCTGCGCGCTAAACCCCAGCAAATACCAGCCCGAGATCGTCAAGTTGCGGGATTCGCTGGAGGACCGGCAGAAATCGCACGGCGGCTGGGGCTATCCCGACAAGCAAACCGGGGATACTTCGATGACTCAGTACGGCATGCTCAGCTACTGGGAAATGAACGCGGTGGGGATTCCCATTTCCCAAAAGTCCGTCGAGCGCGTCACGGACTGGCTGATTCGTACGCAAGATCCCAATGGCAACTGGGGTTATCAAGGTGTCGAAGCGACGGATTCCGACAGGATGGTGCTGGCCAAGCAGGATCCCAACAAGCCGGGCATGACCATGGCGGCGCTGGGGTGTACGTACATGGCGGCTGACCTGTTGGGGCTGGGGGAGTTGCACAGTGACCTGGACAGCGGCCTACCCCCTGCCCTCCGCCCGCTGAAGAAGGCGGCAGCCGTAAAGAGAGGGCCAGCCACGAATGTCGACGGCAAGTTAATCAGAGCCGCCCAAGAGCGGGGCAAAGCCTGGTTCGCCAAGAATTACAAGATCGATCCGCCGGGATTCACGCACTATTACCTGTACGCGCTCGAACGGGGCAAGAGTTTCCAGGAGGCGGCGGCAGGACGCTCCGTTAAGGAACCGACCTGGTATGACGAGGGCTTTGCGTATCTCAAAAAGACCCAAAAGGCCAATGGCTGTTGGGATACCGAGGAAGGCCAGAAGCCTTACGTGGATGTAAACACCGCCTTCTCCGTACTGTTCCTACTTCGCTCCACCAAGAAGGCCATCGAGCGGGCCAAGAGCTATGGCGATGGCTCGCTGCTCGCCGGCCGCGGCTTGCCGACGGAAGTGCAGGAAGTCCGCGTTCGCGGTGGCCAGGTCGCGGCCAAACGGCTCGCCAATCCCACCACCGAGCTGATTGACATTCTCTCCAAGCCCGACCATTCCATGTTCGCCGCCGTCGCCGCGGACGTGGACTTGCTGCGGGATCGCCTCAAAGCCTCCAAGCCCGAGGAGAAAAAGGAGCTGCTCCATCGCCTGCGGACATTGGCGGCCACGGGCGTTCCCGATGCCCGCGTCACCGCGGTCCGCGTCCTCAGCCAGCTTCGCGACATTGAAAGTTGCCCCGCCCTCCTCGCCGCGCTGGACGACCCCGACTGGCAAGTGGTGATGGCCGCGGACGAAGGCTTGCAATTCGTGGGTTGGAAGACCAGCGGCGTCAACCTGCTGGGCGACAAGCCCGATAACAAAGCCCGCGCGTCCGCGAAAGAGCGCTGGAAGACCTGGTATTTGACCGTCAGGCCGGATGCGGAACTGGAATAGAAAGCGGGGCGCGACGCAGCGATGACCTCTCCTAAGGACTTATCTTCCCCGGACTCTTCTTCCGCCATTGCGGATGAGAAGAGTGCCGCGCCGGAGGGCGCGAAACCGCAAGCGGCGTCTCCACCGTCCCCAGTACTTAAGAAGCGGAGCAAGCTCCCAGTCATCTTGGTTGTTTTGGCTTTCTTGATTCTCGCACCCGCCGTCAGTATTGGCATCTGGCTCAGTGCGAGCAAGGCCAAGCCTGTCGTGACGGAACCCGGTAAACCGATTCCGCCGGAGACGCCTGCCCCTCCGCCACCGTTCAAGACAACTCTTGCCAACAGCAGTATTACGTCGACGTCCGCCGAGGGTAGCGATTCTCTTTCCAAAACAACCGAGAAGATTTCCAGCCTCGCCGCGGGGCTGCCGCCGGAGTTGCTTTTGGCGTCCGTGGATGGCGCCGCACCGGCCGGTCTGGTTGTCTCCGGAAGTCTGGAGCGTTCCGTCGATGCCATCAGCCGCATTCCGCGGCACGAACGGTGGGAAATCCGCATCGGCGCCGGCAACACCTCCGACTCCTACACGCGGCAGCTTGATTACTTCAAAATCGAGCTCGGCGTCATTGGCCAGGCGAACGACATCGTCTATCTCTCCAACCTCTCGGCCCCCAATCCGACCACCAGAACCCAGTCGGCTGCCGGGGAGAAGCGGCTGTATCTGATCTGGCAGCGGGGCTCGATGCGGGAGGCGGACGAAGAGATTCTGGCCCGAGCGAAGATTGCATCGGCGGGCAAGGTGGTTGTGCATTTCTGCCCCGAAGAGCTGGAGAAAGAGCTGGTGCAAATGGAGGACGACCAGGCCAAACAAGCCGGGCTCAAGCGGATTCGCAAGACGGTGTTCGGGGTCCGGCCCAGGGAGCCCGAGGGCTTTCGATTTTTCGTGGTGGAACAGAAGGCCGACGAATAGCCCGACGCGAACGCATGGCAAAGACCGCACAAGAATTACTCGACAACCTGGCAAATGGCGGCCTCGTCCCTCCCGAGGCTTTGGAAAGCCTGCGCCGCCAGGTGGCAAAGGCCACGAAACCCGTGGCGCCTGGCACGATCGCCCGGCTGCTGGTGGATCATGGCCATCTGACCGAGGCTCAGGGAGAACGGCTGGTGGGGGCTCCGCTGCCGGCCTCGAAGAAAAGCAGTTCGCACAGTGGAGTTCTGGGCCTGGAGCCGATTGGCGAAAAGCCAAAGCCGCCTCAACCTGCTCCCAAGCCGGCAGTAAAATCGCCGTCCAAGTCCCAGGCCGAGATTGACCTGGCGGCTGCGGATCTCGGCCTTGCTCCCATTCACGAAGCGCCGAAGTCGGCGGTAAAAACAAATCCCGCCCCTGCGCCCGCACCCAAACCGGCTGGACCTTCCAAGGCTGCTCCCAGCACCATCACCAAGGCAAAGCCAGCGCCGAGCGGCACTCCCAGCTCAATTGCGAAGGCCAAGGCAGCGCCGGCGCCGGCAGCCGCGCCGCTGTTTGAAGAGCTCGCGCCGCTCAGCCCGCTTCCTGGTGACGACTTGTTCGGCCCGGCCGCCATGGCGGACCCCTTTGCCGCATCCCCTGTCATACCGCTCGACTCACCAGCGAATCTGGTTGAGCCACTCTCCGCTGCCGGACCGCTGGTCGCTGCTCCGCTTGCCGCGCAGAAGCCAGCAGCCGCGAAGCCCGCGGCTGCGCCGGGCAAACGCTCCAAGGTGCTGCCGATCATCGCCGTCGTGGTCGTCGTGCTGCTGATCGTGGGGGGCATTGCGGGGTTCGTACTGACGCGGAGTAATGGAGACGAGGAATTCGCGCTGGCCGAGCATGACTATCAAGCCAAGTCCTACGACGCCGCGATTGCAAAACACTCCACTTTCCTCGAAGACTTTCCGTCCAGCCCCAAAGTTGGCACCGCTCGGCTACATCGCGGTATGGCGAAAATCCTGGCCGCTTCGCCGAGCAAGGACAACTACACTACCGTTTTGCCGGTCGCGAAAGCTGCGCTCACCGAGATCGGCGGCGAGAAAGAGCTGTCGCAGCTCCACGCCGAATTGGCCCCGCTGCTTACGGACATGGCGGCGGCTCTGACCGAACAAGCCAAACAAGGAAAGACAGCAGCCGAGTCCGCCGAGAAGCTGGCTCAGGCCAAAGACGCGCTCGCGCTCGCCAATGACGGCCGCTTCATTCCCGGCTCATTGCGGCAGTGGCAGCGGCTGGCGGAAGTGGAGGAATCGCTTGGATTATTGGAGCGAGACCTGGGCCGAGGCAAATCGCTCGAAGTAGCCCTGGCCGAAATCAAGAAGCATGCCGAGGCCAGTAAGCTCGACGCGGCTCTGGCGGAACGTACCAAGTTACTCCTCGCGTATCCTGAGCTCGCCGGAGACGCAGCCCTGCGGGACCTCGGCAAACAAATCGGAAAAACCGTAGCCGCGGGAGTAAAAACAGCTGCCGATTCCAGCAAGGGGGAGTCCGCGGAAGCGAAGTCTTCCGTGCTGGCCAGCTTGTCCCTGGCCAGCGGCAAACCGACTACCGCTGCCGAAACTCCGGAGCGGACATTCTTTGCGCTGGCAGCCGGCTCCGTCTGGGCGATTGACGGCGGTTCTGGAAAACTGCTCTGGTCACGCCCCGCCCTAGGGAACAGCGGCAATGGGGTAACGCCCCTTGCCACCGATGCTTCCAGCGACGTTATCCTGGCCGACTTGTTCCGCAATGAAGTCGTCTGCGTGAACCGGCGAAGCGGCGCGGTCCGCTGGCGGCATCCGTTCAAGGAGTCATTGACGGGCGAACCATTCGTTTTGGATGGCCAGGTCATCGTCGCAACCACGAGCGGCAAGATTGTGGCCCTGGATGCACAGAGCGGCAACGGCAAGTCCGCCGCCCAGTTGCCGCAAGGGTGTCGGCTGGGCCCCGTGGGGGGTTCCGGCAAGACCTTCGTCGTTGCGGAACACTCCTTCCTCTACGTTCTCTCGCCGGATTTGAAATGCGAAGCCGCCGTCTACCTCGGGCACGAGTCCGGTAGCATCGAGACGCCGCCGACTATTGTCGCCGGGCACGCCATCCTGGCCGCGAATCGCTCGTCGTCTTCGCTACTCCACGTCGTCGCGCTGGATGAGAAAGGGCTCACCGCCGGCCCATCGCAGCAGGTGGACGTTGCCGGCCTGGTGACAACACGGCCGGTGCTGCTCGGCGAGCGCCTGCTCGTGCTGACCGACCGGCAAACCGTGGCCTTCGACTATCAGCCGGCGGACGACGAGCCGCTCAAGAAGCTGGGTGAGACGGAAGCGGGAACGGACTCGTTGACCCGCTTTGGAGCCGTTCATGCCGACAAGCTGTGGGTCGCCGCAGACGGGCTGCGACGGTTTGATTTTATCCCGGCAGGGGGCACGCTCAAGGAGGCCTGGGCCGGCTTTGCCGGGCAGGCAATGGAAGCTCCGCCCCAAGGAATCGCCGACACCCTCTTCTGCGTGCGCAGCGGCGTCGGTCGCTCGGGAGTTATCGCCACTGCCCTCAAAGCCGCCTCCGGCGAGACGCTGTGGGAAACTCGTCTCGCCCAGCCGCTGGCTTCGCTCCACATCGCGGCGGACGGAGCGTCCGCCGTTGCGACGACATCTGCCGGAGCGGATGTGAAAATCGAACTGACAAGCCTGAGCGGCGCGAGCGTGTTGTTTCTGCCGGTCGCTCCAGAAGCTACACCCACAAAACCCGCGCTCGATTCCCCGCTGGCCGCGCCACGCATTTCTTGGGCTGGCGGTCGCCTCAGCATTTCCACCTCCGGCTCTGTCGAACTCCTGGATGAGAAGGCTTCTGCTCCACTCGCCGAGCCGTTTCAGCTCAGCATCCGCCCCGGAAGCCAGCTCGAAAACTGCTCCGCCGCGCCGGCTGGCGGTGATGGAGCGAACGTCGTCATCTGCGACGGCGTCAACTCGGTCTATTTGCTCCGCTTGGAAAGCGCGCCCCAGCCACGACTCATCTTAGTGGCGAAGGCGACCTTGAAATTGCCCGTTATTTCGCGGATCGCCGCGCTGGAAAGCTCCGCCTGTGTCTTGGACCAGTCCGGCGCGTTGCAGGTACTTTCGCTGCCGGACCTCAAGCTCAAACCAGGTGCCAAGATCGATTGTCGCGCGGTAGTCATGGGGCCAGAGGCTGTCGGCAAGAACTTCGTCCTGGAAACCGACAAGGGAGAGCTGGTCTGCCTGGATGCCGCGGGCAAGCAGCTCTGGAAAATCCCGCTCGCGGAAGGGCCCGTAGCTGGCCGGCCGCTGGTTGCCGGCGGAGATTTCCTGCTGCCGACGAAGCGAGGCGTGCTCCTTCGACTCGTCGCTGCCAGCGGCAAAGAGTTGGCCCGCGCTGACGTCGGCCAACCCCTCACGGGCTCGCCAGCGCTAGCCGGAAACGCCGTGCTCGTACCGACGGCAGCCGGCGGAATTCTCAAAGTGGCCATTCCGGAGAAGAAGTAAATGCCTCGCTTTCGACAACTTCTGTTCCCGGCGGCTGCGTCCCTTTGCCTGACGCTGGTAGCGAGCGGAATTGCTGCCGCCCAGAACCCGGACGCGATCTATCTACAAAGCCCCTACGACGAAATCACGCTCGACGAAAACAACAACAACGCTGTCCTCAAGGTCAAACCCCTCAATTTGCCGGGCCGAAAAGTCCCCCCTCCCGAGAACCGCAGCGGGGATCTGGAAATCGAGCTGGTGGAGCAGGCCGGCCAGACCTTTGCCGTCGCCTGGGGAGCCGTGGCCAAGGTCCGTCTGTTCGAAGAGCTGGTTCTCGCCGAAGCCCAGCAGCGGGTGCAGGAGGGGCGGTTCGACGAAGCGTATGCCTATTTCCGCTTTCTCGAAGCGAAGACACCTCCCGTCGCGGGGCTGAAGGATGCGATTGAAACGTGCCTCTGGACGCAAATCGGCGCGAGCTTCAAAGCGGGGCGTCAGGACGAGGCGATGGCCCTGCTGGCGGAACTCAGTGGCCGCAACCCGCAGCGAAGTGGGCTGCCGAAGGCCTACGAACGGGTCAGCATCGACCTCGCCAAGAGCCGCATCACCGAGGGAAACTACCGCGCCGCCCGCAAGCTCCTTAATAATCTCGCGGAGCGCTATCCGGAAACGAAGGCCACGTCCGTCGCCGAGTTCGAAAACATGCTCCAGGCCAAGGCTGCGGAATTGCTCGCCCAGTCCAAGGCCGACCTGGCGGCCGGAAAGCTCCGCCAGGCTCACGAAGCCGCCGCGAGAATGCTGGAAACCTGGCCCGCGATTGAAGAGGGAAAGCAACTGGCGGCTGACGTCCATCAGAAGTACCCGCTGCTTTCCGTCGGCGTCGTTTCGCCGCTGGCCGCTGCTTCGGTGAAGACAAGCGATGATTGGGCCGGCGTGCGTGCGGGCCGCTTGCTCGGCCGGCCGCTGGCGGAAGCAGGAAGCGGAGAGAGCGAAGGGAAGTACTCCTCATCCTTCGGTGAGCTCTCGCGACCGAAAGGGAACGCTCAGGTCGTCCTCAAACTCAAGGAAGGGCTGAAGTGGCAAGAGCCGCCGCGGAACCTGTCGGCTCAGGATGTCGTCCGCGCGCTCCTTACCGCGGCAACGCCGAAAACGCCGACATTCGACGAATCGTTCGCGAACGTGCTGGCCGGCGTGGAAGTTGGCACGGAAGGGGAGGTCCGCGCCCTGTTCCTGCGCCCCCAACAGAGCGGCGAAGCCTGGTTACGGCGGTCGCTACCCGGCTATGGACCGTACAAGCTGGCGGATGTCACGCCTCAGCAAGTCAGTTTCTTGCGGCAGACCTCCAGTACGCCTCCGAGCGAAATCATCGAGCGGACCTATCCCGATTCTGCAGCGGCTATCGTGGCGCTTCGCCGGGGCGAAGTGAACATGGTCGACCGCATTAGTCCCTGGGACTTGCGGCGCATCACATCGGGAGAAGAGTTCACCGTGGAGCCCTACGCGCTCCCCCGCGTCAGCGTGCTGCTCCCCAATCCGCGGAGGCCGCTGCTCGCCCATCGCACTTTGCGGCGAGCCATCCTCTACGCCATCGACCGCGAGAGCATCCTCCACCGCGGCCTGCTGACGGGGCAAACAATTGCCGGCTGCGAAGTCGTGAGCGGGCCGTTCCCGAAGCCGGCTTCCAAGGAAGATACGCGGGGCGCCGGCTATGACCTGGAGGTGGAGGTCCGCCCCTATGACCCCGCCGTCGCGTCGGTGCTGGTGTCCGTAGCAGGCCAGGAAGCAGCGGCTTCCGCGGCGCCCAAGTCGCAATCCCTGACGCTGGCTTTCCCCGCCGAGCCCATGGCCCGCATCGCCTGCGAATCCATCGCGCGGCAACTGCAGCTCGTCGGCCTGCAAGTCAAGCTGCGAGAGTTACCCGCCGGCCAGGCCGTGGGGGAGGATTATGACCTGCTCTATACCGAACTCGTCATGCAGGAGCCAACCGTCGATGCCTGGCGGCTGCTGGGTCCGGGCGGAATGACCGGTGATTGCAGCTCCGCCATGCTCCTGGCCCTGCGATCGCTGGAACAAGCGAAGGACGCCAAGCAAGCCGCACTGCGATCGCAGGAAGTCCACCGCGTCGCCGCCGCCGAGCTCCCGGTCATCCCGCTCTGGCAAGTCGTCAATCACTTTGCCTATCACAAATCCGTGAAGGGAGTGCCGCAGCGTCCCTTCACGCTGTATCAAGACATCGAAAACTGGCAAGTCGAGCTTCGCGTCCCCTCCGAATGACATGCAACCAATGAAACTCCGCCTTTCCATGGCGATTTTGCTCCTGGCCTCGCTGCCAATTTCGGCAGTGGGCCAGGACGAATCCGCCAGAGCAGCGTGGGAGATGCTGCCCTATCGCATCCACCTCCTGACGGCCGTGGAAGCGGATGCCTCGCTTCCGTCGAGGCTGGAACAGGAGCTATCCGCGGACCTCGCCTCGCGTGTTTCGGCAGCCGTCGGCGGCGCGTGGCGTCTGGAAGTTAGTAGAGCACCGGCTGAGTTGCGGCATCGCATTTTGCATTCCCTGGCGGACGTCACTTCCGAAATCTTGCCGGCAGCGGCGAAGAAGGGGGACAAGGTCATGCTGCTGGGGATTGCCTCCAGCGAGAACGGCTATGTGGTGCGGGCCCGCGAGCTGGACCTGGCAACCGGACTCTGGAATACCACGGCCACGCACAGCGTCCGCCAGGCAGCCGGCGTGAAGCAAGAGACACTTCGGTGTTTGCTCTGGGCATTCGCGCCGCAGGCTCGCATCGAAAAGGTGGACGACAAAATCGTCACGCTCAAGCTGCGGGCCGCCGCGCTCGCCCGGCCCGATGCCAATCAGCCGCTGCTCATTTCCGGAACAGTCTTTCGCCCGGTGCTGCTGAAATGCGATGCCCGCGGCGCGATCGTGGCCGCGCCGCCGGAGCCGATTGGCTGGACGTTCCTGATCCCGACCGAAAGCAAGACCGCGTCATCGCCGTTCACGGCTCGCATCGAAACCGGCCTCTCGGGCGCGGTCATTCCCGAATACCATCCCACCCGCCTCAGGCTGGCGCTGGGGGTCAGTCCCTCGCAGGATTCCACCAAGGTCAAGCTGGCGGCGGAAGGCGATGCCGCTCCGCTGGAAGGATACGAAGTCGCCGTGCAGGAGCCGGAAGCCGCGGGCAAGCCGGGAGCCGTACTCTCCCTCGGGCGAAGCGGCCCCGCTGGCATCGTCGTCGTCCCCCCCAGTCCATCAGCCGTTCGCATTCTGCTCGTTCGCCACGGCGAAGAGGTGCTGGCCCGGCTGCCGCTGGTTCCAGGACTGGCGGAGGAAATCACGATCTCGCTCGCCGACGACCGCCCGCGGCTGGCGGTGGAATCCGCCCTCGGCCGCATCCAGGACGACCTGGTGGATCTCGTCGCCCGCCGCGAGGTCCTCGTCAGCCGCATCAAGGCCGCCAGCACGGCGAGCAACACGGCCGCCGCGGACAAGCTCAAGGACCAGTTGCAGAAGCTCCCCAGCGTCGATCCACTCCTGGCGGAACTTGCCAAACAACAACAGGCCGCCGATGCCCTGGAGGGTCCGGCCCGCCAGAAGATGCAAGCCAAGCTGGCCGAAATCCGCAAGCTGGCCGAAAGGCTGAAGTCGGAAAACCCTGCGAGCAAGCTCTAAGGCGCCCCATCTCCCAAGCAGCCGGAGGCAAACTGCCTCCGGATCTACCTCGCTGTGCCACGTAAACCCGGAAGTCGTTGACTTCCGGCTGCCTGACCCCCTCTCCTCCTGGGAGAGGGCCGGGGTGAGGGTCGAACCCGCTTCCCTTAACGCGCCGGAACTCCTCTCCCCCCTGATTCGCGCGATAAGCGGCCCACCACCGGCAAATTATACAGGTTTTCAAGGTCCCGTTTTGGCCCCGCGTGTATCAAGGGCGGAGGCACAACTCCTGATCCCATCGCGACTTCCGCCGAGCCTTCGCGATACAAGCGCGATACAAAGCAGGTTTTTTTAATACACCCAAACGTATCCGTTTAGCCTTCCACGGGATTGGGGAAGTTGGTAAATCTTGGGCCGGTTAGGCAAGGCAGGCGATGATGGATCAGGAGCTTCAATTAAGGCTGGCGGCACTGGAGGCAGAGTTCGTGGCTGC
>JBPCKT010000018.1:0-33540 GCA_051004015.1 Pirellulaceae bacterium | reverse complement strand
CCTCCTTCCGCAACACCTTCCCCCTTTGCGTCTGGTTTTCTCTTTCTTTTCCGAGAGGTTTCTTCTTTCCGGGGAGCGAAGGCCGACATTGCATACCTCGCCGAGCTGGAGTGGCTGCAAAGCCGCGGCGAGTGCCGACAACAGGTGGCGTGGTTCGGCTCCTTGGCCCGGCGTTCCGGTGAAAAGTCAGCCACTATCGTCGACGCCGTCGGCGGTCCGCGAACGGTGCAGGGCAGGGGGGAGGGGCCGGTCGCTGTCGCCAATCACGTCAGCCGCTACATCTACGAACCAGCCGCCGCCGTGCTGGCCGCCAAGCTGACACAGGTGCTATGCGATGAGCATCAGCTTCGGGCAGTTTCCCATCAGGCGATGTATCTGACCGGCGATGCACTTGTGCAAGACTCCGCGCTGGCCCGTTTTGACGTCCTCGAGGTCTTGCCGCTCGACGAGCGGCAGCTCAAAGCCTGGCTCCGGCAGCGGGGGATCGGCTGGCTGGAAGTGAAGAAGCGGGGGTGCGACGTCGAGCCGGAGAGATTGCGAAAGAAGCTCGGCGGACAGGGGGACGAAGCCGCGACGCTGCTGATCTGCCCGCTGGGAGGAAAGGTGCAGGCAATTGTGGCGAAGCGCGTTTGAAAGTACCCCTCACGCTCCGCATGAGGAATCACCTCGCGGAGCGAGATGACTACTATCTTATTTCAGCCTCTCAAACCGCATCGCCCCCAGATTGGCGACTTCGGTCTTCAGCGGCATCAGGAAAACGTCGTCATCTTCAAACATCAAGACCGCGTCGGTTTCCTTGCCGTTGGCTTCAATCGATTTGATCGTGATCTGGTCGTCCGTCGCCTTGACCACTTCCCAGGCCGCCTCGCTCTCATAGGGCTTGCCGTCATCCTTCATGCCCGCCAGGATCAACCTGCCTCCCGGCTGAAACTCCATCCCCATCGTCATCGACTGGAGCTTCGCCACCTGGGCCGGCGGCAGTTGCTTCTTCACTTCTTCGTCTAAAATCATCTGGCCTTGCCACTGCCCCTCGAGAAGCTGCTCGGGAGTGATCGTCTTTTCAGGCCGTGGCAATGGTTTCGCTGCCGTTTCGCCACTGCCGCAACCGGCAAGTGCCAAGGGAGCGGCGAGCAAGAATGCGAAAACCATCCGTGGATTAGGGGTCATGGTGATCCTCCGTGATCGGTGAATTATTGAAGCGGCTTCGCTGGCCAAAGTTCGCTATTTTTCGCGGACGAAGTCTATTTGTCCCGAGCCCGCGCCACCCTTCTGGTCCAGACTCGCTGGCGGGACAAAGGAGCAGTGATCGTTATCCTTGAAGGAGATGCGAACGTCCCCTTCTTGATTTCCGGGGGGCATTTTGAGGGCGATCACCAGGTCGTTGCCTTCACTTTTCAGAAACCGCCACGAGCCTGTGGAGGATTGCTGCTTCCCAAAAACATCGACGTTGGAAACGCAGGTGCCGTCCGCTTTGAACTCAAAACCGACTTTGAACATTTCGGTCACGAGGCCCGCCAATGGGTTGCCTTCCGTTCCGCTCAGACCCGACATCTTCCATTTGCCGATCAACTTGGCCGAGGGATTGCCGCAGCCCGTCAGGGAGAGGCACGCTAGCAAGGCGACGGCGACGAGCAGGCGCGGCGCAGACATGGGGCAACTCCCGGGTGAGATGATCCAAAATGGAAGATGCCCCGGACTGTAACGGAGCGAGCATCCAGGAGCAAGCACATTTTCAGCCGCTTTCTTGCCTCCACTTGGTCGTTTTTACCCTTTTTCCGCTTTGGGTTCCGTCTTTTCGGCTTCCTTTTTCTCGGTGTCCTTTTTCTCCTCAGCCGGCTTCTCTTCTTTGTCTCCAGTTTCGCCCTTCTCTCTCTTAGCACCCTTGTCCGGGGTCTTGGGCTCCTTCACCGGTTTGGTCGGCTTCTTCTTGCTGCCGTCGGTGAGTGGGTTGGCGGCGGTGACTTCGATCTTGTTGGCGGCTCCTTCACCGGGACGCCCCTTCAGGAACCAACCGTCCACGGTGATTTTGTCGCCGATAGAAACAAAAGATAGATCGTTGACCTCGATGCTGATCTTGCAGTCCTCGGCCAGATTGAATTTGACCTGAGCCCCGCCGGCACTGACGGTGAGGTCCCCCGCCCGGCCGACTTTGCTGATCGCTCCCGCAACGCGGTAAATCGTATCGTCCGCCTTGAGTCTCGTCGATTTCTTCGCCTTGGGCTCGGGCTTCTTGTCGTCCTTCGGTTCATTGAACAAGCCGCTGTCGCCGCCAGCAGCGCCATCGGGATCGACTCCTGGCGGCCGGCCCTCACTGGGGGTGAAAACGGTCAGGCTCGCAACCGGCTCGGCCACGACCCCCTTCTTGGACACCTGAGCCCGAAATTCGACGAACATGCCCGTTCGCAGAAACGATTTTTCAGCAGTGCCGGAGAACGTGACATCCTGCGGCTTGGCTTCGAGCTTCAGTAGCCACATGTCTCCTTCGCCGGTGGCGATTTGCAGGACGCCCGGGGCGACGCCCTTGATCGTACCGGACGCCTTCAACGGATCCTTCTCAAGATTCTGGCCGAATGCATCATGCGAGGTGAAAACTGCGGCGCACAATGCGAGCGGAAAGAGGAAGAAGAGTTTCATGGCGGGCCTCTAGCGAGGGGCAGGGGAGGGGGGTATCAGCTGCCGGGAAGGCAGTTGCTATAGACTCAAGTTAACACTTCCTCACGCGGGACGCCAGCTAGAATGGCATTGTCAGGAATGCACAAGCTCCAATCCGAATTCCCGAATTCACCTCATGCGCGTCGCCCACATCATTACCCGCATGATTGTTGGCGGAGCCCAGGAGAACACGCTGCTCAATTGCCTGGATCTGATTGGGACTTACGGCGACGACGTACTGCTGATCACCGGGCCGGCAATTGGGCCGGAAGGAGACCTGCTGCGGCAGGGCAGGGGAGTGGAATCGCCGCCCGCTGTCAAAAACACAGCGCCGCCCGCTGTCGAAAACACAGTGCCGCTGGCCTATGTGCCAGCGCTCCGAAGGTCGATTCATCCTTGGCGCGATGCGGCGAGTTACCGAAGCATCAAAAGGATTCTGGTGGAATTCCAGCCGGATGTCGTGCATACGCACAGTGCCAAGGGAGGATTCTTAGGACGCCTGGCAGCCTGGTCGCTGAAAGTGCCGGCGATTGTGCATACGGTGCATGGAGCGCCGTTTCATCCGTTTCAGAGTGTGGTTCCAAGGACTGTCTTCCGCTGGTGCGAGCGATATGCGGCCCGCCGATGCCACGCCATCATCAGCGTGGCCGACGCGATGACCGACCTGATGGTAAAAGCCGGCGTCGCCCCGCGTGACAAATTCTCGACGATCCATAGCGGCATGGACGTGGAGCCGTTTCTCCACGCCGACGACGCCCGTGCGCGAGTCCGACAGGAGCTCGGATACTCGCCTGACGACATTGTCATCGGCAAGATTGCCCGCCTCTTCCACCTCAAAGGGCATGACGATGTGATTGCGGCCGCGACGGAAGTAATTCGGAAAAACTCGCTGGTTCGCTTTCTCTTCATCGGCGATGGACTCCTGCGCGACAAATTGCAGCAGCAAATCGACGCCGCGGGCCTGCACGCCCACTTTCAGTTCACGGGCCTCGTCCCGCCGGCGAAGATTCCCGAGTTGCTCGGCGCGGTCGATATCCTGGCTCACGCCAGCTTGCGAGAAGGTCTGGCCCGCGCGCTTCCCCAGGCGCTCATCGCCGGCAAACCGGTCGTGAGTTACGACGTGGACGGCGCTCGCGAAGTGTGCATCACCGGCCAAACCGGTTGCCTCATCCCACCACGGGATATCAATGCTCTCGCCGCCGCTCTCACGCAGCTAGCCGGTGATGCCTCGTTGCGGCATCAACTCGGCAGCACCGGTCGCAGCCGGTTTGCCGACCAGTTCCGTCACGAGACCATGACGCGGAGGGTTCGGGAGGTTTATGAACGAGTGCTGGGGAACCAAAGGCGGAGAGACGGAGAGACAGAGAGAAGGAGAGATTGAGAGCGCAGCTTTCTCTCTGTCTCTCCTTCTTCCCTTTCCCGATCTTCTCATCCCGTCTAAACTGGCATTCGTAACGCACCTCGCACCTCGGACCCCACCACCGTGACGCGCGCCCGTGACTTTCTTGGTTCCTATCGCCTGGCCCGGCTGATCCGGGTGGGAAATACGACGGCGGTCTGGGAAGCGATCAAAACGGGGGATCCCACGCGATACGCCCTGAAAATTCTCCGCGACGATCTGCGTTCAGACCGGACGGAAATCACGGCCCTCAAGCACGAATTTGAAGTCGGCCGGAAGCTCAAGCACAAGAATGTCATCCACATCTACGAGTTCAACACGGAAGGGAGCACGCCTTACCTGGTGCTGGAGCTTTTTGAATGCCCCAACCTCAAGTTGCTGCTCCGACAGGGAGTAAAGACCCTCGCCTATCTGGCGCCGCGGATCATCGAGCAATCGGCCGAAGCCCTGTTCTACATGCACGAGGAGGGCTGGATCCATCGCGACGTGAAGCCAGACAATTTTCTGGTCAATGACGACGGTCTGGTCAAGTTGATTGACTTCGCCATTTCCGAGAAATACCGCAAGGGCCTGAGCGCCCTGTTCAGCTTCGCGTCAAAGTCAAAGGTGCAAGGGACGCGGAGCTATATGTCGCCGGAGCAAATTCGCGGCAAATCGCTCGACCCGCGGGCAGACCTCTATAGCTTCGGCTGCATGCTGTTTGAACTGATCTCGGGCAAGATGCCATTCACCGGCACGACTGCCGATGAGTTGCTCACCAAGCACTTGAACGCACCAATCCCGCCGCTGCAGGTTTTTAATGAGAACGTGACGCTCGAATTTGGCAGGCTGGTCACCAAGCTGATGCAGAAAAAGAAAGAGGATCGGCCGATTTCCATGTGGGAGTTCCTCAAGGAGTTCCGCTCCCTTCGAGTTTACAAGATCATGCCTAAGATCCCCGAAGGAAAAATCGTGCTCCCCCGCGAAGTCTCCGCCAGCATCGACGATTTGAAGAAAAGCGGCCCGAAGGGAGGCTGATATCATGTCCGCTGCCACTGCTGCCCCCGGGCTCGATTTCGAACACCCCATCCTGGAACTGGAAAGCCGCCGCCGCGCGCTAGAGCAGATTGCCGAGCGGACGCCCGCTCAGGAAGAGGAGCTACGCAAGCTCAAACGCGAGTTGGCGGAGACAACGCGACAGATCTATGCCAACCTCTCGCCCTGGCAGACCGTGCAAGTCGCCCGCCACAAAGACCGCCCCTACACCTCCGACTATCTCTCCCTGGTCTTTGAAGACTTCTCCGAGCTGCATGGCGACCGCCGTTTCGGCGACGACCGGGCGATGCTCGCCGGCTTCGCCAAGCTCGACGAGCACAAGGTGATGGTGGTCGGCCACCAGAAGGGGCGGACTTACAAGGAACGCCAGGCCTGCTACTTCGGCTGTGCCCATCCTGAAGGCTACCGCAAGGCGATCCTCAAAATGAAGCTGGCCGAGAAGTACGGCTTGCCAGTCATCTGCCTCATCGACACGCCCGGGGCGTATCCCGGCATCGGGGCCGAAGAGCGGGGGCAATCGCAGGCCATTGCCGAGAATATGTACGAGATGTCGCGCCTCAAGACGCCGATCATCTGCATCGTCATCGGCGAAGGGGGCTCCGGCGGAGCCCTGGGCATCGGCGTCGGCGACCGCGTGGCGGTGCTGCAATACTCCTACTACTCCGTCATCAGCCCGGAAGGGTGCGCGGGGATTCTCTGGAAAAGCGCCCAGCACGCCGAACGAGCCGCCACCGCCCTGAAATTCACTTCCGCCGATCTGCTGAGGCTGGGAGTCGTGGACCACATCATCGAAGAACCCCTCGGCGGCGCACATCGCGACCACCACCAAACCGCCTCTCGCGTCAAGCAATACCTGCTCCGCTCCCTCCGCGAACTACTGAACCAGTCACGGGAAACATTGACCCAGACACGGTATGAGAAATTCCGGCGGATGGGCGTGTTCCTGGATGACGCGGCTGCGGTGGCGGGTGTGAATGACGGGGCAGGGGAGGGGAGTACCTCAATGAATGGAAATGGGCAGGGCTGACACCACTAGAGGTACTCGATCTTGTTCGCAACTTCCTCTGGCGATAAGCAATCATTCAGCAGTGCGAGATACCGAACAACCTCTCCAATACGGCTGTCTTCGGCAGGACAGTAGACGATGCCCGAATGCAAAACGCCCAGGGCAGCCAGTCGTAGAAAGTCAGCGTCATTTGTAAAGATGACTCGCCCTTCACGAAGGGCGAATTCCACATGCTCTTCATCTCTCGCGGCTAAGAGTTCCGCATCCGTTGTTGTCGTAACGTCGATCTGTCGCCGCCGAAGTCCGTGGGCAATCGCGTGGTCGACGTGCTCGTCCAAGTGGAATCGGAGCACAGGTCAAGTTCCCGGGGCCTTCGGATAACGCTGTTCCAGGAGACTTGGCCCGCTGGCAACCCGCAGGGCACCCACAAACGCCCGATCCTCGTCCATCTCGCGGAGGATCTCGGCTCGGTGGTCGAAGTAGTAGGACAACGCGGCGTGGACCTGGCCAAGGGTCAGATGTGGCAACCCCTGAGCGATTTCTTCAGGCGTGCGACCGTGGATTTCCGCTTGAACGTAAATGTCCTGAACGCGAACGCGCGTGCCGGTGATGAACGCCCTCGCGTCGCCGGCGCGATTGGCACGAAGCTCGATGTGAGTGGCGACAGTTTGAATCATGTCATAAGTATAGCGCAGCTGAGTGCCTATGATCAAACAGGTTCGCTGGACCCTACTTGCCCTCCACCAACCGCATCTCCTGAATGCGGGGCTTGCCGTCTCCGTTCTTGGGTGGGGGAAGAAGGGTGACGTCCACGGTGCTGCCGGGCTTGAAAGCGGCGATGAGGGCCTGTCCTCCCTTGACGTTTTGACCCTTGTCATCGAAGAACTCGGAAGTGGGAGTCCAGCCACCCAGGGCGATTTCCTTGTCGCCTACCACAATGATCTGACCCCGCAGTCCGAAAGTTTTCAGGACCGCGCCGCGATATCGCGTCAGCTCTGCCGCCGGTTCACCAGCCGAGGGGAACTTGGGGGTGGCACCGGTCAGTTCGCCGTGGACAAGGCGGGCAGTCTTGATCACGTGTCTTTTGTTGGAGAGCGTGAGCTCGACTTCGAGAACATTGCCCGCCTTGAGGACCCGCGAGAATTGATCGCTGGGTAGGGGCTCACCTTGGTCATCAAACGCCTTTGCGAGGGAAGGCTTGGCCTCAATCTCCTTGCCATCCTCGCCACGCAGGACCACAGGGCCGGTTCGATCGGCTTTCACGACCGTGTACTGGGGAAGCGGCTGGGAGTCCCCCTTGGCGGGCTTCTTCCCAGCCTGGCTCCGCAATACTTCCAGAGACTGCAACTCCCCCTTAATAAGCCGTGCTTCGGAGATGAACGTCTCGGGCTTTCCTCGCAGCTTCATGACTTCCGTTTTGATATCGACAACGTTGCCGACCTTGAGCACTCGCAGGCCGTGACCGATGTCCTTCAGCTCTTTGCCGTCCGTGCCAAACCCCTTCATGAAAGGGAACGCCGTCACCACGACCCTCTTGCTTCCAATCTCGAGCGACATTCCGAGCTTGTCGTCGATTTTCGTAATCGTCGCCCCTTTGTACTCCTCTCCCCGGAGGGTTCCGGCAGCCATGACCGCGAACACGAAGGTCGCGACACCCAAAAGATGACAGGCACGACGCATGGCATAACTCCTGAAGAGTGAAGTTTGATACCGAGCCGGAGACGTCAACGGGAATTGTAATCCACAGCGGATAGCGCCCGCACCTGGCCGGCGGAGGATTGCGGCTGTTACGCGATTGTTACGCGATGCCGGCTGCCGGCGTATTAGACTACGGGCGCATTCTGCCCGAGGGGCTTCTTCTTCATTTCTTGGTTGGGAGGGAATTTCATGGCGCGCCACCTGTTCTTCGTTTTGCTCTTGTCCTGCGGCACGGCCGCCGCGGAAGAAATCAAACTCTCTCCGCGCCACGTCGCGGTCGCGGGAACGTCAGTCGCTCGCGTGCAGCCGGATACGGTGGTCTGGCACGTCAACATCCGCCGGATGAACAAGGAGCTGGCCAAGGCTCAGTCCGAATGCGACGAAGGGGTGAAGAAGGTCCTGGCCTTGCGAACGGAGCTCAAGCTCAAGCCAGAGGAGGCGCAGACGGGCTATCTGTCGGTCCAGAAGATTTATGACCGGGACCAGGCCGGCAATCAAACGTCATTCCGGCACTTTCAAGTGGAACGCTCCATCACGCTCCGCCAGCGCGACACCAGCCGCTTCGACGCCGTCCTGGCCGGGCTGGTGGCAGCGTCGGATGTGGAAGTGAGCTATTCGCTGGAATCGACTGAATACCACGAACTGCGAACGAAGACCCGCCTGGAAGCGGTGAAAGCGGCGCGGAAAAAGGCCGCCGACATGACCGAGCTGCTGGGAGGCAAGCTGGGGCGAGTCCTCCGGATCGCCGAGCCGCAGGAGAACTGGGGATCGTCCTACAACACCATGAGCAACTCCGCCTTCAGCGCCCCGCGCGCGGCTGAACCGGACCAGGCGCCTGGCACTTTCGCTCCGGGGGCGATCGAGGTTAAAGTAAGCATCGAAGTGGCGTTTGAGATTGAATAGCCGAAGGTCGTTGATGGATGGGCCGCCTCTGGGAGGCGGCGAGCGAGTCTCCACGATCGGAGTTTCATGTCTCCCCAGCAGTCTGGCCGCGAATCGCTATCTGGCAGATTTTTGCCTTCGCGGCGATTAGCAGCGCTTCTGGCGACGGGGATTCTCCTGACCGTCGCAGCCGTTGGAGCTTGGATGATGGGTGACCGCTATTCCCGTCACTCCAAGTCCCTGGGGACGGTCACGGATCGCATAGGGCTTAACGCGCCATTCATCACCAGCCCAGACGCGGTCGTTGAGCAGATGGTTGAAATGGCCGACCTGAAGCCGGACGACGTCGCCTACGATCTTGGCTGCGGCGATGGCCGGATCATTATCACGGCGGCGCTGAAGACCGGCTGCCACGGGGTCGTCTATGACATCGACCCAGAGCGCGTCGCCGAGGCTCGCCGGAACGTCAAGCTGCATGGCGTGGAACACCTGGTTGAGATTCGCCAGCAAGATATTTTCACCGTGGATTTGAGCGACGGGCAGGTGGTCTTCATGTACGTCCTCCCTTGGATGACGCGAAAGCTGATTCCGCAGCTTCGTCAAATGCAGCCCGGTTCGCGCATCATTTCGCATCAATTCAACCTGGGTGACGAGCCAGAGCTGAGCCCCGAGAAGACGGTGACGATCCGAGTCGAAGGCGACACCAGCAGCCACTACGTGCATCGCTGGATCACGCCGCTGAAGGCGCTGCCCAACGTCCGATAATGTTTCTTATGTTCGGTTGCGCTGGCGGTTTTCGCCAGGAAACAGGCAGTTTGCCGTTTCGCGGCAATTATCGCTGCCGCCAGCGAGACGATTCCACGGGAAATGGTGCTGGCCCTTCGTCGTCGTAGCTGCTCCGCTCCACCCCCCGCCGCTCGTCGGCTTCCGTGGTCCAGCCGACGGGGGCCTCGGAGGAATCAAAAGTACTGCGGAGCTTCGAGAATTCTCCAGGGCGCGGGACGACGTTCTTTTCGAGATTCTCTTCGTAGGGCTGAATGCGGCTTTGGACTTCGGCGGGCAGGATCGGCTGAATCTTGTTCAGGAGGACGGAGATGTAATAGCCGGAGCGGGAGCTATAGATCTGCTGCCGCTGCTGGTCGCTGACGATGGTGACGGCGAAGAGGGTGATGACGGTGCAGAGCAGCACTCCCTTGGCCAGGCCCAGGAGGGCCCCTACCTGCCGGTCAAACTCCTTGAGTTTGAGCTTTTGGATCGACTCGGAGACCAGGTTGAAACCGACCCAGATGACCAGCGAGGTGCCGAGGAACAGAATGAGCATCGCGAGGCCCGTATCCAGAGGCGGCACTAGCTCTACTTGCTGGCTGAGGATGCCTGCGAGCGGCTGGCGGAACATCATCGCGGCGATGTAGCTGAGGACGACCGAGGCGAGTGACGCCACCTGCCAGGCGAGCCCCTTCCAGGCCCCCCAAATCACGGCTGCGGCCAGGATGATGATCATGAACAGGTCGTAGCCTTGCATCCGTGCGTCTCCTGCGTTGGGCTCGTTGGAGTACCGCCTTCAGGCGGCGCAACTTGGAAGACCGCCTATAGGCGGGACTCCAACGGGCAGAGTATAGCTGCCTGGCTACCAGCCGCGAAGAGCGATTTGCTCTTGAGAAAGAGCAGGGGAGGCGATACAGTCCGCGTCCCAGCAGCCGGAAGTCAACGACTTCCGGGTTTGCCTGTATCGATTCATACAATGGAAACCCGGAGGCCGTTGGCTTCCGGCCGCTTTCCTGTGGAGCTACTCGCTTATGGCCGATTTCAAGACACATATTGCCACCAGCACGGTCCTCGGCGTTGGCTACGGAGTAGCCGGCTACTTCTATGGTCAGTTACCCGTGGAAACCTGCCTGCTGGCAGGCGGGCTGTGCAGCGTGTCGGGAATGCTGCCGGACCTCGATAGCGACTCCGGCCGGCCGGTGCAGGAGATGTCCGCGTTTGCGGCCGCTTGCATTCCCATGCTGATGCTGGACCGCTTTGAAACGTGGCAATGGTCCAAAGAGATGATTTGCCTGGCGGCGGCCCTGATCTATGTGGTGGTCCGTTTCGGCGTGGCGGAGATTTTCAAACGCTACACCGTGCATCGCGGCATGTGGCACAGCATCCCGGCTTGCCTCACCTGCGGTCTGCTGACGTTTCTGATTGTTGCCCATCAGGATCTGGCTCTGCGTTTGTTTAAGTCCGGAGCGGTCGTCGCGGGATTTTTGTCACATCTGGTGCTCGATGAAATCTGGAGCGTGAGCCTGCGGAGCGGGCGGCTGAATTTGAAGCGGTCGATGGGAACTGCCCTGAAGTTTTGGAGCAAGGATAGCTGGGCCAATTTCTCGGCCTACGGCAAGCTGGCGGTTTGCGCTGTGCTGGCCATTGGCGACCCGATGCTGATGCAGCGGTACGGCTATGAAACGAAGTTTGGCTCCTATAGCGCTCAGAATGTCATCGACGAGGCTTTGCGGTTCGCCGGGATTGAGTCGCCAAAAGAACCCCAAGAAGAGACGTTGGAGAGATAGGAGCCGACTCAGAAGTGGGAAATCTCAAATTCCTATTCCTTCTTTCCCAAGTCAATATTGTTTGAGATTTGAGATTTCTGATTTCTATGACTATCGAGCAGCAGCGTCACCGGCCCGTCGTTGACGAGCTCGACTTCCATCATTGCCCGAAAGCGGCCGGTGGCGACAGAAATGCCCCGACTGCCGACAGCGCCAATGAAAGTGTTGTAAAGCTTCTCCGCCAACTCCGGCGGGGCCGCGCCGATGAAGCTGGGGCGGCGCCCTTTGCGGCAATCGCCGAGCAGCGTGAACTGGCTGACGACGAGAAGTGAGCCGCCGACTTCCTCGAGCGAGAGATTCATCTTGCCGTCGGCGTCGTCGAAAATGCGGAGCGCGATCGTCTTGTCCGCAAGCTGACGAGCGTCGTCGTCTGAATCATCCGGTTCGACCCCCAGCAGCACCAGGATGCCGCGACCAATCTGGCCAACGACTTCGCCGCCGACGGTCACGTTGGCCCGACTGACGCGCTGCAAGACGGCTTTCATGGGATGGTCTCCTCCTTGGTGAGACCGCGCTCGCCGCGAATCCGCGCCACTAGGGCCAGAATTTCATCGATGATCGCGTAGTTCGCGGCGATGCGGCGGGCCTGCATCCAAAAGACGAAGGCCAGGACCAGCAGGCCAATCATCGACGCGATGTAGTGGATGTTAACCATGCTCACCGGAGGAAAGGTGGCGTTGAACCAGTCCTTCTCGTCCTCGAAGGCCCGCCGCCAGGGAATCGAAGAGTCGGAGAGACCGCCAAGCGCGACGATGACGATGACGGTGATAATCCCCAACAATGCGTACGGAAACGTCCGCCGCTTCAGCGAATCGCTCCTCTGCACGAACTCGGGAGAAAGGCGATAAGTCTCCACCACTTCCCTGCACCAGCGGCTGGTGCCGATGAAATAGGTGACACTGATGCTGCAGACCAGGATGGCGAGCAGGGACGACGCGACGCCGAGGTAGAAGTGGAGCGTGAGATTGCGGCGGGGAGCGGCAAAGGCTTCGCCAGCGGACGAGAATTCCTGAACGACTTTTTGCTGCTGCTCCGGCGATACGTCCTTCATCGACAAGCCATTATGCTCCCGAGCGGCCGTGACGTAGCGCTGGGCCGCGGCGTTGAAGTCGCCAATGCCGAGGCCGAGGAGGAAGTTTGCGGCCAGCGTGACTAGAGCCAAAGTCGCCAGGACGGAGAAGATGCGAGACAAGGTTTGTCGCGGGTAGGAGGGTTTGCAAAATCCAATTCTACACGGTTGCGTCACCCTTAGTAGCCGGCACACTCCGTGTGCCGGCATTCCCGCGCATGGAGTGTGCGGGCTACTATGGAGGCATGAAGCCGCTGGTTGCGATTACGCTTGGAGACCCGGCCGGTGTGGGTCCGGAGACGGTTGCGGGGGCGTGGCCGTCCCCTTCCCTGCACGAGGTCTGCCGTCCACTCGCGGTTGGACATCCGGAGTTTCTGCGGCGAGCGGTGAAGCTGCTGGGGCTGAACATCCACGTGCAGGAAATCATGTCGGCCGAAGAGGCGGCCCCCTCCCCTGCCCTGTTGCCGTGCTTGAAGTCTGGCGATGACGGTCAACTGTCCGCGCCCCTGGCGCAGGTTTCAGCGATTGGTGGACAGGCCGCTTACGACGCACTGATTCTGGCGGCGGACCTGGCAGTGGCCGGGCACGTCGATGCGATTACCACCGCACCGCTCAACAAGGCGGCGCTGGCTGCGGCTGCGCATCACTTCCCGGGTCATACCGAGCTGCTCGCCGAGCGATGCGGAATTCCGTGGAATGAAGTGGCGATGATGCTCTATCTGGCTAAGGGCGACACGATTCGGGGAAGAGCCGGACTTGGAGTCGCGCACGTCACCCTCCACATGGCACTGCGAGATGTGTTTGCCCATCTGACGCGAGAGCGGATTCTGGCCAGTGCACGCCTCGCGGATGCGGTGACGCGAGCGTTTCTCTCGCCGGACGAACTCAAGATTGCCCAGCCGCGCATCGGCGTTGCGGCTCTAAATCCACACGCCGGCGAACAAGGTCTTTTCGGCAATGAAGAGCTGCAAATCATCGCTCCCGCGGTTCAGGGCGGCAAGTTGGAGGGGCTCAACCTCACAGGCCCCCTCCCCTGTGACACACTCATGGTCCGCGCCGCAGCGGGCGACTTTGACGCCGTCGTCGCCATGTATCACGACCAAGGACACATCGCCCTCAAGCTCTTGGGGATGCACCGGGCAGTCAATATTACTCTTGGCCTCCCCATTATCCGCACCAGCGTCGCCCACGGAACCGCGTTTGACCTCGCCTGGCAAGGAAAGGCCGAGTCTTCCAGCATGGTGGAGGCGGTGCGAGTTGCGGCGCAGCTAGTCGGGGTGCGAGAGAGATTGATTTGGTAAGTGTGGCTACTCTTGCAGCTTCCGCAGCCAGGTTTGCGTTCTGTCTTCGAACTCTTCATCGCCGGGGTCAAATTCGAAGAGATGCGGATCGAGGTCGAGGGGGGCGTCGACTTCAGTGAATTCGAGAGTGCTCAGGATGGTTTCGTTGGCGGGATGGTTGGCCTTGGAAGGGTCCATTGGGGCAGCGGTTTTTAGCTCTTTGGCGGAGAGTTGACGCAGGTACTCGATGCGGTGAGGGAAGTGGGGCGGCATCTGGTTGGCGCGGCCCAGTGTGACGTTGACGGAAGTTGGAAGTTGCTCCCCGGTGGCTTCGCCGCCGGTCTTGGCCGCGGGATGCAATGCCTGGAACCGCGCGGGCTTCAGCCGGCCTTGCACAACCAGGACCGGCAAGGTGCCGATGCGGGCCGGCTGGGGGGGAGCGAAGTCGAAGTCGCGATGCAGCGATTCGATAAGGCGCGATAACCCGCCGAGCAGAATCCAGTGGTCGGTGGCGAGATATTTTCCGTCGTCGTCCGCGCGCGAAAGGGCGCTGGCGAGACGGGTCAGGTTGACGTGCTCCATTTGGGGAATGGCCGGCGGGACGTGGCGGCGAATCCAATAGTCCTGGCGACCGCAGACCTGCAGCAGCGTGGCGGCTTGCGGGCCGACCTGCATTTTCATGTCCAAGCGGAGGAGTTTGGGTTGTCCTGAGCCGAACTGATAGTACTCCCCTGCCCCAACGACCTCCTGCCCGAAGGCGAAGACCCGCTGGCGAACCTTGGCATGGATGGCCTTCTGGCGGAAGACGTCCTTGGCGGCAAGCGCGACGAGCTTGTTTCCGTCCCTTTCCTCTGCTGTAAGTGGTGCGGGAAGCTGCTCCCCCTCCCCTGCCCTGCCGACGGGCGCAGCGGCCGCTTCCTTACTATCTGGCCTGGCCGCGACTCGACTGGTTCCATAGCCGGAGCGTTTGGGGCGCTGCTGGGCGGAAACTGGTGAGGGGTCAACGGCGGCAATTGCCGTGATGACGGCCAAGCAAGCGGACACTAGCCCGACGCGCAAGCGAGGGACATGCGCATTGCTCCCTCGCTTGCGCGTCGGGCTAACGTCGGGACGCTTCAGGCGGGTGTGAGAAAAACTGGGCAAATTGTACTTCATAACCCGGTCATGCCGATTTTGCCAAAGAATCCCGATATGCCGAACCGAACAATAACTCACAGGACACCGCAGCCGGTCCGCCAGCGCGCCACGTGCGAGGGGCCGGCATAATAGGGGGAAAGCCCCCGGCGGGTCCACGCCAGATAGCACGCCGAGCGGCTTCTCAGCTGCGGAGCCGCTAGCAACCAAGCAATGAAGCGCAGCCCAGGCTTTTCCGGCCCGTTTCCGGACCAAGCCGCGGCCAAGTGTCAGGGGGGACATCATGAAGATCCGTTTGTCGCTTTGGATTCTGACGGCGGCCGTGGCCTTCACGGCGCTGGGGTGTGCGTTTCCCAAAGCGCACAATCTGCCCCCGGCACAGCAACTTTTGGAACCGGGGCCAGGGGTTGGCGGCCCTGGGCCGGGGGTGCTCCCCCCTGCCCTGCCGCCGATGGTCATTCCTGTATCCATGCCCACGGTGCAGGTCCTGTTTAACAAGCCCGAAGGGATGCAGGTCCATTGGGACGTGACTCAGCAAGGGGCCTTCGATTCCCCTGCTCTCATCGTGCCAGGCCGGCAGAACTTTCCGCAGAACGCCCTGTATCGGCTGAAGATTACGAACCTGGAGAAGAGCCCTGGCGTGGAACTCTATCCCACGATTGAGATCGGCCCGACCACGCCGCGAAGCGAAGCCTTCCTGGCTCACAACGCGATTCCCGTGCAGTTCACCGACGAAGACCTGGACCAGGTGCTGGCCGGCAACTTCGTGACGAAGGTCATTTACCTGCCTGATCCCGAATTCCAGGAGCTCGCTCTGGCTGGCGTCGATACGCTCGTCAGCACGCGGCTGGATCCGGGCGTGGATCCGATTACGGAAGCTGACCGCCGCGGAGCGATCCTGGCAATCATTCGCTTGGGCAATAAGGATGTGGAGTTGCCGGGCACGCTCGACGGCAATGCTGGACTGGGGATGGACGGTGGCGTGCTACTCGCTGGCGGCGAAGGTGGTTATGGCGGCGGCTATGGCGCCTGCCCGCCGAACTACGTCGCCGGTGTGACCGCCCCGCTCTACGGAATGCCGATGGTCGGCACGCCGATTGGCTTGCCTGGCCCGCCGCACATTCCCTACGGTGGCCCCGCCGGTTTGCGGAAGCACACGATGGTCAATCGGACCCACATGCACATCCCGCAGCCGGTTTCGAACTTCAAGATCAAGGTCCGCCAGCAGCCGGGATTCAGCTATCCCAAGCCTGTTAGCCGGGTTCACATCAAGGAGCAGAATATCCACCCAGTACTTCCGTTCGGCCAGCCGCACTATGACCGGCACGAGCGGATTGGCACACCGAATGTCCAAGGTGGCGCGATGGGTGGTGGCGGATACGGCGCCGAATACTGCCCGCCCGGACAGCAGCAGTAAAACCAGTCCCGAGACAATCGGGTGGCACGCCCACGGCTTTGCGTGGGCGTGTGCGTTGGCGGAACAATGAACCCGACCGAAGCGGGTTTCTACAAACGCTCAGGGCAAGTAACCATGCGAATTCGATTCCTCCAGTTCGCTCTGGCTGCCGCGCTCTCCACTTTGGCGGCAGCAGCTCTTGCCCAGCCGCCGGTCCACTACTTGCATCGCGCGGACATGCCGCCTGGGGAAGTTGGGCAGCGGCAACTGATGCGGGGCGGTCCGCTGGCCGGTTACTTTCAGCCGGTGGAAGTGACCGCGCCGCAAGGCTCGATTGTCTCGCTCGCGGTCGAGGGAGGCTTTGACCAGGGAAACAAAGAGTCCGTACTGGCCGGCATGCAGATTGGCTACGTCTATCGGATGCGGGTGGCCAACATCCCGGACCATGCTGGCGAAGAAGTGTATCCCACGATTGAGCTGGTCGACCGCCTATATCCGCCGCCCGGCCAGGCCGCCCGCTTTCCAGTTCCAATTGAGTTAACGGCCGAAGAGCTCGCGCTCGCCCTCGAAGGCCGCTTTGTCACCCGCGTCATTTACCTCGAAGAGCCGCGTGCCGCCATGCCGGTGACGGACGAACCGAAAAAGCAGCGGTATTTTGAAATCGCCGCGGGGCAGGATCCGCTCAAGGTGGCCGACCAAATGGGGCGGCCGGTCGCCATCCTGCGGATGGGTTCCCGAGTTCCCGACGGCCTGACCCCGGACGGGAAATTCCTGTACCACTCGCCGCCGCTTCTGAAATTCACGACGACCCCCGTCGAAGTCAAGCGGAATGAAGGGTTAGAAGAACGCCAACAGCCGCCGGCCGTGGAAGGACAACGAGGGGCCACCTTCAAGCGGCTGCCCGAGAGCCAAATCAAGCGGCGGTAGATGTGGTCCGCTCGCTCCGCGAGCGGAACTGCTTGACGGAGATGTGAACTGAGGTAGTTCGGCTCGCAGAGCGAACGGACCACGTTGGAGCAAGCCATGAACACGACGTACAGAACACTTCTCGCAATGCTGGTGATGGGCTCGCTCGGCCTCTGCTCATGCCGAGCGATGCCTGAGCGCGCATCCACAAGCGGGAAAGCTCCCATCGTGACGAAGGTTCAAGGCAACCCCAGTGGCAATCCTATTGTCCTCGCCCAGCACACCTCCCCTGCCCTGCCCCAAGGCGCTTTCACGGGCGATCCAGCGGTTGCACATCACCACGGGATGGCCGGCCATTGCCCGCATTGCTCGCCGGCGAGCACCAGACCGTTCCATTTCAGCTCCCATGCGGAGGAATTGCAGTGGTATCCGGATGGGCTCGCTCTCCCTTGGCCGCGAGATGAGTATCTCTGCGACGGCGGCGATCTGAATGAGGACGCGAACATCAAGAAGGACGAGTCCGTCGTCGGTGTGGATCAGGAAGATACGATTGCTCATTACAAGACGCTCGATGGCCGCAAGGAGATCACTCACAGCAACAAGGTCTGCATCTATGCTCCGCGGTTTGCTGCCGTGCGGCACGTGACGGTGCCGATTACCACGGAAGTGCATGAGCGGATGGCGGGGATCGAGAAAGCAGACAAGCTCACCTTGCACGGTAAGACCTTCGTGCCGACCACGGCCATCCAGCCGGAGGCGGTGCGGGGCGAACAGGCGATTGACCTGGCGAACATCTTCCGCGAGCGGCGTCTGGGGAACGAATTGGCCCGCACGAACGCCCCATACATGGCCCGTGGTGAATTCCTGCCCTTTGAGGATTTTGACATCATCCGTCGCGGCGTCTACGAGCAAGGGGACAAGCCACGGCTGGCCATCAGCGCCCAGGCGGCTGAGGTTTGGCTCGACACGAAGGCAGTACAAGTCGTGATCGACGGCAAGATGGCGGTCGAAGCTGCCGGTACCTCCGGCTCGCAAGAAACACGGATGTACGAGCTCGAAGGCAAGCCGCGCCTGCGGATTTGCAAAGTTGCGAGCAAGAGCGACGCCAAGGTGGGCGAGACCGTGGAATTCACACTGCGGTTTGACAATATCGGCGAGCAGCCGGTCAGCCACGTGACCATCATCGACAGCCTGACAACCCGCCTGGAATATGTCGAAGGCAGCCAGTCCGCCAGCCGCGAGGCGAAGTTTGACACGCAAGAAAATGAGGGCGAATCGCTGGTCCTGCGCTGGGCGCTCACCGAGCCGCTGAAGGTCAACGAAGGGGGCATCATCCGCTTCCAGTGCCGAGTGCGGTAGAAGAGAGGGAGCTACCACAGAGGCACAGAGACACAGAGAATTCGGAAAAGAGTCTGCGAGAGCCTTGCTGATTGACTTTTCCTTTCCTCTCTGTGACTCTGTGTCTCTGTGGTTCAACTTCTCCTCTTTCCTCTCTCCACATGGCTCACGACACATTCTCCGCCGGCGATATCACGGCTGTCATTGGCGATAACTCGGCTCACGAAAGGCACAAGGCCGGCTACAACGGGCTGTGGAGCCTGACTCACAAGGACGAGCTGGCGAATCTGTTTGTGCCGGAGGTGGCGGGCTTCAACCTGGAGCACATCTTCGACGGCGCGACGCTGGACCCCGGCGATGGAGGCGCCAAGTTTTTTGAGCCCCGCCACGCCCCGATGGAGTTCAAGAAGCTCAGCGGCCACGAGGCGGAGTTGCATCAGCCGCCGACGCCGACGTTCCACCTGGAAAGCTGGACGAAGTTCACGCTCGTCGCGCCGCACTATATCGACATCGCGTTCCGCTGTCAGGCGACGCAGCACGTCTTTGAAAACGGCTACATCGGCTTGTTCTGGGCCAGCTATATCAACGCTCCGGAGGACAAGAGCATGTACCTCCGCGGCAAACAAGGCTGGCTGCAACAATGCTCGCCGGCCCACAACAACGACAGCACGGTGCTGCACGAGGACGACCGCTACGAATTGAAGTTCGTGGCCGGCCACCGAGACTGCCTTTACAAAAACATCTCGCCGCTCAAATATGATTTGCCGCTGTTCTACGGTTTGTTCAAGAACCAGACCTACATCACCATGTTCGACCAGACCAGCGGCATTCGCCTGGCCCACTCCCCCAGCGGCGGCGGCTTCAACCAGGAGAAGCAAACGACGCTTCCCGCCTGGGACTTCCAGTACATCATCCCCCGCTACGAAGTCCTCACTGACTACTCCTTCCGCTGCCGGGTTGCCTACCGGCCGCGCTGCTCGCGGGAGGAGGTGCTCAAGGAGTACGAAGGGTGGAAGAAGCAGTTGGGCTGACCGCCCGCTGGAGTCCCGCCTTCAGGCGGCTCCTCGTCTTCCCGACTCGCGCGGCCACCCCATCAGGGGGTTTCCAAATAACAGGCAGATTCAATGACAACTAAAGAAGTGTTGATAAACTAGAAGTTTCAATTTACTTAACTTGTTATAAAATAATCAGTTGCGTCCATTGACCCCCCCGAGTAAACCAACACCCCCCTCTTCCGTGAATTGCAATCCGGTGGAGTCGCATTCCACCCTATCAGGGGACTGCTTCGCAGCGGGATGCTCTCCATCCTCCTTTCACGACACAACCGAATTGAGAAAGAGCGAGAATCTGGGACGGCTTATGGATGCGTCCATAGCACCGCCCGGTTCGCTTATATGATACTCCTGTCCACTATTTCTGGTCAATAGTACAAACACACAATTTGTGGGGTCGAGGCCAGACTCGCTCTACCAGCCCTAGCTCTCACTTCGCGCCAACTTGCAGGGCATTGATTGCCTTGCCCCAAAGGGGCAGACTAGGTTAGCCCAGGGCGAAGTCTTCGCAGCCCTGGGTAGGAGGGCCCTATGTGCCTAAAGCCCCAACGGGGCGCGCTAAACGGGATTAGCGTGCCCCGTTGGGGCTTTTGACATCGTTGTAATGCCGTTTCCCAGGGCTGCGGCGGCTGCGCCGCCTTTGCCCTGGGCTGACATAGACTGCCCCGTTGGGGCAAAACACTTTCGTCGCTGCGATTGACTTCGAGACCAAAACGAGAATCGACTCTTGACTCTCCCCTTACGGGAGGCCGTAAAGTGCTCTCGGCGTGAGGATGTTCCTTTCGCCGCGACTGGCGATTTGCCAACTGTCCCTTTCGACACCAGCCTGAAGCGCAAGCGAAGGAAAAGCCTTCATCGGCATTCGACGCGGTCCTTCGCTTGCGCGTCAGGCTGGTGTATGAAATTCGGATTCCTGTTGTGTTCACCATCGGCGAATTCTCGAAGGTCACCGGTCTGACGGTGAAAACGCTGCGCTTCTATCACGAAGCGGGGCTGCTGGAGCCGACGTGCGTCGATGAGCAGTCGGGGTATCGTTACTACGATGCCTCGAAAATCGAGGCGGCTCGGGTGATCTCGTTCCTGCGGAGCCTGGAATTTCCCGTGGCGGAAATCCGGGAGCTGCTGCGAGGCAACGAGGCTGATCTGGCCACCGCATTAGAGCAGCAGCGGAAGCTCATCAACGAGCGGATGGCGAAATTGCGAAAGGTTGCCCAGTCGCTGGACCAGTTCTTGTCCTCCGAGCGGGAGATCAAAATGTTATCTGCTCAAAAATCCTTTGTCTGCGAAGAAAAGTCCCTCCAGCCCATGCTGATCGCGGCTGTGCGGATGCAAGCCCCTTACTCTGATTGCGGCCAGGGCTTTTCTAAAATCGGCAAGCAGTTCTGGAATCAGATTTGCGGCCCGGCCATGCTGCTGTGCTACGACCAGGAGTACCGCGAAATCGCCGATTATGAAACCTGCATGCCCATTAAGAAAGGCAAGCCCATTGCGGGCATCGATGTCCGCGAGCTCCCTGGCGGCCGATGGGTTTCGTTGCTTCATAAGGGTCCCTATACCGAGCTTTCCCGCTCGTATGCGACCATCATGGGCTACTGCAAGGAGAAGGGCTACAAAGTCGCCGTCCCCTGCCGCGAGGTTTACCTGAAGGGGCCGGGAATGTTCTTCAAGGGGAATCCCAAAAACTACCTGACCGAGCTGCAAATGCTGATTGAGGGGTAAGGGCAGGCTGGAAGCCTACCCCACTTCGGAACTATCATCGAGAGCGGCCGCTTCAGTTCTAAACCCTCACCCCGGCCCTCTCCCCAAGGGAGAGGGGAAAATGTGCGTTGGCCCCTTCGTTATCAACTCCTATGGCCCTTTGTCGGGGTGATGGCCGTGACACTGGTGCTGGTCAGTGGCGTCAACGCCTGGCTGGCGACACGGCGGGCGGAGGGGCAGATTCAGTCGCAACTCTCGAATATCGGCGAGACGCTGAAGCGGCCACCGTTTCCGCTCACGGAGTCGGTATTGCGACAAGCGAGGAGCTTGTCGGGAGCAGAGTTAGTGGTAACGGACGCGAAAGGAAAGGTTGTTGCATCTAGCACCCCCGCGGTGGAACCGGCACTGCTGATGACGACCCCTGCCCTGTCGGCGGTCAACCGAAGCTTAGGAAATCCTGTTTCGATTCAAGGGGAACAGTATTTTCACCGCGCCGTCGATACGCGCAGCGGCGACACGAAGGGACCGTTGACGCTGCACTTGCTCTATCCCGAACGGAGCTATCAGGAAAGCTTGCGGCAGGCAATGATTCCGCCGCTGGTCGTCGGCGGCATTGCACTCGCCGTGGTGGTGTTGATTGCCGGTTCGCTGGCCTCCCGCTTAAGCCGGCCAATTGCCCAATTGCAGCAGCAAGTGGGGCGAATTGCCGAAGGAGACTTTCAACCGTTACCGCTGCCGGAGCGAGACGACGAGTTGCGAGACCTGGCCAAAAGCGTCAATTCTCTCGCTCAGCAACTCACAACATTGACGCAAGTGATGAAGCGGTCGGAGCGGTTGACGCTGCTGGGGCAACTCAGCGGCGGGCTGGCTCACCATCTGCGCAACGACATCACCGGCGTGCGGCTGGCGATTCAGCTCCATCAGCGTCAGTGCAGCGCGTCTGACCGCGAGAGTCTTGACGTAGCCCTGCGGCAATTGACGTTGTCGGAGGAATACTTGCAACGGCTGCTCGCCATCGGCCAGCCGCGAGATCCGGAACGGAAGGCGTGCGACCTGAAGGAGATTGCCGCCGATTTGGTGGTGCTGCATGAGCCGACTTTTGATCACCGCAAGGTCAAGCTGCAAGCGGAACTGGGAGAGCGAAGCATTCCGCTGAGTGCCGACGCGAAGCAACTTAGTCAACTGCTGCTGAACTTGCTGCTCAACGGCATGGAAGCCGCGGGACCGGGTGGTTGGGTGCGGATGGAGACGGGGATTCTCGACAAGGAGCGTCAAGCTTTCGCCCGTTTGCTCGACAGCGGGCCCGGCCCCCCCGCCGAAATCGAAGCCAAACTCTTTGAGCCGTTTGCCACCAGCAAGCCGGAAGGAGTGGGTTTGGGGCTGGCCGTGGCCCGTCAGATTGCCCGCGCACACGAGGGAGAGTTGGTCTTCAGCCGCAGTGACGAGGGAGTAACGTGTTTTGAGTTGCGGCTGCCGCTGGCTTAGGTTCGTAGCTACTATAGAGAAATGCGTGCCAACGTTCTGATTGTCGACGACGAAGAATCCATCTGCTGGGGGCTATCGCGCTTGTTACAAAGCGAGGGGCATGAAGCCAGCGTCGCGTCTTCGGCGGAGGAAGCGCTGGCTCGCATCGCCGAATCGCCGCCCGACCTGATTGTGATGGACGTCCGCCTGCCGGGGATGGACGGCCTGGCCGCCATGCGGCAACTGCGATCGCAGGGCGACGAAGTCCCCATCGTCGTCATCACGGCATTTGGCAATCTGGAAACTGCCGTGGGCGCGATGAAAGCGGGGGCGATTGATTACCTCCCCAAGCCATTCGACCTGGAACAAGCGGCAACGGTAATTCGTCGGGCGCTCCGTCGAACGACGCGCGGAAAATCAGAAGCTGAGTCAACATCCAAGCAACTAGCCAGCCGCTCCGACGAAGAGCTGCTGGGCCAGAGCACGGTAATGCAGGAAGTCTTCAAGCGGATTGCCCTAGTCGCGCCGACCGATGTCTCGGTGCTGGTCACAGGCGAAAGCGGCACCGGCAAGGAGCTGGTCGCCCGCGCTATTCACCGGCACTCTTCTCGCAGCGATAAGCCGTTCATCCCCGTCAACCTGGCGTCCCTCAGTCCGCTGCTCGTCGAAAGCGAATTGTTCGGCCATGTCCGTGGGGCTTACACCGGAGCGGACAACAGCCGTGTCGGCCTCTTGGAATTGGCGGACGGAGCCACGGTTTTTTTCGATGAAATGGGAGACATCCCCCCCAGCGTGCAGGTCAAGCTGTTGCGGGTACTGGAACAGCATGAAGTAACTCCTGTGGGAGACACCCGTCCGCGGCCGTGCAACTTCCGCATGATCGCGGCCACGAACCGGGACCTGGTGCAATGCCTGCAAGAAGGAACTTTTCGCCGCGATCTGTATTTCCGCCTCGCCAGCTACGAGATTTCCCTCCCCGCGCTGCGCGAACGCCCGGAGGACATCCCTTTGCTTACCGAGCGATTCTTGCAGACCATTCGGCTGCCACAGGGTTCTGCGGCATTCACCAAGGCTGCGATGGAAGAAATGCAGCGGCGGCCCTGGCCGGGCAACGTCCGTGAGCTGCGAAACGCTGTCGAGCACGCCGCCATCCTGGCCCGCGGCCTGGCCATCGGCCCCGAGCATCTCCCCGAGAGCCGCGATTTGGATGCCCGCCCTGCGAGCGACATTTCTAGCGAGCTTCGCACCGCCGTGCGGAACTGGGCCACGGCCAGGCTGTCTGCCGAAGGGGCCAGCGGCAGCATGTATGAGCAGTTTCTTCAGGAAGCCGAGCCCGCACTGTTCGACAGAATCCTGGAGAGCACATTGCAAAATCGTGCCGCGGCCGCGGAAATCCTCGGCATTCACCGGGCCACGCTGCGGAAGAAAATGCAATGAGGGATGAGAGAGCCAACGACACACGTAGCGCAGCAAAAAACCCGCGCGGGAAATTGCATCCCAGCGCGGGTTCATGAGTGAAGGTACTTGCCGGCGAGCATCAGTCGCCAGCCCTTTACGACCTTCATAACAGGCCCCCAAAGAGGCCTGACTAGTGTCTTTACAACTTGGCGGAGGGTTCGCGTCGGGCGACTGTCTCACTCGCCATATGCGGTTTGGGAACCGAAGCTTCAGAGCCGGTGGAGATATTGTCGGCCTTCTCCTCCGTCATGATCTCGCGGATCCGAGCGGATTCACCACTATCATCCGCGTGGACCGAGATCAGCACATTCCCTTCCCGCAGCTTGCCTTCGTACTGCTGGGCTTCGTACTCGGGAATCCCCGTGCCGACCAGCGCGCCTGTTACGCCTCCCAGCGTTCCGCCGGCAGCAACACCTGACAGCGCGGCCAAAATCGGTCCCGCCGCAATCAGCGGGCCCACGCCCGGAATCGCCAGAGCACCAATACCAACCGCCCACCCCAGGGCTCCGCCCAGGAGAGCCCCTGTGCCAGCGCCGGCCGCTGCCCCTTCGGGCGCCTTGGTGGAATTGGTGTGGCCGATGTCCCGCGTGCCGCTCTTGTCGGGATGCAGCATGGAAATGTCATTGGCCGAGAAGCCGCTGTTGTACAGTCGGTTGGCGATGCGAACGGCCTGAGCCTCGCTACGACAGATGCAATAAACACAGGTAGCCATGGAAAAAGCCCTCCCTTTCTTATTGTTGATGGACAAACAAATGCGATTTGACCTCACCGGACTACTTGTCGGTCTTGACCTCAATCTGATTCGTCACGTTTTCCTTCCCGGCGACATTGTTGGCGATGTTTTCGATCGTCGTCTTCTCATCGTCGGAATTGACGGGACCGCGCAGCGTCACCTTGCCATCGGCAGTGATGATTTTCACGTTCTGTCCATTGATCGACATGCCGTCGTGGGCCACCACGCCCTTGCGAATTTCGGCTGTAATGTTGATATCGCGCTGATTTTCGTTCTGGTCGATCGGCGTCTTCACGTTCGGGTCGCGGTCGCGTTCATTGACCGCGGTATTGTCCGGCTCCGCCGCGCTGGGTCCAACAGCTCCCGGTTTGTCCGTGGAAGCGGGCGCGAGGCTGGATGGCCGGGTGTCGCCATCACCCGCGGGCGACGACGAGGCTGCACTGTCATAACTTGGCCTCGCCACCGTAGTGGGGCTGGTTGACGGTTTGGTGGTCGTGCGATTCGTAGTATCGCAACCCGCTAGCGCCAATAACGCCGCGACGGCGAGTGGAAGTGAAAACCTCATAACATTCCTTTCCTAAATCAGGGACCGGCTGGAATAGTTCAAAGACGAATGCACGTGCCATGCCAAGATGAAACTCGCTAGTCCGCAGCCATAGCGAGGCAGCTTCTGGACGGTCAAACCCGTGCGGACACGGGAACAATGATTGCTGGCCGGGCAAAATGGGCGCAGAGCGACCAACAGAGAAAACAGACTGCTGCGAACCCGTACCCAGCCGAAATTGCCCTACGAGAGTCCCGCGATGGGGAGGCCATTGGTCATCAGTCGCAGAACGTCGTTGGGCAGTCCGGGAAGAAGCCGGACCTGCGGCAGGTCGAGCATCGTATCAAAAATGGTAGCGACCAGGTTGTCATTACCAACGGGCTCGGACTGGGGCTCGCCGCCATCGCGGGTGGACTGGCCGATGACTTGCCCCATCTTCAGTCCGCCGCCGTACAGGAGGAGCGGTGCGAGGCCCCCCCAGTGGTCGCGGCCGCCGTTTTTGTTGACGCGCGGCGTCCGCCCCATCTCGCCGCAGGCGACGAGCAGAATCTTTTCGTCCAGTCCGCGAGCCTGCGTATCTTCGATGAAGGCCGAAACCGCGTGGTCCAGAGGCTGGCCCATGTAGGCCATCCCCTCTTCGCACGGTGCATTGTTCACGTCGGCGTGCATGTCCCAAACGAAGTTCGTCGTAACGGTCACGAAGCCGCAACCCGCTTCGCAGAGGCGGCGGGCCAGCAGCAGCAGCTTGCCGAGGGTCTGCGCATTGTCGACGTAGTTGTTGTAGTTGTTCCACTTGCGGCTGATCTGGTCGGGGCGGACGAGCGGAGCCGTGTCGTAGCGGGCAACCGTCTTCTCGCCTTCCTTGGAAAGATCAAACGCTTGAGCCACGCCGCCGAGGATGGTTTGAAAGGCCTGCTGCTGGAACTTGTCCAGTCCGGCAAGTTTGCCGGCATCGGCTTCGCGTTTCAGCTTGTCGAGGCCTGCCAGGAGATTGCGGCGGTCATCGACGCGGGTCTTGTCGAGATGCAGTTCCAGGTCTTTCTGAAACCTGCCGCCGCCGCCAGGCACAAACGGAGCGTAAGCGGCTCCGAGCTGGCCCGCGGAATCGAAGCGGCCGAAGTTTTCGACTGCCGGCTGCGACTTGGGTTCAACCGCGCGGGGAAAGAGGCAGGCGTTCAGCGGCATTCCCGTCGTGGGATGATTGCTGCCGGCAACACGGGCGTAGAGCGAGCCGATGTTCGCGCCGAGTGTCCCTCTGCTGACGACCGGCTTGATGTCGTGGTTGGCATCGCCCGTGCGGAACGAACGGACGATGGAAAACTTGTCGTTGAGTGCCGCCAGCTTCGGGAATGTGCTGCCGAAGGTGATGCCGCTGAGCTTGGTAGGAATTTCGCCGGTGGTGCTGCGGATCTCCGCGGCCGCATCCATTTTGGGGTCGAAGGTTTCAAACTGGCTCGGCCCACCGTGTAGGAACAGAAAGATGACCGACTTGTCCTTCACCGGCCGCATGTTCGCCGCCGCTTGCGCGCGCGAAGCCAGCAGACTGGGAAGCGTCAGCCCGCCGAGGGCCAGGCTGCCGACTTGCAGGAAGGCGCGGCGCGAGGAGCGGCTGTCGTGAAAGTGGAGCATGGGTGGATTCCGTTCGTGGGCTGGCCGTTGGCTCAGTCGCTGTCGCAAACGAGCCTCACGCTGAAACTATCACCATTCGCCGATCATTGCAAGTTTTTTCGGCTACCTGGTCCTCGCTGTTTGACGCCGGAATGGCCGGAAAGTAAAACTTTCTTATCAGAGCCTCTCTGAGCCAATCCAACCTATCGGAGACATTCGTGAAAGCTAACCGCACCCTCCTGGTCCTGCTCGTCACCTTCTGCTCCGCGCTTTATCGCCCCTTGCTGGCGGCGGACTGGCCTGCCTGGCGCGGTCCCACGGGCCAGGGATTCTGCGAAGAGAAGGACGTGCCGCTCAAGTGGAGCGACAAGGAGAACGTCAAATGGAAAATCCCGCTGGAAAACCCTGGGAACTCCACGCCGGTGATCTGGGGTGAACGGATCTTTCTGACGCAGGCCAACACGGACGGCGCGATTCGCAGCCTGCTCTGCTTTTCCAGGGTGGACGGCAAGCTGATTTGGCAGAAGGATGTCGCGTATGGCGAGAAAGAGCGGAACTGGAATCCCAACTGGTACTGCAACGCTTCCCCCGCCGTCGATGGCCAGCGGGTCGTGGTCAGCTTTGCCTCGGCCGGCATGTACTGCTTTGATTTCGACGGGAAAGAGCTGTGGAAGCGGACCGACCTGGGCAAATGGGAGCATCCCTTCGGCAGCGGCTCATCCCCCGTGCTCTACGGCGACCTGGGCATCCTGTGGTGCGGGCCCAACGAGAAAGAGGGGCGCAACTTCCTGCTGGCCGTGAACAAGACGAGTGGCGAAACGGTTTGGGAGCACAATGAAAAAGTCGGCTCGTGGGGGACGCCGCTGATCACCAAGATCGACGGCCGGGACCAGCTCCTGCTCAGCGTGGTGCCGCACCTGAAGGGGATCGAGCCCCTGACCGGCAAAGAGCTGTGGCACTGCGACGGCCTCAACAAATACGTCTACACCTCCCCCCTCTTTGGCAACGGCGTCGCCGTGAGCATGTCCGGCTACACCGGCGCGGCCTTCACCGTCAAGCTCGGCGGCTCGGGGGACATCACCGCCGACCGGCTCTGGCACCATCCCGTGAACATCCAGCGGGTAGGCTCGGGCATGATCATCGGCGGCCATGCCTATATCGTCGAGGAAAATGGCGTGCCCCATTGCTATGATTTGCAGACCGGCGACGAAGTATGGAAGGTGGAGACGCGGCCGGGGGGCGGCAGCACCTGGGGCTCGATGGTCCACGCCGAAGGCCGGCTCTATGTCCTGATGCGGGACGGCCGAACGCTGGTCTTTGCCGCCAACCCTAAGTACGAGGTGCTGGCGAGCAACTCGCTCGGCCCCGGTGTGGAGACCAACTCCTCCCTGGCGATTTCCAACGGAGAGATTTTCATCCGGACGTTCAAACACCTGTGGTGCATCAGTCCTAAGAAATGAGTTGCATGGCAGTCGTTATGGCGACGAAGCCTTCGCTTGAATTGTAGGTACGTTCTTGGGCGGCTCGATGATCAGCACGCCGTTCTCCTCGTAGCAGTGCAGATTGGCCTGATCCAGCAGCAGCCCGAGCAATTGGCGGAGCGTGATCGTTGCCGACCTCTTGGGATTCGTGGAGGCACCATAGCGGATCACGCCCTGAACCAAGCGAGGCAGTTCGTCATCGGGAATCGACGCCAGCACGACCGTTCGTTCGTTCGCCGGCCGAAACTCAACGGGAATCTCCTGGGTTGCCGCAAAATGTTGCAGGACGTCCCGAAGAGGTTCGAGAGAAGTCAGTTGCGCGGGCAAATCCAGCCGATCGGCCAGCGGAGTCTTGGGCGACGGTCGCAGTTGCATTACTCCCGTGACATCTTCCCAATCCGCGGCATCCTGGGCGTCAACCACGCAAAACACGCCGTAGCGGAAGTCCAGCACCAATTCCAAGGGCGTGAGAATGGCGTCAAACCCCGCAAGCATTGTAATTTGTTTCAAGCTCACGTTCACCGGCGCATCGTGGATATTTTTGACCACTGGCGCCGGGGGCGCTGGTCGAATGGGGCTGGCCAGTGAACGGGGACGCATGTCGACGAGATGCCGAGCCGCTTCTAAGTCTTCCGGCTCCAGGAGAATCCAATCGTCCGAGAACGGTATTTCGTGCATCGCCGGCAAGGGGGGCTCGTCGGGCTGTGGCGGCGGTGCCAGTACTACCGTTTTTCGCTTCCAGCGCATCGCCAAGGGTAGATTGAACCGCTCCCGAAGGTCTTCGATTACCTCACTCAAAGGCGTTTCGGGATATTCCAAATCAACGTCAGCAAATAAAGCGTTGCTCAACATCTGTTGGTCGAGCGTGCCCTCGGAGACTCGCCGCGCCAGCAAACTCGCCGACGGATGGTTCTGGTCGCCAATTACGCGGCCGTTCTTGTATTCCAAACTGTACCAAAGCTTTCCCCCATTCCAATGTTCGCGAGGTTCAAATCTCCAAGTTCCGTGCGGTTCTCCCAAAAGGAACTCGCCAGTGACTCTCAAACTTCGATACGGTCCGTGTCGCAGCCCTTCCCGGTAGTGCTCCTCCAAAACCACTTCGCCATCGACCGTTTCGCGATGTACGCCGTGCTTGATGAGATTCCCCCAAAGGCCGCGATGATAGGTAGAGGTCTCCTTGGTTACGCTTGAGCCTTGCCGCTTCTCCGTCGTTTGCGTGACCGGCCATCGCCACCAAAACGCCGAACCGACGGCCGCCGCCGTTACCAGGAGCATCAGCAGCCGCAAACTAAACCTCGGCGAGAACCAGCGGCGCGGGGATCTCTGCTTGGCGACTCTGTTAGTCGTCATGGCGAACCTTCTCCTTCCAGCCGCTGCCGCAACTCCGCTATCTCCCTCTTCAGCGTCCGGCTGAACGTGGCCAGGTCGGAGGAGTGCATGACGAGGTTGCCGCCGGCTTTCGACCAGGTGACTTCCTGATCAAGGTCGAGCCAGTAGTGGATGCCGGCGCCGACGCCGTGCTCGCGGGCGATGCGGAAGATGGTGCGGACGGCTTCGTCAAAGCGGGGGTGGGTGTACTGCTCGGGGATGCCGAGGCTGCAGGAGAGGTCGTGCGGGCCGATGAGAACGGCGTCGACGCCGGGGACGGAGCAGATGGCGTGCAGATTCTCGATGGCCGGCACGCTTTCGATCTGGGCAATCAGGATTTTGTCGCCGTTGCGCTTCTCCAGATACTCGCGCAGTTCGGGCTCCAGGGCATTCGGATCCCGGAGGGCTTCCTGCAAGCGGCGGCCCTTCAGCGGGCGAAACTTCACCGCCCCCGCCAGGTCGCGAGCCTGCTCCGCCGTTTCCAGATACGGGCCGATGACCCCGCCCGCTCCCGCGTCCAGCACCTTGCAAGCTTCAAACGGATTATTGCACGGCAGCCGCACGACGGGGGGGACGCCGAGGGCGTTGTAGGTCTGGCAAGTCCACGAGAGAGTCTCGCGGCCCACCGGCGTGTGCTCGGTATCGACGAAGACAAAGTCAATCCCCGCCTGTTTCGCCAGGTTCGGCCAGAGCGGCGACGTCGCCACGATGGCGGAAGAATACACGCGGCGGCCGGCGTGGAGGGCGGCAATGATTTCGCGACCAGTCATAACACCTCGAAAAACGAAAACAAAAACAGATTTGAACAGAAGGGAACGAAGGAAACGAAGGGAAGAAGGAGGAGGGAGGAGCGTTTTCGATGGCCAACTCCCATCTTCGCCTTTCTTCGTTCCCTTTGTTACCTTCTGTTCAAAAAAGCCTTCTGTTCAAGAATGTCTGACGTCTACAGCCAATCCGCTGTCGCACGATTTCAGCGCCGCTTCCATGGTAGCAAAGATAGCCCGGCTGGCGCGAGCGCCGAGGATCGTGTCGGTGCCGTGGTCGATGGCCTGGGCGAAGTTTTCGGCGAGGAGGAAGTCGTTTTCGTTGGCAACTCGCCGCTGCCGCGGTTCTTTCGCCGGCTGGCCGCGGTAGTAGATGCCGACGTGGGGCAGCGCTTCGTTGATGACGAGCGCCCCTTCGCTGCCGAGGATGTGCAGCTCGATTTCGCCGCCGCTGTTGTGGCTGGCGGCTCCAATCCGGCCGAGCGCGACAGAGCCGATGAGGCCGTCCTCCATTTCCAGCGTCATGCTCGCCAAATCCTCGACTCCGTTGTCCGCATAGAGCTGATGGAAGTGCGACGCGCGGCGGGCAAAGACCCGGCGGACTTCCTTGCCGGCTAGCATTTGTAAATAGCCGAGTGGATAGATGCCCTCAATGGCGAGTTCTCCCATCGGCAATTCGCCCAAACCGCCGTCGGAGCCATCGATGTGTGACGCAATTTGGTGCGCTTGCCAGTTGAGTGGCGGATAGCCCGCCTGGCGCGAACCCTTGGGCGGCCCGGCGTCCTTGGCGAAGTAGAAATCAGCGTGGATGGCGTAGGGTTGGCCAATGATTCCGGACTGAATTTGCCTTTGCGCATCTAAGACCGCCGGGATGAAATTGCGGTTCCACATCAAAAACCGCACGCCGCTTTTCTCAATGGCGGCGACAAGAGCATCGGCCGCGGAGCGCGAAACCGCAAGCGGCTTGTCTTGAATGACGTGCGCGCCGAGATTCGCCGCGCGGATGGAGAGATCACAGTGTCGTTCCGCCTCAGGACTGACGATTGCCACCTGCACGTTGAATTCGCGGAGCGCCCGATCCACGTCGCGAACGTACGGAATCTGAAACGCCTCGGCGAAGTGCTGGTTCCGCTCGTGTGCCCATTGCGGAACACTCGGGTCATCAGCGACAACAACGATTTCAAATCGCGGATGAGAAGCCACCCCTCGGGCTACATAGTCGTGCTTGACCGCGGAAAGGACCGCACAACGGAAGGTTCGGACTGGCGATCTTGACTCTGCCATTTCAGCGTCCCTCCAGCGAAACAGCTTGCCGCGTCTGAAGCGATTGTTGAACGGCATCGGCCACGGCCAAGGCCTTATCCCAGTCCGCGGTCATGTCCGCGAAACCGTGCCCGCTCGCCGCTCCTTCCTTGGCCATCACCCCCCGTGCCTGGCCGCCCTTGTAGAGCAGTTGCATATTCTGCTGGTCGTCGGCATAAGCTGCTCCCGCCGAGCCGATGACGTGTAGCGAGCGGTAGGGATCGCCGGGGGGATGCAGACTCGAGTAATCCAGCAGCGCCATCGCGTCTCCCGGAAAACCGAGATGGACTTGCAGGTAGCGGCCCTGCCTGTTCCGCGCTCTCTCTCCATGCTCCACCGCATAGACAACGGTGGGCGACTTCCCCATCAGCCATAGAATCACATCAATCTGTTGCAGTAGCGCCGATGGAAGCGCGTGAGCAGCGTCCAATTCGCCGCCAGCTTCCTCCCAGTGGTGAATTCGAATCAGCCCCGGTTCTCCCAATTTCCCGGCATCCAGTTCCCGCTTGATGAACTGGCGAGAGGGCAACATTCGCTGGGGATTCGCAGGATTCACGGCTTCCGCCCGACGACGAGGACCAAGAGATGAACCAGAGACGCACTATAGCATTGCGGGAGAACAGCGTGTGGCGAATCTCGGTTGGTCGATGTAAAGTGATTGGATCCATGAGGTGCCTGATGACGATTCGCTGGCCGCTCTTGATGGCGCTGATTGTTGCCGCGGGAAATCCGCTCTGGGGAGCCGACGCTGCGAACAAGGAGACGGTCGTCCCCGCCAAGACTGTTTCTCTGTTCAACGGCAAAGACCTTTCCGGCCTCACCACCTGGCTCAAGGACACCAAGCGCGTAGACCCGCGCGGCGTGTTCAAGGTCGAAGATGGCCTGCTGCATCTCTCCGGCGATGGCAACGGCTATGTCGCCACCGAAAGAGACTACCGCGACTATCGCCTGCTGGTGGAATACAAATGGGGGAAGAAGACAGGCGGCGGAAAGTACGTTCGCAACTCGGGCATTCTCTTGCATGCGATTGGACCGGACGGCGGCGCGGGCGGAGCCTGGCCCTCGTGCATTGAATGTCAATTGGCGCAGGGCTGCACCGGCGACTTCATTGTCATCCGCGGCAAGGACGAATCCGCCAAGGAAATTCCCGTGCGGCTGACAGCGGAAACAGAGCTTGCGCCGGACAAGCGGCGGCATCGCTGGAAAAAAGGGGGCGAGGCGAAGACGTTTCCCACCACCCGCGGGCAGCTCTGGTGGAACAACCACGACTGGGATTTTGAGGAGTTGATCGACACTCGCGGCAAGGACGATGTCGAGAGCCCGACCGGGGAATGGAATCGGGCCGAAGTCGTATGCGCCGGCAGCAAGATCACCGTCAGCATCAACGGCCACGTCGTCAACGAGTGCTATGATGTCTTCCCCTCCGCCGGCCGCATTTTGCTGCAGACGGAAGGGTTTGAGATTTTGTTCCGGAAGTTTGAGATTGGGCCTATAAAGTAGGGTGCATGGAGTACCCCTGTGAAGCTATCACGGGGCAGCTTGTTTTAGGTGATTCGTCCATACTATTCCCTGAGGGTTGGCTTCGCTAAAGCATTTTCTCAGGAGACGGTTATGGCATCGGAGGCGTTGTTTCAGCGATTTATGGCGAGAGCCCCGGTCGCGGTGATGGTCCGCTCGACGCT
>JBPCKT010000017.1:0-5627 GCA_051004015.1 Pirellulaceae bacterium | reverse complement strand
TTGGGGGGGTTTGGTCATTTAGTCGTCGTTGCCCCTCTTTGTGTTTCGGGGTTCTCTCTCGGGGGGGGGGCTCACTACTTTACTTCGCCTTCTCAAACCCCGCTTTGAGCAGCTCTTCATATCCCTGCTTGAGCGGCCGGACGTCAAAGCCCTGCTGCTTCAGGATGTCGCCGCAGGCCAGGGCTCGCTTGCCGGCTTTGCAGTGCGTGTAAACGATCTTGGCCTTGTCCAGCTTCTGGATGAGGGCAGCCGCCTCCTTCTCCACGTCGAGCTTGCTCTTGGGCATCAGCACCGCCCCCTCGATGTGCCCTGCGTCCCATTCCTTCTGCTCGCGAACGTCCACCAGCACCGCTTTGCCGTCTTTGATGTTTTTCATCGCGATTTCCGGCGTGTCCTTCGTATGAGTCAAGTCTTCCGCGCTTGCTCGTTGGAACCCGGCCATGCTCAGCATTCCCGCTACCGCCAACGCACAGAGTGAGAGTCTCATTTTTTCGCTCCTGGAGTAAGGTTGGTGAATTCAACTGTCCCTTGATTGTAGCAAAGCTGTCCAGCGGCGGTTACCTGGTGCAATTACGGCATAATTTCCTGACATCAGCAGTGGCACATTCGGTTCTGCCCAGCACCGCTCTGGGTGGGAAGCCTTTTTCATTCCTTGCATCCGCAGATTTCGCTGATGGACGCAGATTGCAACTCACGGATTACCGGAAGACTCGCCCTATGGAATCCGGATTGATCGTGATTGGAAATCTGCGTCCATCGGCGCAATCTGCGGATAAATTTGCTACAACGGAGGCTCCCCAAAATCAACCTCAAGAGGAGTCCTCTCCATGTCCACCAACGGCTCACTCAATCGAAAACTGCGGATGGCTCTGTGCGGCGGCGGGCAGGGGGCGTTTATCGGCCGCGTGCATTGCACCGCGGCGGTGCTGGATAACCGGGCGGTGCTGGTTGCAGGAGCCCTTTCCAGCAATGCGGAGCGAGCCAAGGCGTCGGCTCCGGATTACGACATTCCGCTGGAGCGGGCGTATGGCTCCATCAGCGAATTGGTGCAGAAGGAGAAGGCCCTGCCGGCGGATAAGCGGATCGACTTCATCTCCGTCGCCACGCCGAACCATACGCATTTCGAGCTCGCCAAAACCGCGGCCGAAGCGGGCTTCAACGTCATCTGCGACAAGCCGATGACCTTCGACCTGGCCCAGGCGGAGCAGCTTGCCGACATCGTCGATAAGAGCGGCGTGGTCTTCGCCGTCACCCACAACTACACCGGCTATCCCCTGGTGCGGCAGGCGCGACAGATGATCCAGTCCGGCGAGCTCGGCGAAATCAACGCGATCCGGGCCTGCTACATCCAGGGCTGGCTCCGCACGCGGCTGGAGCTCTCCGAGCAGAAGCAGGCTTCGTGGCGGACCGACCCGGCTAAGAGCGGAGCGGCCGGCTGCTTTGGGGACATCGCCACGCACGCCTACAACCTGGCCCGCTACATGACCGGCCTCCTCCCCGACCAGATTAGCTGCCACCTCAAGACCTTCGAGTCCGGCCGCTCGCTCGACGACTACGGCACCGCGGTCATCAAGTTCGAGAACGGAGCCCTCGGCACCGTCACCGCCTCGCAAATCAGCCACGGCCGCGAGAACGACCTGTTCATCGAAATCGACGGCACCAAGGGGGCACTCTCCTGGCGGCAGGAAGAGCCGAACGTGATGATCGTCCGCGCGAACGGCCAGCCCCACCGGATGTTCACGCGCGACCCCAACGCCCCCTTCATGAACGACGCCGGCAAAGGGGCCTGCCGCCTCCCCAGCGGCCACCCGGAAGCCTTCTTCGAAGCCTTCGCCAACGTCTACCGCAGCTCCTACGACGCGATGATCCAGCGGGCGGAAGGCAAGCCGTTCGAGAAGGTGAACACCATCTACCCCAACGTCAACGACGGCGTGGAAGGGATGTACTTCATCCAGCAATCCGTCGCCAGCAGCAAAGCCGGCGGCGCCTGGCTGCCGCTGAAACACAAGCGGGCGAGGAAGTAGCATTGTCGCCTTTCGCTCCGCGAAAGGACGCCCTTGTTCCCACGGTCTCCGTGGGAACACACGTCCCCGAGGCTCTGCCTCGCGGCATTTTGCGTAGGCTGACAGGCTGTGATTATTCACTTTTCCATCCTCTTTTCTCGCGTGCCTCGCCTTTCCACAACTTCTTGCCACTCATTGGTTTGCAGCGATTATTCATATTCATTTTCGCCAAAATACGACGATTCGTTATTCACATTTTGTCATAAGTACTTAACTACATTGGTTTTCCGGCGTGAATCATTGGCACTTTTCGCCATCTCATAATCTGTTTTTCAATTTTTTCAATTCACTAAACGTCCCGCCACTCGCTTCAAGTCCCTACCCCTACAAGGTTTGCAACGTCGCCTCCGCCGATTCACTGCAAAACCGTATAAGTGGCCATCAGTCGGCAAAACAAACGCTTCCCTGATTGATCGGAAACCGGACACCGGCACGTTCGCTCCGCGCGCACCGAGTCCCCAGAGACTAGATGCGCCATACATCTATTTTGTTCACTATAAACAAAAGAATATTATTTGCTTGGCGCGGTGTAGGTGTCGGCGTTTGTTGGAGTCCCGGCTTTAGCCGGCTCCCGAAGACCGCCTCAAGGCGGGACTCCAACATCTGCCCTCTGAAGGGCCGCGCCAATCAATCGGTTGACGGTCAATCCCCGAAAAGACTTTTGATTTGACGAGGTTAGGGAGCGCTCGCTACTATACGCACGGATTCTGTATCAACTATGGTTCGGCCACGGAGGCGGCGGGATGGACTACGCGCGGTTGTTCGACACGGTTCGCCGTCACCTTGAGCGCTTGGGGGTCGCCTGCGAAATCGAGGCGGGCAAGGTCGCCACCGAGAAGGTAGTGGCGAAGGTCGAGGCCAAGATCAAGGTCCGCCTCCCCGCCGAGTTGCGGGATTTCTACCAAACGGTGGGCGATGGCTTCTCGTTTCGCTGGAAGGCGAACCCGGACGACCTTAAAAAACCGTTTGCCAACCTCCAGGTCCCGACTCTCAAATACCTGGCTGGCATGTACACCGGCTGGCGAGAGATGGCGCTGTACTCGCCGGAGGAAGCGGAGAAGTACGGGTTCCCGTACACGAAAGACCCCGCGCTGGCGAAGCGCACCGCGGCCGGGATGTGGCACTGGCTGCCGGTCATCGAGGAGGGGAACGGCGACCTGATCTGCCAGGACATGAGCGACCCGAGTTGTCCGGTCATTTTCAACGAGCACGACTGGCTGGACGGCGGCACGGGCGACAACGGCCACCTGCTCGCTCCGAACTGGCGGGCGTTCTTGGCTGGTTGGGGCAGTGTTTGCTTCCAGTTCCCCAAGAGCCTGTACTGGCCGTCCTGCTTCCGCGAGCGTGGTGGGGTCGCTTGGGACGGGGATCAGTTCCGCGACCCGTACCGGCTAGCGGGTCTGGCCGAACCATCCGCTGCAGCAGACCGCGGGGGCACGTAGGCTTTCCCAGGTTTGTCGGTCAGCAAAGCCGGGCGATACTCGTGGGCCGCACCTTTGGCTTCCGCGTCAAAGACCAGCGCTTACCGTTTGGCTCGACTCGGCACAGTCAGGTTTCGTCTCACAGGCATGGGTCGAGCACGCCATTTGGTCCTTAAACAACTAGCGGCACCTAAACCTTTAGCGCGCCCCTTCAGGGCTTTCGGTTCATGTTTCTCCGATACCCAGGGCGGCGCTCGGCTGCGCCGTGCTTGCCCTGGGCTGCCTTAGCGCCGGCCCGTTGGGCCTCAAGAGAAGTAGGCCGCCAGTCCCCTGGAGCGCCCCGAGAGTGGACGTCGCCTCGGTGAAGATACCGGGCGGCCAGAGCGCGTTACCTCGAGCAGCTTCTTGGAATGATGCTCCCAGCGGCGATTTCCCGGCAAAAGCGCGTTAGACGGATGAAGTGCGTGCTGCGCGCAGCGGCCGCCCAAGTTGACCAGCGCGCATGGTGCATTTCCTAAGAGCCTGCTTGAAAGTCGATCCCTGAAAGGACCTTTGATTTGACGAGGCTAGGGGCGCTCGGTACTATGCGGACGGATTCTGAATAAACAATGGTTCGGCCTGAAGAGGGCAATCGGTGTGGGGAAGGCTGCAAGACACGTTCCAACAATGGCTGCTGAACCGGCGTGGAGAACGCAATGGCCGCGTAACGGCGACCTGAAAACATGGCTCCGCGCCATGATCAAGAAGTGCGATGCGATTCCTGACGACGACACAGCAGCAGAAAAATCGCACTTGCCGATCGAACATCTCGCGAAAATGGGTTGCGTGACGGAATCGCTCAGGCATGTGGATCAGTTCCTGCGCCGGTTGCCCAAAAAGAAAGTGTTGGCGAGCGTGCGGATGGCGGAACTCGGCGCCGAGATCTGTCTCGATGCCGGCGATTTGACCCGCATGGAAAAATATCTGGCGATCGCGGCAGCGACCGAACCTTTCAACACCCGCAAATGCGATAGGGGCTTCTCCATCGATTCCGTCCGTAAGTTCCGAGCGGACAACGGCCTGCTCGATCCGGCAGACGCTATCGATGATGAACAGCGTATCAACGCGCAGTTCGAGCGGGCGGCGCGGCAGTACAAGCAGACATTCGCAACAGGCGAACGCGCGCGAGCAAAGCTCGCTGTCGCCGAAATGGAGAACATCGCCCGGGACGTCGAAGAGGAGTGGCTGCGACAGTCTTACCTCCAGCGCGTGATTGAGTGCTATGCGGAGCTAAAAGATGCTCGGGCGGTGAAGCGCTGCGTGCGTGGGCTCGACAAGGACGATCGCCACGAGGTCCTTGACGCGGAGACGCTCATCAGTCTCGGCATGAAGGCCGAAGCCATCGCACGAGCGCGGCAGGACATCGCGAAGGAGTTGGAAGAGCTCCGCGAGATGACCGATCCCAACATTCATTTTCCAGTGAACTCGATTGGCCGGTCGCTGGAGTTTCTCATTGAGCACGGCGCGAAGGACGAGGCCAGACGCTGGCTACGTCGCGCCCTGAAGGAAATGCCTACATGGCCGGTGTTCCAGTACGGCTGGGCAACTTCCGCGGTCTACCATACTCTCGCTCAGGCGACGGCGAAGATCGACGGCCCGGCCGCTGCCGAGAACCTGCTCAAGCACGCCCTGACAGACGCCCAGGCCGAAAAGCGCAGCGACTTTCGTCAAGGCGCGGTCGATGCGGCCTTGGACCTCAAGGCCAACATCGGCAGGTTGAATGCGGCCATCGAAGACGCCCGCAAGTTGCGTTCGCCGACGCAGCGCAGGAAAACGCTGGCGGCGCTTCTCGCGAAAGCCAAGCGATGGAGTGAGCTACGGGAAGAGCTCAGCCAGGTTGAGTCGCCGGAGGAAGCCGCGGACGTGGCCTGGTGGATTAAGTTTGAGCTTTCCGGCGGCGAAGTTCGCTGAGGGACAGCGTCGAACCAACGGCTGAAGCTGACCAGGGCCGCCACCCTACAAGCGGCCCCGGCAGCTTAGCAGCCCGTTGAACTAGTCGAGTTCTCACGCCGCCGCGGTGAAGTGGTTGGCGGTGGCCGGAGTTTTTTGCCGATTGATTTGTTGTGGTCGGAATTTTGCCGGCGCGACGAAACGCCGCCAGGTG
>JBPCKT010000016.1:0-19060 GCA_051004015.1 Pirellulaceae bacterium | reverse complement strand
CACGGTGAAGTACAGCGCCGGCCGCTCTAGGGTGGCGTTGGCGAACATGAGCTGATGCGCCAGCGTGGTTTTGCCGCAGCCAGGAGCGCCGGCGAGAATGTTGAAGGAATACTCGGGCAGGCCGCCGCCGAGGATTTCATCCAGGCCCGGCACGCCGGTGGGCAATTGGCGAATCTTCACTCGCTCTCGACCTTGATCTTGTCCTGGCGTGTCCATGAAGCAGTCTCGATTCTTGAATATTATTTGTTCAACGATGCGTCGGACCAAACCTCGCGCACCAGCCGCAGCGTGAGGGGTTCGCCGATGAAAGTCACCAGCAGCCCGAGCAGATGGGCGGTGATCGCGGCTACCGCCTCGGCCGCCCCGTCCCCTTCCAGTCCTTCCATGGAACAGTCGGCCTTGACCGTGATGCTGCGCGCCGCGGGGACCTCCACTCGGGCCAGAGCCAGCGCCCGCCGCAGGAGCGACGTGAAGCCGTCTGAACCGGCGAATCGTGTCAAGGAGATTCGCAGCTTCTCACAGACCCGCACCGCTGAATGTTCGGGCGCACCGGTTGCGCTCCGGCTCGCGGCTTCCACAGCCAGCAAGCGTCGGGCGAGGTCTCGGGTTGATGCGGACGGAGTTGCCATCGGGTGATAGCTTAGCAGGTGAGGGGTGAGTAACGTTAGTACTCAGAGTTTGTGAATCAATTGAATTCGTAGAAAATAAAGAAGAATCGACTCCCTTACTTTCGCATTTCCAGGTGAGAAGGGCGCGTTCTCTACCGCTATTTTCGGTAGAACCAATTGATTCACAAACTCTCAGTACTCAGTACCAAGTACTCTATACGCCTGCCTCTGACCTCTGCTCTCTCCTCAACCCATGTCGGCGACGCTCACCACGTCGTGGCCGGTAAGCTCGCGCTGCAAACGCCAATCCAGACACTCATCGAGCAGAATTCTCACACCGACGCCAAAAGTCGATCTTTCGCGCTTCCAGGAATCCAATCACCTGTTCACGGCTTACGGTGGGAAAGCCTTCCAGAAATTCACCGATCGAGTCCCCCCCTTCCAGATAGTCGAGCAGGTTTTGCACAGGGACGCGAGTGCCGGTAAATACGGGGGTGCCACCTAGGATTTCCGGGTCCGAGGACACAATCGAAGCTAAGAGCAGCGTTGCCATAAACACATTATAGCAATGCAAGCCATCCGATAGGAGTATTCGCTAGGGCACTGCGCGCTCGTCCGGCCTCCCCGCCATCTCCTCCACGTTCCGCCGGATCGTTTCGCAAAAGGATTCCAGCGGCAGGTCGTTGTCGTCGTTGCCAAACGGGTTTTCGATCTCGACGCCGATTTCTTCGATGCCCAGCATCACGAAGGCCACGAACAGCGTCGCGGGAATCGTCCACCAGTCATAATCCCGCACCAGCGCCAGCGGCAGCGAATAGCAGTAGATGAGCAGGACGCGGCGGACGTGGACCATGTAGGCGAAGGGCATGGGAGTGCGGTGGATCCGCTCGCACGACCCCAGATAGTCCACCAGGAGCTGCACGTTCTGGTCGAGGGCGACGAACAGGTACTCCGTAATGGCCCCTCGCTGCCGAGCCTCGTCCAGGCAGCCGGTGATTTGTCGCGCGACGGCCAGGGCCACGTTCTGCTGGCCAAGGGCGCGGCTCAATTCCGCCGGCGGAACCTGGTCGCAGGCTGCCCCCAGCTCTTTCACGGTCCCGCGAAGCTGATGCATGGCCGCCACCGGAAAGACCGTCAGCCAGGCGAACATCCGCAGCCGCAGCTCGGGGACGCCGGAGAGAGCGATGCCCCCCAGCCGGGCCAGGTTGCGGCTTTCGTTGATGATGTTTCCCCACATCCGCCGCCCTTCCCAAAAACGGTCGTAGGAGGAGTTCGTGCGGAACACCAAGAGCAAGCCGAGGGACGTTCCGATCAGGATATGCACCGTCAGCGGCAAGAGCGGCAGACGATCCGCGAACTTGATGTTGTAATGCCAATACTCGTACCCGGCGGTCACCAGCGCGGACCACACGACTGCCGCCAGGATGCGGCTGCTAATCTGCCGCAGCATCGACCCCTTGATGTCGAAGAGGTGGGAACGCCAGTCGTGGGGGTCGTATTCGATCATGAGGACATGCGCGGTTGCTTGATGGGCGAGACAAGTAGAGAATAGCCTCTCCATGACTTCCCTCAAATCGCCCCCCGGACCGCGCGGCCATTGGCTCATCGGCTCGCTGCGCGAGGCGAGTGCGGACCGGCTGGCATTCTTTCGCCGCTGCTTTGATGAATACGGCGATGCCGCCGCGTTCCGGCTGGCGAACCGCCGAGGGATTCTGCTCAGTCATCCCGACGACATTGAGCGGGTGCTGGTGACGGAGAACCGCCGCTTCGAGAAGAATTTCGCCCTCCGCCTGCTTCGCCCGCTGCTCGGTAACGGACTGATCCTGGCGGAAGGGGACGCCTGGCTGCGGCAGCGGCGGCTCATTCAGCCGGCTTTCTCCAAGCAGCAGATTGAGAGCTATGCCCCGGCGATGGTCGAGGCGACCAAGGGGGTCGTCGCGCCCTGGAAAAGCGGCGAGGTGCGAAACATTCACTCGGAGATGATGCAGCTCACGATGGACATTGCGGGGCGGACGCTCTTGGGCGTCGATGCCACCGGCCAGTTCCGCGGCGTTCGCGAAAGCATGGAAGGAGTGATGCACGACTTTCTGGCCCGCTTCGGCAGCTCGATTCCGATGCCGTTCTGGCTGCCCACTCCCGGCAACCTGCGGCTCAGGCGGCACATCCGCCGGCTGAGCGGTATCTTGCAGGAACTGATCGAGCAGCGGCGGGCCAGCAGCGCGGCCGGCGGCGACTTCCTCTCGCTCCTCATCCGCGCCCGCGATGAAGGGGACGGCAGCGGCCTTTCCGACAAGCAGCTCAGGGACGAAGTAATGACGATGTTCCTGGCCGGGCACGACACTACGGCCAACGCCCTCGCTTGGACCTGGTGGCTGCTGGGGCAACACCCGGACGTGCAGCAGAGGCTGTTCGCGGAGGTGGATGGCGTTCTTTCCGGCCGAGACCCCACCGCAGCCGACGTCCCCCGTCTGCCGCTGTGCGAGAATGTCCTCCGCGAGTCGATGCGGCTCTATCCGCCGGCCTATGTCGTCGGCCGGCGGGCGATGGAGGACTGCACGATCGGCGAGTACTTCATTCGCAAAGGGACCAACGTGCTGATGAGTAGCTGGGTGGTGCATCGCGATGGACGGTGGTACGACCGGCCGGACGATTTCCTGCCCGACCGCTGGTGCGACGGGCTGCTGACGAGGATTCCCAAATACGCCTATTTCCCTTTCGGCGGCGGTCCGCGGGCCTGCATCGGCAACAACTTCGCCATGCTGGAAGGGGTGCTCGTCATCGCGACCATGGTCCAGCGCGTGCAGTTTTCCGCCGTCACGCAGCCTCCCATCAAACTGCTCCCTGTCGTAACTCTCAAGCCCGGTCAGCCGCTGGAGATGAAGGTGCAAAAGCGGTAAAATGGGTCTTGTGAATATCCTCCTCAACGGCGCACCGCGTGAAGAGCCGGCGGAACTGACGGTGGCCCAGTTGCTTTCGCGGCTGGAGATGCCCCCACGCGGCATAGCCGTGGAGCTCAACCAGCAGATCATCCCCCGCAGCCGCCACGCCGAGCAAAAGCTGCGGGACGGGGACCGGATTGAGATTGTGTCGCTCGTTGGTGGAGGATAGAGGCGAGCCGGAGGCGTAAGCCTCCGGGTAATGTGGCTATCCGTTTGACCATGAACAGCGACGACACGCCGATCGACAAAACCGGCCGGCTTACGCCAGGCCGCTCGCCCACACATATGCCAGACACCCTCCGCATCGGCTCGCATACTCTCCAGAGCCGCCTCATCGTCGGGACGGGGAAGTACGACACGTTTGATGCGATGCAGAAGTCGCTGGACCTCTCCGGCACGGACTGCATCACCGTCGCCGTCCGCCGCGAACGCCTGTACGACGGCCGCGGCCAGAACATCCTCGACTACCTCGACCTGAAGCGATACACGCTCCTGCCCAACACAGCCGGCTGTTACAACGCAGTCGACGCCGTGCGGGTCGCCAAGATGGGACGCGAGATTCTGTTGAGCCTGGAGAACCCCGGCGCGGACTGGGTGAAGCTGGAAGTCCTCGGCGACAGCAAGACACTCCTGCCCGACCCCATCGAGCTTCTCAAGGCGACCGAGACTCTCGTCGCGGATGGCTTCGCGGTCCTCTGCTACACCAGCGACGACCCCATCATGGCCCGCCGCCTGAAATCAGCCGGAGCCACAGCAGTCATGCCTGCCGGCAGCCCCATTGGTTCGGGGCAAGGGGTGCTCAATCCCAACAATATCCGCATCATCCTGGAATATTTGAAGGACGGCGACCCTGACTATCCGGTCATCGTCGATGCCGGCGTCGGCACCGCCAGCGACGTCGCCTTCGCGATGGAGCTCGGTGTTGACGGCGTGCTGCTCAACACGGCTATCGCCCATGCCCGCGATCCCCTCACCATGGCCCGCGCTATGAACGCCGCCTGCACCGCCGGCCGCCTTGCCTTTCTCTCCGGCCGCATCCCCCGCCGACTTTATGCCACGGCGAGCAGTCCGGAGGAAGGAGTTATCTCGACGCGGCCTTATCTTTCCCCTTGACTGGGTGCCGCTGCACCTGGTTGCCTGGTAAAGTAGACTTGACTAGCACTGGTTCGTAGGCAAGAGTTCTTTACTAGCGATTATCCCAAAGCCGCCCGTTCAAGAGGGGAGCCAGGGCGAATGGCACGTAACACCGGTAATTACCGAATCACTCGCTCGGCAGGCGAGGAATTCCGCGCCTTCTTGCCGTTCCCACTGCCGCCGCAAGAGCCTCCGCTGCTCCTGAACGTGCAGATGAGGGAGCTTCATGCCTCCGCTTGTTCCGCCGTCAGCCAATTGGCAGTTGCCGCGGCTCTGGTCCCTAGCGTGGACTGGTTTCTGTACGGATTCGTCCGGAAGGAAGCGGTAATCTCGTCCCAGATTGAAGGCACACAGGCCACTTTGCGAGATGTGCTCGCGTTTGAGGCCACTGCCAAGTCGGAGCGTCCTGAGGATGTGCAAGAAGTCTGCAATTACGTGGCGGCCTTGACCTATGCACGGCGCGAATTGGCGCGGCCGGGGGGACTTCCGCTGAGCACCCGCTTGCTGTGCAGCGCGCATCAACGGCTCATGCGCGGCGCACGAGGGAGAGAAAAGCAGCCCGGCGAGATTCGTGCATCGCAAAACTGGATTGGCGGCACTCGGCCCGGCAATGCCATGTTCGTGCCGCCTCCCGCGGATGCAGTTCACGAAGCGATGGCCCAATTGGACCGATGGATCCATGCGGATGACTCCCTCCCTCCGCTAGTCCGCGCGGGCCTAGCCCATGTTCAGTTCGAGACCATTCATCCCTTTCTAGATGGCAATGGGCGCATCGGCAGGTTGCTTATCACCTTGCTCGTCGAGCACTGGGGATTACTCACCACTCCACTACTCTACTTGAGCCTGGCGTTCAAGCGCCGCCGCAGCGAATACTACGCGCGACTGTCCGCCGTTCGCAGCACGGGAGACTGGGAGGGCTGGACGCTCTTTTTCCTCGAGTGCGTACGGGAAGCAGCCAGCGACGGCGTATCGGCGGCACAACAACTGTTTGCACTTCTCAGTCGCGACCGCCAGCGAGTTCTCACCCTCAGCGGCACGACGATCCCCGCGGTTCGGCTGCTGGACAGCCTTCCCCGACATCCGATGATCACACTGTCGCTGGCGATGAAGCTCCTGAAAACCAGCAAACCCACGGCGTCCAAAGCGATTACCGCGCTCGCCAAGGCGAAAGTCTTGCGGGAAGTAACTGGCAAACAACGAGATCGCATCTACGCCTACCAGGAGTATCTGCAAGTGATTACCAGCGACACGGAGCTAGTGAGTTCGCCCTGATCCAGCTAGGGCGAACCGGCAATCACATCCGCTAGTTTCCCCTTCATCTCCTTCACCACCTCTGCCATCTCCGGCTTATCCGCCAAGTTCGTCAGCTCCCGCGGATCGGTCTCATGGTCGTAGAGCTCCATGCCCCGCTTGCCGCCGTCCCACTGGGTGTAGCGATACCGCTCGCTCCGCACGCTGTATCCCTTGAAGCCGGCCGGCACCGCGGACGGCTCGACCTTCTTTGCTCCCGCCTTCGCTTTCCCTCCCTGCCCGCCGCCGCGGAAGACCTGCGTCACGGCCACCTTGTCCCAAGCGGCATCGGGTTTGGCCAACAACGGCTGCAGCGATTTGCCGGGCAAGTTGTGGGGCGCTTTCAGTCCGCACAAATCCGCCAGAGTCGGATAAACATCTACGAGCTCCGCGATGCGCGGCGAAGCCTGGCCGGAAGCCTTCATTCCCGGCGTAGCGATGATCAGCGGTACGCGGGCCGATTCCTCGAACAGGCTCTGCTTCTGCCACAGGCCATGCTCGCCGAGGTGATAGCCGTGGTCGCTGTGGCATACGACGATGGTGTTGTCCGTCAGCTTCAGCCGGTCGAGGGCGTCGAGCAGTTTGCCGACCTGTTGGTCCATGAAGGTGATGGAGGCGAAGTAAGCTTGCACCGCCTCACGCTGGAGCTTTTCGTCCAGGCCGTAGTTCGCGTTCTTCACCGGTATGGCAGGATCGGGAATGTCCTTCCGGTCATCCGCCGGCATCCTGGCCAGCGGCACTTGGTCCGCTGGGTACATGTCGAAATACTTCTTCGGTGCGACATAGGGCGTGTGCGGCCGGAAAAAGCCGACCGCCAGGAAGAAGCTTTTGTCTTTGTTCTGCTCGAGCAGGCCAATGGCCGCTTCGGCAATTTTTCCGTCGGTCTGTTCCTCATCCGTTCCGTCAGCCGCCAGCCAACTCAGCGTGCCGCCAAAACTCTTCTTGCCGTCGATGCTGAAAATCTTGTCCTCGTCATCCTTGTCCCGCCCCTTGGGATTGATCACCTTCTGCCACGACGGCGGGTCGTCCAGTCCGTCGGTCCCAATTTGAGTGGGCACGCCGTAGTGATACAGCTTTCCCACCCGCGCCACGAAGTAGCCGTTGTTCTGAAAGAGCTGCGGCATGGTGACGATGTCCGGGTTCTTCTTCCGGAACACAAACGCATTGTCGTGCGCCCCGGTTTGGTCCGGCCGCAACCCCGTCAAAAAGCTCGAGCGGCTGGGATTGCAGAGCGGAAACTGGCAATACGCCCGGTCAAACCGCACACCCCGTCTTGCCAATGCATCAATCCGCGGCGACTTCACCTGCGGATGCCCATAACAACCCAGCGCGTTATTCAAGTCATCCGAGACGATATACAGCACATTCAGCTTCTTGGGCTTCTCCTGGGCGAAGCTGAAAGCAGGCGAGGCCAGGACGGCAATCGTGCCGAGTAGCAAAAGACGCGCGACCATAGAATCGGCTCCTGACAAGAGGCGGTTGGAACGCCCGCATTATGGGATGACGACGGGGGCGCCTCAAGCTGGAGACCGTCACTTCCGCGCAGTTCCTTACTTTGGGCACAACCGGCATAGCTGGCGATTCAAACTGCAAGTATGCACTTCATGCCGGCCGGTTCGATACAAACCTGAAGGATTGAATTTCAGGGAGGATTGCCATGCGCGCCAGCCAACTTTTCCGTTTTACATTATTGGTCCTCGCGCTAGCCGGGTCGGGCCAGGTTTCCGCCGGTTGGGTGAACGAGTTGGGGCGGGACCTGGGGCTGGGCTGGAGTGACGGTTATCACGCCTATGAGGGTTGTCCGAACCCTCGTTTGCGGTCCCAGCCCTGGCAGCGGCGCTCCAATCGCGCAGGCCTCTACGAAGAGCCGCTCGTCCCCTATCTGGAGCCGGCTCCTGTTCCCCCTCCCGCGCCGGAGGCACTTCCGTCCCCGAAGACAAGTCGCGTCAATGCGCCCGCGACTAGCCGACAACCGGCGCGCAGCTCGCAGCTTCACATCTCCCGGCCGACCTACTAGGACAAGTAGTACTTGGCGACCCGACCAATTCGTCTGGATCTTGCGGATTTTTTTGCCAAATCATCATCCATAACGTAGGTTTACATTACGTCCAGCGCTAGTCGCGCGGGAGGCCCATGCCGTCTAGTGGAGACCGGGGCCGTTAATTCCGGCGTCAGTGAACTGAGCGCCCTCTCGCGTGTGTGAGGGCCATATGAAGAGGATTCTCAATTTTATTTGCGGTGAGGATGGCCCCACCGCCGTCGAATATGCCGTGATGCTTGCGCTCATTGTCGGTGCCGCGGTGACCGGGATTACGTCCCTGGGCAGTGCCACGATGACGAGCTTTCAGGACTCGTCCACGCGGATCAACGCTGCCATCACGGGGTCGTAATTCCGCAAGCTAGACTTGTGCATGGATGCCTCCCCTATTGCGCCCGTACCGGCTGTAAACCAAGGTTCCGCCGCGCCGATTTTAGATCATCTGGCCGCCTGCGCCGCGCAGCTCTATTCGCTGCCGTCGGTGGCGGCCCAAGTGCTGCAATTGACCGGCAGTGGGGAAGTGGATCGGCCGGCGCTCAAGGCCTGCCTGGAGAATGATCCCGCCCTGACGACGCGGATTCTCAAGGTCGTCAATAGCTCGCTGTTCGGGCTGACGCGAAAGGTGACGGATCTCGGTCAGGCGCTGGCCCTGCTGGGAGTCAAGCCGCTCAAGATGCTGGTCCTTGGGTTTTCGCTTCCCCATCAACTCGTGGCGGAGACGGAAAAAGAGGTGCTCACGGAGTACTGGCGGCATACGCTCCTCAAAGCCGCCGGCTGCCGGGAGCTCAGCCGCCGCCTGTTTCCCGCCCGCAGCGAAGAGACGTTCACCGCCGGCCTGCTGCAGGACGTGGGGGAGCTGGTTCTGATCCAGCAGCTTGGTCCTTCGTACATCCGCTTCCGTGGCCAGGTTCGCAAAGAGCTGCGGCCGCTCCGCGAAGCCGAATGGCTCGCGCTGGGCTTTGACCACGTGGAGCTATCCGCCCGCGTGCTCACCCAGTGGGGAATGCCCCCCTCGTTCATCGCGATCGTCGCGGGCAAGCACGGTCAAGGAGAGGTGCCCCCGGCCGATCAGGCGCTCATCAAGGTACTGGACGTGGCCGAACTGATGGCCCGCGTGGTGGAAGGGCACAACGCCGGCCAGATCGGGCTCTCCGCCGTCGCCCGGGACGAGCTGGGACTGACCGCCGAGCAGGTGCAGGAAATATTGGACGTGTTAACGCAGCGGGCCGAAGAGCTGGCCCGCATCCTCTCGCTCGAATTGCCATCCCGCGCCGACCTTTCCGCCGCGGCCCACGCCCGCCTGGCGGAAACGAGCGCGCAGATGCTGGAAGGGGCGAGCGAGGAAGCGCTCCTGGCCGAAATGACGGCGTTGCAAACGCAGTTGCAAGTTGCCGCTCGCCGTCAACTGACGCGGGGATCCCCGCGGCAGGTTGTGCATGCGGCAGAGCGGCCGCGGCCGACAACCTGCGAAGCGCACTCCGCGCAGAAGCCTGTCTCACTGGCCAGTGAACAGCAATTATTCAGCGAAGTCGCCGCAGCCATCGTCCGCTGCCGCGGAGACAAACGGAGCCTGAGCCTGGTCCTGTTCCGGGTGCATGGAGTGCTGGCTCGCGGCGGAGATGCCGGCGCCTATCCAGCGCCGCAACTCTTGTTGGGGGGCCTCGAGCGATGGTCGCAAGACCGGGGCACCGGCCTGGCTCTGTCTCAGAATACCTTCGCCCTCCTCTGGGAGGGTTGCACACGTAACGACGGCTTCGAGCTGGCCCGGCATGTGCTCCGGCTGGCTCAAGATAGCTCGCACTCGGCAGAAGGAGCGGTCCCTTCCGGCTGGATGCTCTCCGCCGGCCTGGCGACGCTGGCGCTTCCCACCCGCAACTTCCCGCCCCATGAGATCATCGCTGCCGCTCAGCGTTGCCTGGCCGGCGCGCTCCTTTCCGGCGGCGGCGCGGTGAAGAGCATCGAGATTTAAGGCACGGCACGCATCTCGTGGTATCGAGCCCGGGACTCATTCCCCTTTTGCCGGTAAATCTCGGCCAGCTTTTGCTGGATCTTTGTGAGCCGCGGGTTGATGTGAACGGCCTTGAGCAGGGCCTGCTCCGTGGCTGCTTCATTACCCACTTCTTTTTGGCACTGCGCCATCAGCAGCCACTGCATGCTGTGGCGGCGCAATTTGCCGAGCTGCTCGAGCGTCTGCAGCGCATCCGCGTAGCGCTTCTGCTGGAACTGCGCGTCCGCCAGCAGAAACAAGGCATGGCACAAATCTTGACCGGCCAGTTCCGGATCGGAGAGGGCGGACTGTGCGTAGCGATGCGCATCCGGCATTCCAAACTCGAACCGCAGGCGGGCAAGCCAGGCGTCGACGGTGCCGTCCGCACCCCCGGCGGCACGCGCTTCTGAAAGAAGCGAAATCGCTCGCTGCTGATACTGTAGACGGCGCGAGGAGACTTCTTCCTTGTTGGCGACCTCCAGATACGCCAGACCCAGGGAACGCTTCTGCTCGCTGTCGCTGCCGGGGGAAATTTCGAACATCGGACGCAGCGCGAAAGAATCGGTCCCATCGCCCCTCTTGGAGTCACTTTCGCCGCCTGGGGAGGAGTCATGAATTCCAATCCGGTGATGCGTAAAGGCCAGGTGTGGGATATCGGTCGGAGTCTGCGGCATGTGGCAGGCCAGGCAATTGTTCTCTGGACTCTCCTTCTGCCGCCGCTCCGGGTTGACGCGGCAAGCCTCCGGCTGGTGGCAACTGGTGCAGACCTGAATGTAATGTTTGGTCAGCTCCTCGCCTGCCGGTTCGCCATGCGGACCGTGGCAGGTCAAGCAGGAGAAAGTCTTGGTTTCTTGATAACATTTGCTCTGGTGCATCTGCTCGACATGTCCAACGACAGACATCTGCCTGTTCGGAGTCTCCAGCTCATAATGCTGAACGAACTCGCCGAGCGGCAGGCCAGGGCGGAAGTCAAAGGGAGTCTTGCCCTTGGCAAACACCGCGGCGCTGCCGCGCAAATGGCATTGCTGGCAGACCGCTTCGGAAAGCTCTCGCGTCAAGCGGGCCGGATTGACGATGGTGTCGTCGAAATCATTCGCGGCTGGCTGAGACGCCCCATGGGTGGCAACACTTTTCTGTCGCTGAATGTGCAATTCCCCCGGACCGTGGCACTGCTCGCAGCCGATGGCGGCCTCGGTGATGGTCATGCGGTGCAGGCTCTTTCCCTCGGCTTTGATCTGTCCGGCGTGGCAAACCAGACAGGTCTCCCCTACCTCGCGCTCAAAGCCGGAGTGATTGGCCCGGTCGTAACCGGGGGACATCCCCCAGGCCTTTCGCGACGTGTACCAGGTGATGGGAGACTCCATCAGAAAGCCGTCGTCCTCCACCAGGTAAGTCAGTGAATGCCGTCCCGAACCGGTGACGTATTTGACCGGATACTCCTGGAGCAGCACTTCCTCGTCTCCGCCCGTTAGCAGCAGCTCACGGTGCCACATTTGGCCATCCTTGCGACGGACCTCGTAGCGAGACTTCGATAGCGGGTGGTCAAACGCCCCATCCGCCGGCTCGCGGGAAAGTTCCACCGTCGCCATCGATTTCGCCATGCCGGTGTGTTGATACGACTCATGCTCCTGCTCATGGCAGACGATGCACGCCTTCGAACCGACGTATTGCACGCCCGGCTGCGTGTTCTTATAGGGACTTGCCGCCACCGGAGTGATGGGCGGAGTCTCCTTCGCCGAGGTCGCTTCCTTTTGCTGAGTTTTCGGCGGCTCCTTCGGCTGCTGCTCGTTAACTCGTTGCTTCCACAATCCCGGAGCATAAACAGCCGCCAGCACCGAACCCACCAGCACCCCCATCGCCAGCAGGAACGACCGCCGCAACCGCCGTGAGCGGGCTGGAACGAGAGAGGACCGCGCAACTTTGGAGCGCGAAGATTTCATCGGATTGAATTGAGGCGAATGCTGCGAAAGAACAGGGATCTCCTACCAGCTCGAATACGATTCTCTCATAAAGAATCTTGGGGGCGAGTACCAAAGGGCGATTTTGGCACCTTGGCACCTGCCTGTCCTGCTGCGTTCGCATCGCGCTGGGTGCAAACTAGAGCGAAATTGCTACGGCGACGAGGCTCATCTGGGACCTTTCACCGGATGTTGTTGTGACCACCTCGCCAAAAGAAATCGCCCCGGGCAGGTCGCAAGGACCGGTCCGGGGCGAGAAGAATCAAGTTCGGGCAAGCTGACAGCTTATTCCACGAAGGTTACCAGCAGAAGGTCGCGCCAACGTAGCCACCGTGGAGGATGAGGCAGTCGCCGTTGTGGACCCTCTGGGCATCGGGGAGGTAGGCAAAGTTGCCGGGGATCTGGCCGTCCGTGAGGGCCAGTCCGTTGACGCCGACCATCCGATAACCGCCGTTGATGCTCCAGCAGTTGTTGACCTGATAATTTCCGCCCAAGTCAATCTGGCCGAGAAAGGCCAGGCTGGTTTCGCTGCTTTGGAAGCGATAGGCGGAGCTGGCGTAGGGGCCGACATTGACCGTCGCGTCACCCGCCGAGCCATACACGGCCTGGTTGACGATGGCATGGTTGCCATAGATGCCGGCCTTGCCGATGCCGTACAGCGAGAGGCAGTTCCACACCCGGTAGTTCAGCCCGCCGCCGACCTGGAAGCCCAGGAGGTTGTTGCGGGTGCGGAGAAGGTACTGGATCTCGTTGGCGGAGCCATCGAAGATGTTATCGGCGTTGTCGCTGTAGAAGCGGAGGTCGTCGTTGACCTGGAAGTAGCGGACGCCGGCCATCCAACCCGCGCCGAACCTTGGTCCGCAAGGTCCGCCGCATTTGCAGCCATCCCAAGGATTGCAGCCAAACAACCCGTTGCCGCAGTTACCCAGCAGGTTCCACTCGACGCTGTTGATGGCCTGGTTGGTGATGACCCGCTGGTGGAAGCCGTCATTCCAATAGAGCGTGGCTGGATTGGCGTTGTAGTCGAGCCCGGCAAAGTTGAGATAGCTCCCCAAGTTGCCGGTGACATCGGTGTTGTAGATATCAGCTTGTTGGGCGGAAGGATAGATCCCCCAGTAGGTGAAGCCGACACCCCAGTTGCCGCAGCCGAACATTTTTCCCACGGTGACATCGACACCGCCGGAGAACTGGCCATTGGTCTGGCCGGTCTGCATCACCGGGAGGTAGGTCGCGCTGTCGTAGCTGAGATAGGTGCTGTGCCGTGTCGGCGAGCCGAGAATCAGGGCCCCGACCGACCCGAACCAGTAGCCGCCTCGGTTTCCGCAGTCGCTTCCGCCACAAGCGCCGGAAGTGCAGGAATCGCTTCCCCACTGTTGCATGGCGTTCTTGTAGCTCTCGGGAGCCTGGACCTGGGCATCGCTGGGGCTGGGAAGGTAGTCCGTGGCGGCCGGGTTGTCGCCGGGGGCGGCTTCCAGGACCACGCTATCTTGATGAGCGGCCGGCGAATTCGCAAAGTAATCGGTCTGGGAGGGAGGGGGCAGTAGCGACGGCGTGCCATACTCCTGGGCAGCCGTCATGCTGGGCGCGCTTCCGGCCAGGACAAAGCCTAGCGTCAACAACACGCCTCGTGCGTAAAGGGATCTCATCGCATACTCCTTGCTGGACAGATCCATCATGGTCGCGGCACGCGTTCCGTCGCGCATGCCGAGGATGGTCTAGTGGTTGGGGTAGAGAGGGGCGGAGGCATCCTGCCCCCTCGCGATGGCAATCCCTGCCGCAGCCGCGCATCCCAGCGCGGGACGGACGCCCGGCATCAATCCATTGCGGGCGTCCTGAAGCCGGGTTGCCAAGTAGAGTCTTGAGTCAGAACTCTTTGGGCAACCGGCCCTAGCAAGGAAATCGGCCGCCATGCCAGCACGCACGCGGTGAAACTAGGGGGCGAGCAGCGATTCTTCAGGAGCGGGAAAGCACAATCGCTAGCTGCGGCGCAAGCGCTTTGGCCGGACATTCCACTTGTGCTGCCTGGTGCCGTGGCGCGGCTGGAGAAGCGTCGCGAATGCTACGGCCGGAATAATCGGACCGGCAAGCGGTGAAGAAGAATCGAAGGCCGCAAGTTAGCCCACAGTTGGCAAACGGCAAGTCGCCCGGCAGAGTTTTCTTACGGGGGAGCGGTGCCACTGGCAGGCAGGACTTGCGAGTTCTGAGGATTGACGGGGGAAGCACGAGGGGCGGATGGCGACGGGGCGGCAAGACGCTTCGGTTCACCTTGGAAATCGATGCTCGCGCCATAGGCCTCGAGCGGGTCGAGCTGGTGGAGCCGACGGTCGTCCTTGACGATCCGCGGCCGTTCGTTCATGGACGCCTTCGCCTCTTTGTAGACCCGGCCTTGCTGGAACGGTCCGATTCCCAGCACCCACATTTCCCGGGCCTGGCTCGCACCGGTGGAAACGCCGGCTTGCCAGATGCGCTGGTGGCTGACACGATCGTAGGCAAACAGGCCAATCTTGGCGGCTCCCCATTGGTGGTTTCTCCGTCCCACGGAAAGCTCCGGGAGCGTGCCGCCCACCGGAAAGCCGGTGGCGATGGCCGTCGCCGCTCCTGCGGCGGCGCTGCCGGGAATGCCGTAGGTCGCCTCGTTGCCATCGTTGCCCAGGGCACCCACGCGAGCTTCCACCACCAGATCCGCCTCTTCCAGCTTGTCCGTCAGTCGGCAGTCATAGGCCAGCATCTGCTGGCGCAGGGAGCTGGTGAGGTACTCCACATTGGGGTTTCCGGCGAGCTTCGCGCCGGCCAGGTATTTGGTGTCGAAGTAAACCTTCTGCCCCGAGAGCGGACTGAAATCGACTTGAGCCACCACCCGGTCCACCGCATCACTGACCACCAGTTGCTCCGTCGCCATCCGGGACTTATTGATGGTGCATCCGCACGCCGCGGCCAGGGCGAGGAGCAGGAGCAATGGGAGGTGTAAGACGTTTCTCGACATAGGGGCGGAGAGTAGCAAGTCCGTACCGATAGGCAAACGTGGATTCGTGAGGTGCTAGCGGAAGAATTAGTCCTCGCAGCCCGTGAGTGGCATACCTGTAATGCGGCAGGGATTTAAGGTTGCGCGTCGGCAGCGGGTTTAAGCAACTCGTCGAGCTTCCAGATGCACAATTCGTCCTTATCGTTGGCCGCGCAGACGTACTTGCCGTCGCTAGAAATCTTGACGCATTGCACAATTCTCTTTCCGACCTTGATGACACGTAGGGCATCGCCGGTTTTGCCGTCGACGAGCACCAGCAGTCCTGTAACGGATAGCCCCGTGGTTCCACCGGTCGTCGTCAACTCTGACTGGCTGGCTCCCATTGCCCACACGTCCCGCTTCGCGTTGTAATCCGCGGCGTGTTTATCGACGCGTCCCAGGGAAGCCAGGCGGGGACCATCGGTCCAACTCTTGATGAGCATCCCCGTCTCCGCGTCCCGCAGCATCCAGTCCTTAAACGCAATGAAAAGGATCGACGTGCCTGGCCCGCGTGCGACGACGTCGGGAACCTTTTTATCGAATCCCAGGCGGTACGTGTCGCCGCGCTCATTGAATGGAAACGAGAATGTGTACTGCAGACCCCGCAAGGCGATTCGCTTGTCCGGTATGACCCAGAATAAATCGTTTGCGTGGTTACTTCTGGTTCCTTCGCGCTTCGCAAAGTCAAACACGTAGCTAGACGAGCCTCGTTCGACAAGATACTCCCTCACTTTGCCATCCGTCCCCGAGGCAGAAAGCAGCCGTTTCCCTGCAACGTCTAAGGCAATCCAGAGGTCGGCGGACTCTTTGAGCGGTCCATAATCGAATTTACCCACGGATTTGCCGTCAGGAATGGACCAGACTTCTATTTCGCCACCAAAACTTCCCGCTGCGACCCGCGATCCGTCACCCGACGAGCAAATCGATTGAATCCCGCGCTTCAGAGTCCCCAACCTTTGCACAACGTCGCCCGTGCTGGCGTCTAACAATCGCACAATACCAGGAGAGGAGTCTCCGACAACCAGAAGATGGCTCTCGTTGACAAAACAAGCAGCACGACCGAAAGGGCCAGTGGTGGCATGCGGTGTCACTTCCTCAATGCTGAGTGGTTCGGCTCCAGACGCGGATACCGCGGCAAAGACCCAATAGCAATGGAATAAATAGAGTGGGGTCGTCCTCTTCGTTCCGTGTCGAGACATGGCGAAGTTTCTCGTGTTCGTGCGGGAAGATTCGACTCACAATTAGGGAATTGTTGCTAATGAAGATAACGGACCATGAATCCGTTACCAGTGAACTGTCCGATGTACCATTCGCCCGTATTGCCGATTACGTCGTGGCCAATGTCAAAAGCAAGCTTCTTGAACGCTTTGGCTACGGTGTCATTGGCGGGCGCAGCAGCCCCGCATCCCATGAAAGCGAGAATGCCGTTTGTACTTAGCTTTCGGCCAATTACTTCAAGCTGCGAAGGGCTCAATGTAGGGCCGAGGTATCCACCGCTGCATCGGATTCCTTGACCGCCTGCCCAGCCGTGCCCGCTGAGGTAAATGGCGTTGAGAGAGCCGTCCGCATAGTCTTGCTCCAGATGGGCAACAACAGCATCCCAAGAAGAGATGCCCTGAATTACTTCAGTGCTGGCGGGCGAGGCTGCCCGCAGCCCCTCGTAGTCGGCCTGGCCCGACACGGCATCGGAAATGAAGACCACGCTGTCCCCGAGTGGAGTGATACTGTTCGTGTCCGGCGCGAGCTTGTCGAATTCGGGAATACTCTCAGAGACCGAGAACTGCGCCGATTCCACCTTCTGTTCGCTTGATCCAAGGTTGCCATCCCCGTTCTTGTCGATGTAGAAGATGACCTGTTTGACGCCGATCACCCACCACTCCTCGAACTTATGATTCGTCGTGATGCCATGTCTCGTGGCGCCTACAGTACGAACGGGGTCAATATTGACAAGTTGCATCTTCACGGGGTTTGGGAACCCAGATGATTCCACGTTGGTCCCGCGAAGGTGAAAATCGACAGGATCGAATATCTCATACGTCGTAGTCGTCGTGATGGTCGCGAAAGCACTTTCGTCCGGCCCTTTGGATTCAATCGTCGGATTCGTCAGGGTGAGATACGTCGCGTCGATGCGGTGCGTTTTCTCCGACCAATCCAGATTCCCATCATCATTGATATCCACTCCCACCGCAATCGTCGTCCACCCTGTCGCTTTCGGAATCACGACGGGGACTGTGGCAAAGTTTCCGCGATGGGGCGGACCGTCCTCCGTGGGAGCTTCAAAGAGAATGTCATCCGCCTGGGGGCTCCCGTCGGGACCAGGAAGATAGGACAAACGCAAGCGGTTGTTCCACGAGTAGAAAGCGGGGGCCGCCGCCAGGTAGATTCCGGCAGTTTCACCGGAATTTGCACTTACGCTTCGATTCGTTGGAATCAAGTTGTCCCCGTTGATTTCACTTCCCGTCAACGTCGCAACGCTCGCATTGTTGATCTTCCAATCAAACTTGGTCCGGGAAACTCCGCCTGCCCCGTTGGTCGCTAGCACCGTCACGGGAAAACTTTGGTTCCCACTAGTGACGGCGTCGTAGCGGACCTTCCCCTTGATGCAGTTGTCCCCGGCATCAAAAGTCAGGCCGCCAGGCAGACCTGAAACCGTGATGGTCGCGGTTCCCGACCCGGAATCCGTACCATTCCAGGCGAGCGTAAGGGGCGCAATCGTAACTCCCTCGGTGGTGTCCTGGTTCGCTGGAGATTGAACATAAGCACCCATGTCGTCGGTGTGAATCGTCACCGTTCCTTCGACGGTCGCCGAAGGCAAAGTCGCGTTGGTCGCCGACTCAACCACCACCTTCAGCGTCTCGTCCGGCTCGACCCAGGCGTCGCGAATGACGACGACGGGAATGTACGCGGGCTGACCGGGAGAAATCGTGAGGATTGAGTTTGCCTCGGCATAGTCGTCATCTTCCGTCGTGGCGGTGGCGTCGGCGCTCGCATACGCAACGTAAATCGTGCGCTCGGTCGGGCCGCTCAAAATGACAGGGACCTGGGCAATCGTTTCACCGTCGCCCGTGCCTTCCGTAACTGTCACGTTGCCCAAGGAAAGGGACGGGCTGGCATCGTTATCGCCGATCGCGAAGGGTACGGCGTCTGCCCAAAACTCCGCATTGTCTGCACCAACGATCTCTCCGCTCAGGTACTCGGTTTCTTCATCAATGACGTCACCGAGGATGTGAAATGTCGCTGCTTTCGAAGAAATGTAGGGGTGGATTTCCCAGGCATCACTGGCGGACTCAGCGAAATCCGCGCCCCCGCTGGCGGAGACGTAATCGGGGTCACTGAATTCCGAGATTTTCACGCGGATCGTGATCGGCAGTTGGGAAGGATGGTCCAGCCGAATCTCGTAATGACCATCGGTCCCATTTTGATCGCCTTCAAGGTTGTCACTCTCCGCGGAAGGGACCAGGCTCGCCTTGGGGACCGTGTCATCGTCAGTGATCGTCCCCACTCCCACTGGGTCGTTCAGCGTGGCGTTCGTTGGCTCATGAAGGTAAGTCTCCATCAACTCAGTCAAGGCCTCATCCCAGTTGTCGTCGATGACCGTGACTTCGATTTCCTTTTCGAGCACGCCCGGGGAGAAACTGAGAGTACCGGAAGCCGCCTCATAATCCGCGTGGGGATTGGAGTGCTGGGCCGACTCCGGTGACGAAGGACGCGTGGAGTAATTGACGGTCACTTCTTCAACCACCGCGCGGTTTAGAGTCACGCGAAAGCGCATCACTGGCGCGGAGTCGCTTTCCGAAATGGATGCGTCGGAAATGGAAAGAGAAGGCTCGTCAGGAGGAGGTGGAGGAGGTGGCGGAGGAGGTGGTGGTGGGTATCCACCGGTTCCGCCTGTGCCCCCTGTATCACCGCCACCACCACCACCCGTGTCGCCACCACCACCCGTGTCGCCACCACCGCCTGTGTCACCACCACCGCCTGTGTCACCACCACCACCGCCTGTGTCACCACCACCCCCGCCTGTGTCACCACCACCACCTCCGTCGTCGCCACCCCCTGCGTCGCCACCACCGCCTGCTGTGCCACCATCGCCGCTGGCGCCACCGCC
>JBPCKT010000015.1:0-19696 GCA_051004015.1 Pirellulaceae bacterium | reverse complement strand
TACCTCGCCTATTACAATACCGAACGTCGTCACTCCTCCCTCGATTACCTCAGCCCAGCCGCCTTTGAAGCCCTACTCACCCCGATTCCTTAGCCACAACACTGTCCGAAATTTGCCAAGCAGCTCATCCAGGGAGACTGAGCTCGCCGCTGAGCACCCCCTGCACGTGGTCTGTGAGTGGATCGGCAACTCGCCCAAGGTCGCCCTTAAGCACTATCTGCGCGTCACTGATGACGACTTCGTGAAGGCCAGCGGGGGAGGCGGTGCAGATTCCGGTGCAGGCGTTACCAAAGCGCTGCAGAATCCGGTGCAGCAACCTGCTGCAATTTCAGACAACCACCTGCAAAAAGAAAAGCCCGCGCCTGAGCTTTGCAGCGTATCGACTGCCGTTGCATCTGGCAGGCATGTTTTGCAGAACCAATCAATGACCCCAACGGGACTCGAACCCGTGTTACCGCCGTGAAAGGGCGGTGTCCTAGACCGCTAGACGATGGGGCCGCGGTGACGAAATATGTTGTACCACAAATGCGTCCAAAGGCAGAGACGGCCAAGGACGCAAAAGGTTCAAAGGGACGGCGTTTCGCCAGGTGCGGTTTACAAACTGCGGGCGGGCGGCGTCAAGGGGCCGAAGAGAGGGGGCTGAATCCGCCCAGCGATAAGAGGAGGCGCTCGCGAAAAGTGGAAACGAAGGATCCGTGCGAGCGCCGCAGCACAATCGGGAACTTTAGCCGTCTTTCAGGCCTGCTTCGTTCGCCGGTGCGGGAGCGTTTTCGGCCGCTTCGTTCCGCTTGATGGCGTCGTAGACTTCGCGCCGGTGAACGGGAACTTCCTTGGGGGCTTCCACGCCCAGGCGAACCTTGTCGCCTCGAATTTCCACGACCACAATCGTAATGTCATTATTAATGACAATACTTTCGTTCTTCTTCCGAGAGAGTACAAGCATGGCAGTCCTTCCTTCCCGGAGCTGCCCAGTGCAGCTCCGCTTTCCTTGCCGGCCAGCCAGTTCGCGAGGGCAACCACCCTGCGAAGGGGATATGGCGAAGCGGGCCTTCCCTTCATTGTGAACCACGCCGGGGCATAGTCAAGAATAACCAGGGCCGTCCCCTCCGTTTTCCGCAAAATCTTTTCTGTCAACAGGTTAGGGTTAGAATGACCGGAAATTCTTAACAGGGTGAATCATCGTCTGGTTGGCGTAGCACAAGGTGTTTAGCGACAAGAGGTTGCGACGAGTTTGGTTCAGGCGAGGGCGTTGGAGGGTAGAGGGCAGATGGGAGAGGATTAGCGCAAAGAGGTTAGCGGTTGGCGATTCCGAGGTCAGCCACAGCTTACGTCGGTGAAGCCCCCGACTCTCGCTCGCACGGCCAACGACCGCTCATTGCACCGTCAATCTCTGACCTACTCTCTGCCCTTGACGAGCTTCCAGGGGCCCTGCCTCGTCCCTTGCTTGCGGACTAACCCACTCTGCCTATAATTCAGCGAGACTCTCAACTTCAACCCTAGATTGAACCACCATGTTGGATTGGTTACGTAACATCTGGCTCGCGGTCTACACCGTCGGCCATGGCATGTTCGTCACGCTCCGGTACTGGCTCATCACTTACAAGCCGGACCGCGGGACCTTCACCGAGAAGTTCGAATATCCGGAGAAGCCGGTGCCGGTGGCGGCTCGCTATCGCGGCTTTCATCGTTACGATCTGACGACCTGTATCTCGTGCGACCAGTGCGCGAAAGCCTGCCCGGTCGACTGCATTTACATCGGCAAGGAGAAGGTCGAAGGGGGCAAGGGTTTCAAAATCACCGGGTTTGCGATTGATTATTCCAAGTGCATGTTTTGTGCGCTCTGCGTGGAGCCCTGCCCAGTGGACTGCATTTTCATGGGGGCGACGCACGACCTTTCCTGCTACAGCCGCGACGGTTGCATCGTGGATTTCTCCCGCCTACCGCTGGAGATTGCTTGGGGCAGAGCCACGCTCAATCCCACGGCGGTGTCGGAATCGAAGGTCATTGCCGAGCCGGTGCATGGCGGTCCGAATCAATAGAGAAGCAAGTCGTTTCTAGAACAAGAGGCGTCGCAATGGCGAGCAGTGAATACAATCCGGCTCGACTGTTTACGATCGAGCAGGCCAACGCCATGCTCCCACTGGTGCGAGCCATCACGACGGATCTGGCCAGCCTGGCCCGCGATGTTGTCGAACGGCGGCATCGGCTTGCTTTGCTCACTGCCGGCCGTGAGCCGAAGAAGGGGGACCCTTACAGCGAAGAGTTGGTTCAGATTGAATCGGACATCCAGCGCGATGGCCAGCGGCTGGTGGACTATATGAACGAGCTCAAGGAGCTCGGCGTGGAGCCCAAGGGCGCTGTCGAAGGGCTGGTCGATTTTCCCGCGGAGATGGATGGCCGGATCGTGCTGCTCTGCTGGAAGCTCGGCGAGAGCGAAGTGCTGCATTGGCACGACCTGGACGGCGGCTACGCGGGACGGCAGTCGCTGGTGGCGGGCGTTTCGCAAGGGGACGGCACGGATGAATTTGAAGCGGAATGACTCCCTAACTCAATTGGCTTTATGACAGCTATTGGCTCTTCGCTCGGCATTGTCGCTTACATGGCGCTGTTCGCCACGGTCGGCTTCATTTTCCTGTTTGCCAACCTGCTCGTCGGCCGGCTCTTGCGGCCCTCCAACCCCCACGCGGAAAAGCTGGAAATCTACGAGTGCGGCGAGCCGACCATCGGCTCCAGCTTCGTGCAGTTTGACCTGCGGTTTTACGTGGTCGCCCTGCTGTTCATCATCTTCGATGTCGAAGTGGCCTTCTTCTTTCCGTGGGCTGCGGTCTTCGGCAAAACCACCAACATGATGGACCGCGAGTTTGCCGTAGTCGCCCGCTCGCAGGAAACGAACCAACTGGAGCTGACTCCGGCCGCCACGCACCTCTACCGGGAAATGGGAGTGCGTCATCCGACGGTCCCAGCGTCCACTCCTCCTTCGCTGGCTGGACTCATCGATGAGACCGCCCCCGAAGACGTGAAAGCCAGCGAGCGAATTCACGAAGGCGCAAAGCAACTGGCCTTCGTCACCGTTGTCGATATCGCCGCATTTTTCGCGGTCCTGCTCATTGGCTTCGCTTATGTCTGGAAGCGGGGAGACTTGGACTGGGTCCGCGCCCTCGGTCAGGAACGCGCCGCCGCGGCTGCCCGACCGACCGACGTGGACTTGCTGGAAGAAGAGCAGTTCCTGTCGGCCTAGCTTCTACCTGACCCTTGACTCCTGACCCCTGACTCCTGTCTTATGAGCGGCCCCAACACACTCGACCGTCTGAAGAAGAAGTTCGGCGACAAGATTACCGGCACGAATGCCCAGGCGATTGATCCCTGGATTGAAATCAAGCCGGAATCGCTGGTCGAGGTCTGCACCTTCCTGCGCGACGACCCGGAGCTGAAGCTCGAGTTTCTGAACTGCATCACCGTCGTCGACTGGCTGGAAACCGACCCGAAGAAAGCCGCCAAAGCGACCTTCGAGCCGCACCTGGAATTGGTTTACCACATGTCCAGCATCAGCAAGAAGCACTCGCTGGTCCTCAAGATCATGCTGCCTCGCTGGAAGAACGACGTGCCGGGGGAATTGCCCGAAGTCCCCAGTGTCAATCGCGTCTGGCGGACCGCTGACTGGCACGAGCGCGAGGTCTTCGACCTTTCCGGCATCTTTTTCTCCGGCCACCCCAGCCTCCGCCGCATCCTTTGCCCCGAGGACTGGGAAGGCTATCCGCTCCGCAAGGATTACGAGATGCCGCTCGAATACCACGGTATTCGGGGCCGGTAACTTGGGGGGGCGAAACGATGGCGAAGAACAAGTTCCCCGTCCAGTGGATCCTTGCCTTCGCTCTCACGCCCGTCGTCATCATCGTCTTCGTGCTGTATCTCCTCTTCGATGGTGGCGGCGAGACAGCTTCCAAGGAGACGCAGGCGGATGTTAAGCGTGTCGTCCGCATCTACCCCAGCCTCAAGCCGGAATACACCAGGGCCATGTCTAACGGCACGCTGACACTGAACGAGGCCAACGCCATTTTGAAGAAGGCGAACGCGTTGACAAAGAAGGGGAATCGGTGAGACCTTCTTCTACTTCGGCCCCAGCACTTGCAACACTCCCCGGCAAAACGCAGGCAAATCATCGGGCTTGCGGCTGCTGACGAAGTGGCGGTCGATGACGACGGGGGCGTCTTCCCAGAGTGCGCCGGCGTTGACGAGGTCGTCCTTGATGCCGGGCGAGCCGGTCACACGCACGCCGCGGTACACGCCAGCGGAAATCGGAATCCAGCCGCCGTGGCAGATGGCGGCGACTAGCTTGCCGGCGGCAGCGAACTCCCGCACCAGCGAGAGGACTTTGGGGTTACGCCGCAATTTATCCGGCATGAAGCCGCCAGGGACCACGACACCCGCGAAGTCGGCGGAATTCATCTCCGCAATCGCGGCGTCGCTCACGCAGGGATAACCGTTCTTGCCTTCATACTTGTGCCGTGCCTTCTCTGCCGCCACGACGACTTCGGCTCCTGCCTCGATCAGCCGCAGTTTGGGATACCAGAGCTCCAGGTCTTCGTAGATGTCGCCGACGAACGTCAAGATGCGGCGGCCGGCAAGGGGCTGGTCAGTCATGGGTGTCCTCCTATGCAAACAACTGGTGGAAAGGGACTTTGTAGCACCGCCGCTGCCGCCTGTCAGCGGCTGGTGAACCCGCTACTCGTCGGGTAAGCTGCACCTCATGTCCAGCGAGAGTCAGCCCGAAGCCCCCAAGTGGAAGCCGCTCAACTCGCGCCAGCGGCGCGTGCTGGGGGTGCTTGTCGAGAAGGCCAAGACCGTCCCCGAGTCGTACCCGATGACGGTCAACGGCATCGTCGCCGGCTCGAACCAAAAGAGCAACCGTGAGCCGCAGATGGAGCTGACTCAGGAGGACGTGGAGCAACTCCTGGAAGAGCTGCGCGGCCTCGGCGCGGTGACGGAGGTGCAGGGCTCCGGCCGCGTCCTCAAATACCGTCATCACGCTTACGAGTGGCTCGGCGTCACCGCGGTCGAGCTGGCCGTGATGACGGAGCTGCTCCTCCGCGGCGAGCAGACGCTGGGGGACCTGCGAGCACGCGCGGCCCGTATGGAGCCCATCGCCGATCAAACCGCTCTCAAGGTCGTCGTGGACGGCCTGCTGAAGAAGGGGCTGATGCGGGAAATCACTTCCCCCGGCCGCGGCCAGATCGTCAGCCATAACCTTTATAAGGACCGTGAAGTCGCCGAGCTGCAAACGCGTCTTGCCAGCTCCCCCGCGCGGCTCACCGACGACGACCAGCGGCCAACTTCGCCGTCATCATCCGGCAGCAACGCTTCGCTCAAGTACGCGACGGTGGACCAACTTTCCGAGCTGGAAGTCGAGCTTGCCGAGCTGCGAGCCGAATTCGCCCGCCTGCGGCAAAGGGTGGAGGAGTTGGGAGCCAAAGGATAGTCCTGCCGCGCATTTCTCATACAAGCCTGAAGCGCAAGCGAAGGACGGCTCGGAATCGCCAGGAAATCAGCACTTTCCTTCGCTGGCGCTTCAGGCTTGTGTCAGAAGGCTGTCTCAATTGCCAAGACTGGCTACCCGCCAACGGCTTCTAAAGAGCCACGTCATAATCAGCAACAGCCCGATGTTCAGCAGGAGGCTGAAGGCCAGGTAGCAAAGGTAAAGCATCCAGGTCTTGGGTTCGGCAGCGGCCAGGTTCGCCGCCTCAGTGCTGAGCGCCCCGACGTTCAGCGGGATCGAGCGGGCGGCTGAAAACGGGCTGGTGAAGCTCAGCTCTTTGACCACGCGGGTGGCGGGGTGCAGGCGATAAAACGTCGTGGCGAAGAAACCAATCGCCAGGGGGGCGCAAAACATGACGATAATCACCAGGTATGCCGACATCATGGCGATCGAGGACTTCTTCGCCATGACCGAGCAGAACAGGGCGACCATTGCCGTCGTCAGGCAGGTAATCAGCACGATGGAGAGATAGGCCATTACGGCCAGCAGATTGGCCCAGTACAGCGACACCATCACGCACGCCAAGAGCACCGGCCAGACGAGGAACAGCGTCAGCACGCTGGAAACCCGCAGCCCGGCCACCAGCTTGCCCCACAGGATGTGCCAGGGACTGATCGTCGTAGTCAGCAACAGGTCGAGCGTTTCCCGCTCCCGCTCGCTGGTGACGCTCCCCGCGGAAAACACCGGCCCCACCAGCATGTTGAACACTACCACATAGCAGATGTACCAGGCCGCCAAATGCGGGTAGATATACAGGCAGATGGCCATGAAGGGGATGGCCAGCACCATGCTCACCTGGATCACCAAGCGGAGCATCAGCGTCCCCTGGCTGAAGATCTCGCTGCGGATTTCCTTGTCGTAGACCGGGTTGGCCCCGTCCTCCATCAGGTCGTCCCGCTTGGGAGGGGCGAACAGCTTATCGGGGAATTGGTCCCGCTGGATCACCAGCCCCACCGCCTGCTGCGATTCTTGCTCCAGGTCCACCACCTCCTTCCCTTCGCTGCCGACGTCCGGGGGATGCAGCAGCATTACGCTGGTGTTCACGAACAGGCCGACGCACAGGGCCACGCTCACCGCCGCCACGGGCACCAGCAGGAATAGCCGCAGCGAGCCGTATTCGGCGAGCCCTTTCCAGTACAGCACCCCCAGCAGCGCGGGGATGAGGATCAGCAGATAGGAAACGACCAGGGCCGCGCTGGTCCGCTGGAAGTAGGCGCTGCAAGCCACGCTGATCATTCCAAACGTGACCACGGAGAGCATCAGCCCCAGATAAGCCGCCGCCAGTTCCGACGGATGCACGCCTCCCAGCGGCAGGCAGAGCATCACAATCGGCAGCGAGCTGAAGACCAGGACAGCGAGGTGAGCGAGCGAGGCGACGAGCTTGCCCAGCACGATGGCCGGGGGCCGAAGCGGGCTGGCCAGCAGCATCTCGTACGTCTTGCGTTCCTTCTCTCCCGTGATGGAGCCGGCCGCGAAGCTGGGGGCCATCATGGAGGCGACCACAAACTGGCCGATGAAGAACATATCCACCAGGTTTCGCGTATCTACCGCGGAGGCACTGTCGGCCGAGACATCCACCCGCGTATCCTTCGGCCAGGCGAAGTAAACGACCACCCCCAGCAGGCACTGGTACACGAGCAGGAGAATGAACCCCCGGGCCATCCGCAGATTGACCAGCAGCTCCCGCTGCAGGACGGGGTTTTCCAGAATGTACATGGATTTCAATATAGGCGAGGGGGGATGGGAATGCACCAGCACGTAGCCTCAGGCGGCTCTCCGGGGCCAGCCGCTTGTCGCTACGCCTACTGACTTACGTCAAATAGCCTCGCCGTAAGTCCGTTTCTTGCTCGCTCGCTCATGAATCGCTATCACCCCCCCCGAACTGGGCGTTTTATTCATGATTCACGGCTCGCCAAAACCGGACTTTTCCAGGAGACTCGGGCGACGCAAGCATATTGCCATCAATACTTTATGAATTACCAAGTTATTCATCCGTTGATTCACAGGACCTGTTCTTGATTCACCCTGGAATTCCCAGCCAACAGCCCTGTTCTAGGCGCGACTTACGTCGATTCGCGTCGACGTAAGTTTGTCTTCCTCGCGCTCCCATGGTCCGGGCTCCGCCTGGGACCACACTTCCGCCTCCCCGGACTCGCGCAGCACCGGAAAAAAAATCTGGTGTTGCAAAAGTCGTTGCACCTCTTTGCTCAAGTCCTTGGCAGGACGCAGTTTGCAAAATCCGCCTCCCCGACTTTTGCAACACCCCCCCGCTCGGAAGTGGGGATTTGGGAGGAGTGTCAGTTGTCAGGAAACGGAGAGTGCGCGCGGCATCCCCCAGAATTCCGCACAACATTTAATTCACTTGTCAAAGACCATGCCGGTTTCTCGCCGGCCCGATTCGTAACAATTGTACACAAATACTAAGTGTCCGGCAAGTCCCCGAATGGGGGGGCGATGGCTCAGGAATGGCACCGGCAGTCAAGACGACGCCGTCGACCCAACTCTCTTGCCGGACCGTTGCCGTCGCTTGACAGCCAGTGCTAAATCGCCAAAAGACTCTGCCTTGGAATGGTCTTCAGGAATGGTCAGTCCATGTAGGCGCAGCACTGGCTGACAAGCCGATGGTGAGTTTTGGCAAGATGGATTATCTTTTGTCGGCTCATCTGCCAGTGCCACCCTCCGCGGCGGCGCGAATTTGCTTGACCAGCGGCTGCCGGTGTGGTCGGATGCATCCGTCAGGACAGACTGGCGAGAGGATTAGCTATTCTCGGCCGCAAGACAAGGAGAACGCAATGCTAACGACGCGAAGTGCGGGCTTGTTGCTCACGGTGTTTTGTGGTCTGGCCGTCGCGGGCGAGCCCCCCGCGGCGAAGCCGGAGCAAGGCCGGCTCTTGGGCCGCTTCACGGCTGCGGATACTGGCCAGCCGGTGGCCGGGGCCAGGGTCAAGCTGTTGATCCAAGGCGTGCCCGGCAAGAAGGCTCCCGTTGAAGCGGTGAGCGACGCCGATGGCCAGTATGCGGTGGATCTGCCACTGGGCCATTGCCGCGTATGGGGAGTCAGCACGCCGGCGGGGTACTACACGCAAGATCCCAAGACCTATGGCGCGATCCTCACGACCGCGGCAGCGCCGCGCGTGATCCGGGACTTCGTGTTGCAAACGGGCTCCCCTTGGCGCGTGGAACTGCACGGCGCGAAAGCGCCTCTCGACAAGCCCGCCTATTTCTCGGCAATCCTCAATCCCGAACGGGAGATGTTTGCTAACGGAGAGGCCATCAACACGACCGGTGACGCGGATGGCAAGTCTGTGTTGACGATTCCCACGACCGGAGGCCGCTATCGGTTTACTTGCGGTCTCATGGCTTCTCCCGACAATTACGACATTGCCCCGGCGAACCTGGAAATTGACAAGGACTTCGACCCGCGCGAAATCAAAGGTGCTCCGGAGCCGATTGCCGAGCGTAAGGCCGTGCGGCTCCACGACGCCGCTGGCCGCAGCGCCGTGGTGGAAGGCGCGGAAGTTCATATCGAAGCCGGTGAGGCCGTGCTCCGGTTCCATGCGGAACCGATCCCGATCGCCTCGGCTCTGGTGCTGCGTGGCTCTGCCGTGGACGAGGCCGGCAAACCCGTCGCCGGGGCCAGGTTTACGGCGGCGTTTGCCAGCGGTCGCGGCGGAGCCATGTCCCAACTGGAAGGGATGACGGACGCCCAGGGGAAGCTCGAGATTCCAGACGTGTTGCTGCCGCAGTCACGCTTCGGCCCCGATTCTCGGATCAACATGATGGTCGTCAAAGCGGGATTCGACGGCGCGCAGACCAAGGAGCTGAATCTGCTGGAGGTCAAGAAAGCCGGCAGTGGTGACTTCGGGACGGTGGTCCTGAAGCCTGGCCGCACGCTACGCGGCAAGGTCGTCGACGAGGACGGCAAAGGGGTCCACGGCGCGCTCGTGACCAACCTGACCAACTACTTTCTCTACAGCCACCTCGCCTGCCGCACCGACGCACAGGGGCAGTTCACCATGCCGGACCTGTCCTATGGCAGCCAGAAGATATGGGCTGTGTTCGGCGAACGTTACCGCCAAGTGGAATTCAACTTCGACGCGACGAGCGGCGAATGCGTCATCACCCTTCCGCCTAGTCCCAAAGGTATCCCGGTCCCCAAGGCCGGCACTAGCGCGACAGCAAAGCCACGCGCCGTGCAGCCCGCACAGCCGGCCAGGGACGATGGTGCTTGGGACCTCGCGCCTCCCAAGAAAGAACCCAAGTACCAGAAGGAGCCTCGATACGCGCTGCTCGTCTTCGGCGACAAGCGTGAGCAGCGGGTCTGGATGGTGCTGGACGGCACGACGCTCTATGTGGACCGCAACGCCAACGGCGACCTGACCGAACCGGAGGAGCGGCTGGAGCCGAACAAACCCAAAGACGGCAGCAATAAGATTGGCAACCCAGGCAGGTATACGGGCATGGACCACTTCGAGTTCGCGGTCCAGGCGGGAATTGGCGGCACCAGCAAGTTCAAGTTGGACCGGTGGGTCCGGGACGAAGCTTTTATACCAAAGACCGACTTCGACAAAGAACTACATGCCAAATGGCAAAAGTACCGCTGGGAGAACAGCACGCTCTGGCGAAAGGACGGACTGGGGCAGGGACAAACGCCGTTGCTGTTCATGCCGAAACCCGCCGATGCTCAGGTGTGTGCCCTCGACGGCCCGCTGACGTTCGTGTTGAAGTCGCCGGAGGACCAGGTGCTGCAGCGGGGCGAAGCCGGGGGTGACGTGGCTTTCAAAATCGCCGTGATGGGCCGCCCGCCGAGCGGCAGCGAGCAGCAGTTCCTCAACCCTCTGGCCACCAAGGAAGTGCCGGAAGGGGCGCACCTGGCGGTGGAAATCGAATATCCGGCGAAGGAGGCCAAGGACCCGCCGCTACGCCTCAAGTACTTTCTCAAATTGCGCTGCTGAGGGGACACCTTCCACGGCCCCGTGCGGGCCCCCGACGAAGCTGGTTCCGGCGTCGCCAAAATCATCGTGCAAATTGTGGACTGGCCGGATCGGAAAATCCAGCCGGCGACGGTGGAGGTGCCGATCGAGGATTAGCCGTACCGATTGCCTCTACGGCCGCGGCAGCCGGCCGCCGCTGACGGAGAGGTCGACGTCCCATTCGCCGAGGGTGACTTTGAGCTTTTGGGACACTTGCTTCTGCTCGCCGTCCTTGTTCAACTCGTCGCGAACGATCTCGACTTCCACCGTTTCCCCCGCCTGATGCCCCGAGATGATGGCGGTGAGTCCCTCAAAATCCTTGAGCTCCTTGCCGGCGAAGCGGACCAGCACGTCCCGCGTTTGCAGGCCGGCTTTGCTGGCCGGGCTGTCGGGATGGACGGTGGAGATGCGGCAGAGGCCGTCGAGGTCCGGGGCACAACTGACCCCCAGGAACGCTCCGCGACGGTAATCCACCTTGGTGAGCTTGAGAGCGACTACCAGTTGCTCTTTGGCCTCGGGAGTGACTTTGGTGCCGTAGAGCTTGATCGCAGTCAGGGTCAGAAGTTTTCCGAGCGGCTGCACGGATTCGTCCCCCAGGCCGCAGTAATACGCGCCGAATTCCTGCAGCGCCTCGCAGCCGGCGAGGACCTGCATTCCCTTGTCGCTCACGGCGGTGCGATGGAGATGCAGGCTCTTGAGCCCCGGCATGAGCGCCGCCTGCGCCAGCGCGGCATCCCCCATCTTGTCGCCGATCAGCACCAATTGCCGCACGTCCACCAGCCACTTCAGCCGACGCAGGTCTTTCTCCTCCCCTTTCCAGGCCGGCCCGAGCTGCACGGCCTCGACGATGACCATCTCTTGCAGGTCGTTGCTGTATTCGGTCCGCTGGATTTTGGCACCGAGCTGCTCGAGATCACGGATGGTCTGGCTGCTCCGCTGCTCGTTGAGCCAGGCGATGGTGCGGGTGGCCCGCTTGCCGATGGGGGACGGCTGTTTGGAAATCTCCTCGAGGGAGTCACGGACGGCGTCCTGCGTATCCAGGTCGGATGACAGGCCGATTTCCCGCAGGACGTGCAGGGCCCGGGTGGACGCTTCCAGGCTGGGGATGGAAACCAGCGGCTGGACGTATTTAATGGCGGGAGTTCCCGCGGCGGAGAGCTTCAGCGTGGCCTCTTCGCGAGCCAGGAATTCGTCGGAATCAAGGTCTTTGGCCCACTTTTCCAACTCGTCGGGAGTGGCGGGGCGTTTGGGGGCTGCTTTCGTAGTTGGAACCACTGCCGCTTCATCGCCGTGGGCGGATTGCCCGCCAAATGCCGCAAGTAGAATGGCGGCTGTCAGCGCGGTGAGGTATTTAGGGGCTCTCTTCATGGCGGCCTCGTAATGAGTCCCTCCATTATACACCCTTATGCCGGGGCGGGCGCTGCGCTGCGGTCTGCAAACGCCAGAAGGTCTTCGACCCCCTTACGCTGGCAGAAGTCCCCGAGGGTTTCGCCGTTGGTGCGGGCCTGCTTGAAATAGAGCAGCACTGGCACGAGCGCCGTAATGACCTCGTCTTCCGGCAGCATGTCCTTGTAAATGAAATTGAGCCGGTCGCCGAGCAGCCGGCCGCCGAGCAGCAGGGTGTATTTGCCGCGGGCCTTGCCGACCAGGCCGATATCGCAGTTGTAGGGGCGGGCGCAGCCGTTGGGGCAGCCGGTCATGCGGACCGTGAACTTCTCCGCGGAGAGGCCGAGGCGGGCGAGCTCCACTTCGAGCTGGTCGAGGATGCCGGGAAGGGCCCGCTCCCCTTCCGTGATGGAGAGGCCGCAAGTGGGCCAGGCGACGCAGGCCATGCTCCAGCGGCGGACGGTGGAGATTTCTTCGGAGAGCCTGACGCCATGGTCGCGGAGGATGCTCTCCAACGTGTTTTTATCTTGCGGGCGGATGTCCGTGAACAGGATGCTCTGATGTGACGTGAGCCGGATGCCAGGCGTAAGCGTGTTGCAGATTTCGCGGAGGGCCGTCTTCAGCCGCATCGACTGGGTGTCCTTGATGCGGCCATTTTCCACGTTCAGGCCGTAGAACCAGTTGCCGTCCCCTTGCTCATCCCACCCCATGTGGTCGTTGAAGCCATGCACGTCGTCGGGATGAGGCTCCGGCAGCCGGCCGCCAAAGTATTCTTCCACCTTCGCCTTGAACTTTTCGACACCCCAGTTGGCAATGACGTACTTTAGACGGGCGACCTTGCGGTCCTCGCGATTGCCGAAGTCCCGCTGCACTTTGAAGAGGGCTTCCGTGACCGCCAGCACGTTCTCCGGTGTGGCGAAGCAGATTCTCTTGGCGACGGCGGGAAATGTTTTCTTGGCGGAGGGGGTAACGCCCATGCCGCCGCCGGCGAGCACGTTGTAGCCGATGATCCGGTCGCCGTCGGTCAAGGCCAACAACCCTAGGTCGTTGGCGTATAGGTCCACGCAGTTATCAAAGGCGTAGCCGATGGCCATCTTGAACTTTCGCGGCATATAGAACTTGCCGTAGATCGGCTCGACGTCATAACCGTCGCCGCCCTCGTCCTCCGCCCCGCCGGCCAGTTGCTTGTCGCCGGTCGCGCTGTCGGTGAGCCACAGTTCGTGATAGGACTTCGTCCGCGGGGCGAAATGGGAAGCGAGCGTGTCGGCCAATTCCTGGGTCTGGCGATAGACGTTGTTCCTGTACGGGACCGGGCAGCACATCACGTTACGGTTCACGTCTCCGCAGGCCCCCAGCGTGGAAAGCTGCGCAGAGTTGATGCGGTGGATGGCATCTTTCAAATTCGACTTGAGCACCCCGTGCAGTTGCAGACCCTGCCGCGAGGTGATGCGGAGCGTGGTGTTGCCGATCTGGTCGCACAAATCGAGCTCGTCGAGCAATTGCCGGCTGGTGAGCTTTCCCCCCGGAATTTTGGTCCGGACCATGAAGATGTAGGACTTCTTTTTCTTCCCGTCCTCCACCACCGCTCCGCCCCGCACGTCCCGGTCGTCCTGCTGGTAAGTGCCGTGGAATTTCAGCAGCACTTCGCTCGTTTTGCCAAAGTGGTCGTTCGCATCCATCATCTCCGGGCCGATATCTCCGGCCAGAAAGCGGCTTTCGTCCTTGATCGATTCGATGGGGCTGGGCTTACCGGCTTCAGACATGGGGAATCGGGGGTAGGGCGATGAAATTTAGGCCGTGCAGTGAATCTTTACTATGTTGACGTGCAAGGTAAAGTTTAGGTTCGCAATGATTGTCAGTATAGCGAGAAAAGAGCCGCTCTCCAACGTCAGCGCGGTACACACAGAAGGGGAATGATCCGCAGATTTCGCGGATTAACACAGATTTGGATTCATGATTCTCTTAATCTGCGTCCATCCGCGAAATCTGCGCACTACTTCGGCGGCTCGGATGGTTTCGGAGTCACTTCCGGCGTGATGGAGAGGCCGCCGCTGGAGCGGAGGGTGACGCGGTAGGACTTTCCCTTTTGGACCCGCATGTTGGGAGATTCGCCACTGGCGGTGCGGATGCCCATATTTTTGGCCTTATCCGGGTCGTTGGCGATGTTCCAGAAGTCGTCCCAAATCTGCCGCTCGAATTCCGTTTCCTGCCCGCCGCGGGCGTAGCCCGTGGGGCGCGTGCCGTGGCGGTCCAGCGGAAAGCCTTCAATCGGCTGCTGCAGCTCGCCGTAGATGCGGTTGAAAATGCACAGTGATGTGCCGCGGTCCAGGTCCTTCTCCTCGATGTACTTGTCCTCGAACTTCACCACCCAGCTATCGATGTAGACCAGGTCTCCCTTGATTTCAAAAACGCGAGCCGGATCGCTCGTGTAGGGGGCTCCTTCATCGTTGAGCTCGACAAACTCGACGGTGGTATACAGATCCCCTTGATCCCCACGTTTCTCCTGGTTTACGACCGTCAGCCGGGCCAGGCGATGATCGACCTTGAGCAGGGCCAATTTGGTGCGGAGCTTTTCGTTGTCCTTGTTCAGGGCCGAGATTTTAGCCACGTTTTCCTGAATGGTTTTCGCTTTCGCGGCGATGTCGGCCTCGGCGTCCTGCAACTTCTTGGTCGCATCCGCCAACTTGGCGGCTTTGTCCTGAGCCTCGAATTCCTTGGCGTTGTATTTGTAATAGGCGTACCAACCGCCGCCGCCGACGCCTCCCAGGACGACCACGGCCAGCACGGTGCGGACGAAACTGTTGACGGTCGAGATGTTTTCCATGAAGCGGGGCATTGGGATTCCGAGTGGTGAGTGGTGAGTGGTGAGTGGTGAGTGGTGAGTGGTGAGTGGTGAGTGGTGGATTAGGTTCCCAGGAGTATTCGGACGGCGGCCCCAATATTGTCCTGGGCCATCAGGCTTTCGCCGACGAGCATGGCGTCCACCCCTGCTTCCTGCAAGCGTAACACATCCGCCCGGGTGTGGATGCCGCTTTCCGCCACCAGCACCGCATCCAGGGGCACTTGCTCCCTCAGCCGGATGGTGTGGCCAAGGTCGGTGATAAACGTCCGCAAGTCCCGATTATTCACCCCAATGAGCTGCGCCCCGGCCGCCAGCACGCGCGGCAGGTTCTCCGGGTCGTAAAACTCTACCAGTGGCGTCATTCCCAGTTCCAGCGTCTCATTATGCAGCTTGCGGAGGTTGCAGTCATCCAGGCATTCGGCAATCAACAGCACCGCATCCGCGCCGGCGGCCCGGGCCTCTAGTAGTTGATAACTATCCAGGATGAAGTCCTTGCGAAGAAGCGGTAAATTCACAGCCGCGCGAATTTGCCGCAGGTAGTCGAGGCTCCCTTGGAAAAACGGCTCATCGGTCAGCACGCTGAGGCAGGTCGCGCCGGCGGCTTCGTAGTCGAGGGCAATCCGCACGGGATCAAAGTCCTGGCGGATCACTCCCTTGCTGGGGCTAGCCTTCTTCACCTCGGCAATCAGCTTGATGCTGCCCCCGACGGCGAGCGGGGCGAAGAAGTCGCGCACGGGCGGCAATTGCTGGATCTGTTCTCGCAACTGTTGCGGAGATGCAGCTGCCTTGGCGCGCTCCATCTCCAGGCGCTTGCAGGCAACGATTTCATCGAGAATAGTCAAGCGGCAAACTCATCCGAAAGGCGATAACGCGCGTCTAAGGCTTCACATGCGGAGAAAGGAGCTGCACGAACGCGGCATGATCGGGCGTGGCCAGGCCCTGGTCCAGCACTTCATGAATTCGCCTAGCGTCGCCGCGGACCATGGCGGCAGCGTCCAGCCATAAACCAGGGAAGCGGCGGCTGCGGAGAACTCCGGCCGCATCAGGATCGAGCGGAACATAGCGTCCGTTTTCGAGCACGAACCAATCCATGGTTCCTTCCGTGGTTCGCCAAACGATGTACTCTTGGACTCCGTGCCGCTCGTACAATTGCTTCTTCTTGTGCAAATCAATGCTCGCCGAGGAAGCGGCGATTTCGGCAATCAGGTCAAGTGGCCCTTCCAGGTATCCCTCGGCGTTGACAATCGCCCTGCTCCCCAGCGCGGTCGGTAGAAAGAGGTAGCAATCGGGCTGAGGCTCATTGGCGTCGTCGAGTTCGACTGAGGCACTGACTCCAAATTCCAAGCCGGGCGTTTCGCAGTAATAGGAACTTAACCAGGAAAGCATCAAGCCATGCGGCTGGCCATGTTGTCGATGCCGAAGTGCTGCACCCATGTAGACGACTCCTTCGATGAGCTCCGCCCGTTTCAAATCCGGCATCGCTTCCCAGCGGCGTTTGAATTCTTGCCGAGTCAGATGGTCGCCGTTTTCGAGCAGCGGAACCTCGCGGCGAGGGACAATACGGACCGTGGGTGAGGCTAACATGGACATGGCGTGCAATTCCCAGGGGACGAAACTCTTCCTCTATATATAATACATCCCGTCCCCCTGCCCGCGTAGCTTCTGCGCGAGCTGGGCGAAGGTGATTTCGCCGAGCTTCTCTTGTTCCAGCCTGGCGATACTCTGCCAGGAGTCCAGCAAGACGCGAGTCGCGGCGGTGGAAGCGCCGGCACTGGACTTAATCTGACTGGATTGGCCGTCGATGACTCCCATCACCTGGCCGAGCGTGATTTCCTCCGGCCTCTTGGCCAGTTTGTAACCGCCGGCTGCCCCCCGCGTACTGGCAACAAGGCCTGCCCCCTTGAGTTGCAGCAGGATTTGGACCAGGAAGCGAGAGGGAATGCCGTGCGGATCGGCGATTTCGCGGATGCGGACGGGCCGGCCGCTGGCGTGGCGCGCGGCAAGAGCCAGGACCGCGAGGCAGGCATATTCGGTTCTGGCGGAGATGATCACGGAATTTCGCCGGGAGACTGGCAAGACCAGACGGTGCCCGCCTGTTTGGTACTACAGAACGGACAAGCGTCACCTTGTCAACCAGTGCGCGCGGCGTTATCCGCCTCATCCGGGGGCGAGTGCTCCGCTACTTAATTCCCAGCCGTTCCGCCCGGCGGACGAGGTCCACAAACTCAGCCCTCAGGCCGTTGGGATCCTCGCCGATGGCCCCGGCGGCGATCTCGGCGACGGCGGAGGTGTTCGCGCTGCCCCGGTGCTGGCTGCCGCGGAGGATCATGCCGAAGCTGGCGACGGCGGCGGCGAACTGAAAGTCCTTGCTGGCGGAGTTGAACTGCTTGCCGCGCTCCTTCAGCGGGAATTCAATCAGCCGGCTCTCGACGCCGTCGGGCTCCTTGTAGCGGAGCTTGAGCGTGAGGAGCTCGCCGCTGGTTGCGGCGTCGGTCAGGGCCTTGGGGTCGCGAGCTGCCGCCGGGACGGCAAACCGAACCGCCAAGCCGGCCTTTTGATACTTCAGCGGCTCGACATCCGGCCGCGGCTCGTTCTCTTTCCTGCTCACTTCCACCGGCACCAGCTCATAAAGGGCGGTCACGGTGTGCCCGGCCCCGATTTCTCCGGCGTCCTTCTTGTCGTTATTGAAGTCCGCCGCCGCCATCACCCGGTTCTCGTAGCCGAGCAGCCGGTAGGACTGAATTTGAGCGGGGTTGAATTCAATCTGGATTTTCACGTCCTTGGCGATCGTGACCAGGCTGCCGGTGAGCTGCTCGACCATCACTTTCCGCCCTTCGCGGACGCTGTCGATGTAGGCGTACACCCCGTTGCCATTGTCGGCAATCTGCTCCAGCTTGCCGTCCTTCAGGTTCCCTTCGCCGAAGCCGAGGACCGTCAGGAAAGTGCCGCCGGCCGCCTTCTCCTTGATGAGCTTGACCAGGGCGTCGTCGCTGGTGACGCCGACGTTCAGGTCGCCGTCGGTCGCCAGAATGACCCGGTTGGTCCCTTCCTTGATGAACGCCTCGGTCGCCTTCTGATACGCCAGCTCAATCCCCGCGCTGCCGTTGGTGGAACCGCCGGCCGAGAGGCTGTTGATGACATCGGTGATCTTCTGCTTCTGGTCGCCGGAGGTCGGCTCGAGCTTCAGCCCAGCGTCGCCGGCGTAGGTGACGATAGTGACCCGGTCGTTCTCGGTCAATTCGCCGACGAGCATGTTCATCGTGGTCTTGAGCAGCGGCAGCTTGTTCTCGTCGGACATCGAGCCGCTGACATCGAGCAGAAAGACCAGGTTGCTGGCAGGGCGGGCTTTCCGCTCAATTTCCTTCCCCTTCAGTCCGACCCGCAGCAGCACGTGCCCCGGATTCCAGGGGCATTCCGCCGTCTCCATGATCACGCCGAACGGCTCCTTCCCCTTGGGCTGGGCATAGCTGTAGCCAAAATAGTTCACCATTTCCTCAATCCGCACCGCGGCCGGCGGCGGCAGTTGCCCCGCGGTCAGCATGCGGCGGATGTTGGAGTAGGAGGCCGTGTCAACATCGATGGAGAACGTGGAGAGAGGCTCGCTCGTGGGGGCGAGAAACTGGTTCTCGACGATGGAGTTGTACTGCTCACCGAGTCGGTCCACCTGGAATCGTGAGCCAAAGTGATACGCCTTCTCGTGCCACTCATCGCCATTTTTGGCGAGAGCATCGACGCCTTGAGCTTGACCCTCCTTAGCGAGACGCATTCGGTACTTGTCGGGATTCGCCTTCGCGTACAAATCAGCAGGACGGCCCCCTTCGTTTCGCCCTTTTGCACCGTTTGATGAGACTATGGTGGGCGAGGAAACGCGGGCTTGCGCAGCCAACTCGGTGGCCGCGGTTACGGTCGGCCTGGCTACGGGGGTGTTTCCAGCAGGGTCCGATTCGATGACTAGCGCCGCGGGGGGATAGGGATTGGGGGCATCACTGGCGGGAATGCCGCCTGCTTCAAAGGATGGTCCATAGCCGCGGCCACCAGGGACGTGGTAATGAGGAAGGGGATTCTTGCCCGCCATCTCTCCCGCGCCCGAAGGTCCGCCTCCGGGCATACCTGGCATTCCCGGCATACCACCCCCAGCGCCCATGCCACCTGCCATTCCCGGCATTCCGCCAGCGCTCATACCGCTGGCCGCCGGTGAAGACTTCTTCATCTTCATCGATGCGTTCATCGATTCTGCGGTCCACTCGTCACCAACAGTAATTTCCGATTGCGCTCTGACTACCGACTGATTCTTGCGGGAGATGGTGCCGACCAACGGAATGTCACCCGTTTCCTCCCATCGCGGCGCATTCACCTGATGTTCCGGCTGCACCTTCGCCACGTCCGTCTTCGGCGGGGGCCAGAAGATAATCGTTGTCGCCACCGCCGCGGCGATGCTGCCGCCGCCGATGAAAACCCAGTCCCGCAAACGAAATCGACTCGTGGAATTCTTGAGCATGGCATTCTCCTTCGTAATAACCGTCCCCTGAGTATTCGTTTCCAGCTCGTCCAGCCGCGCTTCCACCAGGCGGCGGAGCTCGGCCGAGGGAGCAATCGGCTGTTCGTCGCGGCGGAGGGCCACCAGCGCCTTGGCCAGCGGCTCCATCTCGGCGGATTCGGGCGTGGGAAGCTCGAAGAGCTTTGCCTGTGATTCGAGGTTATTGTCGTTTGGATTCATGTCAGCTCGCTCAATGCAGCCCCGCAGGGGCGACCATAAGGTAGCCCAGCAGCCCTGGGTACGGTTAAACAAGTTTCACAAAGCCCTGAAAGGGCGCGGTAATCAGCGGCGGTTACCGTGAGCTGCTTGGCAAATTTCGGACAGTGTTGTGGCTAAGGAATCGGGGTGAGTAGGGCTTCAAAGGCGGCTGGGCTGAGGTAATCGAGGGAGGAGTGACGACGTTCGGTATTGTAATAGGCGAGGTA
>JBPCKT010000014.1:0-8352 GCA_051004015.1 Pirellulaceae bacterium | reverse complement strand
CACTCCGTGTGCTGGCATGTCCGCTCACGGAGTGAGCGGACTACTATGGCGGGTCATCACCGCCTTGGCAAAATGGATTGCAGCGGCAGATGCGCCAGACGCCTTTGAGGCTGCCGCGGATTGCCCCGTATTTTTCCACCGCTCCGATGAAGTAATGGCTGCAAGTCGGCTGGAAGCGGCATTGGCGGCCGATGATGGGGCTGAGGGTCCACTGGTAGATGCGAACGAGGCCGATGAGGAACAGGCTGGGGAGACGCACAATGAACCGTAGCAGGCTCATGTCCGGCTCCTCGCAATTTTTCGGGCAATCCTCGCGGCTAGTTCCGGCAGGGATTGGGCGATGGCGCCAAAGTCGAGCACAGCTTCCTTCTGCGGACGAACCACAAAGTCGATTCCCACGGGCAGCACCTCTCGCGACAGCCGGAACGCTTCGCGGATGCGGCGTTTCCAGGCATTCCGCACGACTGCATTGCCAACTTTGCGCGACACGCTCAGCCCCAGCCGCGGGTGATCGAGGCCATTCTCGCAGCCGTTGACCACCAACACGTCATCCGCGGCGTAAATGCGAGCGGCATAGACGCGCTGGAAGTCGGCCTCTTTGCGGAGGTGATGGTTCTTGGGGAAGCGAAGGTCGGGCATAAAGAAATGTCCGCTCACGGAGTGAGCGGACTACTAGGGCTCCTCGTCAAACTTTTCTCCCGGTTGCAGCGGCTGCGGGGACCAATCGCTGGTGCCGGGACGTGGCGTCGGTTTGTGGTAACTGGTGCCGTGCCTATAGCGGCGGGTGACTCGCGCACCGAACCAGATGAGCAAGGCCATCGCGAAGCCGAGAATAATGAGACCCGCCAGCGCCGAGAGCACCTTGGCCCGAGTCGCCCCGTCCAACTTTTTGAGCGGCATCTCTTCCGCCAGGAGGAGCAGATGGAGGGCGAGGGTGTTCATGGCAGGACGGGGTCGGGAGGGGTTTTCGCGGCCAGCATCTTAACACAGCGAGAGTCGTTGCCCGCGAAAACTCCTCCCGCCCCCTTTTTGTTACCACTTCAACTCTTCCCGCGGCGATTGTTCCTGTCGGCTCTCGAACTTGCGGATGAGCTCGGCGCTGGCTTCATCAAGCGTCTTGGGAAGGGTAATCAGGATTTCCGCATACAAGTCGCCGCGGGTGCCGTCTTTGGTCCTCGCGCCATAGCCCTTGGCCCGAATCCGCTTGCCGCTGCTCGTGCCGGCGGGAATGGTCATGGTGATGATGCCGTGCGGCGTGGGGACATCGACTTTCGAGCCGAGCGCCGCCTCGCCGATGGTAACAGGGACGCGGACGTGCAGGTTCATTCCTTCCCGCGAAAAATACGGATGCGGGGCGACCTTAATCGTGACAAGCAAGTCGCCCGCGGGGCCACTGCCGGGGGCGGGCTCTCCTTGACCGCGAAGTCGAATTGTCTTGCCGCTTTCGATACCAGGGGGGATCTTGACCGTGAGTGTTTCTACTTCGCCGCTGGGTCGCCGCAGTCGGATGACGACCTCGCCACCTTCAATGGATTTATCGAAGGGAACCTCCACCTCGTGGACAACATCGGCTCCCGGCTGAGTGCTCTTGCGGCCTCGGCGGCGCGGCGTGCCGCCGAAACTCTCGCCGGCGCCACCGTGAAACCCCCCGCCGGTGAACTGCCGCAGCAAGTCTTCGATGTCCGACGCGGAGGCCCCCCCTGCCCCGCCTCCCGGTCCGCCGAACTGCGAGAAATCCACCCCCTCCCACCCTGGCGGCATTGACCCGCCACCACCGGCTGGACCTTGACGGATGTTTTCGAACTCCGGTCCGAACTGGTCGTACATCTGCCGTTTCTTCTCGTCACTGAGCACGTCATACGCCTGCTGGACCTCCTGGAACTTCTTCTTGGCCGTTTTGTCGTCTGGGTTCAGGTCGGGATGGTATTTTTTGGCAAGTTGGCGGTAGGCTTTCTGGATTTCATCTTTCGACGCTCCCCGGCTGATGCCCAAGGTCTTGTAGTAATCGCTGGTGGCCATGAAGCAGAGGTCAGGGGGCAGGAGTCAGGGGTCGGAAGGGAGCCTTCAAGTTACGCGACGAACATCGATGTCGCCAGTGAGGAGTGAACCGGAGCAGCAGAGATATTCCGTGTGCTAGACTTGCGAAGCAAGGGAATAGCGTGGTTCAGAAGGTGAGATTTCTAACGACGCGGGGCGGTGATGATTATTCAACGAGCCACGATGCTTGCGATTCTCGTTCACTTGATCCTGACCGCGCCTCTCCTCGCCGCCAACGGCAAAGGAGAGCTCGAGGTGCGGGTGATCGACAGGGACAGCGGCCAGCCGACTGCCGCCCGGATGCATTTGAAGGACGCCAAGGGAAAGCCGGTCAAGGTGCCGAGAGTTCCCTACTGGAACGATCATTTTGTCTTCGAGAACAAAATCCGCCTGGAGTTGCCGCTGGGGACGTATACGTTTGAGATGGAGCGGGGACCGGAGTACCGCACGATGAGCGGCCAGTTCACCCTGGAGAAAGGGGCCAACGACGCCAAGGAGGTCGTGCTCTCCCGGTTCATCGACATGAGCAAAGCCGGCTGGTGGTCGGGGGATCTGCACGTCCATCGCGACCCCAAGGAAATCGAGCTGCACATGGTCGCCGAGGATTTGCACGTCTCCCCGGTCATTACCTGGTGGAACGACCGAAACATCTTCAAGGACGGTGGTCCGCCGAAGGAGACGCAGGTCACGTTCGCGAGCGACCGCATGTACAACCTGCTCGCCGGCGAGGATGAGCGGGAAGGAGGGGCGCTCCTCTACTTCAACCTTGAGAAGCCGCTGCCGTTGATGGGGTCGAAACGGGAGTTTCCGTCCCCGCTGAAGTTCGTGGAGCAGGCCCGGATGAATCCGGCCGTGCATATCGATATTGAAAAGCCCTTCTGGTGGGACATGCCGATATGGGTGGCGAGCGGACAAGTGAATTCCATCGGCCTGGCCCACAACCACATGCATCGCGGCGGAGTTTACAACGGCGAGGCCTGGGGGAAGGCCCGCGACACGAAGCTCTATCCCGAGCCCCGCGGCAATGGCCGCTGGACGATGGACATCTACTTCCATCTGCTCAACGCCGGCATCCGCCTGCCGCCGTCGGCCGGGAGTGCGTCGGGGGTGCTTCCTAACCCCGTCGGCTACAACCGGGTCTATGTCCACTGCGGCGAGAAGCTGACCTGGGAAGGCTGGTTCGAGAACCTGAAAAAAGGTCGCGTCGTTGTCACGAACGGACCGCTGATTCAGCCGCGGGTCGTCTGCACACCGGCCAAAGCGGCGGGGCAGGACGTGGATGCCGAAGGGGCGCTGCCGGGGCATGTGTTCCAGGTGGAGGAAGGGGAGTCCGTCGAGCTCGACGTGGCCCTGAATCTCTCCACGCGCGACAAGATCCACTACCTGGAAGTCATCAAGGACGGCAAGGTCGCTCACGAAATGCGGCTGGACGAATGGGCTAAGAAGGAGGGACATCTTCCGCCTATCAAGTTCGAAAAAAGCGGCTGGCTGGCCGTGCGTGCCGTGGCGGACGCCGAGAAGACCTACCGCTTTGCCATGACCGGCCCGTATTACGTGCAGGTCGGTTACAAGCCGACCGTGAGCAAGAGGTCCTCCCAGTTCTTCCTCGACTGGGTCATCGAGCGGGCGAAGCGGCTCAAGCTCGACGATGAGACGCAAAAGGCCGAGGTGCTGGAATACCACCGGATGGCGCGGGACTTTTGGAAGAAGAAGGTCGATGAAGCTAACGCGGAATGACTGCGGCGGAATGACGAAATTCGAATGGCGAATGCCAAATGAGAAGAGGGCGACATGCGGCTGTTCCCTTTGCAGGGTGAGGAGTTCCACGTATTTTGAAGTCCTGCCTTTCCCATTCGAAATTCGCCATTCGGAATTCGTCATTTGCCCTGGCGTTCCCTCTATCCCTTCGAGTCCCACCACCTCCCCCTCGGCCCGCTGCGCTATCACTATCTCGACGAGGGCGCCGGCGAGCCGCTGCTGTTCGTGCATGGCAACCCGACCTGGTCGTTTTACTGGCGGAACCTGATTCTGGGTCTGCGGGATCAGTATCGCTGCATCGCGGTGGATCACATCGGCTGCGGACTCTCCGACAAACCGCAGGATTATCCGTACACGCTCTCCCAACACATTGAGGACCTGGGCGCGCTGGTGGAGCGGCTGGATTTGCAAGGCGTAACGCTGCTGGCGCACGATTGGGGCGGCGCGATTGGTCTGGGAACGGTGCTCAAGCTGCCGGAGCGGTTCAGCCGCATCGTGCTTTTCAATACCGGAGCATTTCCGCCGCCGTTTGTGCCGCTGCGAATTGCCGCTTGCCGGATTCCGCTGTTTGGCACGCTGGCCATCCGCGGCTTCAATGCCTTTGCCCGCGCGGCTTTGACGATGGCGGTGGAGAAGCCGCTGGCGAAAGACGTACAGGCCGGCCTCATCGCGCCGTACGACTCGTGGGCCAATCGCATCGCCACCCAGCGGTTCGTGCAGGACATCCCCATGACCAGGCGGCATCCCACCTGGGAAGTCCTGGAGCAAATCGAAGCGGGGCTGCCGTCTCTGGGGGACCGACCTATCCAATTGATTTGGGGCATGAAAGACTGGTGTTTTCGGCCCGAGTGCTTGAACCGCTTTCTCACCCACTGGCCGCAAGCGGAAGTCCACAAGCTCGCAGACTGCGGCCACTACGTGGTGGAAGACGCCCACGAGCGGATTGTGCCGCTGGTGCGGGAGTTCTTGAGTAGGTCTCCCACAACACCTCGTTCCCACACTCTGCGTGGGAACGCCAGCCCGGACGCTCTGCGTCCCGAGTAAACGCGCGTGGATACAAGCCGCCTCATTCCCGACATGTCCATCGGCCAGTGCGCCACGCTCGCCTGTCTGTTGGAGGCAACCGCGCCGAAGGTCGGAAACGTGCATCGCGGAGCCGACTTTGAGAATCTGACGTTCACCGACTTTGTGGCTAGTGCCGTCGCCATCGGCCCGGCGATGGAAGCTTGCAGTCCCGTTCGTAGTAACCCGCTTCAGCGGGTTAGAGTCGGCGCAACCATTCTCGAAGCCATCCGCGCCACGCGGCAAATTGTAAACACCAACACCAATCTCGGCATGGTCCTGCTCATTGCGCCCCTGGCCGCCGTTCCGCGGAACGAGCCTCTGGTTGGCGGTGTTGGAAAAGTGCTCCGAGGGCTGACACCCGAAGACAGCCGACTCGTGTACGAAGCGATTCGACTCGCTCAACCCGGCGGCATGGGGCAAGTTGATGAGATGGACGTCGCCGCCGAAGCTCCCAGCGACCTGCTCGTCGCCATGGCCGCGGCAGCGGAAAGAGATCTCGTCGCCCAGCAATACGTCACTGACTTTGACCTGGTACTCAGCAAAGTCGCTCCTTGGTTGAGCGAAGCTGCCAGCCGCTGGTCGCTCACGGACGGCATCATCCACACCCACCTGCGGCTGCTCGCCGAACATCCCGACAGCCTCATCGCCCGTAAGTGCGGCCTGGAAACGGCTCAAGAAGTCAGCACTTACGCCGCCGCTGTCTTCGCCTCCGGCTCTCCTGGCGAAGATGCTTACCACGAAGCCGCCGCCGACCTCGACTTCTTCCTCCGCAGCGACGGCCACCGCCGGAATCCCGGCACCACTGCCGACCTGATTGCTGCGGGACTGTTTGTCCTCCTTCGCGATGGCAAACTCCAGCCGCCGCTGAGGTAAGATGATGCCATGTCCACCCACTACCACATCCGTCTCGACAAGGAGCACCACGTCTTCAGCGCGGCGCACTTCATCACCTTCGCGGGGAACGTCTGCGAACGGCTGCATGGGCATAACTACCGGGTGGCGTGCGAGGTGCATGGGGAGCTGGATGAGAACCAGTATGTGGTGGACTTCATCGCCGTGCGGGACGAGCTGCGGAAAATCCTCGATGAGCTGGAGCACCGGATGCTGCTGCCGGCGATCCATCCGCTGATTCGCGTGACCAGCGATGCGAAGGAGGTCACCGCCACGTTCCTGCCCGACGGCCGCCGCTGGGTTTTTCCCGCGGATGACTGCGTGCTGCTGCCGGTCGCCAATACCACGGCGGAGCTGCTGGCCCACTGGATTGGAAGTCGCCTGATAGCAGTTCTCGAAGAGCGCTCCGGCCGCCGGCCAGAGCGGGTGCAAATCGGAGTGGATGAGAACCACGGACAGTGGGGAGTGTGCGAACTGCACGGGGAATAGCGGGCCGAAATTGGCCTCGACTCGCGCCCGCCGTTTGCCGATACTCCGCGCCAAGGACCGCCGTGCGCCGACCGCTAGCAACTTGATTTTATGCCCGCCGATCTTCGTAAAGCCGCCATCCTGCTGACCAGCTTGCCGGAGGACCAGGCGGCGCAGCTGCTGGCCAAGCTCAACCCCAAGCAGGTGGAGGCGGTCACCATTCAAATCGCCAAGCTCGGCCGCCTGTCGGCGGATGAGCAGGAGGGCGTGCTCCGCGAGTTTGGCGACTCGAACCCGCACACTCTTGGCGGCGAAGCGGGGGGCGTGGAGATTGCCAAGAGCCTCGTCGAAAAGGCCTTTGGCGACCAGGCCGGAACCACGCTGGAAAACTTGCGGCACTCCATCGAGGCCCTCCCGTTCCACTTCCTCAAAAAGGTCGATCCGCAAAACCTGCTGACCTTTATCATGGACGAGCATCCGCAAACGATCGCCCTCATCCTCTCGCACTTGCCGCCGCCGATTGGAGCCGAGGTGGTGAAGGGACTCCCCGCCGACCGGCAACTGGCGGTCATTCGCCGCATCGCGCACATGGGACAAACCAGCCCCGAGGTAATCCAGGAAGTCGAACGCGGGCTGGAAAGCCGCATGGCCAATCTGATGACCCAGTCGTTCCAGAAAGCGGGGGGCGTGCATAGCGTGGCGGAAATCCTCAACGTGGCCGACCGCGGCACCGAGCGGGCCCTGATGGAAAACCTGGCCCAGGAAGACGCCGAGCTGGTGGAGGAGATCCGCCGCCTGATGTTCATCTTCGAGGACCTGTGCAAGCTCAATGACAAAGATATTCAGACCGTCCTCAAGAACATTGAGACCGCCCAGTGGACGATGGCCCTCAAGGGAGCCAGTGCCGAGCTCAAGCAGAAAATCCTCGGCAACATGTCTACCCGGGCCGCCGCCAACTTGCAGGAAGAGATGGAATTCCTCGGCTCGGTGCGGCTGTCGGAAGTCGAGCAGGTCCAGCAGCAAATCGTCGACGTCGTCCGCAAACTGGAAGATGCCGGCGAAGTCACCGTGAATCAAAACGCGGAGGCGGAGGAGCTGATTCAGTAGGCATCTCTTCTTCTCTTCTGCTCTCTTTCTCTCCGTCTCTCTTTCTCTCCTCCCCTTCGCGTCTTTGCGCCTCCGCGCCTTTGCGTTAAAACCGCAGGGATGCGATTTTTCAAGCTCACCCTCGCCTACGACGGCACCCACTTCACCGGCTGGCAGCGGCAGCCAAAGAGAAGGACGGTGCAGGGAGTGCTGGAGCAGACGCTGGCGAGGATTCTGCAAGAGCCCGTGCTTTGCAAGTCCAGCGGCCGGACCGATTCCGGAGTCCACGCCCTCGCTCAGGTCGTCGGCTTTCAGTCCGCCACGCGGCATCCGCCCCAGGCCATCACCAAAGCCCTGAACGCGGAATTGCCGGACGACATCTTCGTATTCGAGACCAGCGAGACGAGCGCGGAGTTTCATCCCATCCGGGATGCCCTTCGCAAACGCTACCGCTACGTCATTCAGGACGGACGTGTGCGGGATATCTTCGACCGGCAATACGTCTGGCAAATTCACACGCGACTGGATGTGGAGGTGATGCAGCAGGCCGCCAAACACCTCGTCGGAACGCACGACTTCACGAGCTTCGAATCGCATGGCTCGTCGCGGTTGACGACCGAGCGAACCATCTATGAGCTGCTTGTCGAGCGGCGGGAGGCGGAGCGGACCGACCGGGTCATCATCGAAGTCGAAGCCGACGGCTTTCTGTACAACATGGTCCGCAACATCGCCGGCACGCTGATGCAGATCGGCAAAGGGAAGCACTCGCCGGACTGGCCGCTGGAAATCCTGGCCGCCAAGGATCGCCGCGTCAGCGGCATGACCGCGCCGCCGCAAGGGTTGTTTCTGATGTGGGTGGAGTATTGACATGATCCGGCGAGCGGCCAGCGTAAGCTGGCCGGTGAGTCCGCACGCGCGAAGTGTTCCTGTTTCATTTGTCAAGTGACCGGCCCGCTTACGCTGGCCGCTCGCCAGTCACCTCGCGGAGCGAGGTGAGTACTTTCACGCCTTTCAGATCACATTCGCCGCATAGCTCAGGATTTGATG
>JBPCKT010000013.1:0-6665 GCA_051004015.1 Pirellulaceae bacterium | reverse complement strand
CCCCCCCCCCCCGCGTCTGCAAGACCTTTGGCTAGATTTGCGACAAGATGGAGTCGCTGGGAGATTGGCGAGATCTGGCGTGCTTCTGCACGTGCCGTGTGGCGATCTAGGCCATCCCGGAAATGTTGGTCCCTCAGTCGGAATTGTCGCCAAAGGTTTATTGTGACAGGCGGCCCTCCGCCATGATCGTCAAGTTGGGGCCTTCCGCGATTTGGATTCGCGGACGGCTTGGGCTTATATCGGAAATTATAGCACGGCCCAAGAGGAATTTTAGGGGATATCTCGCCAACTTTCGGCTACTTTCCCGTTCCGAAGTATTTTTCGTAGTCCTTGTCACGGAAGACTTGCAGGGGGTCAATTCCAACAACGAAATAGGTGGCCTCGACGGACAGTCCCCCCGCGTAGCCGAGTTTCACGGAGATTTTCCGCGGCCCATTCTGTTCGCCGACGATTTCCGGGCCAATTTCATAACTAACCAGTTTTTGCCCTCCGCTCCAGTCCATATCCACTGCTTTGACGGTAACACCAGAAGCAAGCTTCCCCGCCGGGTCGGGAATTTGAGCGTTTTTCCAGGCGTCGAGCGCGACAATGATGGCCTCTTTGGCCTGAGATTCTTGGGGGACGTACTTCGCGGTGCTTCCGCCGCCGCCGCCGCACCCGGCCAGAATTGCGAGTAGTGCGCTACTTACCAGGATACTGCCAGGTAGAAAACGGTCGTTCATGTTGTACTCCGGACGTTTTGGCCGGCGCCGCCATTCTGAGGCGCCGCACTCGACGATGTAAATGGGCGCGGACTGTTCATATCACCATCGGCAATCGGCTCGTTTGCCGTGACCGGGGTCGAAGTGATCGCATTCTCAGAATTCGCCTGATCCCTCAGGCGCTGCCAGCGCCACCGGCGCACCCAGTAGAACATGACCGGCAGGAGCAGGTCGACGAGCTCATCGGCAATAAGAATCCCACCCAGGACGGGAGCAGCCATTGGCCGGATGACTTCGGATCCCACGCCCGTTGCCCACAACATGGGGGCGAGTCCGATGATAGTCGTCGCCTCCGTGAGGAGCTTGGGCCGCAGGCGGTGGACCGCTCCGCGGAGTACGGCATCCTTTAGCTCGGGAAGCGTCATGTTCGCCAGCCCACCGGAGCACTCCACCGATTCGCGGAGATAAACCAGCATGATGATGCCAGTCGATGCCGCCATCCCCAGGCAGGCGATATACCCGATGGCCACTGTAACTGAGGTTGGATAACCCAGCAGCCATTGCAGAAATACGCCCCCCGCCAGGGCTCCCGCGATTGCCGGAACGACCAACAGCGCGTCCGCGAGGTCGCGGTACGTAAAATACAAGATCACCAGAATCAGCCCCAGCACCAGGGGAACAACAAACATCAGTCGGTTTTGGGCGCGGACCTGGTGCTCGAACTGCCCTGTCCATTCGAGATGAACCCCACGCGGCAGCGTGACTCTCTGGGCCACTACTTGCCGCGCCGCGCGCACGAACTCAATCGGATCGCGTCCTTTGACATTCAGCCGCACATAGTTCCTCAGCAGACCGTTCTCGCTCTTGATGTTGGCGGGTCCCTGCGCGATCCGCACCTCAGCGACTTGGCCAAGGGAGACCAAGGAATTAGCGGTAGCAGAGTCCGCGCCGCGAGACAGAACCGGCAAGCGGCGGATCGCCTCGACATTTTCGGTATGGGTTGCCGGAAAGCAAATGCGAACGGGATGACGCTGCCGCTGTCCGGCTAGCAACGCTGCCTGTTTCCCCCCCAGGGCGATGGCAGTCACGTCATGAATGTCAGAGACGCTAACCCCCAAGTTGGCCGCTGCCACCAGATCGGGCCGGATGTCAAGATAGCCCTTGCCGCGAACCGGATCCGCGATGACATCGACAGCCCCAGGCATCTGGCGCAGAACCTCGGCCACCTGCTCGCTGGCGGCTACCACGTCGTCCAGTTGATCTCCCAGCACACGAATTCCCACGGTTGTGTTGACGCCGGTGGCCAGCATATCGACCCGGTTTTGGATCGGCATCGTCCAGACATTGGTCCAGCCAGGCATTTGGACCGACCGGTCGAGTTCTCCGCCAAAGCCCACGAGATCGGCTCGCTCCTTCCGCCAGAGCGTGAAGCCACCGGCAATTTGGTTCGTGAGCTCCGTCTGCAAGCCGTCGAGAACCGGAAGCGGATCGATCTGGGGACGGTCGTATTGGACCGTGCCGTGATGGCTGGCTCGCGGGGCCGATTTGCCGGAAGAGTTGCGAAACGCCTTGAGTTTGCCGACTTCAGCCGCCAGCTGCGGGTCTTTGACAGCCAGCCGATTCGTCAGGTCTTCCAGCGCCAGCCGCATGAATGTCCCCGGCCCGCGCGTAGCGAGGTCTTGATCGAGCTCTCGAATGTGCTGACGCCATTCCTTTCGATACTCCGCCCGGAGGTAGGACCAGAGTTGCAGGTTAAGGCTGGCGTCGCTGGCCAATAGTTTTTGTTCGCGCAGCGACGCAAGGGCAGCGCGGGCGATTTCCGCAGCGTTGATTTCGCTGGGCCCCATAGCCAGGCTTCGGCCGGCTTCCCTCGGCAAGCAGCCGGCGAGGAGGACGACATCACCCTCACTGTAAGAGCGCGCCAAAAGCCCAGCCGCCACGGCTTGCCGCAGTGTTTCGCGGGCCGCGGCAACGAGCAGCTTTTCCAGCAGTTCGCGCTGATGCTCTTGATTTCGCTGCCAGGCAATTTCGCGCATCAGGATGTCGAATTTGGCCAGCGCGGAAGTTGCGGAATCCTCCAGGAGCTGCTCACGATTAGCTGCTTCCGGCGGTTCCAGCAAGCCGCGACTGTCGAGCATCTTGATTGCACGTGCGGTGCAGGCCCGCGCGTCATCAAGGGAGAGTTTGCGCTTGGGCCAGAAATCCCGCTCGCGAAAGCTCACCATGGTCTCGATCATGTCCATCGGCGCTGGATCAGCCGGCGTGTCGGCTCGCCCGGCCTTTCCCATGACCATCTCCACCTCGGGAAAGCGGCACAGAACCATGTCTCGCGCCTTGAGGTCGTCCGCCGATTGCCGGATGGAGGCTCGCGGCACTGTAATGGGCATATCCATCACGGTCCCTTCATCGAGCGGCGTGAGAAACTCGCTTGGCAACGGCTGAATTTGCCGGTCGGCAACCAGGGCAATCACGAGGAGGCTCCCTGCCATCGAGAGCCGCGACCACATTTTCCGCGCTAGGAATGTGACGAAGAGCAGCGCCACAACCAGGACCGCCAGCAAGAGCACGGGATACTCCATCCAGCGAATTCCCAAAGCCGCAGCGCCTAATAAGAAGGTGACGCTCGCCAACCACGCCATGGCAGCAGGGCGATCCAGCAGGTATCGCAAGAGTGGGAGATACACGTCAATGAGGCTGCCGACAAGCCAGCTTTCCCGCTCGCTTCGCAGCCGCCCGCGGACGAAGAACGTGCAAAGCGCGGGGACAAGCGTGATGCTGAGAATTGCCACGGCTGCCATGGCAAAGCTCTTGGTAAAGGCGAGCGGACGGAACATTTTTCCTTCCAGCCCCCCCAAGGCAAAGACCGGCAAGAACGACAACAGCATGATCAGCACGGAGAAAAATATCGGGCGTCCCACTTGCTGGCAGGCGGAAATCACCACCGAGCGAACGTCGCCGCGTACCGGCTGGCTGCCGAATTGGCCCTGCAAGCGGTGCATCACGTTTTCGGCCATGACAATGGAGGAGTCGACGAGGACGCCGATCGATATCGCCAGCCCAGCCAGCGAAATGATGTTCGTTTCCACGTTCACAATCCCCAGCGTCCGCAGGAGCCACATCATCAGGAAAGAGGCGAGGACCGCGAGAGGCAAAGTGATCGCAATGACCAGCGAGGTACGAAAGTGAAGCAGCACCACCAGCACACAGATCGTGGCGGTGGCAATCGCCTCGATAAGCGTCCTTGTCACGGTTCCGACCGCACTCGTGATGAGCGTGGTTCGGTCGTAACCGGGAACGATCCGCACGCCGGGAGGCAACCCCGGCTGCAACTCCATGATTTTCTCCTTGAGGCGGCGGGTTAGCGCCAGGGGGTTTTCGCCATACCGCATCATCACGACACCGCCGACCACCTCGCTGCCATCCTTCTCCAGCATGCCGCGGCGAGGCGCCGGGCCAAGACGGATACGGGCGACGTCCCTAAGCATGACACTCTTCCCGGCAGAGCCGGGAATCATCAGGCTCTCTAAGTCGCGCGCCGCCTGTTGTATGGAGAACTTGCCGGAACTTTCTGCCGCAAAGCCAATTCCTCCCGACGAGCGCACAAAGAATTCAGCAGTGGGACTCTGCAGAACTTGCCCGCCTGCCGGACTGGTTGCTCTTTTCAGCTCACGCTCCAGATCAGCAATGGAAAGCCCGCTGGCGGCGAGGGCCGGCGGATCCACGGTGATCTGAAACTCAGGAGTGAAGCCGCCTACGCTCGCCACTTCCGCCACTCCCTCCACCGCGGTGAGTTGATGCTTGATTTGCCAGTCCTGCAGATTGCGGAGCTCGCCCAGATCGTAGCCGGCGCCTTCCACGGTGTACCAGAAGACCTGTCCCGTGGCCGGTGCATCCGGCGCAAGTCGCGGGGTGACTCCCGGAGGCAGGTCCCCTTCGAGCGCAGTCAGGCGTTCCCCCACCTGGCGGCGAGCAACCTCCATGCCCGCGCCGTTCTCGAAGATTACGTGGATCATCGAGTAGTTGAAATCACTGGACCCCCGCAGTGTCCGAACGCCACGAATCCCTTGCAACCGCAGTGAGAGCGGATGGGTTACCTGGTTTTCGACATCCTCGGGCCCATGACCTTCCCAGGCGGTGAAGACGATAATCTGCGTTTCCGACAAATCCGGAATAGCATCCATCGGCGTGAAATAGGCCGCCCACCCGCCCGCCAGCGCGAGGGCGGCGGCGGCGGCCACAACCAGCCAGCGGCGGCGAATCGACCAGGCGATGAGCGATTCGATCATGGGGCAGCCGGAGCTGTTGGAGTGGTCGCAGGTGACCGCGCATGTTTCGAGGACGTCTTGGTCGTCTTCACGCGCGAACGGCACCCCTCGCAGCAGAGAAACACCGACCGATCCGCAACTTGAACCTCCACCAATTCACCCATCGAGCCGAGAGGAAGCCGAGTGATAGGACAGGTCCTTTGTCGGCGGGCGAGAACGAGTTGTTCCGGCGACAGCTTGAGTATGGAGAGGAGATCGCCGGTTTCGCCCGCGCTGGAGACTTGTGGCGTCGCCGCGAACTGACCTTCCCTCGCTCCCGCGCCGAAGTAGCTCGCGGCCAGGCTGGAGTTCAGTCGCGTCTCGGCGTCCAGCAAGAAGGCTCCACTGGCCGCCACGCGCTGACCCGGCAACAAACCCGCAACGACTGGGTAGTATCCGCCCGCTTGGGGAGCCAACTCCACGGAGAAGCAATCGAACATGCCCGGCATCGTCTCCACGAACACAAACTGCGCAGAGCCGGTATCGATGACCGCGGATTCGGGGACGGCGAGGACCTGTGCGGGTGGAGCATACGTGAGGACCCTCGGGAGTAGCTTCATTTTGCTGCAAGTCGCACAGGCTCCGGGGTCAGCATGTTTGGCGTGGGGATGGACTGGGCACCACCAATCCAGACGTTGATTCGGAAGCAACTGATGCTCATGCAGGCTGTTCTCATCGAAAGGGCATTTGCCTGCTTTCAAGTGCAGATAGGAAGGATGATCCGGACAAAGAAAGACGGCTCGCGGGATTCCCTTTTTCAGCGGCGGCGGGTTACGCGGCTGGGATTTGAGCGGCTCAAGGTCGGCTGCGGCAATGCGGAGCCGAATGCCGACGCGCATCCCTGGCGGCAACGAGGCAGCGTTACTTTCCGGCTGTATGACCAGGCGATACGAATCGTTGCTCGTGTTCTTCGGCCCCCAGGAGACGACCTTTCCCGTTAGCCGAACGGGGGCCGTATCGTGAGGCACCGTCAGTTCGGCCTGCTGCGAAACGAAGACGAGCGGCAGATCGAGCGGGCTCAAGTCGGCCAGTATCTTCGGATTATCCCCGCTCATTGACGGCTCAAACTTTCCCGTCAGTTTCACCTCACGCATCAGCGGGAGGTAGGAAACCTGGCTGGTCTTGATCCCGGCCAGTTGGACGCGGTAAGGGGAGAGCTGCATGCGGGCCACCACGCCTTCGGGCAGCAGTGCCGCCTCGCCCCGTTTGCGGCGGACGAGCGGCATCTTGCAGACCGGACACTTTTCCGGCCATGTGTTGAGTACGCCGGGACACATCGGGCAGAAGTACTCCGTGTCCGCGGAGATCCCGCGCTCGCTGCTGCTCGCGCCAGTCGTCCAAATCACCAGCCGGTCCCAGTAATGCGCAAGCCGCGGCCAGCAGGCGACGATCGCAAAGATCGCCCCAACGATCAGAATGAAACGGAGCCTCACCTGGACAAGCTGGATGACATACCCCAGCCACGAGATTTGAGCGCGGCCTGCCACCGTGGAATGCGAATTGTCGGAAAGCGCCGGCATTGAATGTCCTAACTCACTACTGTCCGGCTAACGCACGGATGTTTTTCGTTAACTTGTAATTTACCAACTGTTTGCGGCAACCGATGCGTGTACACGACTTGAACTCCCGACCACGTTGGAGCCTTGGCGGGGCAATGTTT
>JBPCKT010000012.1:0-23328 GCA_051004015.1 Pirellulaceae bacterium | reverse complement strand
GAACAGCAAGATCATGTCGATCAAGCGCCGCGCCGGCGGCTTCCGCAACCCCGAAAACTTCAAAACCGCCATCTACTTCCATTGCGGCGGATTAAGCCTTTACCCATAAGAAACCCAGATGGTTCAACGTTTAGAGAGCAGTAGGGCCGGGTTGCGCGCTTTCAATGCGCGATGCGCTATCCCCTGTCGCAGCCTTGGTTTAGAATGGCAGCCAGGGCTGGCGATCCGATTCGGCCGAGATTCAAAGGATACTTGCGATGACATCGACGCTTCTGCGTGGCGGATTGGCGCTGATTCTGACCCTGGTAATTGGGGTAGTAGGTTTCGCCGCACCCACCAAGCCACAGCAGCAGGAGATTCTTGCCATCAGCACGCTGCTCGGTCGCGCCGCGAACCTCTACAAGCAAAACAAGTTCTCCGAGGCGGGCGAAGCCATTAAGGAAGCCCAGGCCAAAATCGAAAAACTAGGCGAGGGAGGCGATGCCCAGGTGATAAAGGCCCTGGAAGCCCCTTACAAACGCTTGCTGAACGCCCACGCTCTGCTCGAAATTGAAGGGGTCAAGCTCAGCGAAATCAAGCCGCTGGAAGCCAAGAAGCCGATGCCTGCCGGTGGTGCCGGCGCTCTGGCTCCCGGCGCTGTGAGTTTCTCCAAGCAAGTCGCTCCCATCATCGTCGCCCGTTGCGGCGGCTGCCACGTTCGCAACAGCCGCGGCGAGCTCTCGATGGCCACCTACGAATCGATGATGGCCGGCAACAAGAACGGCAAGATTGTCATCGCCGGCAAGCCGGAAGGAAGCATCATCATCGATAAGATTGAAGGGAAAGAGATGCCCCCCAACGGCGCCGGCATTCCGGATGCGGAATTCGCCACGCTCAAGAAGTGGATTTCGGAAGGTGCGAAGTTCGACGGCACTGATTTGAAAGCCACTCTCACCATGCTCGCCGGCGGAAACGCTGCCGCGACGCCCGCGGTGGAAATCAAGGTCGCCACGGGCAAAGAGACCATCAGCTTTGCCAAGGACATCGCCCCGGTGCTGGCCAGCACCTGCGTCAACTGCCACGGCACCAGGCAACCTCGCGGCAACTTCACCCTGTTCACGTTTGAAGGTTTGCTCAAAGGTGGCGACAGCGGCGCGCCCATTCAATCCGGCAAGGGAGCCGACTCCTTCCTCATCAAGAAGCTTCGCGGCACCGCCTCGCAAGGCCAGCGGATGCCACTGAACCTCGACCCGCTCAAGGATGATGTCATCGCCAAGATCGAGAAGTGGATTGACGAAGGTGCGACATTTGACGGTGGCGATCCCAAGCAGCCCGTTGTCGAAGTGGCCGCCTTGGCCAAGGCCCGCGGAAGCACGCACGAGCAGCTCAGCGCCGACCGCGCTGTTTTGGCCGGCAACAACTGGCGGCTCGGCATGCCGGACATCGGTGCCGACAAGCTCGAAACCGAGAACTTCCTGGTCCTCGGCAACGTCGGCCCCAATACGCTCAAACAAATCGGCGACAACGCCGAAGTCCTCGCCCCCAAAGTGGGCGAAATGCTCAAGGCCACTTCCGGCCAGCCGCTCATCAAGGGGCGCATGACGCTGTTCGTGTTCCGCGAACGGTACGACTACAGCGAGTTCGGCAAGATGGTCGAGCGGCGGGACATCCCCGGCATGTGGCGGGGCCATTTCAAGTTCAGCATCGTGGACGCCTACTCCGCTGTCGTTCCACCCAAGTCGGACGACTATAGCTTGCAAACCCTCGTCGCCCAGCAATTGGCGGGGTGCTACGTGGCCTCGCTCGGCAAGGGAGGAACCCCCCTGTGGTTCTCCCAGGGTACCGGCCGCGTCGTCGCTTCGCGGCTGGACGGCGGCGACCCGCGCGTCATGGCCTGGGATGACGCAATCCCGGAAATCGTCGCCGGCTTGCCAAGCGCCGACGCGTTCCTCACCAACAAACTCGACCCCGAATCCGCCGATATCGCCTCGTACAGCTATGTGAAATTCCTGATGTCGGACGGCAGGAAATTCCAACAATTACTTGACAAGCTCCGCGGCAATGGCGATTTCGCCAAGGCTTTCCCCGAGGTCTACGGCGGCAGCCCCAACGCCGTTGCCGAGATGTGGGTCCGCAAACCGCCGTCCCGCAGCGTGCCGGCAAAGAAGACCGCGGGCAAAAAATAACGGCTCGCCATGTTTCAGCGACCAAAACCCGCCCAAGCGAGCCCCCCCAGCTACTTCTTCAACTGCGTGCGCTGTCACCGGCCGATTCTGGTCGAGCCGAATCAATGCGGCAGCAGGCAGGATTGCCAGTGCGGCGCGGCGAACATGGTTCCTTCGCTGATGAACCTCCAGAGAGCCGACGCCCAGCCGACGGGAACTCCTTTCGCGCCCAAATCTCACGTGCCGCCGCAGCAGTTATTGGGACAATCCCTGTGTTGCCCTTTTTGTTCTCGCCCCATGGAACCTGGCCGGATTCTGGGCAATACCTATCGACTCAAATGGCTGCGGGCGGATATTCCCCTGGCCCTCGGAATTTGGGCGCTGGGCGGAATCGGCCTCGGTCGGGGCGGGCAGCCGACCTTCATCCGCCCCCGTCTCTTTGGCTGGCGCTGCGCTCCCTGCGGGAAGCTCATTTTGGACGAAGCAAAGCCCTAATCGGGACTTCTAACGAGTCTGAGGACAAAAGCCTGAAGCGCAAGCGAAGGACAGCGCGACGGCTGGTGCAGGCATTAACACTTGAGTAGCGGTTTCCTTCGCTTGCGCTTCAGGCTTGTGTCAACTCCAGCTCCTTCACCAACTGCCGCATCTTGCGCCGCGTACGCCAGAAGACGTCTTCCATCAGGATGTGGGCGAATTCGCCGTTGCGGCCGACGCTGTAGAGCCGCTCGATGCCCGTGGATTTTTCCAGGGCTTTCCGCTGCGGCTCGTATTCGTTCAGGAAGACGGGGTAGGCCAGCGGAGTGCGGAGGACGCGGCAGCCGTCGTAGCGGGACTCGGCGTCGGGGATAAGCTTCTTCGCGTGCTCCAGGCAGAGTTTGCCAAGCTCTTCATCCGGCAGCTTCCAGGTTTCGTCACCGACCGCGCAGCCGATGTCGGCGGTGATCATGGTCTTCCCCTCGGGGGCCAGCCAGGGCATCGAGAGGGGCGTTTCGGTGAGGCGGAAGAAGGGAAAGTCTTTGCCTGGCGTCCAGACGACGACATCGGGCAATAGTCCGCGCCCTTCGAACCGCATGTTGACGAAGACCATCGGCCGGTAGCGAAACTTGGAGAGGGGCTGGAGCAGGTCCGTTCCTTGCACGAGCTTGGCCAGGATATGGACCGGAGCGGTGCTGATGACAGCGGCAGCCAGAACTTCTTGGCCTTTCACGCGGACGCCGGTCGCCCGCTGGCCGTCGGTCAGAATCGCCTCCACTGGCGACTCGGTTTGGATGCAGTCTCGCACTTCGTCCGCCATGTGCTGGCACAGGGCGCCCACTCCGCCTTTCGGATAGACATGCCAGACGTGAGCCGATTCCGGCAACGCTCCGCAATAGCCGATGGCCACGGTCTTGCGGCTCATTTTGCCGGAGACGCGGAGCAGAAACGTCTTGAGGATGCTGCTGGGGATCTTGTCGCCGACCGCTGTGGAGAGGCGGTCGGCGGGTGCGCCGCACCAGGCTTCCGTAAGCGGAATGGCCACTTCGTTCGCCAAAGCCCGCCCATACTTGCCGCGGAACCATTCGGCGGCGGTCGAGGGTTTACTACCAAAGACGTTCAGCTTCGCGGCGATCGCGCTGGCCACGAATTTGGGCCGGCGGGCGAAGCCGAAGGGATAGCGGCAGACGCCGCCGCGGAGCCAGAAGCTTTCGCCATAGTGGGGGACGTGGATGCACTGAGCCGAATACCCCACCGCCGCCGCCAGGCGGTTGGTGATGAAGTGGGCCCCGAAATCGTAAGTAAAGCCGTCGCCGCTCTCAAAGCTGCGGGCCAGACCGGCGAGGTGCGGGCTGGCTTCGAACACCTGCACGGGAATTCCCTGCCGGCGGAGATAGATGGCCGAGGTCAATCCGGCCAACCCGGCCCCAATAATGACGACGGGCGCATTCGCATTCGACTTTGTCATGAGCGTTCCTCCTCGCGCGGCTTTTGCAGAGTCCCGCAGAGCAGACTGCCGCAGCCGAAGAGGGTGAGGAACTGATCGATGAGCGTGAAAAATGTCAGCGAGAGCGTCGACTTGAGCGTGAAGCGGTTCGCCAGCCACGCCGGCCAGCGCCGATCGGCCAGGTAGTTGTGAAAGGAGTAAACCCAGTTCACCGGGCTCATCATCGATTTGATTTTTACGGGCTGGAGGCCGCAGTTGCGAGCGAGCTGCGCTAGGTTCTTGCGGTCGAACAAATTCCAGTGCCGCGGGAAGTGGTAGCCTCCCCAGTGCCGGCCGCGGAACATCTTGAAGCTTGGGGAAGCCGCGTCGTCGGTCACAATGACAATGCGTCCGCCCGGCTTCAGCAAGTTGCGGGCGGCGGAGAGGATGGCGGCAGGATCGGCAACATGCTCGATGGTCTGGATGAGCAGAATCAGGTCATAGGACTCCGCGGGCAGGGCCAGCTCTTCCAGGTCGCCCTGATGGACGGTCAGCCCCGAATTTCTCGCGGCAGTGACGGCCCGTTCATCAAGCTCCACCCCTTCGAGCTGCCAACTCTTGTCGCCGAAGTCCTGGAGCAATCGCAGATGAAAGCCGTCGCCACAGCCGATGTCGAGAATACGGGCGTTTGATGGGAGGCCGCGAGCGTAGGCCAGCACGCGGCGGGCCTCCAAGCGGCGGCGGATCTTGTAGACGAGGCCGAATTCCCGGGGATTGAAATCGTAGGCGTGGTACTCCGGCGGATAGATTCGGGATAGCTCCTCCACCGCCGGCCGCGGGTTGAGATAGACCAGACGGCAGTCCGGGCATTGCACCGCCAGGAAGGTGTCGGGGCTGGTCCAGTATTCGAAATCTTCGCCGACTCCGACCGGCTCGCCGTCATCGGTCCCGCAGACGCAGCAGCGGGACGGCACCAGGCGGAGCGGCAGCGTATCGTCGGCGATTTTCGGCGGACTGAGGGCGGCGAGGGACATGGATTTCCAGTATAGTTCGCGCGCGAAATGGCCCGATGGGAAAACCGGTTATGACGATTTTGCCGAGAGTCCGGCGAGCGGCCTGGCGTAAGCCGGCCGGTAACATGGCACCTGTAAAGGGGCCTCACTTGCGCGCTACCTCACCGGCCAGCTTACGCTGGCCGCTCGCCCGATCACTTTCTCCTCACCAGCCGATATCCCACGGCCCGGAAGACGAGCAGCGACGCGGCGAGCAGTCCACCGGAGAGGAACATCCAAGCGATCCACCACCAGCCGACTTCGAGCCAGCGGTGGAGGTCCCAGTCGTAGCCGCGGTAGGAAAGCAGCCCTCTGGCCCGTCGCTGGAGCCAGTCGTCGCCGTAGACGCAGGCGGCGCCCATCCCCGCGCCGAGCACCAGGAGCATCACCACGAGCAGGCCATACCGCAAGAGCGGGTGACCCTTCCCCAACGAGGCCCAAACCGAGAAGACAACGACGATTGCCGAGAGGAACGCGACGCTGCACATCAGAAAGACGGAGGGATGGTCCGAGATGGATTTCCACTCGAGCATGTCGGCACCCCGCATCAGGCCGAGCAGAATCGCCATCACCGTGGTCCAGATCAACACGTCCCGGATGCCGAATTGCAAACGGCGGCTGCCGGCGTCATTTCCCTTTTCGGGTAGCGGGATTTCCAGGCGATAGCCGCGGACCCATAGCGCGGCGGTGATCAGGAACAGAACGATCGCCTGCACCACCAGCACCGGCGTCATCAGCGGGCCGCTCCAGCCGGTGACCCAGGAAATCCAAAACCAGAGCATCCCTGCTCCCAGGCCGACGGCCGGCGGGATTCGCCAGTACCAGCGGCCGGTGCCGAGAACTCCCCAGACGACGGCGAGCCCTATCTGAGCGGAAATGAGGGCTGCGGCGGGCAAAACATGATGCACGTAGCTGTTTGACGAGACCATCGCGTGCCCGCAAACCAGCAGATCGATGAGCAGCATCACCCAGCCATAGATCATCCAGCGGAACAGCGGATGGGGGAGGAAATTTCCCACAATCGCCCCGACCAGTCCGACCTCCAAAATGAAAAACGCAAAGACCAGCGTGGACTGCAGCACGGAGCTAAGCCCGGCGGAGAGCGGCCGCATGGCCAGGTACGTCGCCACAGCCACGGCAGCAGGGAGCACGACGCCGCAAAGAACCAGGCGGAGAGATTGCCGCTGCGTCAATTTCCCTTCGTCCATTGCAGTCGACCCACATTTCGTAAGATGGCCTTCCCGGCCGTCCCGGAAATTCGTCCCTCCTACCCAGCCGTGATTCTAATACACCAACGCAGCGGCGGATCGCCTAAAGACGGGAATCCAACTGTGAAGCTGGCCTCGCTTTGAAGGCAACTAATTCTTCTTCTCGGGCTCCGGCGGCTGCCACAATCCTTGATAGATGCGGGGGAGCTCCGGCCAGCTATAGTCGCTGCCGAAGCCGCTTTTGACGTAGTACCACGTTCCCGATCGCCACATCTCGATGGTCGACTGCACGTGACCAAAGCGGAAAATGTCGCCGGGGAACTTCAGCGCATCCCGCAAATAACCTCGGCCGTTGTTGTCGGGAACAATCGCGTCCGCCTCCGTCCAGAAGCGATTTTCGATCTCGCCCATTTCTTTGGGAAACGTGGCAATGCTGATGACGGAGTGCCCGAGCTCATTCGTCTTGCGAGTCGTGTGGTTCCGTTCCTCCGCGAGATATTCCTGATACGTCTTGGCCAGCGCCGCGTCGAGCTTCTCGAGTTGCTCCTTGCTGAACAACATGCTGTTGAGACGCAGCCGCGGGCCTAGTTGCGGTCCCGTCGCCCCCCAAGTGACGGCTTCAGGCGGAGGTGGCGGACGGACCTCCTTTGTTGTTTCTGGCCCGTGCCCGTGGGTCATCTCTTGGGCCGGCGAAAACTCCGCGTAGTCGGTCGTGGTCCAAAGTCGGAGCACGATCAAGGCCACAATGAACACCAGGGGAGTCAGTGCGCAAAGGGCGACCAGAGGAATAGGCGTCCAACGCGGTTGCGCAGCAGGCAGAGAGCCAGGCTTCCCACTCGCGGCAACGGCGATGCGTCCCGACCGCGCCTCAAACGCTTGCCGCGTCTCTGCACGGGTGAGCACGACCAGTCCCCAGATTCCGACGGGAATCCCCAGCAAGAACGCATAATGACAGGGTGCAAGCACAAGAATACTTGCCACCACTGCCAGTCCATACCACCGCAGGTCCCGCATGCAGATCGCGCCAAATATAACAAGGCAAGAGGTCACGACCACCGGAACAGCCGTAGACATGACGAACCAGGTTGGTTCACTAAAATCCGCAGCATCTCCGTCGCTCAAGAAGACCACGATCAGCGGCAGACAATTCAGCAATGCCACCAGAAGCATCGCCAGCGCCGGGGCTCGCACGCGCCGCTTGGCGGCCTCATATTCTTCGGGGGCTAACGCAGCACTCGAGGCGGCTCGCTCTCCGGGCGCTGGCCGGCGAGAGAGCGTTAAGCCAACGGCAATCAGGCAGATTGCGGTGGCTAGTCCAACGGCGGCTGCCAGCGCGATTGGCAGAAAAGTGATATTACTGACGTGTCCGAGCGCAGCAAACACTCCTCCACAGAGAAAAAGTGCGATCGTCCCTGCCATAATCAGCAGCCCGAAAACGAGCATCGCAGTCGCCGGCGAACCCTTGCGCGACGCGGAATCGGCCGCCGGGCGTGGCGGCGGCCCGAAGGCGGCAGTAGCTCGCTGCGAAGTTGCCGGCGTGCGCGAAATCCTCTCCATGTCCGTTTTCACTTCGCTTACATGCTGGTAACGGCGCTCTGGCTCGCGTTCGAGCGTCTTCAGCACCACCTCGTCCATCCGGATATCGATTTGCAGTTTTTCGGAAGGGAGAGCGAACCGGCCGAGCGGCAAGCGTCCGGTGAGCAGTTCGTAGAACACGACTCCCAGCGAATAGATGTCGGCCCGGTGATCGACCGATTGCGGCTGGTCCATCTGCTCGGGGGCCATGTAGTGCAGCGTCCCCATCGCTTGCGATGTGCCGGTCAGGGTGAAGTCCGCGGGAGTATTCCCCACCAGCTTCGCCAGCCCGAAATCCGCGACCTTGATGCGGCCCCTCTTATCAAGCAGCACGTTCTCCGGCTTGATGTCCCGATGAATCACTCCCTCTTCATGGGCGTACTGCAGGGCGTCGCAAATCTGCGGCACGATGGCGAGCGCTTTTTCCGGTGTAATCTGACCAGCCAACAGGGCCTGCCGGAGATTCACGCCGTCGATGAACTCCATAATGAAGTAGAACAGGCCCCCCGCCTGCCCCGAGTCATGGATATGCACGATGTTGTTATGACTGAGCCGGGCCAACGTCCGCGCTTCCCTCGCAAAGCGCTCGGCGAACGTCGGGTCGCGCCCCACCTCGGGCGGAAGGAGTTTTAACGCGACAATCCGGTCCAGGTGCGGCTGGCGGGCCTTGTAAACCGCCCCCATTCCCCCTTGCCCGACCAGCCCCAGGATTTCCAAGCTCGGGAACAGCGAGACGAGCTCCTCATTGGTCGGCAGGGCGAAGCGGCTGGCGAGGGGGGCGGTCACGTCGGCCGTGGACTCTCCCGGCAAGCCCAGCCCCAGCACACAGCGGGGACAGACGCCATGAGGCGCGTCGGGGGGCAACGTGTTGCCGCACTGAGGGCATTTCTGTGACTCGGCCATGTTCGTTTCTCCGGCTCGTGACCATCCCGTTTCCCGCTGGTAGTTACTAAACGGTTCGCCTCCACAGGTTACATGATTTTTCCCACTATTCCCCCTCTCCCCTTGGGAGAGGGCCGGGGTGAGGGTCTTATTCCGCAATTGCCGCGAAAAGCTGGTGCAATTCCTCGTCGATGTCCGCGGGGTCGGCCACGGTTTCGGCGATCGCCCCCCGCAAAATCTCGCGGCATCGCCGGCGCAGGCGGTGGCTGGCGACCTTCACGGCCCCTTCCGTCATCCCCAAACGAGCGGCCACGACGGCATACGGCGTTCCGCTCGCCCCGCTCCCGAGATGTTCCTTGAGCTCGTCGAACAGCTCCTTCTTGCCCGAGTTTGTGAACTCTTCCTGCAGCCGGGTCAGGGCCATATCGAGCAAGGTCAGGGCCCACCGCCGCTCAAAGATTCTCTCCGGAGTCACCGTATCGGCCGGCTCGAGCCCATAGCGATCTTCCCCCGCATGCAGGTCCAGGGAGATCACCGGCGTCCCCCCGCCCCGCTTCTCCGCTTGCCCCCGCCGCCACTCGTTGGCGAGAAAATTCTGCAGGCTCGCCAGTAAGAACGAGCGGAACTTGCCCCGCTCTGGGTCGGCGACTTGAATGCACTCCTGCTGGAGCAGATGCAGAAAAAACTCCTGCGTCAGGTCCTGCGCTTCATGGGCGGAGTAGCCGCGGCGGCGGACGTAAGCGTACAGCGGATACCAGTACGCCTGGCAGAGAGAAGCCAGTGCCTTTCCACTCTCGCCCGATTCCTTCCGTCCGGCTGAGAGCACGATGCTCCAGTGCGTGGTAGCAAACACACGCGGAGGATCGTTGGGCAATGACGTAGAGGGCCGCCAGGACATTCCCACAGTCTAGCATCCGGGCAGAGCACACTTGGCGGTGCGTCTGTTTTACCCTCGTCACCATCGGGCTCGCCCCGCTGGAACGATGTTTGGAAACCGGCACGAGCGCCAAACTAGTCACCTTCCGATTTTGCCGGCCGCCAACGGCGGCCGGCAAAATCGAGTGGGAGGTGAAAGTGAGGGTCGTTCTGCTTTCTGGTTTCCAAACGTGCCTCCGCTGGGGCAAGCCCAGGCGGCGGGCGCGCGAGCCCCTCACTCCGCATGTATCTCCACCACGTCCTTGTCATGCATCACGTAGTCGCCTTTGAGCTGGCTGCCGCCGGTGATGATGGCGGTGCCCCAGACGCGGGCGTATTTGAAGTTGGCGGCGAGGTCGCGGTGGACGAGCTCGGCGACGTCCAGGAGCGTGCCGCCGCGGCGGAGGGTGTAGGGCTTGTCGTAGTCGGCTTCTTTTTTAGTGGGGGATTTGGTGTAGACCCGGACGACGTCCAGGGCCGCGTAGATTTCCTTGCGCAGCTCTTCCAGGCCGGTGCCGTGCTCGGCGGAGATGCGGACTTCCGTGAAGTCCGTCGGGCAGAATTCTTTCAGGAGGGCGATGCGGTCCTCGGCTTCCGGGAGGTCGATTTTGCTCAAGACGAGAAATGTCTTGGTGAACGAGAGGCCGATATCCTCTTCGTCCAGGTACGACTCCTTCGCCAGCCGCGTCTTGCCGTGCTGCAATTGGCCGAGTACGGCCTGCAAACCGTCGATTCCTTCGTCCGCCCCCAGGTCCACCATCAGCAGGGCCAGGTCGCTGCCGCGGATGAGGCCGAGGGTGCCGGGGTCGAAAACGTCGGCCGTGATGGGGGGCGTATCGATGAGCTGCACCATCACGTCCTCCCAGGGCATCATCCCCGGCTGCGGCTCGCGGGTGGTGAAAGGGTAGGGTGCGACCTCCGGCGTGGCCCGGGTCAGGCTCCGGAGGAGCTGGCTCTTGCCCGCGTTCGGCCCGCCGAGCAGCACCACGCGCCCCGCCCCCTGCCGCGGGATTTTGACGCCGCCATGGGACTTCTTGGCGGTCTTCTTGGCGTGCTCGACTTCCTGCTTCGCCTTGCTGATCTTGGCCTTCAGCTCCGCCTGCAGCTTGTCGGTCCCCTTGTGCTTGGGAATCTCCCGCAGCATCAATTCCAGGTAGCGGACTTCGTCCTCGGGCGTCTGCGCGCGGCGGTATTCCTGCTCGGCTTTGTGGTACTGAGGCGTGAGGTTGGCGGGCACGGTTTGGGGAAAAGCGGAGGTGGGAAAGCGGAAAGCGGCGGGAGCGGGCGTTACTCCAAATTTGCCAGGATGGCCGCTTTGGTTTGGTAGGCGTCGCAGTGGCGGCGGAATTCGGTGCGGTTCAGGAGCTTGGTGACGTAGACTTCGGCGAAGACGGGGGTGGCGAGGTGGCGGTGGGAGCCGTGGAAGATGATTTCCGGGGCTTCTTCGCCGGCGGCTGGTTTTCCGTCGGGGCCGGTGATCTTGATGCCGGGTTCTTTGACGTAACCGAGCGTGCAGTTGGCGTGCTCCCAGCCGAGCATGACCCAGACCTTTGTCTTCTGGCGCTGAAGGTCGAAGAAGACCGGGACCATCATGCGGCTGTCCGGGGCGAGGTCGGGGTCAGAGGGGAGGGAGGCGACCCAGCGGAGGAAGATTGCGCCTTGCTCATCGGCGGATTGGCCTGCGCCAAGGTCTTTCGGCAGTTCTTCCTTCATCCCGATTTCGCGGCAGGCAACGACGTAGGCCCCGGTGAAGAGCCGCTCCATCAGGTCGAGCTCGCTGGCGAGAGTCATTTCCACCGGGCCGGTCGCAGTCAGGCGATAGATCTTTGCGAGCTCGTCCTTGCCAAAAGTTTCCTCCAGCACTTCCCGCACGAAGCGATAGGACTGGGCCCGGCGGAGATACATGGTCGGCAGCAGTTCGACGTGCGGGTCGGGGGAGATGAAGACTTTTTCCCGTTCTTTCGGGGGCGGCCCCCCAGCTTCGGACGCGGGCGACGGGCGCTCCAACTGCTTGACGTGCGTTTCCCGCATCAGGGCGTAGGTTCCCTTGAACAGCTCTTCCAGGTGCTTGAGGTATTCGGCATTCGGCTTGAGTTGCTTGCTTTCCGGCGACGTGCTGAACGTGACCAGCGGCTCGAGCGACCAGAGCTGGTGGTCGTACCAGCCAGAGTCGGCCTGCGGCTGGAAGGAGAGCCTGCCGCTCTTGAGGCGGGTGATGACTTCGGTCATCAGGTCGAAGCCCTCGGGAATTGGGCTGTTGCCATAGAGCTTCATGATCAGGTCGGCTTCGGGACTGCGCGAGGGGGGAATGAAGCTGACGGTGGCGGTGGGATCGAGGGAGGGAAGCTTGCCCGCGTCAACTCCCGCGAGCAGCACGCGGTAGCCAGGTCCCTTCAGCGGATTCGTCAGCCGTTCGTTAATGCGGAGAATTTGCTCGTAACTTTTGCGGGCCTCAGCATCCGCGGCGAGGGCCTTGGCGATGGCGTTGATGCCGGTGGAGTGCAATTGAACTTCCAGGGGCGATTGGAGCATCCGGTCCTGCTGAAAAATGTTGGCGAGCTCTTTCGACCAGGGATAAAAGCCGATCGGCTTGCTCTGCTTCTCGTCCGCGAGGAATTCCATGAGCTGGGCATCTATGACCTTGGTAATCGCGGCCGGCGGATTTGGCTTTCCACCCCCCAGTTTGACGGCCGCGAAGAGCTGCGCGAGCGGAACGCCACCTTGATCGGCACCGACTTCCCCCGCCAGCCGCGGCAGCCAGTTCTTCTTGCCGGCGACGGGGCCGAGGCCGTTTTGCAGGGCGAGCTCGACGGCGGCGTAGAGACCGTCGTCGAACTGCTTTCCCTTTTGGATCAGCATGGCGGAGGATGCGAAGTTGTTTCCCTGCTGGGCCAGGCTCTTTTGCGGCGGATAGTCTTCGGCGACGGGCTTGAGATGCTTCTTCTGCACCCAGCCCTTCACGGATTTGCCCCCCTCAACAACCTGCGTCAGCACCCAGTCCCCATTCTGCTCCGTTGCATAAAGCACTCGGCCTTTTTTGAGCCGCGCCAGGACCGCGGCAACCTTCTGCAAGGGGGCGCCTTCGGTCGTCACCTCCACCGTCTGGTGTCCCTCGACCACTGGAGAAATCCAGATGTCCTTCTTGGGCGAATTGACGCTGAGGATTTGCTTGGAGAGGTCCACTTCCACCGTGTATCCCGCTTTGGTCTTGACGACCGGTCGGACCGCGGGGGCGGCAATCTTCGCCAGCACTTCGGCGGGAGGTAGCGGGGCGAGCTTTTCTTTCGCTTCCGCCTCCGGTTGTTCCGGCGGCACCGCGGGGGAGGCCGCCATGACTGAGGAGACTACAAAACTGCCGAGCAACGCCAACGAGGTCGAGAGAGAGATGCGCATGGCTAACTTTCCGGAAAGAGAGTCCCCCACCAATGAGGCGGGCAGATGGCCGCCATTATAACGGCAGCGTTTCCCGCGGGGGGAGAGATGAGCAGCGGACGGGCAGGGTGGTTGCGCAACAAAAAAGCCCTTCGACGTTCACGCCGAAGGGCTCGTTTCTGAAAAAAGTCGGGGTGACAGGATTTGAACCTGCAACCTTCTGCACCCCATGCAGACGCGCTAGCCAAGTTACGCTACACCCCGAGAGCTGTTGTTCGAGAGACGCGCCCAGGGATGGAAAGGTTCGCGGCAATCGCGAATCCTCAGACGACGCACTCTGTCACGCAAGGGAGTATCCCAAATAATGGGACTGGCCGCAATGTGGGTCTAGCGGCATGGAAGTGCTTCGGATCAACTCCGCAGCACGTAGGCATAGGCAAAATGCGCGGCCAGGCTCAGCACCACGACGGCCGCTTCGGCAATGACGCCGGCGAAATGCATCCAGTCGCGGCGTTTTCCCGCACGGAAGTCGAGCAGCAGGAGGCCGCAAAGGCACACCAGCATCGGCACTTCGACAATCCAGACTTCCCAACTGATCCATTGAAAGTATAGCGTCGTTCCCCAAATCCCTCCTAAGAACTGACTGTCATCCAGAAACGCGTTTTCCGCCAGCATCAGCGCCCCGAGCAGGACGTTAATCGACGAGGAAAGGCACAGTATTCCAAAAAACGCCCGCCACAACCACTCTCCGCGCTGCATGAGCAGGGCCACGAGCAAAAACAAGACTGCCGGCGAGTAGGTCGCAATGATGAAGATCGAAATCCCAATCAGCCCCATGTTCGCGGTGTCATCGGGAATGATCCAGCGAGCAAGGCCAAGCGTTCCCCACCCGATGACGCAACTCGCGCCGCTTTTGAAGAGGAGCCAGTGGCCTGGCTCTCGGGGCAACGGGCCTTTACGTGTAAAAAGCCGAGCCACGAAAATGAACAGCGCGGCGACCTGGGCGCCGTTCACAAAACTGCCCGCCATCATATAAACCTGTCGGACCAATTTCACCCCTTCCGGGCGTCCTTCCCCAATCTCGAACAGCCGATAGCCGCCCAGGATTATGGCGCTCCCCAGAATCCACAGCATCAAATGGCTGATCGACAGCGGCGGCTGCAAGAGCATTGCAGCCGAAGGCCGGTTCACCGCGTTTTCAGCAAATGGGGAATCCTCAGGAAGTGAAAGCTGCGGGAGCGACATGGTCTCTGCTGGATCGCGTTGGTTGTTACACCAGTTCCACTACCTCCTGATACCGCGGCACATGCACGGGCCAGCCGACGACTTTCTCGATATGCTCGGCCAGGTTGAGGGCGACCTTTTCATCGCCGTGGGTCAGAAACACGGTCTTGGGCTGCGGCTTGAAGCTTGTGAGCCACTTGAGCAGTCCCGCTTTGTCGGCGTGGGCGGAGAAGCCGAAGATTTGGGCGATTTTGGCCTGCACACGGTACATCTGGTTGAAGATCCGCACCTCGCGGTCGCCGCGAAGAATCTGCGAGCCGAGCGTGCCGTCCCCTTGATGGCCGACAAACAGGATGGTGCTGTCCGCCCGCTCGATGTTGTTCTTCAGGTGGTGCTTGATCCGCCCCGCGTTGCACATGCCGCTGCTCGCCATGATGATGCTCGGCTCCTTGACGAAGTTGATGGCCTTGGATTGGTCGGCCGTCCGGCATAGGGTCAGTCCGGGGAACTGCAGCGGCGGCGTTTTGCTGCCGAGCAGCCGTACCATCTCGTCGTCAAAATACGCCTGGAATTTTTGGAACACGGCAGTGATGTCCAGGGCCATCGGGCTGTCGAGAAAAATCTTGGTTGGTTCCAAGCGGCCGGCGTGGACTAGCTTGCCGAAATAGTACATCAATTCCTGGGCCCGCTCGGTGGCGAAGGTGGGAATCACCACGTTGCCGCCGCGGAGCCGCGTCTCCTTGACGATGGTTTCGAGCTGCGAGCCGATGTCCCCGCCCTGCTCGTGCAGCCGATCGCCGTAGGTTGACTCCATGATGACGTAGTCGGCCTGCTTCAGCAGGCTCGGATCCCCAATGATCGGCTTGTTCCACTGCCCCACGTCGCCGCTGAATACGACCCGCGTCTGTTTGCCGTTCTCCTTCACCAGCAGCTCAATCATCGATGAGCCGAGGATGTGCCCGGCGTCGTGGAACACGGCTGTGACGGCGTCGGTGACCTGGACCGGGGTGTTGTAGCCCACCCCTTCGAGCAGCTTGATCGCATCGACCGCGTCCTGCTCGCTGTAGAGCGGTTCGATGGGGAATTTGCTCTGGCGACCTTCGCGGGCGTGCCGTTTCTGTTTGTAGGCCGCGTCCTCGGCCTGAATCTGGGCGGAATCCTTGAGCATCACGTCCGCCAGCGCCACCGTCGGGTCCGTGGTGATGATCTTGCCGCGGAATCCCTCCTTCACGAACCGGGGGATCAGCCCGCTATGGTCGATATGGGCATGCGTCAGCAGCATCACATCGATATTCTTCGCCCCCACCGGACACGGGCTCCAATTCCGCCCCTCATACGGCCGCTCCTGAAACAGGCCGCAGTCGATCATGATCTGCTTGCCCGCCACATCGAGGACGTAACGCGACCCGGTCACTTGTCGGTTCGCGCCGAGGAAGTGGAGCTTCATGGGGATAGCTTAGAGGCCAGAGGTCAGAAGCTGGCGTAGCAAGGGCTGGGTGACGTAGAAATGAGTAATGAATCAGTTGTAGCACAAGGGGCCCGAACGGCGGCAATGGCCCTCCTGCTATTCCGCCATTATCGCCCGCGGCGGCACGCGCGGCAGCAGGGTCTACGGCGAGTCCGACAAGCACGGCACTAATGCGATGGACAGGCCAGTTCGCCCCCAAGTCCTCAGCGCCACCATCGTCCACTCCCTCGGCGTCCCCGTCGACCTCCGCCTCGTCCGCGACGGCTTCACCTGCCCCGTCTCCACCGCCGAGCCGCTACGGATCTGTTTGGTTAGGCGATGAGGATCGGGCGGTCCTAACCCGAGAATAGCTCCGTCAACGGTCTGCCGCCGTCCACGACGGGGACGGGGCGGCCTTGAGCGTCGGGGATGTGCATGTGCGGGTCGATGCCGAGGGCGTAGTAGATGGTGGAAGCGAGGTCTTCCGGCCGGACCGGCTTGTCGGTGGCGTAGGCGGCGTCCTTGTCGGTGCTGCCGTAGCAGATGCCGCCGCGGATGCCGGCGCCGGCGATGACGGCGGGGAAGAGCGTGCTCCAGTGGCCGCGGCCCCAGCGGTCGCTGGCGGTGGGCGTGCGCCCCATCTCTCCCAGGCAGACGACGAGCGTCTCATTAAGCAGGCCGCGCTGGTCGAGATCTTCGAGCAGCGACGCGAGTGCGTTATCAAGCCCCGGCAGCAGATGCTTCTTCACGTCGTCGCTATGGACGTGTGAATCCCAGCTATAGCCATCGACCGCTTCGTAGTGAACGGTGACGTACTTCACGCCGGCTTCCACCAGGCGGCGGGCCATCAGCGTGGATTGTCCGAACAGATTGCGGCCGTATTTGTCGCGGAGGTCTTTGGGCTCGGCCTTGATGTCGAGGGCCTTGCGGGTTTGCTCCGAGGTGGCGAGCGACCAGGCGCGGGTTTGGAACTTGTCGAGCGCGGTGATGGCGGAGCTAACGCCCCCTTGCCGCAGTTGGTCATCAAACTGCGCCAGGAGCGAGCGGCGGCGGTCGAGCCGGTCGAGCGTCATTTCGGGTGGCAGCGTGAGCCCCTGAATCTGGAAATTCAGCTCTTCGTCCGTACAGTCGCGGAAGTAAGGATTGTCCTTGGCGTCCCGCTTGTTAATCATCGTCGTCAGCGGATCGTAACCGCGGCCGAGCCAGCCGGCGTATTCGCCCGGGCGGCGGAGCTGAATGGTGTACTCTTCGAGACGGCCTAAAAAGTTGGGCGTGACGACGTAGCTTGGCAGCCGGCCATCGGTGGGGACTCCGCCGTGCTGGCCCAGGTACTCCACGATGGAACCGATGGACGGCCAATCGCGGGGAGTGGCGTTGAAGCCCTGGCCAATTGCCACATGCCAGGGATGGCCGGTCTGCATGTAATGACCGGCGGTGCTATGGTCGTTATACGAGTGCGTCATCGTCTTGATGACGCAGAACTTGTCGCTAATCTTCGCCAGCCGGGGCAGTTGGTCGCTGATGAGCAGGCCGGGCGTTTTGCATGGAGTCGGGCTGAAGGGGCCGCGAATCTTCGTCGGGGCGCTGGGCTTGAGGTCGAAGGTCTCAAGCTGGCTTGGCCCGCCGAAGAGCATCATAAAGATGACGGACTTGGCCCTGGCTGGGGGTACGAAGGTAGCCTTCCCCCCCTGCTCTGCCGCCCAAAGCTTGGGCAACGTCAGGCCAAACAGCCCCGCCCCAGCCGCCTGCAGCAAGGTCCGCCGGGAAGCCCGTCCGGTGGCGGACTCGCCTCCTACGATTCGCAGCATGTCCGCCTCCGGCCGGAAAAAGGGTCTGAACTCCACGTCTTGGCCTTGAAAATATCAGCGCCGACTGATGTGTGCAAGCTTTTTCGGCCAGTTTCGGCAGTTCCGAGGACTTCCGGCCTTTGGATTTCCCCCACTCCTCGCTAAACTCCGCCCCCCTACTATCGCTAGGAGCCGCCGGGCGAGGTTCAAGAATCTTGTCCTTTGCGGAAGGAATGTGTGCGTTAAGTCTTGAAACGGGATTTGGGGCTTTTAGAATGGAGTCTGACGGCCCCATATTCCGCACCCTCGTAAAGGTTTAGGTGACCGATGCGATTCGCGGGATACGGACTGCTCATTGGCATTGCTGTTGGCGCTGTGGCGCTGGCGGTGGAGTTCCCTCAGGCACAGGCACAGCGAGTGCCCGCCGAGCGAACGCCGCCGGCAGACCAGCTCATTGCGCTTCCCTTTGAAGCGTCCGACGGCAAACAACAAATTACGATTGTGGACCCGAGGACGCGCGTCATTGCCGTCTATCAGGTGGATAAGGTGACCGGCTCGCTGGCTCTGCGGAGCGTGCGGAACGTGCACTGGGACCTGCTCATGGAGGAGTACAATACGAGTCATGGCAGCCCGACGCCGCGGGACATTCGGGCGCTCGCGGAACAACGATAAGCCGGTTCGCGCCGGCCTAACAAAAGCACTGACGGAATAAACGGCCCCGCGAAACGCGAATCAGCCGAAGACACCCGTAAGTCGCTGCACTGGAGCCTCTGATGGCCGGCAAGTTTGTTGATCTTAAAGACGCCGCGAAGATGATTGGCGTGACCGCCGAAGAGCTCGTCGACATGCGCTCCCGGGGAGACATCTTCGGCTACCGAGACGGCGCGAGTTGGAAGTTCAAGATGGAAGAGGTGGATCGGGTGATGGCCGAACGCGGCGGGCAAGGCTCCGGCGCGGGTTCCGCGATCTTCGCCGCCAATGACGAGGAATTTGACGACCTCATCAGCGGACTCTCCTCCAAGATTATCGCCGACCGCGGGAAGGACGACCCGGAATCCATTCTGGTCACTGAACAGGAGCTGGGGCACAGCGCGGAAGGGACCAGCAGCACGATCATCGGCAAGCCTGGAAAGAAATCATCCATCGATAGTGACCTGCATCTGGCGACCGAAGGGGGTTCTGGCAAGGGCTCTGGTAAAGGCTCGGGCAAGGGAAGCGACAAACTGCTGGAAGCTCCCGGCGCACGCCTCAAGGGGGGCGAAGGGTCCGACGTGCTCGGCGGCACGCATCTCAAGTCATCCGGCGGCAGCGGATCGGGCACCGGCGACATGCCCATCAAGACTGGCAGCGGCACCGGCGATATGCCTAAGGTGAAATCGGCCGGCGGCAGCGAAGTGTCGCTCGGCGATGAAATGAAAATGGCCGATGACGATCTGGAGCTTGGCAGCGACGATGCCCTGGATGAAGACATCAACAGGACTGGCAGCGGCAAGAAGTCCGGCACCGGCTCGGATGTTACCCTGGGAGCCGGCGACAGCGGCATCAACCTCAAACCCAGCGATAGCGGCCTGAACCTCGATGAAGAGCCCCTCGACCTCGGCGGCTCCGCGGTGGAATCCCTGGAATTGCCCGAGGATGACGACGTCATCGCCCTGGAAGAAGAGCCGGCCGACCCCGAAGAAGCCACGCAGCTCAAAGCGGACGACCAGTTCATGCTCTCCGCCAGCGACGCCTTGATGGAGGACGAATCGGACAGCGGCTCGCAAGTCATCGCCCTGGAAGACTCCGAAGCGTTTGACGAGAACGCCGCCACCCAGCTCCGAGCCGGCGAGAATGCGGGATTGCTGTCCGACGACGCCTTCTCTGCCGCGACGATGGCCGCCCCAGCCGACCCGCTGGCCGCCGCCACGCTCAGCCCCGGCATGGCTCCCGCCGGCGCCCCCATGTACATGCAGCCGGTCGAGCTGCCGTATTCCATTTGGAACGTGCTCAGCCTGTTCGCCATCGTCATGCTCCTGGCCGTGACCGGGATGTTCATGACCGACGTCATGCTGAACATGTGGAGTTGGAACGGCGGCGGCGGCTCGGCATCGACGAGCCTGATGGATTCCGTCATCAACATGTTTGGCCTGAAGGGATAGTCGTCCGCTCACTCCGTGAGCGGACATGTCGGATTCGAAAGGAGTCGAATCAAATGCCTCGCAAATCTGCGAACGTCCTGTTGGCGATTTTCGCTGCGCTTTCTCTCGCGCTCGGCTGCGCCGGCCCAAACGCCCAGGTCAGCCAGATTCAGTCCGAGAAACAGGAGCTCATCTCCACGCTCAAAGCGCAAAAGGAGGAAAAGGAAGCCCTCCAGCAAAGGGCTGCGTCGCTGGAATCGCGCCTGGATCAGTCGGAGAAGGAAATCGTCCGGCTGACGGGACGCAAGAGTAATTGGGATGAAGGCACGCGAAGCGCATCGACCAAGAACCTCCCTCTCCCCTTGGGAGAGGGCCGGGGTGAGGGTCTACCGGCCCCCAACAAGGACGAGAAAGAGCCTGCCGCGGAAAAGCTCCCCTGGCGAAGTCCCGCCGGAATCCGCTCGTCGAGCGTTCCCAAGCCGTCAACAACGCCGCCAAAAGAACCTGCGACGACTGGCAATACCACCAGAGTCAGCACCAAGGTCACGCCTTCTCTCCGCTCCCTGGCCCAGCGCGACTCCCGCTTGCAATATGACGCCGCCACGGACACCGCTCGCTACCAGCTCGACATCTCCTTCGAGGACAACGCCGCCGGCCTGACCGCCGAGGGCCGCAAGCGGCTGGATGACCTGGCAAGCTGGCTCAAAGCCGAACAAACCAAGGAACTGCGAGTCCTCGTTTCCGGCTCCTCCACCGGCATGAAAAAACCGAAAGCCGGCGAAGACAAGCCCCGCTTCGCCAACGACCGGCAACTGGGCGCCGCCCGAGCTGGCGCGGTCGCTGACTACCTCGACCGTCACGGCATCTCCGCCGACCGCCTGGTCATCGTCGGCACCGGCGGCCCGCAAAAGCCCTTGGAGGAAACCTCGGACAGCCCCATCCAAATCCACCTCGCCGAATCCTCCGCACCGGTCCTCGGCCTCGTCCCCAAACCGCCGGCGCTGCGGCGCTAAGGAATTCAACAAGCCCGTGGCACACCAGCCTGTCCGATGACCCAGGATTCTCGGATACCGGCGTTCCGAAGGACGGGAAAAGGGGGCCGGTATTTTCGGGGCAATTCGCAAAAGCCTCATAATCTTCCGGGACAAACGGTGCATTCTGGCTCGGACTGCACTGCTGGGGCGGGGAAGATAACGTAGGTTTTAGAGTGCAAGGATGCGCGTTTCGAAGTGGAATTGGATATGAACCTTGACCAACGCCAAACAGCGCTCGTTCAAACCCCGGTGGGGAGGGGGCTGCCTGCGTTGCTGGACGCCGGGGAGCCGAGCGGGGTTGCGAATGTGAATCTCAAGCCAAACGAGATGCAAGGCATGAAGGGGACCACTCGGCTCGGCGATACGCAGGTCGCTCGCATGGAAAACCTCAAGGATGGCAAACCGCTGGGGCTGAATCGGCTCAAGGAACTTTCCGCGGAGTGTGAGGAGGCCTCTAAACCGGCGACTTGGCGGGACCGTCTGACTGTCCCCGCGTCCCCTCCCCCCCATGGCCGCAACATGGTGGTGGGAATCAGCGGGGGGGCCGTGGCGGGAGTGCTGGCCTGCGTGTTGGCCCTGAACTTCATTCGAAACTCAGTTGACAACCGCATCCCCAAGCAGATCCCGCCCAGACAGGAGGTTTCCCAAGCGGTCACCACAACCGACGTCAAGGCTCAGGAAACGTTGGAGAAGAAATCGGCCGGAGAAAAACACGCCGACAGCGGTGACTTCCTGACCCCGGAAGGTCGAGTCGCATTGCCCGGTGAGTCGGTACCGACCACGCGCTTGAAGTCGCGCCTTGATCCCGAGGTATTGTTCCGCTTGGAACTCAGCCTGGAGCAAGCCGCCCGCATCCGAACAATCCTCGACCGTTGCTCGAAGGACCTTCCCTTCGCGGAAGCTCAGATTCGCGGACTGCTGACGGAAGAGCAGCGCCGCCAGTGGAAGTCGATCGCTCCGTAGGCGGCCTCCAGCCGTTTCGGCAGCCATCGGCGGGCAACTACAATGAGCGGACTCCGCAGAGCAGCTCTCTCTGCCTTCTCAGGTCCAACTGTCCCCTTCAGGAGAACTGGCGATGTTCCGCTGCACCCGCTATTTGCTTGGATCGTGCGCACTGGTTAACCTGCTCGTTTTTGTACCCCTCTCCCCTACCCTGGCGCAATTCGCCGGCTCGCGAGGGGGTTTGGAGGAGCAGTCGCAAAATCAACCGTCGTTCGCGCCGCTGACACGGGAGATTGCGGAGAGTTTCATCGCCATCACCGGCAAGGCGGAGGTCCGGGTGAAGCCGACGGAGCTGCGGATTGTGTTGGCGGTGACGGCGGAGGGGGAAACGGCACTGGACTGCCAGAAGACGGTGGATGCAACGCTCGCCAAACTCAAGGCAGCCTGGACGAAGCTGAAGATTCCCCCCGAAGCGATTGTGGTCGATTTCATCGCGGTTCTGCCGCGCTATGAATGGAAGATGGAAAAGCGGGGAGAAGAGAGTGTGGGGGTCGAGAAGAAGTCGGGCTATCGAATGCAGACCAACGTCCATCTGGCAGTCGCCAGCGATGCGGCGGCCCTCCCCGCGCTGGGGGCTGCGTTTGAACAAGGGGTCACGGACATCATCGCCTTCGATTACTGGAGCAAGGAGCTCGACGCGGTCAAGGAGCAGACCCGCGAAAAGGCCCTCGCCGCCGCCCGCGGAAAAGCAGACATGATGCTCAAGGTGCTATTCACCCAGCAGCCGCCGGTGATCAACGTGCAGGAACAAACGACGGTCCACTATCCCGACTCACTCTACCACTCGTTCACGAACACGGTCGATGAAGAAGCGATTCCCTCCCACTGGCGCGGTCAAACGCTCATCCGCGCCCAGCGTCCCAAAAGCACCTACTACCGCGGCTTCTATTCCAACGGCGACATCCAGCCCCGCGACCTCCCCATGAAGCCCGAAATCTCCGTCGTCTCCACCGTGCGGCTGTATTTTGAGTCGCCGGCTGCGGCGCGGCGGGTGAAGAACCTGGAAAAGCAATAGCCGAGTCGCGTGGAGCCAGCTCGCTTACGTCTGTGAGACCGAGGCTAATTCGGACGCCAGCTTGCTTCCTGCTCGCGCTTGGCTCCGCCGGCGAGCAGGTCGGGCTTGCTCCCGGCGGCCAGGGAATGGCGAACGCGTCGATGTTCGATTGGTCCCCGTCCTTCACCTCGGCCGTGTACCGTCGGGAGACCAGCGGGGAAACGAGGGAGTCACACCCTTGCGCCCCGCACACCCTCCTCGAGCTCGCGCCCGCGTAATAAGCGGCTGATAAGTCCGCAATTATACAGGTTTTTGCCCTCCTGTTTTGATACACTTTGTATCAATCGCCCGCTTGCAACCCCTTGCCGGCCTTCCACTTCCGCCTCACCGCCGCTCGCAACTCGGCCCGTTTCAGCGACTTTCTTGATACACCAAACCCCCCGCTATTCCGGGGGATGTATCACCGATTTGATAAGCTGTTTTTCAAACACAGTTGCACAATCGCCCAGCCTCTTAACGGCACATTTTCTTCCCTTACGACCAAATTGTCAAAGCGCAGCCTTCGGCCGCAACCAAAGAAGAAAGGCGTTGCTCCACTGGATAAAGTGATGGGTGTTCTACGAACCACCCTTTACTTCTGGGGGCAACGCCATGAAACGTTTTATACAACAA
>JBPCKT010000011.1:0-6547 GCA_051004015.1 Pirellulaceae bacterium | reverse complement strand
AATGTCTTTCACCCATCGCGTGCTCCTCCTTGTGTGTGAAAACAAGCGTCGAACACTCGTTAAACACCGGAGATCACGCGATGGGCTTACTTATCTCTCTCGGGAGCGGTGAATAGGACGGGGTTAGCGAAAGAACTGACACATTGTTGTTTGCATCGTCCAAAAGGACTTTCTCGGCAAGAGCCTTGATCTCCGCTTGCTTAGCTAGCCCGTATGCGCTTAGCGGCGCGCCAATCATGTTCACGCAAAACTGGCAGTCGAATGGGTCATTGAACTGCTTCGGTGCAGCGTAGTAGATGTGGCGGTTGGTGATGATACGAGAGGTATATAGCCGGCTCTGCTCGATGATCGAGCGATACTTGAAGAGCCGGTACGAAAGTGGTGACGAGTGGCTCATGTTGGAGTGGACTTGGAAAGTCTACGGAGAGCTGCGTGGCGGAGCCCGTTCGCAGCCGGCCGACTGTAATCGGCTCAACGATTTGATGGATCGGTTGCAATGTCGGCCATTTTTTGTGCTTGCTCGCGATTTCGATACTGCTTTGGTATCGGTATCGGATCAACAATTCTTCGTTGTTTCAAAAGTTTCTCGCGGGCTCTGCGACTCATCGAGTAGATAGACTTGATCTGGTCACGTTTGAACATCCCGAATGCTTTGAAGGCGGTCTCAACTTGGGGTTTGTCGAGTGAGAACTGAATCAGGCGAGTGAGATCGTTCTTTGTGGCTGGCATTTTCACGTTCTCGTGAAACAGTTCGACGCCGTTTGACGCAAGTGCATTATAGTCGCACCTCTCCCGCCACAATCACCCTATCCACCCGTCCATAAAGCTCCTTCCCTGCCAGCGGCGTGTTGGTGCTTTTGGATTTGAACTGTTTGGGATCGACGGTCCATTTGGCGGTGGGGTCGATGATGATGACGTCGGCGTCAGCGCCGATGGCGAGGGTTCCTTTGGGGAGGCTGAGGGTGCGGGCAGGGTTGGTGGAGAGCTTGGCGAGGGCGACGGGCCAATCGAGGTGGCCGGGGCGGATGAGGTGGGTGATGACGAGGGAGAGGGTGGTTTCCAGGCTGACCATGCCGAAGGGGGCGAGGTCGAGCTCTTGCATTTTCTTTTCGCTGGCCCGCGGGGTGTGGCCGCTGGCGATGACGTCGATGGTGCCGTCCTTGAGGCCGGCGATGCAGGATTCCAGATGGCCGCGGGAGCGGAGCGGCGGGCTGAGCTTGCAGTGGGCGTCGAACTCGCGGAGCGATTTGTCCAGCAGGGCGAAGTTGGCGGCGGCGATGCTGCAGGTCAGATTGATTCCCCGTTGCCGTACGCGGCGGATCAGGTCCACGCTGCCGGCCGTGGAAATGTTCGACAGGTGCAGCCGCCCGCCGGTCGATTCCGCCAGACGAATGTCGCGGCTGGTCATCACGTCCTCGGCTTCGGCGGGAAGGCCGGCGAGGCCGAGGACCAGGCTTGTCCGCCCCTCGTGCATCACTCCGCCGCGGGCCAGTTCGAGAACCTCCGGGTGATTGAGGATCGGCTTGTTGAACATCAGGCAATATTCGAGCGCCCGGCGAAGCAACTCCGCGTTCTGTACCGGGCGGGAGCCATCCGAAAAACCGACCGCCCCCGCTTCCACCAGCGAGCCGATTTCCGCCAGCTCTTTTCCTTCCCGATCCTTGCTGACGCAGGCAATGACGAACACGTTGCAGTTCTTCGCCCGCGCCGCCTTCTGCCGCACGAATTCCACTGCCGCCGGAGTATCAATCGGCGGCTCGGTCTCCGGCATGCAGGCGATGGACGTATAGCCCCCCGCAATCGCAGCCGCGGTGCCGGTTTCGATTGTCTCATCCTCCTCGCAGCCAGGCTCACGCAGCTCCGTGTGGATATCGACGAGGCCAGGGGCGACGATTTTTCCTGAGGCGTCGATGATTTTGTCATCGCCGCGAGGGAGGACGTCGTAGGCGGCGATTTTGCCGGCTTCAATTAGGACGTTCGTTATCCGGTCCAAGTTTTGGCTTGGGTCGATGACGCGGCCGGAGATGATGAGGAGACGCGGAATGACGAAATCCTAATGTCTAATGACTAATGGAAGAGAGGATTGCAGCATTACTTATCGTCTTTGCTGTTGCGGATGATGGCGACGAAGATCAAATGGAGTTCTTTGGCTTCTTGCCAGTGGATTCGGGACTGCTCGACGTTCTTATCCGAGGCTGCGGCGATCATTCGCAGCCAGTACTTTGTTTCGCGAGACTCTTTGCGGCAGAGTCCCATTTTGTAACGGAATTCTTTCTTGGTCTGAGCGTCGTCACCTTCACAATAGTTGGCACCGATGCTCGTTGCCGAGCGAACCAGTTGACTGATCAGCGGCCGCGTGACGGCGTTGAACGGAACCGTCTTGCAAAACCGAATGATGTTATCCCCAAACTTTGCCGTCCGCTCCTCCAAATCAAATTTTCGCTCCGGCTTTCCCTCACTGCCATCGGTTATCGGTTCTCCCATAACCCACCAACATTAGTCATTAGACATTAGGATTTAGTCATTCGCGTTCAGCGTCAGCCACAGCACCGCCATCCGCACCGCCAGCCCATTCGTCACCTGCTCCAATATCACGCTATGCGGCCCGTCCGCTACGTCTGGGGTGATTTCGACGCCGCGGTTGATGGGGCCGGGGGCCATGATGAGGATGTTGTTTTTGGCCCGGGCCATCCGCTCGCGGTTCATGGCGTAGAGCAGGGCGTATTCGCGGACGGAGGGGAAGGGGCGGGTGTGTTGCCGCTCGAACTGGATGCGGAGGAGGTTGAGGACGTCGCAGCGGGGGAGGATGTCGTCGAGGTTGTAGGCGACCTCGATGCCGAACTCCTCCCAGCGGCGGGAGACGAGCGTGGCGGGACCGCAGAGGATGACCTTGGCCCCGAGTTTCGTGAGGCCCCAGATGTTGGAGCGGGCGGTGCGGCTGTGGGCGATGTCGCCGACGAGACCGACGGTGAGGCCGGCCAGATTGGGTCGGTGCTCGCGGATGGTCAGGATGTCGAGCAGCCCTTGCGTCGGATGCTCGTGCGGGCCGTCCCCGGCGCTGATGACGGTGCAATCGAGATTTTTAGCCAAAAGGTGCGGCGTTCCCGGCGTGCGGTGGCGGACGACGACGGCATCGACGTTCATGGCCTCGATAGTCTTGGCCGTGTCGATGAACGTTTCCCCCTTGGCCACGCTGCTGCCGGAGGAGGAGAATTCGACGGTGTCGGCCCCCAGACGCTTGGCCGCGAGCGAGAAGCTGTTGCGGGTGCGGGTGGAGTTCTCGAAGAACAGATTGGCGAGCGTCTTGCCAGAGAGCACGCTGAGCTTGCTTCGGCAGTCGTTCGTCGCAGCTTTGAAGGCGGCAGCCGAATCGAGAATGCAGGTGATTTCTTCCGCCGAGAGACTTTCCAAATCGAGCAGATGGCGGCGTTTCCAGACCGCGGGAAGGTGCGCGAAGTCGGCGGCGGGGGTGCTCATGCGTTGCTTGTCGATTCTAACAACGCAAATGCACGGCGCGAAGTGCTACGGCAATTCCCGAATGAACAAGTTGGCGAATTCCAAGGGCTCGCCGTGCTGTTGCAGGCCGATGGGGCCCGATTCTGGCATGCCGGGAAGCCGCACCGAGTCGATGATTTTCTCGCCGTTAAGGACGACGCTGACCTGCTCCCTTTTCACGGTGATGACGAAGCGATTCCAGGCCCCAATTTTCGCATCGACCCGCTTCTTGGGAGTGCAGCCGGCGCGGATTTCGGCCGGCAATTCCTTGTTGATACGGAACGCCGTAATCTCTCCCGAGCCAACCGGCCGGCAGCAGATGTTGATCTGCGCGTCTTCGTTGCCGCGAAGGAGAATGCCGCTGTTGCCAGCGTCATCGACTTCAATCTCTTTGACATTGCCGTCACCATCGACCGCGTCGTTACCGTTGGGCAGGACGACTGGCCACTTCTTCTTGGTGATGCGCTTCGGGTCCATCCGCCAATCGACGATCATCTCGAAGTTGCGGTAGCTCTTCTCGGTCCACAAGTGATTGTTCTTCTTGTCCGCGGCTTCCCCTTGGCCATCATGGAATAGCACCCAGTCCTTGGACTTCCAGTGATCCTTGTTCGCGGAGTCTGTGCGCCATCCGGTCAGATCCAGGCCGCTATATATCGTGTTAAAACCCTGATACTCCGCCGCGACTTCCTCCGGATGGGGATTGGTCGAAGGAAGTTCGCAGATTCTTAAGTTGCGGAAGTGGCATTCGGAGCCTTCGGACTCCAGGCAGATGTAACCTTTCCGCGGTTTGCACTCGCTGCCGCCGGAGACCTCCTTGCCGTTGACGGCCAGCTTCAGGACGCCGTCCTTGCAGGTCACGCGATAATGATTCCACTCCGGCGACGGCCTCGCCCGCTGCTCGCTGGGGAGGCAGCGTTCGGCTCCCTTGGGATGCGGGCGGTCGGGCTTCATTTTGGCTCCCCAGATGCTGAAGACGTCACCGTGGCTGGTGTAGGTTTCGCTATTGCGGCCATCGAGTACTTGCACCTCAATCCCGCGGCTGAAGGGGGTGCCGACGGCGGTGATGGGATCGCCCCAAATAAAGACGCCCGCGTTGCCGCCAGCCACCATGTGCCGCCATTCCAGCTCCAGGATAAAGTTCTCGTACATCTTCTGGGTCCGCATCGTGCCGGTTGGTTTGCCGGTGCTGACGATGAGGCCGTCCTTCACGCTGAAGGTAGTCGGTGCGACGTTTACGGGGACCCAGCCGGCGAGGTCTTTGCCGTTGAAGAGTGAGACGAACTTTTCAGAGTCCTTGGGAGTTGTTTCGTCGGCAGCAACAACAGAAATTAGCGAGAGAAAAAGGCAAACGGCGATTGCGATAGACTTCATATTCGGCTCCTCGCTTCGATATCGTCTCTAGGGTGCGGGCTTGATTTCCAGCTTCGTCGCCTTACCCTCCAGGTCCACTTCTATCAGCCCTTTCGCCCGCGGGTCCGCCACCAGCAACTTTTCCCCGTGCCACGCCAGGCCGACGGGATGAACCAGCAGATCTCCGGCGACCAACTTCACCGGCTTGCCGTCGGCAGTGACCTTCCAAACCGCCTTATTGTAGCCGTCGGCGATATAAGCCGTTCCATCCTTGCCGACGACGACCCCCGCGGGAAAGGAGGGAGGGGTGAGCGGCTGCCCTTTGACAACAACGGTCTTTTTCGCCTCCGGTGAGAGCTTAATCAGCAAGTCGTCGCGGTGGCAAATAATCCACAGGTTGTCATCAGCGTCGATGGTCATTCCCCGAGGCGCGTTGACCTTGGCAAACTCCGCTGGCGCGCCCCCCGCAGCAGCAACCTTGTAAATGATGTGCAATTCCAAATCGGCCACAAAGATGTCCCCGCTTTTGGCCACTGCGATGGCTATGGGAAGGCCAATCCCCCCCTTCGTCAGCGGCAGAGGCTTCCCTTCGGCATCGAAGCGGTAGATTTCTCGCGTGGCACTGTCGCCGGCTAAGAGCTTCCCTTCATGGTCGAGGGCCAGGCAGCGGACGGCATTGAGTGGCGTGCCGAATTTCTTCTCCCCTTTGAAGTAGAGCGATAGCGCACCGTCCGCCACTTTCCAAACTCCCGGCAATTCCCGGTCGGCCACGAAGATATTGCCCGAAGCATCCGCCACAACGGACAGCGGATAGAGCATCTCCGCAGCTGACACAAGCCTCGACGCGGCAGAGGCACCCAAGAAAAGCTCCGCCCCAAATGCAAACAGCAATAGTCGGCAGATTTCCGCGCGCATCGACCTTTCCCCGAGTTCTCAAGCGATTGGCCAGTCTATCACCGCCCTCGGCACCATGCTACGGTCGCAATTGACGCCGCAGGCGGGCGAGCCTAATTTGAACAGGCAGCGACGTTTACTACTCCTTTCCGCGGACGATTGTTCGCATTTTGCACTCGCGCGAGCAGGTTTTCATGCCTCACATCTTTCGCGGCGACAGCGGCTCAGCCGAAGGCAAGTACGCGATTGTCGTTTCCAAGTACAACGACAACATCACCGGCAAGCTGCTGGCCGGGGCGACGGAAACGCTGGTCAAAGCCGGCATAGGCGACGGCGATATTACGGTTGCGTGGGTTCCCGGAGCGTGGGAAATTCCGCTGGTTGCTCGCCACCTGGGGCGCTCCGGGGCATATGAGGCTGTGCTTTGCCTAGGCGCGGTCATCCGGGGAGAAACAACGCACGACATGCACATCAACCGTCAGGTCAGCCTGAGCCTGGGGAAAATTGCCCTGGAGTTGGACTTGCCTGTGCTCTTTGGCGTCCTCACCTGCAACACGATGGAGCAGGCCATCCACCGGGCCGGCGGTAACGTGGGAAATAAAGGGGTCGAATGCGCCGAGGCCGCCCTGGAAATGGTGCGACTCTTGCGGCAGTTATCGCCCGGAGAAGGATAAACGACAATGTCAGTCGGCAGGTTAATTCCGCCCACTCATCGGCAGGTTGATACCAGCCGGGGATAAAGTTGAATAATCGCTGAAGGTGTTACGATTCGCAAGCGGCGGCCACCTCTGGGGTGGGGTTTTCTGCT
>JBPCKT010000010.1:0-81628 GCA_051004015.1 Pirellulaceae bacterium | reverse complement strand
TCGCCGCTCCAACTCGCTACACTTACGACAGACAGACAACTCCGCTTGTTCGGCCATGGTGGCCCTAGACTAAACCGACCGGCTCGAATTCACCAAGACGAGTTCCCAGAGTGTGAACGGTTACCTTGCATCGAATGGGTGAGGGTGTAGTCCAGCGGCGAATGCGTGAGCAGCTTGGCGAGGCCAAAGTCAGCAATCTTCACGCGGCCCGATTTGTCGAGCAGTACGTTTTCCGGCTTTACGTCGCGGTGGACGATCCCCTGATCGTGGGCGTACTGCAGGGCGTCGCAGATGTGCGGGACGATGGCGAGGGCTTCCTGCGGCGAGAGATTGCCCGCCTGCATCGTTTGCCGCAGATTGAGGCCGTCGACAAATTCCATCAGCAGGAAGTAGACGCCGTCCGACTGGCCGAAGTCGAACACGGTGACGATGTTGGGATGGTTGAGGCGGGCCAGGGCGCGGGCTTCGCGGGCGAAACGTTCGGCAAAGGCGGGTTCCTTGGCAGCTTCGGGAGGAATGACTTTGAGAGCGATCAGTCGGTCGAGGTGTTTTTGGCGCGCTTTATAGACCGCGCCCATGCCGCCTTGGCCGAGCAGCTCGATGATTTCGAGCTGCGGGAAGTGGGGGGCCAGATCGGCAATGGCAGCCGTCCGTTTTTCGTCGGTCCAGGGGGTGGTTGCCGCCGAGCCGGCTGGAGAAGGCGCGCTGGCCAGCCCCTCCGCCATCAGGCAAGCCGGGCAGAGCCCTTCCGGAGCGTCAGCCGCGAGTGGCGATTGACAGCGGGGGCAGGTGGCGGTTTGGCTCATGGTGTCACGCAACTTCCGACGGGACTCACTTTCGGTACCATTCTCTTACGGAAATTTCGTCACCGGTTACAGAGAATCCTAACTTCCCCGGAGGGCGGAAAGCAAAACGTGCAGCTCACTCTCGATATCTTCTTCCGCAGCCACGGTTTGCGCGATGAGCTGCCGGAGCGATTCCCGGTATTTCTGCCGCAGGCGATGGACGGAAACTTTGACCGCGCCGGGGGACATCGCCAGCCTGGTGGCGGATTCTTCATAGGCGGGTGCGCCGGAGTCGCCAGTGAGAAACACCTTGATCTCGTCAAAGAGCGCCCCTTTCCCGGAAGCGGAATAGTCTTGCTTGAGCAGCGCCACAGCCTGGTCGAGCAGCGTCAGCGCCCAGCGGCGGTCGAAGATCTTCTCCGCGGTCCAGGGGTCGGCTGGCTCATGTTGGTAGCGCTCTTCCCCCCGAACGAAGTCGATCGAAAGGAGCGTTTGTCCTCCGCCGCGCTTTTGAGCGCGGGCCCGCTCCCGCTCGTTGCTCAAGAAGTGCGACACCGCGGTCAGTAGAAAGGTGCGGAACCGCCCTCGCTCCCTGTCGGCTGCTTCCAGGTACTCCTTTTCCAGCAGCCGTGCGAAGAATTCCTGCGTCAGGTCCCGCGCGTCGTCTACTTGCTCTCCCCGCCGGCGGACGAAAGCGTAGACCGCATACCAGTAGCTGCCGCAGAGCTCTTCGAGGGCCGCCCGCGCCTGCGGGGATGAACTCTTCGCCGCCGCCACGACCAGGCTCCAGCGAGTCGTCGCAAAGTTGGCGTTGCCGGAAGAGGGAGGCATGGGGCGGAAAAGCGGAGGTCGGAAAGCGGAAAGCGGAAAGCGGAAAGCGGAGAGACGCTGAACGGCGTCGTTCCCGCTTGCCCCAATATACCCTCACACCCTGACGCCAGCTAAACTCGTAAATAATCAATTCCGCTTTCCGCTTTCCGACCTCCGCTCTTCTACTTCCATGCAACTCGGACTCATCAACTCTGCCTGGGTTCAAGCCAACCAGCCGACCGTGTACGGTCTGCGCAAGACGAAGGAGATTGGCTTCGACTCGATCGATATTTTCGTGGACCCGCTGGACATCGGTATCCGCGAGCGGCGGCTGATCAAAGACGAGTGCGACCGGCTTGATTTGCCGATTGTGTCGATTGCTTGCGTGGCCGTGGGGCTGATTGACTTCAATCCCAGCGTGCAGCGGTTTCACATCGACCGCGTGAAGAAGTATCTGGACCTGGCGTATGAGTACCAGGCCAAGAATGTGCTGCTGGTGCTGGGGGAATACATCTGGAACCAGGAAGTCATTCCGCCCGCGGAGCAATGGCGCATGGGAGTGGAGAGCTGCCGGATACTCGGCGACTACGCCGCCGATCTGGGGGTGCAGATTGCCCTGGAGCTCGAGCCGTTCCATCTATCGCTGGTCAACAGCGTGGAGACGATGGTCCGCTTCCTGGACGACTGCAACCACGAGGCCGTGCGGGCGAACATCGACATTTCCCACCTCTGCCTGGCGAAAGTTCCGGCCGAGGAGCTCCGCCGCTTAAAAGGGAAAGCCATTCACGTCCACATCTCCGACTGCGACGGCAAAAAGCACGGCGACCTCCCCCCCGGCCGCGGCGTGGTTCCCTTCGAGCCGTACCTGCGCGAAATCAAGGCCCTCAACATCGACGGCGCAATCTCCATCGAGCTGGAGTATTCCCCTCAGCCGGACAAGATTGCCGAGTGGGTCACCGAAGCCTACCAGGCGACCGACCGGCTGATGCGGCAAGCGGGACTGCGATAGTAGTCCGCTCACTCCGTGAGCGGACATTCCGGCACACGGAGTGTGCCGGCTACTATGCCAAAATATCCCGCACCACATGCCCATGCACGTCGGTCAGGCGGAAGTCGCGGCCGGCGTGGCGGTAAGTGAGCTTGGTGTGGTCGAAGCCGAGGAGGTGGAGGATGGTGGCGTGCAAGTCGTGGACGTGTACGGGGTTGTCCACCGCCCGATAGCCGAATTCGTCGGTCGTGCCGTAGGCGAGGCCTCCCTTGATGCCGCCGCCGGCGAGCCAGACGGTGAAGCCCCAGTGGTTGTGGTCGCGTCCGCCGCCGGGCTTGCCGTTGACGAGCTCCACCGCGGGAGTGCGGCCGAATTCGCCTCCGCAGATGACGAGCGTCTCTTCAAACAGTCCCCGCTGCTTGAGGTCGGTGAGCAGGGCGGCGATGGGGCCGTCGATTTGCGTGGCCAAATCGCGGTGGGCCTTGGCCAAATCGTTGTGGCTGTCCCAGGGCTGCACGTCTCCGTGGTAGCACTGCACGATGCGGACCCCTCGCTCGATGAGCCGCCTGGCCATCAGCAATTGGCGGCCGTGGATGGTGTCGCCATACGCGGCTTGGATGTGGGCGGGCTCGCGGGTGACGTCGAAGGCGTCGGTTGCTTCGGCCTGCATCCGGTAGGCGAGCTCGAAGGCCTGAATGCGGGCTTCCAGTTCCGGCTCGTCGGCCCGCTCGTCCTGATGCTGCCGGTTGAGCACGGCGAGCAGGTCCAGTTGCCGCCGCTGGTCGCGCTTGCTGACTTCGGTGCTGCGGATGTTCTCGATCAGCTCGTCGATTTTTGTTTTGCGGGTGTCGAGGTGCGTACCTTGATAGACGCCGGGCAGGAAGGACGACCGCCAGTTCGAAACATCGGCCACGGGCAGACCGGGGCACATCGCGATAAAGCCCGGCAGGTTTTCGTTCTCGCTTCCCAGGCCGTAGGTAATCCAGGCCCCCATGCTCGGCCGCGACAGCCGTTCGTCCCCGCAGTTCATCAGGCGCATCGACTGCTCATGGTTCGGCGTGTTGGCGTGCATGGAGCGGATCAAGCACAGGCTATCCGCGTGGGCGGCGGTCTTTTCAAATATCTCGCTAATCTCGATGCCGCTCTCGCCCCGCTTGGCGAACTTGAAAGGCGAGCCCATCGCGGCGCCAGTATGCCGCTCCGTCGTCAGGTTTCCCGCCGGCAAAGGCTGGCCGTCGTACTTGGCGAGGATGGGCTTGGGATCGAAGGTATCGACTTGCGACGGCCCGCCGTTCAGGTAGATATGAATAACGTGCTTGACCTTCGGAGCAAAGTGCGGCAGCCGGGCGGCCAAGGGCGAGATGCTGGCCGGAGCGGCAGCGACGGAACGCTCGCACATGAGTCCGGCCAGCCCGGCCATTCCCAGACCGGTGCCGAGCTGGGTGAGCATTTGGCGGCGAGATAGGTTGCGCATTCTGTGTCCTTAGTCCAAGTACATCAATTCATTCGCACAGAGCAGGACTTGGGCAAATTCTTCCCAAGCACTTAGCTTCGATTCCGCATCCGGCGGCGCAGTCACAAACTTTAAGGCCAACTCCAGTTGCTCTTGATTGGGGTCGCGGCCGAGCACTGTTTGATACATTTCTTTGACGCGAGCGGCTGGGTCGGCAATCACGGCGATTTCCGGCAGGCTGGCAATCGAGCGAGCCTGTTCCACGACAAATGGCGAATTCATGGAGAACAGCGCTTGCTGCGGGACCATCGTCCGTGGGCGGCGCTCGATCGACTGGTCGGGCGAGGCAAAGTCAAATGCGCGGAACACTCCCGGCAAGCTCTGCCGGTCCACCAGGCTGTAAATCGTGCGCAAGTGCCCCTGCGGTTCGGTCACATCCATCGGCCGGCCGCCATTGCGGTGCGTCAGGCGGCCCGAGACGGCCAGCAGCGTATCTCGCATCGCTTCAAACTCCAGCCTTCGTCGGGGCATCTTCCAGAGCAATCGATTCTCGGGATCTTTGGCCTTGGCAACAGCCGTTGCGTCTGGCGGAGATGAAGAGGACTCTTGCCAGACGGCCGACGACACGATCCAGCGATGCAGCTTCTTCAGCGACCAGCCTTCATGCGACAAGCGAAACGCCAGATAGTCGAGGAGCTCAGCCTGAACGGGCGGCGTGCTTCTTCGGCCAAAGTCGCTCGGCGAAGAAACCAGCGGCTCGCCGAAGTGATGCATCCAAACCCGGTTCACAATGACGCGGCTGGTAAGCGGGTTCTCCGGGGAGGCAATCGCCTTCGCCAAATCCAGCCGGCCGCTGATGCCGTTGAACGGCTTTCGCTCGGCGGGGGAGAGGACCGCCAGGAATTGCCGCGGCACATTTTTCCCCCGCTGCGAAGAATTGCCTCGGACAAAGATGCAGGGATCGACTGAATGCGGTGCATCGTAAACGACCATCGCCCGCGGCGGCGCACTCTTCGACTGCACCGCCAGGCGGTCAATCTCCTGCACCTTGGCCCCAAAGGCATCCTTCGGCTGGCGGGACATGTACTTCCAGGAATGGCTGCGGGGGAAATAGGCGGGGCTTTCCTGGCTGGTCACCATTTGCAGGAGCTGCGTGCGGGCAGCGGCATCCGGCGGCGGAGACGCGGTTGCCGCTCCCTTCGATTCGTCATAGACCCGCTTGAGCACGCTTCCGTAGGCCCGGGCAACGTCGGCTTTGTTGGTCAGCGGTCCTTTGAGCAAAGCCTCCTTCACGAGCGGATTCAACTCTCCCTTGTCAATTCCCTCGGGCCGCAGCTTCCACTTCTCGAGGCTGGCGGCGGCCTCTTTGGCAAAGCCATCGGACGAATCGGCAATCTGCATCAGGTCGCGCCACGGCCCCAGCACAGGATCATCCGCCGTGGCTCGTTTTTCCAGGTAGTGCCGCCAGCGGGCAATCATTGGCGGACGCAAGTCTTCCGGATTAAGTGAGAGGAAGAAGATGGCGGTCTCCAGCGGATCGGGCTCCTTGGTGACGACGTGCATCAGGTAGTCGCCAATCCTGGTTCGTGCCGTCTCCGCCAGCAGCGTGTACTGCTCATCGAGAAACTTCCTCAGCTCCTCGCGCTTGGGGCCGACCTGTTTTTCGAACTCTTCCCCGCCGGGAAACTCTTTCGGGTCGGCCAAGAGCGGCAACTCCTGCGGTGACTCACTGCTGGCGAAGACGCCGTAAAGAGAATAATAGTCGGCCGTCGGAATCGGGTCGTACTTGTGATCGTGGCAACGGGCGCACGCCACGGTCATGCCGAGGAAGCCGCGGGAGACCGTATCGATCTGATCGTCGATGACGTCATGGTTGTTGTTGTCGAACTGGCGACCGAGCGTGAGCAGTCCCAGCGCGGAGAGTCGCCACGTTTCTACTTTCGGCTCGATGAGATCCGCGGCGAGTTGCTCCTGCACGAACTGGTCGAACGGAGTGTCGGCGTTGAGAGCCCGCACGACGTAGTTGCGGTAGGTGTAGGCATAAGGCCGCACCCGGTCGTCGCCATACATTAGGACGCCGTCTTTGGTGTCGGCGAAGCGGGCCACGTCCAGCCAGTGCCGGCCCCACCGCTCTCCATAGCGCGGCGACGCCAGCAGCCGATCCGTCTGCCGCTCGAGCGCATCGGGGGAAGCATCCGCCGCGAACGCCTGAACCTCTTCCCAAGTTGGCGGCAGGCCGATGAGGTCGTAGTACAGACGGCGCAACAGCGTTCGCTTATCCGCCTGCAGCGCAGGAACGAGCGATTGAGCTTCGAGCTTAGCCAGCACGAACGCATCCAGCGGCTGGCGGAGCCAGGCGGCATCGCGCACTCGTGGCGGATGCGGCGCGACGACTGGCCGGAACGACCAGTGCTGGCGATCGGCCGCCGTCACAACCATTTCCCCCTTCGGCTTGGGGGCCTGGCCGGGGGAATCTGGCCAAGGCAGTCCAAGGTCCACCCATTTACGCAACGCGGCGACCTCGTCATCGCGCAACTTGTTATCCGGCGGCATCTTAAGCTTCCCCTGCCGCGTCACCGCCTGAATCAGCAAGCTTTCTGCCGACTTCTTTTCCACAGCCGCCGGACCGGACTTTCCCCCTTTCAGAAGGTCGTCCCGCGAGGTCAGGCGGAGGTCGTTTTCCGGCTCTTCCGGGCCGTGACATTCCACGCACTTACCCGCCAGGATGGGACGAACTTGCTTCTCGAAGAAGTCCTCCCCCTCGTCGCCGCGCGCCTGCGCAGCGGCGGCCAATGCAAACAGCCATGTCAGCAAACGGGGCAGTAGTAATTTCACGGAGGGTGCCATGAGTGCCGGCGGGAATTTCTGGCGGGGCGAAGCGGCTAGCCATTCGCACACTTCATTCTAGCCGATGAGTGGGGCAGAGGCGACGGTTTCGAGATGCCAGGGATGAAACGTAGCGGACACAATTGCGTTTCTCTTGGAATAGTCGCACGGTAAACTGTGCGGATACGTCAGAAAGTCGCATTCATGTTGACAAAAACAGGCTCCATTGTCCTGCGAACAATTCCAGCAGTCAGGAAGGTGGGAGAGAGTGCCGCGGATTTGTCAATATGCAGATGAATGAATTTTGCAACCTGTCGCCGCGATGCTATCACTGCAAAAAAAATCTTTCCTCTGCCTTGCTTGACAATTCACCAGACCTTAGCACAATACGCCTTGTTCGATGAACGTTGTGGTTACGGGTCGCGGAGACAAACTTCTGAAATCAAGCGTGCCTTTCGACGCAAGGGTGTCATAGGTCGTGAGAGCAGGAAGTTTCCACCGTGGCCGGGCCATGAGGACATTCGGTTCGGTTCAGAACAGATGCCGCGCTCTGGGAGGAATGAGCCGGTGCAGAACTTTGCGGAGCTTTCTGCTTTCGCCAGTTTGAAGTCATAACTGCTACACCAGGCGCTGGGCGTGCGCGCTTAGCCTGTGAAAGAGTTGGATTGGCCATAATCGATTCCCTGGAAAAAAGGAAACAAAACTAAGGTCTGTGCGCGGTGTTTGTGTGCGGATGAACTGCAACATGCCGCGGGCAACTTCGAACTTCAAGGACCGTATCAAGGAAATTGGGGGCGGCGACTGAACGTGGAGCGACAGTCGACGACCAACGTCGGACGGGCGCATGTCGAGGAACGGAGGCCCCCCCGCTTTTTTGAAATCCGCGCAGGATTCGCGCGGTCGGCTTGCTTGGGGACCGGAAGAACGGACACTCTTCCGGCCCCATTTTATTGTGGCTTTTGGCAAGACCGCAGCAGAGTGCCGTTTCTTACCAACGCCCGCTTCTCATTTCCCCGAGCGAAGATACCGGAGCAGACCATGCGTCTGAAATGCGCCCCCCACGCCATACAGCCGCTCCGCGGGATCAGCGGGGCTAAAGCGGCTGTAGCTGGAGAGCGAGCGTTCGACCTCGCTGACCAGTTGGACCAGGAGCGACTCCTGGGTGGCGCAGTACAACGAGTAGCGGCGGGCCTTTGCCGGCCAGCGTTTTAGATCCTCGGCCTGGTCGCGAACGAGTTGGAATTGCTTGAGAAGAGCCTGGGTGAAGTTCTCTCCCCCCAGTCCAAAGCTGCGAAACCACGCGGCTCGCGGAGCGCTGACCACAAAGTTCGTGCAATCCAGTCCGATATCCAGCAGTGCGGCCGGTTTCTCTTGTTCCGCCTCGAACTCAAACTGAAAGGCGTTGTGTAAGGCCAGACAATCCGGCACCAGTTCATCGACCGAGATGCCGGCGGCCTTGAACATGGCTGCTTGCGCCTGGACATGAGCCAGTCGGGCCGCCACGAGGAGAATCTTGCGGGGGCGTTCGTCTTGCTCCTTGCTGCCGGTTGCCGGCCCCTGAATATCGAAGGCCCAGGTCAACTCGTCGAATGGCACCGGAATCTGATGTTTGGCTTCGTACTGCACGGCCTGAGCGACTTTTTTGCCGGCCATTGGCGGCAGATCAAAAAATCGCCCCAGTACGCGCTGGCTGGACAGACTGGCGACGACCCGGGCTCCCTCGGTCTTTGCTCGGCTCAAAAACTCCTTCAGCGTTACTGCCGCTGCTTGCTCTCGTTCGAGCGACCGTTCCATGGGCGCGAGCGGCTGCCCATGCGGAATGTGTTCGCAGGCCTCCAGCTTGAGGGCACCGCCTTTAGCGTCCTTGCTTAGCTTGATGGCGCGCAATCCGCTTTCTCCCAGGTCCAGTCCCCACGCGAGGGCCGGCAGTTTTTTCCCAAAAGAGAAAGGCAGATTGCCGAGGATTCCGGATTTTTCCGCGGGGAGCAGATTTACCGCAGTGTCCGCCTCTTCAATCCCTTGCAGCGCGAGCCCGAGGGCGACAAAGAACTGCCCAGGCGATTCCCGCAACGTCTTGGCTCGCGCCGCCTCGTCGCAAGTCAACCGTGTGAAGTAGCCCAGCCACTCCACGGGCAACAGCACGCGAGTCCGTTGCGGCGCTTTCGTCCAAGTGGGCGCTGCCGAGCGGACATGATCCGGCCTGGCTGCCGTGCGGGCCTTGAATTCATCGGCGAGCCGCGCTGCCTCGGCGTTCGTGGGAGCGAACTTCACCAGCTTCTGCACGACGGCCAGCGTGCTCGGAAGTGCGAGTGGAGCGGTGCGAAGCTCGATGTGCAGCACGGACATCTCCAGCGCCTTATCAATCGCCTTCTCCACTTCCTCATTGCGAGCGAATGCGGGGATACGTTCCAGCAGCTTCAGCGCATCGGCGTAAAGATGATCATTTAGCCGCTTGGCGGCGGCCGCCAACATCTGATCCCGCAACTGAGCCGCCAACTTATGCGCCTGGGCATGGTCGGGCTTGAGCGCCAACAACCGCTCAATCTTGGGGAATAGTTCATTGGTCCGCTTGGCCTCCAGCAGCGCGCGCACCTCCTTGTTCAAGGAAATCAGCTCCGTCCACTGGCTCTGCGCCCGCTCTAGCGTATCCACAATCTCGCGCGTCCGCAGGGGTTCCGGGATGGACTCCAAAACTTGCACCGCCCCTTCAAAAACGCGGCCGGCGAGCAGCTCTTCGCCTTGCCGCAGAGCAATGGCGGCCAGGTCCTTCTGTCGTTTTTCGGCCGCTTCGACTCGCATGATGTCCGCGAGCGCCGTTTCGGCCAGCTCCGCGTAACGCCGATCTTCGATCGCGGCAACGCTGCGCAGCAGACTAGTCGCCCGTTCGTACCGGTGTGACGCGGCCAGAGTGCGGGCTTGCGCCAGCTTCTCTTCCAAGGCTCGCTCCTGCTCCTCGTGTTTCCCTTGCACTTCCGAGCCGCAGTTCCCACAGAACCGCTCGTTGGCGGAGAGTTCCGCGGAGCAAGCGGGGCACTTCTCCCACAGCGATTGACCACAACCGCCACAGAACCGTCGCTGCGACGGGTTCTCCTGTCGGCAATGTCGGCAGACAAGGTCTTCGCCACTCGTTGCGGGAAGGGGGGCAGCCGGGGCGGCGTGTGACTGGGTGCGGGCGGGTGTTTGGCCCCTCCGCCGGAGCGTGGCATCCAGCACGGCTCGGCGCTCGCCGCTTTGCATAGTCGCAATTGCCGATTCCAATTCGTCGTTAAGCGTCTGCCAGACTTCCGGATCCGCTTCCGGCCGACGCGCCAATAGCATGTCGCGTTTCCGTGTAATCGCCGCCCTCAGGCGGGCCTGGTTGGGTTCGAAGACTTCAAGTCCGAGAATCTCGTAGGCATTCAACGGACGCGAGCTGGCCTGCACATGGAGCCAGTCGGCATAGGGGTCAAAATCGAGCTCGGTGGAAAACATGAGTCTTCGCAGAAGAGAGTTCTTGAAGGAAAAACTCGTAGCGATCTCCGAGGAAAGCTCAAGGGGTCACGGCCATCAGCAGTTTCAACTTGATCTCCGGCACGCGCGGATGGCCGGTGGAAATCCGCAGGCTCCCATGCGGATTGCCCATGTACTGGCCAACCGGGGCATCCGCGGGAACCTCAATGATCAGGTCGTACAGTCCCGGTGTCGCCAAGTCCGCCTCCTGGTGCGGCTCGACGGCGATCTTCAGGTACGATGGCTCAGCCTCAATGCTCTGGATCGGCAGCGACAGGTCTTCGTCCCGCAGCTTGATCATCAGACGCAGCGTCTTCCCAGCGCCTTGGGGCACTTGCCCCAAGAGCAGGAAATCATTTTCGTTGAACGGGCCATTGATGGTGAACATTTTCAGCGTCTTGCCGCGCAGGGGCAGCTCGAATTCGGCTACTACTTGCGCCGACGCGGGCGTAGCGGCCCTGATCCGGATGGCGTCCCGAAATTCTCCCGCGGGCAGATCGCCAGGCACTGTCACCTTGAGCAGCCGGGCGGACTTTGCATCCAGCCGTTTCAATTCGCCGCTGTCCACGGGGAGAAACTGGACGGCAATTCCCGGCAGTGTGGTTTTGATGTCGATAATCTCCAAGTCGTCCCAAATCTGGGAAAACACAATCACTTCGGCCGTAGCGGGCTTGCCGGGAGTGATGGCGGGCACCACCAATTCCTCTTCCTCCGAGCCGAACAGCCGGCGGACCTTTCCTTCTACTTCCAGCGAGAAGACCGGTCGGGTGGGATCATTCGTGCGGACTTCGGCGGACTGCGAATACGTCTGGAATTTGTAGCCGGTGTTCCATTCCAGCGTTACGAACGCCTTCTCGCCAGGCGGCACTTCATTGGCGCTTACGCCGCCCACGGTACACTTGCAGGTCGTTCCGGCCACACTCAGCGTCAACGGCGCAGTGCCGATGTTGCGGACTTCAAACGAGTGCTTGCCGCTGGTCTGCGGGTCCATCCGGCCAAAGTGGAAAACTTTTTCGACGACTTCGACCTTCGGGATTCCGAAATTGGCGTCGCTGGAAGTTGCCCCTACTTTTTTCGTGGGCATTGCAATTGCCCCCCGGTCGAGAAGCAGCACTTTGACTTTGGGATCCCGTGGATGCGGCATGGTGAAGCGAGCGTTACCGACGATCGTCACCAAGAACAATAGGAGCAGGCCAAAGACCACAGCCAGTCCAATCGAAAACTTTGCAAGCATTTGCGCGGACCTTAACAAAAGTGTCGAGATAAAGTTGCGGACCAGGCACTTCGTAGTGGCCGGGCCGCTTGGTTGCTCACAATCGTTTAATCCAGCTTCCGCTTGTTGAGGTTCTGCAGCAGCATTCCGCTGAAGATCTCGCCAGGAGGCAGCTCGGCTTCGCCCGCATTCGTATTGGGGAAGTAGCCGATCTTCTGGTAGTCGTTGTCGGTCAGGCCCTGGGGAATCGGGAAGCCCGGGTTGAAGAACTTATCGTTGTTCAGGTCCGAGAACCGCTTCACCGAGCCGTCCGCCATCAGCATGTTGCAGGAGGAGCTGCGGCCGCCGCCATGCACGGCGAAGAAGTCGCGATAGTCCTGCAAGTAGGTCTTGGTGCCGGAATTGCCGCCGACGGGCGGGGGGCAATTGCCGCCGCGCTCGCACTGGAACTCGGTCTTGAGCTCCGCGCCCGAGGCCAGGATCAGGTTGATGGTGTTGCTTGTGCCATCGAAATAAGCCGGGCCGTCCGACTGGGTTTCGACGAGCAACTGGCCGGCCACCAGGAAGGTCTTGGTGGCGCCGTCACCGGAGAACGTGCCCCACGGATCGAGCGGGCCGTACTTGATGTCATTGGTGAGGGAAGCTTCGTTAATGTCGCCCGCACAGGCGTCGCCCAAGAGAGGGATGAGCGAGGTGACGACCGGGCCGGTTTCCAGCAGCCGGCGCGTGAGCGGTCCCACGGCCGAGCTATATCCCTTCAGACCTTCCCAGTTCGCCGAATTGGTTTCGGTCGTGTAGGTCAGGAAGTTGTCCTTGGCCGCGTTGCTGACCATCTTCGGGGCGCTGCGGCCCAGGAACCAGCTCGAGATGTAGTTGGTGCCGTAACCGCGGTCGAGCAACGCCCGAGCCAATAGGTTGCCGCGCTGGTCAGGAGTGGCATTGGTGAAGCCGACAGCGGCTCCGCCCCAGGTCGCCTGGCCGCACAGGCCGGCGGCGATCTTGGCCGGGTCCGCGCCGTCCTTGCCGGTCTGGGTGACGCCGATAAAGTCGTTGTACTTTTCGCTGCCCACCAGAGGATTACTCGGGCAGAGCATGTCCTGGGGACGCGCCGCTTCGATATTGACCAGGTCCGCGACCCAGCCATAGGTGTCCATGCAGCCGTCGCGGCGCTGGTCCCAGGCTCCGCTGCAGAAGCGGCCGCCGGGATCCTTGTCCGCGAACAGATGCAGTCCGATGCCGAATTGTCGCAAGTTATTCTTGCAGGAGGCATCGCGGGCCGCTTCGCGGGCCCTGCTGATGGCTGGCAGCAACAGGGCTACCAGGATGCCGATGATGGCGATCACCACCAGCAGCTCGACGAGTGTGAAACCACGCTTCTTCATGAACAATCTCCATAAACAGGAAACAGGGAATGGGAAGTAAACCGATTTTTTGAGGCCTAGAGGTTGCCGCCCCCCAGGTGGTATTGGCTGTAAAAGTCGTTGCCGGGGATCTCCAATTCGTTGTCCGCGAATCCGCCTCCGGCACCGAAGCCGTTGTTGAGCTGACCGTCGCGATTGGGGTCCGAGATTCCGCGGACGCTGCCGTCGGCAAACAACACGTTGAAACTATTGCGGTGATTCATGCCGAAGTTGCGATAGTCCTGCAGCGTCTGCCGGTTCCACACCGCCCACCATCCGCCCGGTCCGCCCTGCGGGGTCCCGTTGGGAAAGGCCGGCGGGCTGAAGGCCGTGCCGTAGGGAGGTGTATTGGCGACGAGAACCGGGCCGGAAGTGTAGGGCTGCACCACGAACGACCCGGCTGGAACGTCGCCAATGGTTTGCGAGATCGGGGAAGTGCCGAAGGCGCCGTCCCCCATGATGGGCACGAAGTTGGCCGGTGTGCCGGAGACATCAATGGTGGACTGACGCAAGGGACCGGTGCAGCTATTGGGGTTCCAGAGGCCCGTGCCGCAGGCGGGGTTGCTGGCCACCATGTTGCCGTTGTAATCGAGCCTCACCGCGCCTCGGACCAGGAACCAACTGGCCGTGTAATTGGTGTTGTAGTGCTTGAGATAAACCTGCTGCTCGACCAGGAGCCGCCGAGGCTCGCTGGGTCCATTCGCAAGGGCCGTGGTGGCGATGGTCCGGCAAGGAGCCGGTCGGGGCGTGCCATCGGGATGAAAACTGGCGGGCTTGCCCAGCAGATTGACGCAGGTATTCGTCGGAAAGGAAGTGGCGTCAACATTCAGCAGATCAGCGTATGTGGCGGCAATCTTCGCCTCATTCGAGGGGCAGAGCATTTTGCCCGTGGGGATTCCGGCGTTGACGAGGTCCGCGACCCAGCCCCGGTCCGTGACCGCTCCGTCCCGCAGCCAGTCAAATGCTCCGCTGCACATCTGGCCGTTACTCTTCACGGCATGGGCATGAAGTCCCGTCCCAATCTGCCGCAAGTTATTTTTGCAAGCGACATCCTGAGCCGCTGCCCGTGCCAGATTAATCGCGGGCAATAACAGGGCGATCAGAATACCGATGATGGCAATCACCACCAGCAACTCCACCAGCGTAAAGCCAGGTTGTGGTCGTCTGCGCTGCGAGCACCATCCGTGGGCCGCCGGCAGACTTTGGTGTCGGTACCTGGATTGCATTGGTTCGTCCTTGGGTTCTGGGGCGTCTCTCGTCTGTTCTGTTGCCCCTAAGTCTTGCGATGGGGATGAAGCCGCCGCTAGCTAACTGTGAATCTTCCGGGAGAACTTCGTGAAGAAACGGCGCGAGCCGAATGAAGAACAAGTTAAGTGCCGTTAGTCAGGCTGGCGCAATGCGGCTGGCGTCACTATGCTGATGCCAGGAGGCGCATTCATGAACCTGCCCAATATCCTGGTGCTCTGCACGGGAAACTCGTGCCGCAGTCAAATGGCCGAGGGATTGTTCCGACACCTCGCCGGCGATCAGTTCACCGTGCATAGCGCGGGCACAGACCCTAAGCCGGACGTGCATCCGCTGGCGATTGAGGTGATGCGCGAGATTGGGATCGATATCTCGAAGCAGCGTCCCAAAGACATCAAGGAGTTCTTGGGGCGGCTCGCCATGGGTTATCTCATCATTGTTTGCGACAAAGCCAACGATTCGTGTCCGCGCATCTTTCCGGGCAGATGGGAGAGACTGTTTTGGCCGTTCGAAGATCCGGCCGAATTTCGCGGCAGTCGCGACGATACGCTGGCGAAATTCCGCCACGTACGGGACGAAATCAAAGCCGCCATCGTTGCGTGGCTGAGAGAACTCCGTCCTGCGCAGGTTCCCGGCGTCTAAGGTCTGTCTTTCGTCACAACCCGCTTTTCTGCTACGATCCGCAGCCGGCAGCGCGGTTTTGCCGTCGTGAGCAAAGGATTTGCCGGGGCAAGCTATCCTTGTTCGTTCCGCGCGCTCGCCGAGACGCTCCATTTCGCTACTTTAGGACTTTGAACCATGTGTGGCATCGTCGGGTACGTCGGCAAGAAGCAAGCGGCCGATTTCTTGCTGGAGGGTCTGCGGCGGCTGGAGTACCGTGGCTATGACAGCGCTGGCATTGCCACGCGCACGGGCGACGGGGACTTTCATCTCGCTCGAGCGGTCGGCCGGATCGATGCGCTGGCGGAAAAGCTTGCCGCAACGCCGACGTCGGGAAGTCTCGGCATCGGCCATACCCGCTGGGCGACGCATGGAATTCCCAGCGAGCAGAATGCCCATCCCCATATCGGCGGCAACGGAGTTGTCGCCCTTGCACACAACGGCGTGATCGAGAACTACCAGAGCCTCAAGCAAAGGCTGCAAGCGGAAGGCTACCAGTTCAACAGCTCCACCGACACCGAAGCCGTCGCCCATCTGGTCGCCAGCTCCCTCGAAGAGCTGGAATCTCGCCGCGACGAATTTCCCGCCGATGAGCCGCACGCCATTCTGCTCGCTGCGGTGACGAAAACCCTCAGCCAACTTCGCGGAACGTACGGCCTGGTGATGCTGTTCCGCGACTATCCCGGGGTCATCGTCGCTGCCCGCCTCGGCAGTCCGCTGGTTGTCGGGGTTGGCAAGGGAGATCACTTCATCGCCAGCGATGCGTCGCCCCTCGCCGGACGGACCGACAAAATCGTCTATCTCGCCGATCATCAAATCGCGATTGTCACGGCGGACTCCTTGCAGATAGAGCACCGCGATCAAGGACGTATCGAGCACGCCGTTCAGGACCTGGCCGTCGAAAGCACGGACACTCAGCTCGGCGGCTTTCCCCACTACATGCTCAAGGAAATCCACGAGCAGCCGGAATCCATCACCGCGGCGATGCGCGGCCGCCTTTGCGATGAAGATGCATCGGCGGTCTTTGGCGGGCTCAATTTAACGCCCCAAGACCTCCGTCGCGTCAATCGAATTATTCTCACCGCCTGCGGCACCAGTTGGCATGCGGCACTGGTCGGCGAGTATCTGATTGAAGAGCTGGCCCGCATCCCCGTCGAGGTCGAATACGCCAGCGAACTCCGCTACCGCAACCCGCCGCTGGACCAAGGGACGCTCCTGTTTGCCATCACGCAGAGCGGCGAGACGGCTGACACGCTGGCCGCGCTCCGGGAAATGAAACGCAAAGGGCACCCGGCCCTCTCCATTTGCAACGTCGTCGGCAGCACGATCGCCCAGGAAGCCAACGGCGGCATCTATTTGCATGCCGGCCCGGAGATCGGCGTGGCCTCCACGAAGGCGTACACATCGCAAGTCACGACGCTCGCCATGCTGGCCCTCTATTTCGGCCGGATGCGGCACATGAGCTACGAAGCGGGGCGGCGAGTCATCACCCAACTCCGCAGAGTGCCGGACCTGGTGCGACAGACGCTGGAAGGAAGCGGCGACATCCGCCGCATCGCCGCCAAGTATGCTCACGCCTCAACCTTCCTCTACCTGGGCCGGCAGTACAACTTCCCGACGGCCCTCGAAGGGGCGCTCAAGCTCAAGGAAATCAGCTACATCCACGCGGAAGGGTATCCAGCCGCCGAAATGAAGCACGGCCCCATCGCCCTGGTCGATGAAGCAACTCCCAGCGTCTTCATCATGCCGCAGGGGCCGGTATTCGACAAAGTGATGTCCAACCTGGAAGAAATCAAAGCCCGCGGCGGCCCGGTCATCGCCATCACGGCCGAAGGGGACAAGGAAACCGCTCGCCTGGCCGACGACGTCATCTATGTGCCGCAGGTGGAAGAGTTTCTCTCTCCTCTCATCAACATCATCCCCCTCCAGCTCCTCTCCTACCACATCGCCCTCCTCCGCGGCTGCGACGTGGACAAGCCGCGGAACCTGGCGAAGAGCGTGACGGTGGAGTGAGCGCATCTTACCAGCCAGGTGTAGATGCCTGCTTAGGTCGAGTGCAGCATAGCGAGGTTCAGTCCGTAGCGCAAGAATGAGTCGAAGCCGCGGTCAAACGTAACCATCTGGGCGTCCAGGGCAATTGCAAACGCGGATAGGTACGCATCCATCCACAGATTTGGCGCTGCTTGAAAGTGGCTCGCGAGCTCCAGCCAGAGTGCGCGAGTTGCGGGGGGTTCATCAGCCCGAGAAACCACTGGGTCGTCATAGACGGTGGCGAGGAACTTGACGGCTTCCGAATTCGTCATGGCCGCCGCGCTGCATCGGTTCATTACCTTCTCCTGGGTGATCAACCGCAGAAAGCCCATTTCCGTGGGCCGGCAAAAAACCAATTCTCCAGGTAAAAGACGCTCCTTTTCATACCACTGCCGAGAAGCCTTATGTTGCGGATGAGCTTCCAGAGTCAACGCGATCCACATGTTGATGTCCAAGAGCCGCTTCATAATGTTCCACCTCCCCCTGCAATTCAACTTCCTTGATCCAGTCGCACCATTCTTGGGGACTCATCGCAACATGATTGGTTGGTTGCGCGGGGCGAACTTTGATCAGCGGAAGACTCTTAGCAAGGGGTTTGCCGCGTGCAGGTGGCGCGTTCCGTGGGTTCAAACCGGCAACCAGAAGGTCCGCGACGACCTCCTTCAGCCTGCGCCCCTCATGGACAGCGCGGAGCTTGATCGCGCGGATCAAATCATCAGGTAAATCGAGCGTCGTCTTCATACAACCAGTTTACTGGTTAACCAGCAATATGGCAAATCACTTTTCCTGGATTCAATGTTTAACGCATCCGCGTGCTCGTTGACCCCCCCACCTGCTCGGCCACTCGCGGGCTCGGTGGAGATGCGTTGCTGGCCGTCGCCACAATCGGCGTCGCCGGCGGGTCAATCTTGCGGGCCAACTTCACCGGCTGCAGCCCTTTGCGTTTCTCCTTGGCCAGGTACTCCCGCTCGACAAGCTCGGGGTCGTACTGCGTCCAGGATTCGCGCATCGACTTGGCCTGCACCTTCCGCAGCGTTTCATTGTCGTGCCAGAGGGCGGTATAGCTGCCGTCCTTCCAGTTTCGCTGCGGCAGTTGCGCGGGGTTCTTCACCAGCTTCCAGTCCCGCACCATGTGGCGGCTGTGCCCTTCGGCCCAGTCATAGAAGATGACCTGGTCGAAGACGTGGCGGCCCTGGTCGTCGTAGAAGTGGTTGACCTCGACGAGGTCCACCTGCTCGCTCGCCACATCCTCTCGCGGCGGAAGACCGCAAAGGCAGGCCAACAGGCCGATTGTAGAAACAAGGGTAGCCACCGGTCACCTCCTTGCGACAAGGACAGGAACAACCGCGGCAGAACCCCGGGGCAAGCGCGTTATCGGGAAATATCGGAAGAACTGGGGCGAGTCAAGAGAAGTTTTTGCAAGGGACCAAAAAAAGGGAGAAAAAGTCGCGGGCCTGTGGGTTCCGGCAAGCTGTGCCGCAATGGTTTTCCCGCCGCGGCCGGCATGGTAGAACAGCAGGAACTGGTGCTAAGCGACAGTACTGAGTACTTAGTACTAAGTACTCAGTACTTTTTATCAAACCGCCGATAGCCTTCCATCCACGACCCACTCTCCCAGGACCTCCTCATGACCACGCGCCTCACCACCTCCACCGAAAGCTCCCGCCGCGATTTCCTTCAGACCACCGGCGCTGTTGTCGCAGCTTCCGCCTTTGCCGGCATGAACGTGCCGCATGTCCATGCCTGGGAAAGCAGCCTGATCAATGTCGCCCTGATCGGTTGCGGCGGACGAGGGACGGGGGCGGCCAATGACTGCTTGAACGTGAAGAATGGGCCGATCAAGCTGGTGGCGATGGCCGATGTTTTCAAGAGCCGGCTCGACATCAGCTACAAGAGCATTCAGGGGCGGTTCCCGGAAAACGTGGCCGTTCCCGAGGACCACCGCTTCATCGGCTTCGACGCCTACAAGCAGGCTATCGACTGCCTGAAGCCGGGCGACGTCGCCATCATGGCCACGCCGCCGGCGTTCCGCTGGGTGCAGTTCACCTACGCCATCGAAAAGGGCATCAACGTCTTCATGGAGAAGCCGATCACGGTGGACGGCCCGAGCACGCGGCGGATGCTCAAGCTGGGCGAGGAGTCGGTCAAGAAGAACCTGAAGGTTGGCGTCGGCCTCATGTGCCGTCACTGCGACGCCCGCAAGGAGCTGCTCGCCCGAATCAATTCCGGTGAGCTTGGCCAGCTTCTCGCTCTCCGCTGCTACCGCATGCACGGCCCAGTCGGCTCCGCGTTCAGCCCCAAGAAGCCCGAGGGCATCAGCGAATTGATGTGGCAGATCCAGCGGTTCCACAGCTTCCTCTGGGCCAGCGGCGGCTGCTTCAGCGACTTCTATATCCACAACATCGACGAGTGCTGCTGGATGAAGGGCTCCTGGCCGGTGCAGGCCCAAGCCAGCGGCGGGCGGCATTTCCGCGGCGACAACGTGGACCAGAACTTTGACAACTACTCCGTCGAATACACCTTCGACGACGGTGCCAAGATGTTCCTCTACGGCCGCACCATGCCCGGCGTCCACGACCAGTTCGCCAGCTACGCCCACGGCAGCAAGGCCCTCGGCGTCATCAGCGACGCCGGCCACAGCCCCGCCAAGTGCCGCATCTACAAAGGCCAGAAGATGGACAAGAGCGAGTTGGCCTGGACCTGCAGTACGCCTGAGCCCAACCCCTACCAGCTCGAATGGAACCACCTGATCGAGGCCATCCGCACCGACAAGCCCTACAACGAAGTCAAGCGCGGAGCCGAAGCCAGCCTCGTCACCGCCATGGGCCGCATGGCCGCCCACACCGGCCAGATCATCACCTTCGACGACATGCTCAACTGCCAGCATGAGTTCGCTCCCAATGCCGACAAGCTGGTCGTCGACGGCCCCGCCCCGATCCTCGCCGACAAGGACGGCAAGTACCCCGTCCCGCAGCCGGGGATTACGGTGACGAAGGAGTATTAAGAAACCGGCTTCGACGGAAAAATCCTCGTGCCCACGCTCTGCGTGGGCACGCAAGTCTTGGACGCTCTGCGTCGCGTTCCCACTTGGGCATCGACCTTGCCTGCGGGCCGAAGAGACGCGGAGCGTCAAAGCCGTGTGTTCCCACGCGGAGGCAGCATGACGGGCTGTCGCCCTCGCACGATGAACGGGGTCGGGAAGGGTTTTCGCGGCGAAAACTCTTCCCGACCCCTTTTCGTGGGAGCGTGGGAACAAGGACATTATGATCCAGAGCTGCTCGTCATTTTTCGTCCCCGCGCACGACGTTCTGCTTCAACCACTCCTCCACCTCGCCCGGCTTGAAACCGCCCGGGCCAGGGGCGCCTTGATAGGCGATGCGGCCGTCGGTGCCGACGACGCACATCCGGTCGGGCCAGCCGGCGTAGGCGGTGTTCACCCCATTGTCTTCGCCGTCGATGACGGTGGGAACGCTGAGCTTGAGGCTGGCCAGGCAGACCTCGGCATGTTCGGCGCGGGCGAAGACATCCGCGGTCTGCTCGATCTTTTCCAGCACTTCCTTCCCATCCCTGACGGTAAGCAGCACGGAGTCGGGATGGGCCTCGCGGATGTATACCAGCAAGAATTCGGCCCGATCCTTGTACGCCAGGTACAGCTTTTCCAGGTCGCCAGACTGGCGACGAAACGGCGGTCACGTATAGCTGGCGAAGATCAGCACCACCGGCCTTTTGTCGCGGAGAGTGGCCAGCGAAATGGCCCCTTTGCCGCTGAGAAGCGGCAGCGTGAATTCCGGTGCGGTGTCGCCGGGCTTCAATTTGTCGGCAATCCGCTCTCCCTTGGCGGCCGGCGTGATGATCTCTCCCGGCTTGCCGCCGCCTCTGCCGCCTGAAGGACGCGACAGGACTGCCAGCTCGCCGCGGTCCAGTGTGCCGTCGTCGTTCTTGTCGAGCTTCAGCAGACGCTCCCCGGCGGCAGCAATCTCGTCGGCGGAAAACTCTCCATCGCCGCTGGTATCGAGATAGCGCAGAAGCGGGTCGCCATCGGGAACCGAGCCGTTTGCCGTCGGCAGATCTCTTGCCGCTGATCCCGCAAACTTCCGCAGCTCGTCGAGCGAGAGCTTGCCGTCTTCGTTTGCATCCATCTGCTGGAGCCGGCCCAGCATCCGCTCCGGCATTTCCCCTTTCTCCAGAAAGCCATCGCCGTTCTTGTCGTGCTCGGCCAGTATCCGGGCTGGCCGTCCGCGACCGGCGGGCCTTTTCTGGGCGGCAGGTTCTTCGTCTGCCGCCAGCGCGAGACCGGTACCGGCGAGGAGTGCAGTGCTGATCGCGAAAGCTTGATTCCATTTCATCGTCGTTCTCCAGAGGAAGCTCTCTCGGCAAGCGGGGAAGGGAATCGCTGCTTTTGCGCCTCAACCGTCGCCGTCTCGTCTCGCATCTGCTGGGCTATCTCGTCCCGATGGTCCCAGTAATAGGCCAGCGCCGAATAAACGCCCCCCAGGGTCAAATGGGGATAGCGGGACACAATGTCATCGGCGGAAAGCCCCTGCAGATGGTGCCAGACATAGACATCCTGCACCCGGACTCGCGTCCCGGCAATGCACGGGCTGCCGCCGCATACCTCAGGCTTGGACTCGATATGGTGGACGGGAGATTGAATCATGTTTTCCATTGTAGCCTTCTGGACAAAACTTGGCAGTGACATTTTCGCTGCTTTCCAGCGGCGAGGTTCAAACGAAGTGTCGCATCCCTCTTCATGGGCTCGCCGTAGGTTTCGCCCGAACTCGTCGCACAATGCCGCCCAATAAGCCCACCAGCGCGGCCATCGTGTAGAGAACCCACAATACCGTCGCGAGGGCAGGTGCGCGAAAGAATTGGAACTTCATGGAAAGTACGATCAGAAAGGGATAAAAACAGAGCACGCTCAAACTCCAGGCAATTTGTTTGTTAGCGGCGACAAGCGACTCTGTCGTCTCCAACAGATTCAAATAGAATAGAGTTGCCTTGCGTTCTGCCTGAGGAACAGATCGCCAAGTATTCACGCGGCGTGCGAGCAGCGCAATATCCTCTGGAGCATAGGCATTTTTCATCACTTGGATTTGCTGTTGCGTGGACTGATTGCAAACTCGCAGGCTTCCCATCCGAGCATGAAATTCTCCGAGTTCACTCAAGGGGAAGCTGACAAGTCGTCGTGGTCCGCGTCTCCGGTAGAATCGCTTGTCGTCGATTGCGAAATAATAGCAGCTTGCGTTCAAAAGCTCGTATAACAGCCAAACTGCACCCCCCAGCGCAACTCCCGAAAAAACGGAAATAATCAGCGCACTAGCAAGGTCTCCGAAATGAATGCCAGCCACTACTGCAACCCACGCTGTAGGGATTCCGACGAACAGGCCGCACACTATTCCCACGATGCGCTGCCATCGTGCTTCGCGGACGACAAGCATCCCTTTCGGTGAATGACCGAAATCGAGCTCCGCGACCAGCCACCGAGTTTCGTCTGTGGGATCCATACGCTTAGACCCTTTTGGGAAGCTTGCAGCCGATTATTCATAATCCGCGTGACTTCCTTTCGGCTGCGCCGCTAAGAAGGCGCGCCTCTCTTACGCGACCAGCTTCTCAATTACATAGGCGTCATACACATCCGTCAGCCGCTCGTCTCGCCCGTGCAGGTGATACGCAACCCGTTTGTGGTCGAGGCCGAGTAAATGCAAAACCGTGGCGTGGAGGTCGGCGACCATGGTGCGGTTTTCGACGGCGTGGTAGCCGAGCTCGTCGGTGGCGCCGTAGGCCTGGCCGCCGCGGATGCCGCCGCCGGCGAGCCAGAGGCTGAAGCCCTGCTTGTGATGGTCGCGCCCTTCGCCCGATTGGCTGACCGGGGTGCGGCCGAACTCGCCCCCCCACATCAGCAGCACGCTATCGAGCAGGCCGCGGCGTTTCAGGTCGGAGAGCAGGGCGGCTGTGGGCTGGTCGGTCTGCTCGCAGCAGCTTTTGGTGCCGGCGGCGTTGGCGTTGTGGGTGTCCCAGATTTGCCCTTCCACGAAAATCTGCACGAAGCGGACTCCCCGCTCAATCAGCCGGCGGGCGATCAGGCAGCGGCGGCCGTAGCTGTCGGTCTTGGGCTGGCCGATGCCATACATGGCGAGCGTGGCGGGGCTTTCCTCGGCCAGGTTCAGGGCTGCCCCCGTCGAAAGCTGCATCCGCCCCGCCATCTCGTAGCTGGCGATGCGGGCCGCCAGGTCCGGGGCGAACGTGGAGTGCTCCGCCTTGTGCTGCTCGTTGAGGGAAGCCAGCAAATCGCGGCGGAGCTTCTGCGTCCCCTCGCTGACCGCCGTCGTCGGCTGCAGGTACAGGACCGGCGTGCCGGTGTGGCGGAAGTGGACCCCCTGATATTGCGGCGGCAGAAAGCCGTTGGACCAGTTGCGGCTGCCGTCGGTGGGGAGCGACGAATCATTCCGCAGGACGACGTAGGCCGGCAGGTTCTGGTTCTCGCTCCCGAGGGCGTAATTGACCCAGGCTCCCAGCGTCGGCCGGCCGGAGACGATCCGCCCGGTGTGCATCATCCAGAGGGCCTGCTCGTGGTTGTTGTGCTCGGTGTGCATCGAGCGGATGACCGCAATGTCGTCGGCGCACTTCGCCGTGTGCGGCAGCAGCTCCGAATACTCCACGCCGCATTGGCCGGCCTTCTCAAACTTATACGGCGTCCCCAGCAGGTTGCCATGCGCGGTCAATTTCACCAGGTCGGTGAAATACTCCGGCATCTTCTGGCCGTTACGCTTATTCAACTCCGGCTTGGGATCGAGCAAATCCATGTGGCTGGGCCCCCCATGCTGGAAAAGCTGAATCACCGCCTTGGCCTTGGGGGGGAAATGGGGCTGAAGTGAGGCCCCATTCCCACTTTCTGATTCTGCTTTGGCCGCATCCTGCGCCAGCAGCGCTCCCAGTGCGATGCCCGCAAAGCCGGCTGCGGACCGGGTGAGCAGCTCGCGGCGGGAGATCAGGTCCAGAAGTTGGCGGGATTGTGGGGAGGGAGTCATGGCAGGCACGGATCGGTAGGTGGGAAGGTGGGTAATTTTGATTATAAGCGGTTCCACACTAACCCGAAGCGCCAGCGAGGGCGGGAACGGCTCTCCCTCGCTGGCGCTTCGGGTTAGTGCAGGGAGCCGAGCCGGCCATCAGCTCGAAATTATAAGCTGTTTTCAAATTCCAATACCGGGGATAAATCGTTATCTGGTCAATACTTAGGAATAAACTGTTCAAAAATGTTATAAGCGACTGTCGGCCCCTCCTCGCTAATTCCCATCCACCGTCTCTGTGTTGAATTCATACCCCCCCGATTCATCACCCCCCTCGGTATGCAAAAACAGGGTCCGTGTTGAATTGGCGGTCCGCCAATTCAACACCAGGGGTGCTCGCCCCCCTCCAAAGTATGTCAGTCCTGCGACCAACGCTAATCCGTCTGAGTGGCAGGAGCAATACGTCGCAGAGCAGGTCGCCGAAGAGTTCGCTTTCGGCTACTCGCTTCCGGGCGCACCGCTCCCGCAGGAGTAAGACGCCCTGATGTGGACATTTATTCTATATGTACAAAAGATTATTTTCCACTTGGCGCCGCAAGCGTGGCATTCCTCTCTGCTGATGACAACAGGGAGGCTGGGCAAGGGCTCATTTTCTGCGCAAAGGCCGGAGTTCCCACGCGCATTGGCACCTAGGGCGGCGCCTTCGGGATGGCCTTGCGAGCTCTGCTGTTCTGGCCAATTGGCGTTTGGTTTTCGCGGAATAGGACAGATGTAGCACGCTGTCCGCGGCCCCGTCGATCGCTCCTCTGAAAATGCCCAGCCGTTCGCGGCGAATACCTGTCAGTGCCTTGTGGCAGCCGTGGGAGGCGGTAAAATCACAAGGTTATTGTTTTTTCATTGACTGCTGCCGGCGAGGGCCTGGAACGCTGTTTCCGGGCCAAACGCAAGGAGCGCAGCCTAAGGCGAAGGTCTATGTCCTTGTTTGACTGGATTGGCGGGCGCGTCTTCAAATTCGTCCACGGCAATAACCTCGTCTATAACACCTGCTGGGAAGACCCGCGGCTGGACCACGTGGCGCTGAACCTGACGTCTCAGGACAACGTGCTGGTCATTACCTCCGCGGGCTGCAACGCGCTGGACTATGCCCTGGCCGGCCCGAACCACGTCTATGCCGTGGACATGAACCCGCGGCAGAACGCCCTGCTCGATCTGAAAATTGCCGGCATTCGCCATCTCGAATACGAAGATTTCTTCCGCATGTTCGGCTACGGCCATCATCCGGACGCCCGCAAGCTCTACCGCGACAAGCTCCGCACCGGCTTGCCCGCCTGGTCGCGGCATTACTGGGACAAGTGGATCAAGTTTTTCCATACGCCGGGCAAGTCGTTCTATTATCGCGGCACCAGCGGCTCGTTCGCCCGGATGATCTGCTTTTATATCAACCGCGTCATCAAGGTCCGGCCGTGGGTGGATGCCGCGCTGGAAGCCAAGACGGTCGCGGAGCAGGGGGAAATCTACGACAAGTACCTCAGGGAAAAGTTCTGGTCCCGCACGATGCGGTTCGCCATGAACCGCGACACCACGCTCTCCATGGTCGGCGTCCCCAAGGCCCAGCGGCGGCAGGTGGAAGCACAGTACCAAGGAGGAGTCGTCAAATTCGTTCAGGACTGCTTGGAAGCCGTCTTCTGCAAGCTGTCTCTTGCGGACAATTACTTCTGGCGGGTCTATATGAAGGGGGAGTACAGCCGCAAGTGCTGCCCCGAGTATCTCAAGGCGGACAACTTCGAGAAGCTGAAAGCGGGCCTGATCGACCGCGTGACGACCCATACCAACCACGTGCAGGGCTTTTTGGAGCAGCACGACGGCCAAATCTCCCGCTACGTCCTGCTCGACCACATGGACTGGCTCTCCGACAAGTTCTTTCCGCTCTTGGAGCTGGAGTGGCAGGCGATTGTCCGCCGCGCCGCCCCAGGGACGCGCATTTTGTGGCGGAGCGGCGGCCTGCGGACGGACTTCCTGAACAAGGTGAGCGTCGTCACGGGAAACAAGGAGCGGGCCTTGCCCGAGCTGCTGACCTATCACCCCGAACTCGCCGCCGAGCTGCACGAGAAAGACCGCGTCCACACCTACGGCAGCTTCTACATCGCGGATTTGGCGGTGTAACTCCGCTTTCCACTTTCCGCTTTCCGCTTTTCTGTCCCATGGGCGTCTTCGCCGACCTCAAAATCCTCTACCACCTCACGCTCAAGCCGGTCCGGGGCAAGGACCACGCTGCGCGGATGGAGAATTTTTATGCGGGGCAGGCGGACGCCTATGACGATTTCCGCAAACGCCTGCTCCAAGGGCGGCAGGAGATGTATTCGGCGGTGAAGATTCCCGAGGGAGGGACCTGGCTGGACATGGGAGGCGGCACCGGCGCGAACCTGGAATATGTCGCCGAACGCATTGGCAAGCTGAATAAGGTCTACGTCCTCGACCTTTCCCATTCGCTTCTGGAAGTCGCCAAAAAACGGATTGCCTCCCGTGGCTGGAGCAACGTGGAAACGATTGAGGCCGACGCCACGACCTTTCAGCCTGCCGGCGGGCCGGTGGACGTGGTGACGTTCTCTTACTCGCTGACGATGATTCCCGATTGGTTCGGTGCAATTGAAAACGCCCTGGCCATGCTGAGGCCGGGTGGCATCCTCGGCGTGGTCGATTTCTACGTCTCCCGCAAGTTCCCCGCGGGCAATCTGAAGAAGCACCGCTGGCTCACCCGCACGTTCTGGCCCGCGTGGTTCGGCTTCGACAACGTCTTTCCTTCCCCCGACCACGTCCCCTTCCTCCATCGCCACTTCGAGCCGCTCCTCTTCGAGGAGCACCGGTCCAAGGTGCCATACATTCCCTTCTTGCGGACGCCGTATTACGTCTTTGTGGGCCGCAAACGGGCGTAATGTTTATCCACGCTGCTTGAGCAGCGGTGCCGTCAGCACCGATAGAGCCACTCTCTGTCGCCCGCTCTCGTCGAAGTTACTTGGCTCAAGCCATCGCTGGAATGCGGCTTTAAGAGCGGGCCATTCCTGATCGATGGCGGCATACCAGGCCGTATCCCGGTTTCTCCCTTTGACGACCGCGGCCTGGCGGAAGACCCCCTCGAACGACAACCCCAGCCGCTGCGCCGCCCGCCGGGAGGGCTCATTCAGGGCGTTGCACTTCCACTCGTATCTGCGGTAGCCCAGCTCGAAGGCCCGCTGCATCAGCAGAAACATCGCCTCGGTTGCCGCGGGTTTTCCTTGCATCAGTGGCGAGAACTGCAGATGCCCCACCTCAATGCTCCCATGCCGCGGATCAATCCGCAGATAACTCGCCACCCCCACGGCTCGCTCCGACGACTTATCGAGGATGGCGAAGAACAGCGGGTCGCTGCTGGCCGCCGACGCGCTCACCCAGTTGCGGTATTCCGCGAAGCCGGCAAAGGGCCCATAGGTCATGTAGGTCCAGTTGCGGTTTTCGGTGTCGAGGGAATTGGCCGCATGGAGATCGCGGGCATGTCGCTCGGCGGAGAGCGCCTCGACACGGCAAAACCGCCCTTCCATCGTGTCTTGGGACGGCGTCATCGGCAGCTGCCAATGGGCAGCGGGCAGTCCCACGGGCTGACCGAGGGTGTTGAGTTCGCTTTCCATGGCACCAAGTTAAAACAGCTCGCAGCTTGGTCCCAGTGGGCGAGCGAGGGAGAGAAGGCGAGGTTACTGGACACTTAGGTAGAAAGGTACTTTTTGGCCAGGAAATGCGCTCCCATGAATCACAATACGGCTGGTTGCACCGACGTAACATGTTCATGCATAATGACTTAAGAACAATACGTCATTCAAATGGTATGCAAAAATGAGAGCTCGCAAACATGAATCAGAAACGCTCGCTCAGGGGGGTACACATTGCTCATGAAGTTCCACCAGGATACTTACGGCCGGTTCCGGGAAGCGGCTGTGGTATTACGAATTCCCGTTGAGTGAATGGACTTTGTGATGTCTCCTCATTCCCGCCGGAGTCACTAGCGGCGCGTCATTTGCTACTTTTGCCAACCGCTCGAAAGGAAGCTGCATCCATGAACGGCCGAAGAGAATCGGGCATTCTACTCCACATCACCTCCCTCCCCTCGACTCATGGCGTTGGGGATCTGGGCGAAGCGGCTTATCTGTTCGTGGACTTTCTCGCGCGGACCGGACAGCAAATCTGGCAGGTGCTCCCGCTCGGACCGACGGGCTACGGCAACTCCCCCTACCAATGCTATTCTGCCTTCGGCGGCAACCCCCTGCTGATTAGCCTCGAAAAGTTGGCGGAGGAGGGCCTGCTCGAAGCGCGGGACGCAGCCGTAGTGCCGCCAGCCAATCCGGATCGAGCTGACTTTGAAGGGGAGTGGGTCTGCCACAGCCGCGCCTTGCAGAAAGCCTTCGCCGCCTATGCAGGCATCTCGTTCGGCGATCTGCGAACCGAAGCGGCCGCGTTTTATTCCCAGAATGTGTCGTGGCTCGACGACTACGCCCTGTTTCGCGCCCTCAAGACCTATCACAGCGAGCGGCCGTGGCACCAGTGGGAGGCCGACATTCGCGCGCGAGAGATTCAGGCGCTGATGCGCTGGCAGGATAAGCTCTCGCAGCAAGTGGAATACGAGAAGTTCGTCCAGTTCCTATTCTTCCGGCAGTGGTCGGCGCTGAAGGATTACTCGAACGACCGCGGCATTTCCATCCTCGGCGACTTGCCGATTTTCGTGGCTCACGACAGCGCCGACGTCTGGGCGAATCAAGGGCTGTTCGAACTCAATGCCGACGGCAGCCCTGCGAAGGTGGCCGGCGTTCCGCCCGATTATTTCGCCAAGACCGGCCAACTCTGGGGGAACCCGCTGTACCACTGGGACAAGATGCAAGCAGCCGGCTACGCCTGGTGGATGGAGCGATTCAAGAGTGCGCTCTCGATGTGCGACGCCATCCGGCTCGACCATTTCCGCGGCTTCGAGTCGTACTGGGAAGTTCCTGGCGACGCCAAGACGGCGGCGGGAGGACGCTGGGTTCCCGGTCCCCGCGAGCCATTTTTTGAAGCGGTTGTCGCGAAACTCGGTCAGATTCCCATCATTGCGGAAGATCTAGGCGTCATCACGCCGCAAGTCGAATCCCTCCGCGACCGCTTCGGTTTCCCCGGGATGCGAGTGCTGCAATTCGCCTTCGGCGACGACCCCAAAGCCAACGACTATCAGCCGCACAATTATCCCCGCCACTGTGTGGTCTATACCGGCACGCACGATAACGACACTACCGTGGGCTGGTTTCACAGCGTACAAGGGAAAGGCTCCACCCGCGCCGCGGACGAGATTCAAAAGGAGCGGGAATTCGCCCTGAAGTATCTGCACTCCAAGGGGGAGCAGATTCACTGGGACATGATTCGCCTGGCCTTCCAATCCGTTGCTGATACCGCCATCGTCCCTTTGCAAGACGTCCTCGGGCTTGGCACGGAAGCGCGAATGAATCTACCCGGCACCGCGGAAGGAAACTGGACCTGGCGGTTCCGATGGGAGCAACTGACGTCCGAGATGGAAACAAAGCTGGCTGAGCTTACGACGACGTACGGCCGAAGCAAGACGGTTAGGGCCACGGGCATCTCAAATCCTAAATCCAAAATCCGAAATCCGAAAACTGACAACTGAAGGCTCTTTCATGACGACCGCTTCATTGTGGTACAAGGACGCCATCATCTACGAGACGCACGTCCGCGCGTTTTGCGATGCCCTGGGCGAAGGGGTGGGGAATTTTGCCGGCCTGACGACGAAGCTCGACTACTTGCAGGACCTGGGAGTCACCACGATCTGGCTCCTGCCGTTTTATCCGTCGCCGCTCAAGGACGATGGCTATGACATTGCCGATTACACCACGGTCCATCCGCAGTATGGCTCGCTCCAGTCTTTTCAGGATTTCTTGCACGCGGCCCATGAGCGTGGCCTCAAAGTCATCACCGAGCTGGTCATCAATCACACCTCGGACCAGCATCCCTGGTTCCAGGCGGCTCGCCGCGCACCGCCCGGCAGCCCCGAGCGGGACTTCTATGTCTGGAGCGACACGCCCGACAGATATTCAGAAGCCCGCGTCATCTTCAAGGACTTTGAGCCCAGCAACTGGACCTTCGACCGGGTCGCGGGCGCCTATTTCTGGCACCGCTTCTACTCCCATCAGCCGGACCTGAATTACGACAATCCCGCGGTCGGGGACGCCATCATCCCACTGCTTGATTACTGGCTGGACATGGGAGTGGATGGGCTGCGGTTGGACGCAGTGCCCTATCTGTTTGAACGCGAGGGAACGATCTGCGAAAACCTGCCGGAAACGCACGCCTTTCTCAAGGTCCTCCGCAAGCACATGGATGGGAAGTACCCGGACAAGATGCTGCTGGCGGAGGCCAACCAGTGGCCGGAAGATGCCGTCGCCTATTTCGGAACTGGCGATGAGTGCCACATGGCCTTCCATTTTCCCGTCATGCCACGCCTGTTCATGTCGATTCACCGAGAGGATCGCTTCCCGATCACGGACATCATGGATCAGACGCCGGCGATCCCGGATACCTGCCAGTGGGCGCTGTTCCTCCGCAACCACGACGAGCTGACGCTGGAAATGGTGACGGACGAAGAACGGGACTATATGTATCGGGCCTACGCCCACGACACGCGGGCCCGCATTAACCTCGGCATCCGCCGCCGCCTGGCCCCGCTGCTGGGCAACAATCGCCGCCGCATTGAGCTCATGAACGGGCTGCTCTTCTCGTTGCCGGGGACGCCGGTCATTTACTATGGCGACGAAATTGGCATGGGAGACAACATTTATCTCGGGGACCGCAATGGAGTCCGCACGCCGATGCAATGGAGTGCCGACCGCAACGCCGGTTTCTCGCGGGCGAACCCGCAAAAGCTGTTTCTCCCGATCGTCATTGATCCCGAATACCACTACGAGACAATCAACGTGGAGGCCCAGCAGAACAATCCCCACTCGCTCCTGTGGTGGATGAAGCGGCTGATCGGTCTCCGCAAACGCCACAAGGCCTTCAGCCGCGGCAAGCTGGAGTTTCTGCATCCCGATAACCGCAAAGTGCTGGCGTTCCTGCGAAGCTTCGAAAGCGACAACATTTTGGTCGTCGCCAATCTCTCCCGCTTCGTGCAGTACGTGGAGCTGGACCTTTCCGCCTTTCGCGGTTCCACGCCGATTGAGATGTTCGGCAGCACGCCCTTCCCGCGCGTGGACCGTGCGCCCTACATCCTCACGCTGGCTCCGCATTCGTTCATGTGGTTTACGCTCTGCCCGCAGGAGGCCCCCGAGCTCCGCGGCCATGAAACCATGCACCCGACGAGGCTGGGGGAAGTTCACGTCCGCAACAATTGGGAGCAGACCTTCACGCAAGCCGCCGCCCAACTGGAAGCGGCCATCCCCGCCTACATCGAGCGTAGCCGCTGGTACGATTCGCGGCCGCGCAAGGTCCGCACGGCCAAAATCCGCGAGCATTTCCGCTTGGACTCTTCTGTGCCCGCCGCCTATCTAGTGGTGGTGGACGTGGAATTTGGCGGCGGGGATGCGGGCGCTTATCTGTTGCCGATGGCCTTTGCCGGCGGGCAGCGAGCCAAGGATCTCGCCGAGTTTTCCCCTATGGAAGTCATCGCCCGCGTTAGCGGGGGAGAAGAAGGGATTCTCTATGATGCCTTCGCGGACGCTTCCTTCGGCACCGCGCTGGTGGACCTCGTTTCCGGTCGCACCCGCATCCACGGGAGCGCCGGCAGCGAGTTGGCGGCGATTCAGCTCAAGGCATTCGCCTCGCTCCGCGGACGGGAAGCCTCCGACGGCAGCTCCAGCGAGAACGTCAGACAGACGACGTCGCTCATCTGCGACAGCGGGCGTTTCGCGCTCCGGTTGTTCCGCCGGCTGGAAGAGGGAACAAACCCGGCTTGGGATATCGGCCGCGTGCTGACCGACAGGCAGAATTTCCCGCAGGCTGCGCCGCTGGCGGGGGGGCTGATGGTTCAGCGGGCAGGCGGTGACTCCGCGGCCGTGCTGCTGCACGGCTTTGTCCGCAATGAGGGAGACGCCTGGCACTGGACGCTCGATGCTCTCAGCGATTACTTCGAGCGCGTCGTCACGCTCGGCCAGGCGAATCACTTGCCCCCCCCCGAGCTCTGGCCGACGGACGCCCCTTCCTCCGAGCCGCCGCAGCTGGTGGATGAGGTCATCGGCGACTATCTGGATCAAATCCGTTTGCTCGGCAAGCGGACGGCGGAGCTGCACCTGGCTCTGGCTTCGGAAGTGGACAACCCGGATTTCGCACCCGAACGGTTCTCCGGTTTTCATCAGCGGAGCATCTATCAGACGATGCGGAACCAGAAGCTGGAAGTCTTCGACGAGCTCCGCCGCCGTTTGCCGGAATTGCCCGAAGCCGCGCAGCAGCAGGCGAAGGAAGTCTTCAAGCACGACTTCGAAATCTTGCGGCGTTTCCGTCTGCTCGTCGACCGCCGCTTGAACGCCACGCGAATTCGTTGCCACGGCGACCTGCAACTGCCGCGGGTGCTGTTCACCGGCAAAGACTTCGTCTTCGTGGATTTTGAAGGGGTTCCCGGTCAGTCTTTGGGCGAGCGGCGGATGAAACGTTCGCCGCTGCGAGACGTTGTTTCCATGTGCCGCTCCTTCCATTACGCGACGCATACGTCCCTCTTCGGTCACGGCAAGGGTCGCGCCACACCCCAAGCCGTTGTCCGGCCGGAGGATCTTTCCCGCTTGGAACCCTGGACTCGCTTCTGGACTGCCTGGGTTAGCGCCGAGTACTTTCACGGATATTTAGAGACCGCCGGGGACGCGAGCTTCATCCCGAAGGACCCATCGGAGATGAAAGTCCTGATGGACGCCTTCCTGCTGGAGCGAACCCTATCGGAGTTGTCCCATGAGCTTCATCACCGCCCCGCTTGGGCCGGCGTCCCGCTCACTGCTATCCTCGACGCCCTTGGCGTTCATCCGCCTCCTCCCGCGGAACCTCCCGCTTCGACTCCGCCCCAATCTCCAGAAGCCAACCAGCCGGAGCCAGTGACGGTGGCTTAGGAAACAACAGGGAAATGGGACTGTTGCAATCCCTTGCTGGATACTCTATGATGAGCAGGCGTATTGAGATTAGGTCTCAGTTGCATTAGCCCTCCTCGTTGAGTCCCACCTTTGCCAGACCTCATCCCTTTGGAACTCCTTCCCATAGGCCACCGTGCTTATGTCGATCAATTCGTCGGCGACGATGCCAACGTTCATCGCCTGCACGAGATGGGACTGCGGCACGGCATCATCGTCGAGATGGTGCAGCCGGGCTCCCCGTGCATTGTGAAACTGATGGGCAACAAGCTCTGCATCCGGGACGCCAACCTGTTCCAGGTGCTGGTCCGCCCGGGAGCCGTCGAGTGAACCTGTCCCAACTCTCCATCGGCAGCCGCGGGGAGGTGGTGCAGGTGGAAGGCGTGGATGAGGTGAGCGTCCGCCTCATGGAAATGGGACTCGTGCCGGGAACCGAGTTCACTCTCCTCGGAGCCGCTCCTCTGGGTGACCCGTTGGAACTGGAAGTCCGGGGCTATCGGCTGAGCCTCCGCAAGAGCGAAGCGGCGCGGGTGGAAGTACTTTCGATTTCGTGAGCGCCATGTCCCTCTCCGCCCCTCCCCGCGTCGTGACCGTTGCCTTGCTCGGCAACCCCAACACGGGCAAGTCCACGCTTTTCTCCGCCCTCTGCGGCGTGCGGCAGCGGGTGGCAAACTACCCAGGCGTGACGGTGGAGAAGAAAGTCGGCCGTACGGAGATCGCTGGCCACAATCTGGACATCATTGACCTCCCCGGCACCTACAGCCTGGCCCCCAAGTCGCCGGACGAAATGGTCGCGGTGGACGTGCTCCTCGGCCGCCGCAGCGACGTGGCCCGCCCCGACGTGGTCCTGGTCATCGTGGACGCCAGCAACTTGGAGCGAAACTTCTATCTCCTGAGTCAGGTGCTGGAACTCGGTCTGCCCACAGTCGTCGCCCTCAACATGACCGATGTAGTCGTGGCGAAGGGACAGAAGTTGGATGTTGCCGCACTCCGCAAGCGTTTGCATGTTCCCCTCATCGAGGTGCAGGCCAATCGCAAACTGGGCATCCAGGAACTGAAATCCGCTCTCGCGGCCGCGGTGGATTGCAAGCCGGCGATAATTGCCAGTCCCTTCCCCGAGAAATTCCAGAATGAAGTCACCTTGCTCGAAGAATCAACTGGAAAGAATGGCGACGAACTGCTTCCACGTTACCTGGTTGAGAGACTCCTGCTCGATACCAGCGGCTACCTGGCGGAAGCGAGCATTCCCGGCATCACTCCTCACCTCCTCAACGAAGTTGCTGATGCCAGAGAGCGATTGAAAGCGGTAGGTGTTCCCGTTCCCGCCGTGGAAGCGATGGCTCGCTATCAGTGGGCGTCGAGCGTCCTCAAAGACGTCGTCACTCGCCCGCGGCACCGCCCCGCCACGCTCGGCGATAGGCTCGACAAGCTGCTCACGCACCGGTTGTTCGGCACCATCTTTTTTCTGGTGCTGATGCTCCTGATGTTCCAGGCAGTGTTCTGGATTAACGATGTGCTGCGAATTGGCGATGGCATCGATTATGCCGCCGGCTGGCTGCAATCGCTCGTCAGCGCGGTACTGCCAGAAGGAGCCCTTCGCTCCCTCATCAACGACGGCGTGATTGCCGGTGTCGGCGGCGTGGTGGTTTTTCTGCCGCAAATCCTCACGCTCTTTGCCTTCATCGCCATCCTCGAGGACTGCGGCTACATGGCGCGGGCCGCGTACTTGATGGACAAACTGATGTCCAAAATCGGCCTCTCCGGCAAGTCCTTCATCCCGCTCCTCTCGTCATTCGCCTGCGCGGTCCCCGGCATCATGGCCACCCGCGTCATCGAAAACCGCCGCGACCGCCTCGTCACCATCCTCGTCGCCCCCCTCATGAGCTGCAGCGCCCGGCTGCCGGTCTACACGTTGTTCATTGGTGCATTCATCCCCAATCGCACGCTCGATTTGACCTTGGCCGGCTGGGGGATTCAGGTCCCATGGCTCCGCGGGCTCGTGATGTTCAGCATGTACATGATCGGGATCGTCACGGGCATTCTCGTCGCCTGGATTCTGAAGAAGACGCTGCTACGCGGCGCGACGCCGCCCTTCGTGATGGAGCTCCCCAGCTACAAGATTCCCGGCCTGGGCATCGTCTGGCAGCGGATGACCGAGCAAGGCTGGGCCTTCCTGCAACGGGCCGGGACGCTCATCCTGGCCATTTCCGTCCTCGTGTGGGGCCTGGGCTATTTTCCGCACAACCCAGCGCAGATTGATCCTTCCCTTTTCGAGAAACAGGGCCAACTCGAATCCCAACTAGAGAAATTCAGCCCCGCCGAGTTAGAGAAAAATGTGGAGGCATTGAGGCTCCAGTCACAGCTCGCCGCCGTCGAAAACCAGATCGCCGGCGAGTACCTCAGCGACAGCTATCTCGGCCGGATGGGACACTTCATTGAGCCCGCCGTCCGCCCGCTCGGCTGGGATTGGAAGATCGGCTGTGCGGCGATCGCGTCCTTCCCCGCCCGCGAGGTCGTCAACGCCACGCTCGGCGTCATCTATAATCTAGGGGAAGGAGCCGAGGAGCAGCAGCTCGAGGAAACCATCCAGGCCGAGAAGAACTTGAACATCCCGGTTGCCCTGTCCATCATGGTTTTCTTCGCCCTCTGTGCCCAGTGCGTCTCCACCCTCGTCATCATCCGCCGCGAAACCGGCACCTGGCTCTGGCCCCTGTTCACCTTCGTCTACATGACCGCCCTCGCCTACGTCGGAGCCTTCGCCACCTACCAAATCGGAATGCTCTTCATGTAACCGGCGAGCGGCCTGCGTAAGCTGGCCGGTTACTCGGCACCACCACAGACTCGATGTCCCCCTTCCTCCAATCCTTCATCGCCGCGACCCTCTGCCTCCTCGCCGGAGCCTATCTCGCGTTCCGCGCCTACCGGTCGTTCACTAAGCGCTCCAGCGGAAGTTGCGGAACGGGAGGTTGCTCCTCCTGTCCCAGTAGCAGCGAAGACGCAACTGGCGCGAAGATGAAGGCACTACTGCCGCTGGAAATGCCGCAATCCAAGACCGGGCAGCGCACCTAGAGTCCCGGTTGACTACTCTTCCTCTCTGGCACTTTGACGGCAATCTGGTTTCCCTCGACCCGGACTTCAAAAGCGTCCACCATTACCTTCGGGTTATCGCACCACTTCCCATCGTGGATGCAGAACCGCCAGGCATGCCAGGGGCAGGTGACTTCGCCTCCTTCCAGGTAGCCGCCAGCGAGGGAGGCCCCCATGTGCGGGCAGAAGTCATCGATGGCAAAGTACTTGCCATCCTCGTTGAAGACCGCCACCATCCGCCCACTGACCGCGTACGCCTGTCCTTGCCCCGGCAGAATGTCCCCCACCTTGGCGACCGGTGTGAAGGGGGCTCCGGACATCGTGGGGGCAGTCGCTTCGGACATGACAGGCTCGTGTTCCTGTAGGGACGGCTCGTGTAAAATGCTCTCCTGCTTGATTTTACGTCCGGTCTTGCGAATGCGACAGATGGAGCGGTGCTGATGTATTGGCGGCTGAACACGTTGCAGCAGGGGCTACTGGCCGCATGGCTCTTCGCGCTGCCCGCGATCGCTGCTGGCCAGGAGAAGGAAACTCCGTCACCCCGCTCCCTCTATTTGGCCGGCCACTACGCCGAAGCGGCGGAGCAATACAAACAGTCGGCGGACAAGGACACAGCATCCGCAATCGGCCTCGCCCGCTGCCACACGGCGACGGGCGAGGACGACGATGCGGCCAAGACACTGACCGAGGCCCTCCAGCGCGTGGCAACGTCCGCGGCGCTCTTATCGGAACTCGCCCTGCTCGAATTCCATAGCGGCAGAGAAGAAGCTGCTCGCAAACACGTGGACGCGGCGCTCGCCCTCGATAACGATTCCATCACCGCCCGCTGGACGCTGGCGGAGCTCGACCGGACCAGCGGCAAGCTGGCCGACGCACTCAAGGGATACGAATCCCTGGTCAGCACGTACAACCGCGGCAGCAAAGTAGAAAAGAGCGAAGAGGTCCGCCTCATCGGCCTGGCCGCGGCGCAGGTCGCTCGCTGGAACCGGAACCACAACCAGTTCAAGCGGCTGGTGAGCGAGTTTTACCCGTCACTCCTCCGCCGTGAGAAGGAGTTCTGGCCGGCACATTTGGAAATGGCCCGTCTGTTCGCCGAAAAGTACAATGAGGCGGATGCGACGACTTCCCTGGCTGCCGGCCTGGCCATCAATCCCAGCGCGGCGGAGCTGCACGCCCTCAAAGCGGAAGTTGCCGTCAACAATTTCGACCTTGCGGCAACAAAGGCCTCCCTCGCGCGGGCGACCGGCATCAACCCACACCTTCCCTGGGCCCAACAACTCCGCGGCGACATGCTGATGGCGGACGTGCGCCCTGCGGAGGCGATTGAGGTTCTGGAGGAGGCTCGCAAATTCAATCCGCATAATGAATCCACGCTCGGCCGCCTGGCTGCCGCCTACGCCACAGTTGATGGTATGCCCGGCGGAAAACCTGGCAAGCGGATGCAAGCAGTCATCGACGAAGTCGAGAAACACAATCCACATTGCGGCGAATTCTATTTGGCAATGGGTGAAAGCTTCGACCGGATGCGGCGCTATCCGCTTGCCGCTGCTCAGTTGCGGATCGCGCAGGAAAAAATGCCGCAACTCATTTCAGTTCGCGGGGAGCTCGGACTAACGCTCATGCGATTAGGAGAAGAAGCGGAAGCGGCGAAGCTTTTGGAGGAAGCGTTCACCATCGATCCATACAACGTACGTGTGAAGAACACGCTGGAAGTGCTCGACGTGCTCAAAGGCTACGCCGTCTTGGAGACCGACCACTTCGTCCTCAAGTTCGACCGCGGTCAGGACGAATTGCTGGCCCGCTACGCCTCGAAATACCTCGAAGAGGAAGCCTATCCACAGCTTGTGGAGCAATTCGGCTTCAAACCCAATGGCAAAACGCTCATCGAAATCTTCAGCCGCAACAGGAATACCAGCGGCCATGGGTGGTTCAGCGCCCGGATGGTCGGCCTGCCGGCGATCGGGACCGTGGGAGCTTGTGCGGGAAAGATGGTCGCCATCACCACGCCCGACGAGCTTCCCAAGAAGTATGACTGGGCCCGCGTGCTGCGGCATGAATATGTTCACGTTCTCAACCTGCAGCAAACCGACTTCAACATTCCGCACTGGTTCACCGAAGGCCTGGCGGTGCATAGCGAGGGGCCCAGCCGTCCCCGCGAGTGGAACAAAATTCTGGCGGAGCGCGTGCGCGAGAAGACTCTCTACAACCTCGACACCATCACGCTCGGCTTTATCCGGCCCAAGAATAGTGAGGACTGGACTCTCGCATACTGCCAGGCAGCGCTGTATGTCGACTATGCCCTCGAGATTTACGGCAAAGACGCAACGGCCAAAATGCTGGCCGCGTATGCCGAACATCTTTCCACGCCGCAAGTGCTGGAGAAGTGTTTTGGCGTCGAGCAGGCAGAGTTTGAAATCGGCTATCGAAGATATGTGGATGGGGTCATCGCCAAGAGCGGTAATGGGGACAGCAAAGAGACTCGCACCCTGGCAGAATTGCAGAAAGTCGCCGAAGACAAGAACGCAACTCCCCGCACGCTGGCAGAGCTGGCACGGGCGCACCTGGAGCGGAAGGCGAATGCCGAGGCCCGCAAGTGGGCCCTCGCCGCTCAGAAAAAGGATGCCGCCGAGCCGCTAGCCGCCTATGTGCTGGCCCGTTTGCAGCTCCTTATCGGAGATACGGAAGCAGCCGCTCAAATTTTGGAAAATGGGCTCGACGAAACCAAGCCGCAAGAGGACCTGCTCGCGCTGCTTGGAGCGCTCAAGCTGAAGGCGGAGGACTTTGTCGCAGCAGAAAAGCTCTATTTAATGGGCGAAAAGCACTTTCCGGCGAGCGACCGCTGGGCCAAGGGGCTGGCTCGCATCTATTTGCGTGACGAAGCGAACGAGAAACTCCTGCCGGTCCTGACAAAGCTGGCGAATCTCGAACCCGACAGCATCACCCTCCGTAAAAAGCTGGCCGAATTGGCACTGGCCGCTAAGGACTTTCCGCAAGCCTGCAGTTGGGCCACGCAAATCATCCATCTAGACTTGCAAGATGCCGAAGGCCACGCGTTGCTGGCCGCGGCGGCGGTGGGAATGAAGGAATTTGGTGTTGCAGGCGAAGAGTACAAAACGGCCCTCGAATTGAGCCCGAACCACAACGACTGGCGGCTAGGGCTGGCGGAATCGCTGTCGGCAGCGGGCAAGAAGGACGAGGCTCGTGCGGCGGCGGAAGCCCTCCTAGACAAAGAGCCCGATTACCCCGGACTGCAAAAGCTGCTGGAGAGCCTGAAGCCGTGACTACGTCCGACGAGAAAAAACCCACCGGCCCCAACGTCTCGCTCGCGGAGTTTCAGGAGCTCATTCGTGAGATGTACCTGGAGAAAGACCTGGCCCGGGGCGTGGAAGGGACTTTTCTTTGGCTAATGGAAGAAGTCGGCGAGCTGGCCACCGCGCTCCGTAATGGCACTCACGAGGAGCGGCTGGGGGAATTTGCCGACGTCCTGGCCTGGCTCACCACCATCGCCAATGTCTCCGGCGTCGACCTCTCTGAAGCTGTCACTCGCAAGTACGGCAGCGGCTGCCCCGGGTGCAAAGAATTCGTCTGCACTTGCCCGGATAGCGAGAAGCCGTAAGTCTGAAATCAGGAAATGACAGAATAATGGGGGACAGAATAATACGAAGGGGAAAGAGAAATCTTGACGGCTTCGCGCGCCTGTCCCTGTTGCATCTGCTCCCATTGCTCTTATTATTCTGTCCCCCATTATTCTGCCATCACTTTTCCGGCATCATCGTTGCCGCCGATTCTTCCCTGCTGGCCATCCAGCGCGCCGACGTCGGCTTTGGAGGCGTCTACCGCAGCGGTTTTTGGACACCCATTACGCTGACGCTCGTCGCCAAGGAATCACCCGTTTCCGGTGAGCTGCAGCTCATCGCTCCGGACGGCGACAATGTGCCCGTCGTTTTTTTCGTAGCGGACAATTCGAGTGCGTCCAGCCATCAAATTCAACTGGAAGCGGGAAAGCAAGTTACGCTTCGTTCCTACCTCAAAGTCGGTCCACAGAAGAGCCGCCTCTCCGTCCGGCTCATCGATCCGGCAAGTGGCAGAGTCCTTTGGCAATCCCGTCTGCCCGACAGTCTTCCCGCTCCGCTTTCCGCTACCACGCCGCTGGTCGTCACGCTGGGCTCGTCCGTCGGAGTCGAGGACGCTCTCAAATTCACTCGCCGGAGCGAAGCTGATGCTCTTGTCGCCGCGGAAGTCAAGTCGACGGACCATTTGCCGGACGACTGGTGGGGCTATGAGGGGGTCGAGACTATTTTTCTCCCCACGGGTATCGCCGGCGTCTTGAGACAACTCACGCCGGCGCAAACGGGGGCTCTCATCCGATGGGTACGAGAGGGAGGCCACCTGGTGATCAGCGCCGGACCGCAAACGGTACAGCTCCTAGCCGGAGCATCCCCCTGGAAAGAACTAATCCCTGGGCAGCTCGTGGAAGTGGTGCCGATGCGAGATGCCGCCACACTCGAGTCCCTCACCGGAGAAGCCTTTCCCTTCACCGATGATGCTTCGCGTCCTCCCGTTGCCCGGCTTACGGGCGTCCGCGGAAAAATCGAGCTCGCGGAGGGGCCCCGCGCGGCCAATGTCCCGCTCGTCATCCACGCTCCGCACGGTTTTGGCGAAATCACTTTTGTCACATTCGATCTGGATGGCGAACGGTTTGCCAATTGGGCGGGCCGCCCGCGCTTTGTCGCGGGGCTGCTGCACGAAAGCAAAACGTCCCACAAGGAGCTCCCCGGAGGAGCCGCGGGCGCAAGGCTTGGCTACACCGATCTCACCGGCCAACTCCGCGCAGCCCTGGAACAGTTTCCCGGCGTTCAGGTGATCAATTTCACCACCGTCGCAATCCTGATGATCTCCTACATCGTCCTGATCGGCCCCGTCGATGTCCTGATCTTGCAGAGGCTTGGCGTTTCCCGCTGGATTACCTGGATCACGTTTCCACTCGTCGCACTCCTGTTCTGCGCCATCGCCTGGTACTCCGCCCACTGGTCCCACGGCAGCCGGCTATTGGTGAATCAGGCTGAAATCGTCGATATCGACGCGGAGCGCGGCTACCTTCGAGGCACGTCCTGGCTGCATGTCTACAGTCCCGAGACTAGGACTTATGACATCACATTGCACCCGGCAACCGCGACAGCAGCAAAGCCCAGTACAACTGCCGGCTACATCACCTGGCAGGGTCTCCCCGGCGGCGGGCTGGGGGGACTGGACGCCCAGCAGGTCGCCCCCAGCGTCGTCGATCCCTACGAGATTGAATTCCCCTCAGCAACTCCGGCACTCCAGTCACTCCCCATTCAAGTCGGCTCGTCGAAGAGCCTGGCGGCACGCTGGTGGCAAGAAGTCTCTCTTCCTGCCGCTTCGCAACTGATGCTCACCGAGCATGGCGTGCCCACCGGAGACATCGTGAATCCGCTGGATGTTGAGCTGCAGGAATGCATCTTCACCTTCAATATCTGGATGTACCGCCTGAAGGAACTTGGCCCCGGCCAGCGCTTCAGCCTGAGCGGCGCCCGTCCGCTCTATCTGGAATCTCGCCTGCAACAACACAAAGGGAGCGATTTCAAGGACGCCGCAACCCCGTGGCTGCGGGATTCGTCGGACGTCCCCGCCATTTTGCAGATGCTCATGTACCACGAGGCAGCCAAGGGGCAGACTTACACCGGCCTGACTCACCGTTACCAGCCGAATTTGGATTTTAGCTCCCAATTGACCCAAGGCCGCGGGTTGCTGGTTGGCCGAGTGGAGAAGCCTGCCGCCAAGGTACATGTGGACGGCTCACCGCTGCCCAAGGGCCAGGTTCAAAGTTGGACGTACTATCGCATCGTGATCCCCGTCGCTTCCAAGTCCGCCGCCACTACTACCGCCGCCACCCGTGATTAAAACAGTTGACCTCACCAAGAAGTACGGCGACATGTACGCCATCCAGTCCATCGAGCTGGATCTGGCGGCGGGTGACCTATTCGGCTTCATCGGCCCTAATGGCGCGGGAAAGACAACCACGATGAAAATCCTGGCCACGCTGCTCAACCCCACGCACGGCGAGGCCTATGTCTGCGGCCACAGCATCTATAACGCCCCCAAGGAAATCCGCCGGCTGGTCGGGTACATGCCGGACTTCTTCGGCGTCTACGACGACATGAAGGTCATCGAATACCTGGAATTTTTTGCTGCCGCCTACCGCATCACCGGCCCCAAGCGGCGGCAAGTCTGCAACGAGAAGCTGGAGCTCGTCGATCTCGACTTCAAGCGGGACGCCTACGCCAACACCCTTTCCCGCGGCCAGACGCAGCGGTTGGGCCTGGCCCGCGTGCTGCTTCATGAACCGCAAGTCCTGCTCCTCGACGAACCCCTCTCCGGCCTCGACCCCCGCGCCCGCATCGAAATGCGAGCCGTCCTCCGCCGGCTGGGGCAGCAAGGCAAAACCATCATGGTCAGCAGCCACATCCTGCCCGAGCTGGCGGACATGTGCAACAAAGTCGGCATCATCGACCGCGGCGTGATGAACGTGAACGCCACCGTGGCCGATGTGATGAAGCAGGTCCGCGAGCGGGTGGTGCTGATTATCGAAGTCACTGGCGATACGACCGTTGCCGCGAAGCTCTTGGAGCAATCTCCGCTCGTCGAATCTCTCACCGACAAGCAAGGCCAACTCTCCGTCACCCTCCGCCCCGGCAGCGACGACTACAGCGAGCTCTCGTCCTTACTGGTTTCCGCCGGACACAAACTCAAGCTGTTCCGCGAGGAGGAGTTCAATTTGGAGTCGGCGTTTATGATGCTGACCAAGGGATTGGGACAGAAGATCTGAAATTACTCTACCGCTTTGATGATGATCGCCGTCATATCATCGAGCTGGGTCGCGGGGCCGCAGAAGTCGCGAACGGATTCGTAGAGTGCGCTCAGGATTTCCCGGGCGGGGCGATCCCGGTTGTCCTTCACGAGCTGCAAAACCCGGTCGATGCCCAGTAATTCTTGGGCGGAGCAATGGGCTTCGATTATCCCGTCGGTTAGCAGCAGGACGATCTCGCCGGACTGGAGAGAAGGAGCCGCTTCCGTCGAATACGTGCTGTCGGGCATGACCGCGAGTGGAACGCCGGTGCTTTCCAATTGGGCCTTCACATTGCCGGCGGAGTCCAGCAGATAACCCGGCAGGTGGCCCGCGCCGGTATAAGTCAGGGCGAGGGTCCGCGGATCGAGCCGGGCAATGAGCAGGGTGACGAATCCGTCCATGTCATCCGCCAGGGCCCGGTTCAGCAGACCCAAAATCTCCCCCAAGTCGCTGCGCGTGAGCAGGAACGCCCGCAGATAGGCTCGCAACTCGGCCATCATCAATGCCGGCCCGAAGCCGTGGCCGCAAACGTCGCCGATGACCAGAGCCAGGCCGTCGTCTTGCGTGGGGATATAGTCAAAGTAGTCTCCACCCGTCGCCTCCGCCGGCAGGGAAGCGCCGGCGATATCGAGCCCTCGCAGGCACACCGGAGCAACCGGAAAGAGCTTCTGTTGAATCTCGCGGGCAATTCGCAGCTCCTCGTGCAGGCGCTCCGTCTCAAAGCGGGCTTTTGCGTCCGCGAGTTGCCGCTGGTGCTGGAGTTGTTCCATCTGGTGCAGCAGCTCCGCCTGCCGTTTGATCTGCTCGGTCTGGCGGTAGATTTCCGTGAAGACCGAAACTTTGGAGCGCAGGACCTGGGTAACGATCGGCTTAACCAGGTAGTCCACAGCCCCCAGCGTATAGCCCTGGAACATTTGGTAGTCGGCGCTCTCGCTGGCGGTGAGGAAAATGATTGGCGTATGGGCGCAGCGCTTGCGTTGGCGAATCAGTTCGGCAGTTTCAAAGCCATCCATCCCTGGCATGTTCACGTCCAACAGGATGAGCGCGAATTCACGGCTGAGCAGACAGCGGAGGGCCTCGAAGCCCGAAGCTGCCTGCACCAGGTCGATATCCAGGCCGTCCAGGGTCGCTTCGAGGGCCAAGAGATTCGCCGGTTGGTCATCCACAATCAGAACACCCACCTTCGGTTTCGAGGAAAATTCCCCGGATAACGTGATATAATTCGTCGCTTGCAGTCGATCGGTGACCTGCTGCACGGGGGTTTCGAACGAGCTGACAATCGCGGCAGGAATGGAATACTCCTTTGCACTAAGGACGGTGTTCACTAGCCTGGCGCAAATCGCCACCCAGAGCGTGTACGGATTAGCTCGCCAAATCAAAACGCGGAGTTCGGATCAAGCACTTTTGATGCCGAAAACGGTGGGGCTGTTTACTCGCGAACCCAGCATCGTCTGCGCGGCATTTCAAGCACTCAACTACCATCCGCAGATGCATTTTTCATTTCAACCTGGTTTTTGCCCGCTGATCTAGCCGCTCAACCGACGGGCGGGCATCTTGTGCGGTTCGTCAAGCAGACGCACCAGCGGCTTACGCTTGTGACGAGCCTTCGCGAGCGAGTTGACTAGGGGTGTGGCTGTTGCATCTGCCGCCGCTCGCGATTGGCGAGGGGGGCATCGATTGCTACTGCGCTTCGGTCGTCGCAGGGCTAGGGTCCGATTTGGGACGCTAGCATAATGAACGGCAATCGAGACCCGACGCGGCTCGGCTTGACAGCCAAAGCCGGCCAATACTAGACTTCCAAGCCTTGGACGTCTTCTTATTTTGTTCTTGTTGTGTTACTTGGAAAGTTGTGATAGATGACCGAGGCTGTGCTGGCAAGACGCGTGGACCCGGACGCGGATGACATCGTCCACCGGGCCCATCAGTTCAGCGACCTTTCTGATTACACCTTCTGGCAGCGAGCTTCCATCCGCGCCGCGGACCTTGGCTTCTTTGGGATGATTAGCCTGATCGGCCGCACGGTGAGAATTCAGGTCGAGGGGCAGGAGCATTGGGAGGCCTCGACGCAGGGCGGCCATATTCCCATTTACACGTTCTGGCATGATTGCATTTTCCTGGGCACGTATTATTGGCGGCAGCGCGGAATTGTCGTGATGACCTCGCAGAGCTTTGACGGCGAGTACATTGCCCGCTTCATCCAGCGGTTCGGCTACGGCGCGGCGCGAGGTTCGTCGACGCGGGGGAGTGTCGGGGCGGTCATCGAAATGATCCGCCTCATGCGACATGGCCAGCCGGCGGCCTTCACCATCGACGGGCCGAAGGGCCCTCGCCACGTGGCAAAAATGGGTGCGGTGCTGCTTGCCAAAAAGACGGGCAATCCCATCCTCCCCTTCACGGTCACGCCCGCCCGCTCCTGGTCGTTCACCAAGAGTTGGGACGCATTCGTTATCCCCAAGCCGTTCACCCGCGCTCGGCTGGAGATTGCCACGCCGATCTTCGTCCGGTCCGATGCCGACGAGTCTGAGATGGAAGCCCGCCGCTGCGAGCTACAGGAGGCACTCGACAGTTTGGAAACCCGCGGGCAGGAGTGGCGAGCGGCGCTATCGAAGCGAGCTTGACGCCCGGGAACCCATAATTCTTTCCCAAAGGCTGCAATCGTTACTATTGCGGACGGGTTGCAAATGGTGCGCTGCGGCAGCCGAAATTGAGAGGAGAGGGAGCGATAGAATTGCAGGGACGCGGCAAATTCCCTCCTTGAAGCCCCTTTGCCATGCTCCCATCTTCCTTGCTCAAGTCCGCGCGCGTCGTTGCTCTGGCCTTGGTGTCGCTCTTGGCCCTCGGCAATGTATGCCGCGCCACGGATCTGTCTGGGCACTGGTCGGGAACGTGGGCCAGCGGGAATACGCGGCATCATGGGCCGTTGCAGGCGGAGTTCGTGCGGCTCAACGACAGCGAGTACGAGGTCTTCTTTCGCGGGAAATTCTTTGCCGTCCTTCCGTTTCGCTACAGCGTGGTGATGACGGCCAGCGAGCAGGATGGCGTGGTCACGATGTCGGGGAGCAAGTACCTGGGCCGCATGTTCGGCACTTTTCAATTCTCAGCCGCGGCCACGGACACAAACTTCAATGCCAACTATTCTTCATGCAAAGACCAAGGCTGCTTCGAAATGACCCGCTGCTCCTATTCGACCTGCTGCGCGAAGTAAGCGAGTAGGCCCCTTCGCATCGCACCCTGCGATAGCTAAGATTCGCAGATGCAATTCTATGTCATCTTGGTCCTGGCGTCCTACTGCGTCTTGATCGTGGCGGCTTCGCTGACGGGCGGGCTCCTGCCGTGGCTCGTCAAGCTGACGCACCGCCGGATGCAACTCATGATGAGCTTCGTGGGAGGGCTGATGCTGGGAGTGGCGATCCTGCACCTGTTGCCCCACGCGGTGGCCAAGGGAGTCTCCTTCGACACCGCGGCTTGGTGGACGCTCGGCGGTTTGCTCGCCATGTTCCTGTTGATTCGCGTATTTCACGTGCATGCTCATGAGCATGGCGAAGCGGCAGAAGAGGAACACAAGCGTCATGAACACGACCATCACAGCCATAAGCACTGTGACCATGAGCAGGGACATGAGCATCGCCACGTTCACTCCTCAGAACTGACCGCGGAGCGGAATTTTAGCTGGGTGGGTCTCGCCTTCGGCCTCGCACTGCACACCATCATCGACGGCCTGGCTCTCGGCGCGGCGGTGGCTGCCGAGGCGAATGAGGCGGGGCATGGCCACGGCTGGGCGCTCTACGGTGTGGGCACCTTTCTCGCCGTCGCTCTTCACAAGCCGCTCGATGCCCTCTCCATCACTTCGCTGATGGCCTCCGGCGGCTGGTCGAAGAGGGCGGCACTTGTCGCCAATATCGTCTTTGCACTGATGTGCCCGCTCGGTGCCGTCGGTTTTGTCTGTGGCCTGGGGGCGCTCAGCGGCGATCAGGATTTCGTCATCGGCTGCGCCCTGGCATTTGCGGCTGGTGTATTCCTCTGCATCTCGCTCGCCGACCTGTTGCCGGAGGTGACCTTCCATTCGCACGACCGGCTCTGGCTGACAGCGGCACTCTTTCTTGGCGTCGCTCTGGCAATTGGCATTGGTTTTCTGGAACATGAGCATGTTCATGGTGGGCATGAGCATCATCAGCATGGAAACGGACGCTAGAATAGAGTGGTGTCCCAGAATTTGCGATTGCTTGGATGAGCCTCATGCCGCTGCGGATTAAATGCCCCTCCGGGCACTCGCTGATTGTCTCCGAGAGCCGGGCCGGGCAGACCTTCCGCTGTCCCAAATGCCAGGGGGAAGTGCGGGTGCCGGGGGAAAGCCCGACCAAACCACCGCCGCCAGTCGCGAGTCGGCCTCCGGAGGAAATGAAGCCCCAAGCGACGCAGCCGGCTTTTGAAAGTAAACCCGTCGTCAAACCGCCTGTTACGAAGCAGCCTCCACTACCGCCGCCGAAAGAGAAGGACCGCTGGCGCAAGGAGGAACCGACAACTCCTGTTGCCGCAGCCGCTTTCAAGCCGCCGATAACCCCACCACCCCCGCCGCCGATTCCGACTGCTCCTGCTCGAGAAATCAAGAAGGTCGAGCCTCCTCCGGTCATTCTTCGAGTAGCACAATTCGCCGCGGAAAATCCCGCGATTCCATCGCCGCCGCCGGCGCCGCCACCTGCCGAGCCCGCCCCTCCGCCGGTCCTGAACGCTACTGAGCCTTCCATTCTTGCACTCCCTCCTGCCGTATCGCCGCCTGAGCCAATTCCGGCATCAGGAATCCCCGCTGAGGCAGCACCTCCCGCCCCGATAGCTCCAACTCCTCGCGCGCCTGTTCCCCGGCTCCCACCTCCCTCACCTGCCGTTGAATTCCATCCGCCACTCATTCATTCTCCCCAGCAAATCACCGTCGTCTTTCAACTCGCCGCGGCGATGATCGTCGCGGCCGTTTTCAGCATCTTTCCCAGTGCCTGGGACCTGTTCGCCTATGTGAGCGGCACTTCGGCTTCCCCGCTTGGCCGCTGGGCGATTGTGCTGGGGATGCTGGGGGCGGTGCAGGTGGCGTACGCCTTTTATCTCATCCAATTGCCGGACTGGACGACGGTCTGGATGGTCACGCTGTTCGCCCTGGCGTCGGCGGCACTTTACGCGATGGCACTCGGCCTGACCATTATCTCCGGCGAGGACGGCTGGCTGGTTCGCTTCCTGCAGATTTCGGACAAAGTTGCCGGCGGCAAGGCGGCCCTGTGGTGCCTCTGCATGATGAGCGTGATGACCCTGCTGGCCTTCTTCGCCGGTCGCATCTCCGTCCGCTGGCGGCAGGCGGAGGCGGTACTTCGCGAGGCGACGTAGCTGCGGACGATACAATACGTCATGGCTTCAGACGCGGCTTCACTCACGAGCGAACTCAAAGCCGCAGCGGAGCGACTCGGCTTCAGCCAGGCGGCGGCGTGTCCCGCCGTTTCACCGACGGGTGCGACGCGGCTGGGGGAATGGCTTCATCTCGGCTACGGCGGCGAGATGGACTATATCCGTCTTCGCCAGAATGCCTATGCCGATCCGAGCATGGTGCTGGAAGGGGCTCGCAGCATCCTGATGCTGACGCTCAACTACCGCACTTCCGACGCGCTGCTGCCGCAAGATGGCGAAGGCCGCATCTCGCGCTATGCCTGGGGACCAACTGACTATCACGACGTCATCCATGAGCGGCTGAAGCAGCTCGTGAGTCTGGTGGAGAACCGGGTGCTTGGGGCGAAGGCGAGAGGTGTCGTCGATTCCGCCCCGCTCCTGGAACGGGAGTTCGCGCAGCTCGCCGGCCTCGGCTGGATTGGCAAGCACACGCTCCTTCTCAGCCGCCAGCAGGGGAGTTACTTCTTTCTCGCCGCCCTCCTCACCGACCAGGAGCTCGTCTACGACGAGCCGCAGGATACCGACCACTGCGGCAGTTGCACGGCCTGCCTGGATGCGTGCCCCACGCAGGCCTTCGTCCAGCCGTACCTGCTGGATGCCACCCGCTGCATCAGCTACCTGACGATTGAGCTCGACGCCTCCATCCCCCGGGAGCTCCGCCCCGGCATCGGCGACTGGCTGTTCGGCTGCGACGTCTGCCAGGACGTTTGCCCCTGGAATCGCTTCGCCCCACTCTCCACCGAGTCCGCCTTCGAGCCGCGGCAGGACGCGCCGTCTAACCCCGTCCAACTCGCCGAGCTCTTTGACCTCGACGATGACACCTTCCGCCTCCGCTTCCGCCACACCCCTCTCTGGCGCGCCAAACGCCGCGGCCTCCTCCGCAACGCCGCCATCGTTCTTGGCAATCAACGCGCGGTCACGGCTCTTCCCGCCCTGCTTCGCGGCCTCAACGACTCGGAACCCTTAGTGCGAGGAGCGAGCGCGTGGGCCCTGGGGGAGATTGGAACCGAGGAGGCGAATGCGGCCTTGAAAGAACGATTGGCGGATGAAGAGGATGGTTGTGTACGGAGGGAGATTGAGGCGGCGATGCTTCACGCCGCTTCTTCGCAACTCCCGTTCACCCGGTGAATGGCGGGGTCGGGGTGGCAGCCGGGAAGGTCTTCGGCGTACCACTGGGCGAGGACGGCCTTCCAGTCATCGAGGCCGCGGACTTTCGTGAAGGCTTCACGCAATGGGACGTGTTGCGGATGGAGGGCGGCGTACTTGATGCCGAACTTCCGCATCTCTGCGCTGGCTCGCTGCTCGCCATAGAGTTCCATCGCCAAACGGAAGTGCTCCAGGATGACGTCCCGCTGCTGATAGAGTGACGGCGGTGGCGGCAGCGCCTGACCGGCGGCGAGGGCGCGGGCCTGGGCGAAGATCCAGGGGTTGCCGATCGCGCCGCGGGCCACGGTCACGCCGTCGATGCCCGTTTCGCGGAGCATGTCCAGGCAAGCCTGAGCCGTGAACAGATCGCCGCTGCCGAGGATGGTGCGGCTGCCGACGTGACGCTTTACTTCGGTCAAAAAGCTCCAGCGGCTCGGGCCGATGTACCGCTGCTCCACGGTGCGGCCGTGGACGGTGACGGCGGCGATGCCGGCCGCGAACGCGCCGTCGAGAATCTCGAAGAAGCGATCACGGCTCTCCTGAGTGTCGTCGATGCCGCGCCGCATTTTGACCGTCACCGGAATGTGGGGCGGCACGCTTTCCCGCGTGCGGCGGACGATTTCCAACGCCACGTCCGGCTGGCTAAGGTGAAAGCCGCCGCGGCAGCGGCCGAGGACCTTCTTCACCGGGCAGCCGAAGTTGATATCGACGACATCGAAGCCCGCCGCGGCTAGGCGGACCGCTCCTGCGGCGAACTGCTCCGGCTCCGCACCCATCAGTTGGCCCGCGACCGGGTGCTCGTCGTCGCTGATGTGCAGGAAGTGCTTGTTCTTTTTGCGGTTCTCTTTCATCGCCACAAGGAACTGGTCGAGCATCACCTCACAGAGCGTGTACGACGCCCCATGCCGCCGCGCCAACAGCCGCATCGGCCAGTCGCTGTAGCCGGAGAGGGCCGCTTGGACAAACGGCGAGCCGATGTCGAGCGAGCCGATGCGAAGATGGGGAAGCGGGGACATGCTTTTAGCGTAGCGAAGAGGGCGGGCGGCGGGGAGTGCTATCAGCGACTCTGCCGCTTGTGCCGATTTTTCCGGCAGAGCAAGGCTTGCCTGGGCCGAAGATAAGAAGCGTACCCTCGCGCCTCTTCCGCTAGCACGCTCTTCCGAATGGCGACTTCGTATTCACAGGCGACCGCTTCGCCGCTGCATGTGCCGCTGGCTTCTGCGCCGGCAGCCGCAAAGGGAAGCGCCGCAAGTCCGCCGCCAATCCCCGACCCGTTACTCGTCCAAGAAACCAAGAACGAGATTCGTTCCCTGGTTCAGGAAATCGCTCAGCTCGCGCGGCAGGAGATTCCGCCGGAAGAGTTCTATGCGGGTTTTCTGGGTCGCATTGTTTCCGCCATGGCCGCGGTTGGCGGCGCTGTTTGGACAAACGGCGACAACGGTCTCTCGTTGCAGTACCAGGTCAACCTTGCGGGCGCGGAACTTGACGACTCCACCGTCGGCCGCCAGCAGCACAGCCGCTTGCTCCGCAAGGCGATGTCGTCGAGTAACGCGCTCCTCGTGCCGCCTCGAGCTGGAGGCGGCGGAGAGGATGCTGAAGCGAATCCCTCCGCTCACCTGCTCGTCCTCGCGGCGCTCCGCGTGGAACAGGAAGTGGTCGGCATTGTCGAAATCTTTCAGCGCCCTGGCGGCGGGCCGACGACGCAGCGCGGCTACGTCCGCTTCGTCTCGCAGATGGCGGACCTGGCGGCGGACTATCTGAAGAACCAGCGGCTCCGGTTTTTGCATGACCGGCAACAGCTTTGGAAGCAGCTCGAGCAGTTCCTGCGGTCCATCCACGCCTCGCTCGATGTGCGGCAGGCCGGGTACTCAATTGTCAATGAAGGGCGGCGGTTGATTGGATGCGACCGGGTGTCGCTGGCGGTGCAGGACGGCGGGAAGCTGCGGGTCGTCGCGGTGAGCGGGCTGGATACCATCGACCGGCGAGCCACGGAAGTCCGGCATCTCAGCAAATTGGCCCAGGTGGTCGCGCGAACCAAGGAGCCCCTATGGCACGCTGCCGACAGTGGCGAAGCCGCGCCGCAAATTGACCAGCACCTCCAGCCGTACATTGATGCCTCTCATGCCCGGCTTGTGGCCGTGCTGCCACTCTTGGCCACGGTCGGTGGAGCCAATCCCAGCCCCGACTCTGACAAATCCAAGTCCCAGCGGAAGAAACTTGTCGGCGCTCTCATCATCGAACAACTGCAGGAGGCCAAGGCGACCGACCTGCTTCGCAGCCGCGGCGAAATGGTGGCCGAGCATAGCGCGGCCGCCCTCGCCAATGCTCTGGAGCACAGCGGCCTGTTCCTGATGCCGCTTTGGAAGTTGCTGGGAAAGACGGCTTCGCTCTTCCGCGGCCGGACATTTTTCAAGACTGCCGGCGTGCTGGCTCTGCTAGGTGGAATCATCTACGGTCTGGCCGTCATCCCCGCGGACTTTGAAGTTGCCGCCAAGGGGAAGCTTCAGCCGGTTGAGCGGCGGGATGTCTTTGCCCGCATCGATGGCGACGTCGTCAACGTCCCCGTCCGGCATGGTCAGACGGTCAGCCGTGGTGACGTGCTGGCGGAGCTCAACAGTCCGGAGTTGGCCGAAGAATTTGAACGCCTGCTTGGCCGCCAGAAGGCGGTGCAGGAAAAAACTTCGTCCACGAACAAACGTCTGCTCGACAACAACCGCGGCGGCGCATCCCACCTGACCCCTTACGACGAAAGCCGGCTGGCGGGCGAGCTGGTCGAGTTACGTCAGGAAGCCGAGAACATCCGCCGCGAGCAGGAGCTGTTCGCGGAGAAGCAGAAGAGGCTAAGGGTGTTGGCCGAAGAAGCGGGCCAGGTGGTGACCTGGGAAGTGGAAACCAGCCTGCTCCGCCGTCCCGTGCAGCGCGGCCAGGTGTTGATGACACTCGCCAACCCCGATGGGCCGTGGGAGTTGGAGCTCTACGTCCCTGAGCGGCGGCTGCGGCACATTCTGGCGGCGCAAGAGGAGGGGGATGATGTCTCTGACCATAGCCGCCCTTCTCTCGACGTCACTTTCATGCTCAGTAGCCATCCTGGGGAAGAATATCACGGCCGCGTTGTCGAAATCGAACAGTCTGCCGAAGTCCGCGGCGAGGAAGGGAACACCATCCTCGTTCGCGTGGAAGTCGTCCGCGACACGCTGCCGCATTTGCACGACCAAACGACGGTCACGGCAAAGCTGTACTGCGGACGGAAGAGCCTGGGCTACACATGGTTCTGCGATTTGATTGAGACGGTGCAGGCGAAAGTGCTGTTCTGGCTGTAGAGCAAATGTTCAAAGTTCCACATTCAAGGTTCAAAGCTATGTCGATAGTAGTCGCCGCGATCGTTGCTGTATCTGCTTTGGCTCTTCCTCCCGAGCGACCCTCGGCGGCGCGGCAGCCGAGCGCGTTTCGGGGGACGTCCGTCGGCTCATCGCAGGAGTCTGCAGGAGCGGTGCAAGTCCCGGACTGCTTCATCTACCTGCTGGAAGACGTGCAAGTGCCGGCGCTGGAAGCGGGTGCCATCAAGAAGCTCACGGTCATTGAAGGTGCCGTTGTCCGCAAAGGAGAGCCACTCGCCGTCCTCGACGACCGCGAGCCGCTGGTCCGCAAGCTCAAAGCGGAGTTGGAGCGGGACGCAGCTTTGACCAAGGCTTCCGATGACGTGGAAGTCCGATTTGCGGAGGCTTCTTTGGCGTACTCCACGGCCGAACTCAACCGCCTGCTTTCGATTGAGCGGAAGGCCCAGAACACAGTTTCGGGGACCGAGCTGGAAAAGGCCAAGCTCGCACGCCAGCGCGATGAGCTGCAGATTGAAAAGGCCAAGCTGGACTTGAAGGTTGCCAAGATGACCGCGGATGTTCACCAAGCGGAGGTCGATGCCGTCGAACTCGCTCTCGCCCGGCGGGAGATTATCTCTCCGGTTGACGGCGAGGTCGTCACGGTCTTTCACGAGCGGCAAGAATGGGTCAGCGCCGGCGAGCCGGTGGTGCAGGTCGTGCGGATGGACCGGCTGCGGGTGGAAGGGTTCGTGCTCGCCTCGGACGTAAACGTCGGTGAAATCGCCGGCGGCAACGTGGTGGTGGACGTGCATCTCGCCCGCGGACGCAAGGAGCGGTTCTCCGGGAAGGTGGTCTTCATCAGCCCCATCGTCACGTCCGGCGGCAAGTACCGCGTGCGGGCCGAAGTGGAAAACCGACGCGAGCAGAACCAGTGGCTGCTGCGACCGGGGATGAACGCGATGATGACAATTGGTAAGTAGCAAACAGTTACTGGACAACTTGTTCCCAAGCTCTGCTTGGGAACACACGGTCGGAAGCTCCGCTTCCAGTTCCTCCAGACGAAGCAGAGCTTCGAAGACTTGCGTTCCCAAGCTGAGCTTGGGAACGAGGATCGTATGCCCTCTCCCTCCTCCACTCTCGTCTCCTCTTCCAGCCGTGCGGTGCAGCTCCGGATGCGGCCGGATTTGCAGGTGACGCGGCAGTCGTACCAGGGGAGAGAGTACTGGGTCATCAAGGACCCAATGTCCCTCAAGTACTTTCGCTTCGAAGATGAAGAGTACGCGCTGCTCGCGCTGCTCGACGGCAAGTCCAGTCTCGATACCATCCGCGAGCGGTTCGAGACCCAGTTCGCCCCGCAAAAAATCTCGGCCGCAGAGCTCCATCAGCTCATCGGCTTGCTCTATCGCAACGGCCTGCTCCTCTCCGAGCTGCCGGGCCAAGGAGAACAGCTTGCCGAACGCGCCGCGACCAAAGAGCGGCAGGTCTTGCTAGGGAAACTCAGCAGCATCCTGGCGATTCGATTTCGCGGCTACGACCCCGACCACTTGCTCACCTGGCTCAATCGCTACTTCGGCTGGCTGTTCTCGCTGCCCGCGCTGGCGGCCGCGCTGCTGCTCATGCTCTCGGCGCTGCTGCTCATTAGTGCGGAATTCGACGTCTTCCGTTCGCGGCTGCCGGACTTTCGGGAGTTCTTCGCGGCGAAGAATTGGCTCTGGCTGGCGCTCACGCTTTGCGTCACCAAAATCCTGCATGAGATTGGGCACGGACTGGCCTGCAAAAACTTCGGCGGCGAGTGCCATGAGATGGGGCTGATGCTGCTGGTCTTCACGCCGTGCCTGTATTGCAACGTCACCGATTCCTGGATGATCCCCAGCCGCTGGCGGCGGGCGGCGGTGGGCGCCGGCGGAATGTATGTGGAGTTGATTCTGGCATCGCTGGCCACGTTTCTGTGGTGGTACACGAGGCCGGGAATAGTGAACGGCCTCTGCTTGGACGTGATGTTCGTCTGCTCGGTCAGCACGCTCATTTTTAACGCCAACCCGTTGATGCGGTACGACGGCTACTACATCCTGTCGGACCTGCTCGAAATCCCCAACCTGCGGCAGAAGGCGTCGCTCGTGCTCCAACGTAGGGCCGCCGCGTGGGTGCTCGGACTGCCAGAGCCGCCGGACCCGTTCCTACCCCGCCGCCGCATCTGGCTGTTCGCTCTCTATAGCATCGCCTCCGCGTGTTACGGCTGGTTCGTCACGCTCTCCATCTTCTGGTTCCTCTACCGCGCTCTAGAACCGTGGGGGCTGAAGGTGCTGGGCCAGGCCCTCGCTGGCATGATGGTCTTCAGTCTCGTCATTCTGCCGGCCTGGCGGCTGGCGAAATTCTTTCATGTCCCTGGGAGGGCCACCAAAGTGAAAAAGCTCCGCGCCGCCGTTATCCTCGGCCTATCCGCTGCCGCCCTGGCCGGAATCCTTTGCGTGCCACTGCCCTACTACATCCCGTGCAGCTTCTACGTGCAGCCGCGGGGAGGGACGAGCGTGTATGTGGATGTCCCCGGCGAGGTTCGGCAGATTCACCTGCAAAGCGGCGAGGTCCGTGCGGGGGAACCGCTGCTCACTTTGGAGAACATCGATGCCCGCCTCAGCCAGCGAAAGCTGGAAAGCGAGCGCGAGCAGCTCGCCGCCCGGCTCGATGCTCTTCGCCAGCGAGCTCATACCGACGACACCGCCCATCTGGAGCATGCTGAAGGACAAGAAGCGATCGCCGCCGTCGATGCCCAGCTTGTTCGCCGCCGCAAAGAGATCAAGAAGCTGACTATCGTCGCGCCGGTCGATGGCATCGTCGTTCCCGCGCCGACCAAGACACCGTTTACGTCCACCCACGGCACACTCGCCTCCTGGTCCGGCCGGCCGCTAGAGTTGCACAACGTCGGGGCCTACCTCGAACCGAGCACCCTCATCTGCCGCATCGCCCATCCCGGAGAGCTGGAAGCTATCCTTGCCATCAGCCAGGATGAGCTGGAGTTCGTCCGTCCGGACCAGCCCGTTGACCTGTTCCTCGCGGCGGAGCCCGGCGCAAAACGGAAGAGCAGCATAGAGCACATTTCCCAGCAGGAAATGCAATCCGCTCCGCGGAACCTCACGCTCAAGTCCGGCGGCGACATGGCGACACGCACGGACGAAACGGGTATCGAACGCCCCGCCGATGTCACCTACCAGGCGAGCGCTCCGCTGACGGACTCGACGGGATTGCACTTACCCGGCGCTACCGGCCATGCCAAAATCCACGCGGGATATCAGCCTCTCTACCGCCGTCTCTGGCGCACGGCCTGCCGGACGTTCCACTTTGAGATGTAGGGCGGACTCAAGAAAGGAAATCATCTCGCTCCGCGAGATGATTCCTCACGCGGAGAGTGAGGAGTACTTTCTATCGATCCACGTACACCTGCGTGCTCTCTTCTTTCGTCACCGGCGTCGTGGACTCATCGCTGCTGAGCTGGACGCGAATCAGGTGGTCCCCTGCGAGAAGTCCATGGGCGTGAATGCGGAAGATGACTTCCTCGCCGGGGCTGATGCGGCCGACGGGCGCGAAGCCAATCTGCTGGCCACTCGTGGTCGCGCGGGAAGGCCCTTCGCCACTGACGAGCTTGATTTCTTTGGGAAGCGCAGCAGCCAGGAGGACGTTTGTGGCCGGCTTCGAGCCCTTGTTGGAGACGCGGACTTCATAGATCGTGTCAGTGTCGACCTCAATTGGGTCGTTCAAGTCCGAGATGCTGAAGACCAGCTCGGAGATTGCATCGACTTGCACCGATTGCTCGCTGGCGACCGAGAGGCCAAGGTCGGCTTTCCCTTCGACGCGAATCTTCTGCTCGCCGGTCTCGACCGGGGTCGCCACGAACTTCACGTTGCCGCTCTTGGCCGAGGGAAGCTCCTCGAGCCCCCAAAGGATGGCGTTCTGGCCGGCATCGTACTGACCTTCGGAATCCGAGGAGACGTACTTCATCCCTTTCGGCAGATACGCGATGATCTGCACGTCGCGGGCGGCTGCGGTGCCGGGATTCGCGACGGTTACGGTGTAAGTCGCTGGGCGTTGGTCGAGATACCGCTTCTTCGGCCCACTCACGCCAACCTGAAGCTGCGGCGAGATGACTTCAATTTGCACCCGGTGCTGGCTGGTGAGATTCCCTTCACCGCGGACGAGGATCGTGTTCTCCAGCACGCCGGGCTTCTCGGCTTTCAGACTGAGCTCCAGTTCGCGGGTTTCGCCGGGGCGAAGCACGCCAATCTCAAATTCCAGTTCGTTTCCCGCGACATGCGACAGTCCGTCCGGCACGTCCTCTTCCACAATCACGCCGGTCGCCGCGCCGCTGCCAGGGTTGGTGATGGTCACGCCCAGCCGCACTTCCTGGCCAATCATCACTTGCTTGGGAGCGGTGTGTTCAATCTTGAGCAGCGGCCGCGTGGAGATGGTGCGGGCCGTCGCTTTCCCCGCAAAGCCGACCTGGGCAACGCTGCCGATTTCCCCTTCTTCTTCCGGCGTGACTTGCAGGGAGATGGCAATCTCATCGCCTGGCTGCATGGTCCCCAGATTCCAAGTGAGCGTACCGTCCGCCGCTTCAGTCGCTTGCGGTGTCGTCGCTTCCAGCCGCGTGCCGCGGGGAACATGATCAGTGACGATCACTTCATGGGCGGCAATCTGGCCGACGTTGCGGACCCGAGTCTCAAACGTGGCGAGCTTGCCGACTTGGACTTCGGCCGGAGCCAATTTCTCCAGCGCGACGGACGGAGCCTGCATTCCCTCGAGTTGCCGTTCGCCAGGAACGCCATTGGTCGCGGCCAGGGCATGTGAGACCGGCGCGGCGACATGGCGGCTGCCGCGATCCCGAGTGGTGGATGAAGCGATGCCACCCTTCGGACCATTGGGATTCGAACGGACCGGCTGCAGGTCGGCTGTGATTTCCGGCTCAGCGGCTTCGGCATTGGCGCTCGCGCCGGAGAAGGGACGACTTGAGGGAAGCGGATTGGAACGTACGGCGCCGATTCTCCCCGGGGGACGAGTGCTCGGTAAGGGAGCATGTGCGGCCGGCTGTTCGGCCGTTTCAGGAATCTCGCTGGAGGGCACTTCTTGAACGAGAGTGCCTTCGGCAGCGGGGGAAGACTCTTGGCCTTCGAGGGGCTGTTCGGCTTCCTGGTTTTCATCGGTCAAGGCATAGGCGCCTCCCCCACCAGGCCGCGTCGGCGGACGCAGCCGATTGGACGCGCTGCGACGCTCTGCGGCAGGGATTTCCTGGACGATTTGCTCGGCGGGATTCTCGCCAGTGCCATAGACCGCGGCGCTGGTGGAGGTCTCGGTATCTGCCCCGTATGGAGCGGCGGCCTTTTCTTCCGTAACAGCTCCGCCTCCATACAGCGGCGCTTCGGCGCTGATCAGTTGCCCTTCCACATTGCCCGAAGCGCCGGCCTCCGGCGCGCCCGCTTCCGGTGTTCCCGGCGAGCTCTCCTCACCGTTCTTCACGACCTTCTTGGGCGTCGGCTTGGTGGGCCCTAGTTGCTGTACACCCTTATAGACGGCAAAGCCTCCGACGCCGAGCACCACGGCCACAATCGCCAGCCGCAGATTGACCTGCTTGCCGAGGGCTTGCGTTCGCTTCAGAAGATCCAAGAATTTCGACATAGGACACCTGGCAGTTTGGAAATTCCATCCCTTGATCTTGGCCATACACGGCGGCCCAAACAGCGGGGGAATACCAAAACCGGGTAAACCAGGGAAGGTCAACTAAAGCCAAACCACCGACTCCAATTACCCCCCCTGAATCGACTGCGTTATTCATGTTTACAGACTTCATTTTCAGGGACTTTAGCGTTCCGCCACCGAGTGCATGGAATGGCCAACCAGGAGCACTTGCAGGGCCTTCCGCCTAAACTCGTCGGAAAGGAAACGACGATTTTTCGTCTTCGTCCAGGCCTTCTGACGGTCCTTCCTTTCCCTTGAAAATAGGGAGTTGAACTGTCCAGAAAGACCCAATAACCGCACAGTCTCCTCGTTTGCAGGTCGGGCCAGCAATCGAGGCATTTGACAACCTCGCCCAGCGAACTAGGTTTCAGTGCAACCGCGCCTCGGGGAGGGGCGTTGGTTCTTGGGCACGGCGGGGATAGCTAGGAGCTAGAGGGGACCTCGCCGTGCCCCTTTTATTCCTTCATGAATTAGGGGCCAGCCGTAGAAGCCCGGCCTTCCATCCATGCGCCTTCGCTTGCGCACACGCACCGGCTTTACGCTGATTGAGGCCCTGGTCGCCATCAGCATCATGGCGCTGGCCGGCTCCGTTCTGCTCCTGGCCGCGCAGACCTCGCTGGACGCCACCGATGATGCCGCGAAGCAGGCCATCGCACAAGGCATTTGCGAGCAGGTGCTCGACGAGATCATGAGCAAGCGCTATATGGAAGCCGGCTCGGCCTACAATCAGAATAAGCTCGCGAAAGAGGCGGACGAAACGACGCGGCTCCTTTTTGACGATTCCGACGATTTCAATGGCTTCAGCGCGCAACCCATTACCAACGTCTACGGACAAACACTAGGCACAGGAAACGACGCAGGCGGCACTCGGCACGCGAATTTTCGCGTCGACAGTGGCTTCTTCGCCAAGTGGCGGCTGCGGGTGGACAGTTATTATGTCAGCTCTACGGACCTGTCCCTGCGCCTGGATAATCCGCCGCTAGCAGCGGGCGGAGTCCTGGCAACAACGAGCGGGTACAAGTGCGCGGAAGTAACCGTGGAGTATCAAGACCCTGATGGAACGTACCGAACCTTGGCGAAAGGAAGGCGCGTTTATGCCTACATCCCGCCTCCCACGTAAACACTTTTCCGACCGGTGTCTTTCTGACAAGTGCCGCCGCCGCGGTTTCACTCTGGCGGAATTGCTCTGCGCCACGGCCATCCTCACGCTCCTGGCCGGCGCAATGGGAACGCTATCCTATAGCGTAAGCAATGCCAACGACTACTGCCGCGGCCAAAACGAAGCGGCCCAACATGCCCGCGTCGCGCTCGAACGCATCCGTCGCAACGTGATCAACTGCAAGGCCAGCGAGAGCTTTCCGGGCTGCATGGTTGCCTCGACAATCGTGGGTTCCGACTCCTACCCGGACCGTCTGCTGATTTGGAAGTCGGACGGAGTGGCCGCCGGCGCCACGGAGTATCCCAAGCGGAGCGACCTGATTGTCTATACCTACAACCCCAGCAAACCCACGGAGTTGCTGGAAATCACCACGACCGATACCACGGTTCTCACCAGTACTACCTCGACGGCCCTGAATACCGTGGTCGATGCGATGCTTGCTGCCAATAGCACCAAGACGGTGATTTCGGATCGGCTGGCGGTCTCCGCGTCCCGCGGCAAGATCCGCTTCCGGATCATCATGAGCCCCACCGCCACGCAATGGTCGGAGTATAAGGCGAGCACGCGGACCTGGGCCAATATCGACTGGCCACTGGACCAGTACGGCACCAGCACCGGCAACCGCCGCGTCAGTTGCCTGACCGAGCTCCAGATGATTGCCGACGATGCGGGCGAGAAGCCGGCTATTCCGTTTTTCGGATCGGCGACGAAAGTCTATCAGCTTGCGAAGTAGGAAAGGGGCTCCGGGGAATGACAATGCAATCCTGTCGCAGGACGAAAAAAGTCAATCGCTCGCCCCGCCGTGGAATGGCCCTGATCCTGATTCTGGGCATGCTCGCCATTACCATCGCCGTCAGCTACTCGCTGATGCGTTCCCAGGTGCAGACGACGCTCCTGCAAACAAATGCGCAAACCAATGCCCTGGCCCGGCAGGCCGCCGAAGCCGGCCTGAATCAGGCCATTCGCAAAATGAGCACGGACTCGTGGGATGGCGTCGGCGCCACGCTCACCGGCAACGTCGACAGCCAGTCCTCGTATAGCGTCAGTTTCACTGCCGGCGATGCGTCCCTACTGCCAGGCGGTGCGAACTACGGGGAGTATCCCTTCCGTGTAACTGTCACGTCCATCGGCACTGCCTGGAGCAACGGAGATACCTCGCTCCCCACCACCTACACCATGACGGCCGTCCTGCAATTGGTTAGGCGAGCGCTGAATACCACCGCCACGCCCACCCTGTGGAGTTCCATGAACGGCTTTACCTGCTACCAATGGAATTCGTCGGCGACCGTCTGGACAGAGAATGTGGACGCCCCGATCCAGTTTCAAGGAGCAACTTGCTTCCTGGGAAAGATGAAGTTTCAAACGCTGTCCATAGACCCCTCGGATATCAACTCCAGCTCCCGCGCGGCTTACGTCAATGACCTAAAGATCAAGTATGTCCAAACAGGGGTCGATTATCGGCACTTCACCAGCGACGTAACTCTGAGCACCGGAAGGCAGGATTCGAATACCGAAGCTGACGTCAAGAAGTTGGGAGTCAACGTCAACTGGACGGGGACGCTTAGTTCAGCACCAGTGACCTACACCAATGCTCCCGCCACTTACAAGCTCTACGCGGGGGGCCCGGCCTATACCGTGCCGAGCATAGTAAGCACTTACGGTTCCACGCCAACCGGGCAAACCATTGGGGCCAGCACGACCACCAACCCGCTGGGCATTTACAAGGCGGGGGGGACCGTGAGCCTGAAGTCCGGCACGAAATTCACCGGCGTCCTATTCTCGGACGGGTCCAGCGATGAATTCCGCCTGGACGGAACAGACGTCGAAGTCAATGGCCTTAACCTGCCGGCCCTCAGCGGCAGCAGCACCGTGTATCAACTGCCAGCGTCGATGATCCGCAATGACGTGGTGATCAAGAACAACAGCAACTCTCTCGTCCGCGGACTCGTCGTGAACTGGACGAATTTTGTGATTGACGCCGGCAGTCAGAACACCGCGTTCAACTTGCAGGGCAGGCTCTTTACGGAGGACCTTGACATCGCTGCGCGGACTGAGTGGACCGCCGTTTCACAGGTCGATTGGGTGCTGCAGCATACCCTATTTACAGCTCAAAGTCCCATCAACATTAAGTACTATCCCGATTGGATGGACGCTTCCACCTTCGATCTGCGTGCGCCGCCTCAATTCAAGTTCCAGCCTCCAACCAGTGTCACTTACCATTGGCCCGACTGGAGCCAGCCTATCTACACGAAAGCAGCGGGGGACGATGGCCTTCGCTGGAACATCGTCTCTTGGAAGGACGGCTCGTAGCATACGGACCGGGCTATCCGCAGCCGGAAATCCGACTTTCCTAGCCGGTTGTCGTCGGTTATGATCCCGCCCGGTTGGTGGGACTTCGTCCGCAACCGCTACAGACAGCAGGAGACTCCTAACATGCATTCCCTCTCTATTCGGTCCATCTTGGCCTGCGCCGCAGGTGCGGCACTGCTTTGCGTGCTAGGTTTCTACAGCCTCTCATCCGCGGCCCCTCCGGGAAAGCCGCCGTTTGAGGATGCAGCCGTGCAGCGGGCGGAAATGGTCCGCGAGCTGCGGGAAATCAAAGAACTGATCAAGGAGCAGAACCTGCTCCTGAAGGAAGCGATTGCCGGACCTCATGGACGCGACCAGGCCAAAAAGTGAGACTGCCTGCTACCCGCCCGCCCCACGGCTGGCGAGCCGCTGCCGCCGCGCTTTTTCCTTGATCGAGCTGCTGATTGTGGTCGCCATTCTCGGCATCCTGATCGCCGTCGCTTCTCCCTACCTTTCGAGCAACGTCCCTCAGCAACTGCAAATGGCGGCGGACAGCGTCGCGGGGGATATTGAGTACGCTCGCGGCCTGGCGGTGGCCAATAATTCCAACTACCACATTACCTTCGACATCGCGGCCAATAACTACGTCATGAAGCACGCGGGCTCCGTCACCGCCCTGGATAAGCTGCCCCCTTCGCCGTTTCATACGTTTTCCAACAATCAAAAGAATCAGATGGCAGACCTCTCCAAGCTGCCCATGCTGGCTGGCTCCGTGAAGCTCGCCGCAGTTCAGAAAAACCCGGTGTCCCCTAGCGACGTGAGCAACCTGGAATTCGGGCCGCTGGGGGGCACTACCCGCTCCGAAGCAACTCTCGTCTGGCTCGTCAGCAACGCCGCGGGGACAAAGATATACATCCCCATCACGGTCAATGCCACCACGGGCATTGTCGATGTGGGAGACGTGCAAGCCGCCACTCCATCCGGAATCACCCCGTAATCGCCCTAGCAATGCTCCCGTTCTTCAATCTGCGCCGCGCCGGTCCGATCGGAATCGATTTGGGCTCCCGGTCCGTGAAGATGGTGCAATTCTCCGCCAACCGCGAGGACCTGATTGCCGCGGGCCGCTGGGAGTTCCCGGCCGCGACTTCGCCGGAACAACACGCCGAGCACGTCGCCGAAACCATCCAGCGGGGGCTCACCGAACGGAAGTTCGTGGGCCGGGATGTCGTGCTCTGTTTGGGGGACAAAGAACTGGTGCTGCAGAACATCCGCGTTCCCAAGTCGGAAGGAGCGGAACTCGACCGCCACGTTGCCCAGGAAGCGGCTGGCCGCGTTCCCTTTGCCGTCGAAGAGGCGGAGATTCGTTATATCGAGGCGGCTGACGTGCGGCAGGGGGATGCGGTCCTGCGGGAAGTCATCGTCTTTGCCTGCCACCGTCCCGTCCTGCAAAAGTCATTGGACCTGGCTGCTAAGGGCCATCTCAACCCGCTGGCCGTGGACGTCGAACCGGCGGCACTCGTCCGCAGCTATGCGGCACAATTTCGGCGGCAAGAGGACTTCAACGGGCGGGCGCTGGTCATTCACATAGGGCATCAACGGACGGCCGTCGTCATCACGCAAGGGATCGAGATCCTGTTTGTGAAGTACATCGACATTGGCGGCGCACACCTCGATACTGCCGTCGCCCGTCATTTGCGGATGGAGGCCAAAGAAGCCGCGGATCTCCGCCGGCACAGCGGCGACCGGCGAACCGATTTGCAGGACCCGGAAGTGATGCGGAGCGTGAGCGAAGCAACCCGCGGCGTGATCGAGCGTTTGGGGAGCGAACTCGCGCTGTGCATCCGCTATCACAGCGTCACCTTCCGCGGCCAGCCACTGTCCCGAGTGGTGTTGGGGGGCGGTGAAGCCACGCAGCAGTTGGCCGACGTGCTGGGGAAAATGCTGAACCTGAAGTGCGAGCTGAGCGACCCCTTCCGAGCCTTGTCCTTGCAGCGCGACGTCGGACGCCGCGGCTTGTGGGACGTGGCTGCCGGCCTGGCGCTAAAAGAGGTCAAATAAAGTCCCGTGAAAAACATCGATTTCCTTCCTGATATCTATCGCCAACGGCGGGTACTGCGGCATGCGCGGTTCTGCTGGGTGGCGGTGGCCATGCTGTTTGGGCTGGCGATTGCCGGCGCGGCTTCGGGCCAGTGGTACTTTCGCTGTTCCCTCGCCGCGCAGCTCAAGGTGGTCGAGCCGCAGCATGCCGTCTCCGAGCAGCGGCAAGCGGAAATCAAACGGCTGGAGGAAAGCAAGCAGCGCACGGAGGAACTTGCGGCCCTCTACCTGTACCTCGAACATCCGTGGCCGCGGACGCAGCTGCTGGCGGCGGTCGCGCGGTCGCTGCCGCCGTCGATCCAATTGACGGACCTGCGCATGCTCGAGCAGGCTGATGGCGCTCCTATTACGCGAAGCGGCAACGGCGACACCAACCAATCCACCGGCGAAGGCGAACAGGCCGGCAAGCCAACCGCCAAATCAGTTTTGTCCAGACTCCGTGGGGAACACGATCGCCAGATATTGATTCTCGAACTGAGTGGCCAGGCTGCCAACTCCAAGGAACTTCACGAGTACGTCGATTCTCTCGCCAGGTCGCCGCTGATTGCCTCCGCCAGTCTGAAAGGGCTGGAAGCAGGCGGCGAAACGATGGAAAAAGGAGCTTCCAAGTTCCATGTCCGCGCCATCGTCCGACCAGGTCACGGACAGCCGGGCGCTCCAACTTTGAAGGCCGGCGCGGCGGACGTTGCCGCCAGCGACTTCAGCGCAAGCCGCACGACAAGCCGTCCGGGAGGATCTCCATGAAGAACATGTTTGGTCCGCAGGGCCCGCCGGGTTGGCTGGTAACGGGAGGGATGGCCTGCGTCGCCCTCGGATATGTGGTTCTGGCCTATTTGCCTTCGCAGAAGGCCATGAAATCCATGCGCCAGCAGTTGGTGGAAAAGCAGCAGTACATCTCCCAAACCGATCAGTTGTTTGCGACCGCAACCGCCACCCGCACGCAGCTTGAGGAGTCTGACTCGCTTGTGAACCAGTGGCAGCAGAATGCGCCGGACCCTCAGCAGGCCGACCGACTGCCATCCCAGATTTCCCTGCAAGCGAACCAGGCAGGCGTGCGCATCTTGCGGCTAGAGCCGCAGCCGGTGAAGCAGCATGGCCTCGTGGCGGAATACCCAGTCCTGGTCAGCGTGGAAGGGACCTTTGAAGGCATTTTCAACTTCTGCAAAGGCGTGGAACAGCTACCGCAAACCATTTGGTTGCAAAATGTGAACTTACAGCGGCCCGGGGAATTGGGCGGAAGCTTGCGGTGTGATTTGACTTTGACGATTCTTGGCGACCTTGCCGATTAAGCCGATTAATAGGGCGAAACTCATCCGATAATTAAGGACGCCGCCCGCTCTCCGGCACAACCGGCTGGGCGACGGCGAATGACTGTGAAACTGGACAAACTAGTCAAGACGCTCCGCCGCGACCTGGCGGCGAATCCCCTGAAGGCGGGTGTGCTGGGAGTATTGCTCCTCGGCGGCCTCTACTTTTGGGGTCCGCTGGTCTGGAAGTGGGTGGGTAAAAAGGGAGCCGCTGCATCCGAAGTTGCGGTGGTCTCTTCGGCTGCTCAATCGCCGGCTGGCGTGTCGAGTGGGGGTGTGCTGCCGACAAGTGGTGCGGGTGAAAACAAGGAGACGGGACTAGCGTGGCGCGAAATACATGAGCAGCGGAAAACGGACCCCCTGGCCCGATCCGCGGACTTTCGCCCCCAGTGGAGTCAGATTTTTCAAGTTGCCGCCCCCGTAGCCATCGTTGCCAAGCCGGAAGCGGAGATTCAAGCGAAGAAGCAAGCCGAAGTGGACCCCAGGAGTTTGGGGCTGGTGTTACAAGGAGTGGTCATCGGGCCCCAAGTAAAGAAGGCCATGATCAGCGGAAAGGTTTATCGCGAGCTCGACTCGATAGCGGTTAGTCAGGAGTCGGATGCCACAAGCAAAGAGGAAGACCAGCAACCGGAGGTTGTGTTTAAGTTAGCGAGAGTCTACCGCAAGATGGTGGTACTCGAGCGCGAAGGGAAGTTCTGGGAACTGAAGCTGACGTCCGCCCCGGCCGAGCAAGCCAAGGATGAGCCAAGGGACGAGAAGGCGTTCACGCCCGACAAGACAAAAGCGGCGCCCGTGAACGAATAGAAATCCAGGGAAGGTCACGAGGTCAGGAAGGCCATGAACAAGCGACTGCGCATTCTGGTGCTCTGCGTTTGCGGCTCGATCGGGGTGGCGATTGCCCTGGCCGTGGCGTGGCGGCCCAAAGCGCCGCGCGCCCCGGACCCCAATCTGGCAGTGCTTCCCAGCGCCGACTTTTCGGTGCCGTTAACTGCGACTCCGGTCGCCGCGGCAACCCCTACCCCAAGTTCCGAGGTGCCAACGCCTGTTGCGCCCGTCGAGCAGCCGGCCGTCAATAAAGAGATGCTGCGCCTCAAGGAGACGCTCGAAGATTTCCGCGAAGAGAGCAGCCGGGCCCAGCGAAACATGCGGGCCTGGCTCAGCGAAATGCAGGAAAAGGTTTTTGTTCCCCCTGCTCCCGCTCCACCCGCTCCCGCCGTCGTCAGGCAAGACGCCAACCCCGCTCCACCTGTGGACTCGAAACCTGACGAACTCCCAGCGCCGGGCGCGGCCATCAAAGAGGAAGGGGACGGCACCCTGACGTTTGATTGCGACAATACGGACATCCTCGCCGTCCTGAAGATGCTCAACGACAATGGTCTCAACATCCTGGCCAGCAAGAATGTAAGCGGCACCGTTACCGCTTCCTTTTCCAAGGTTGACGCCGAGACGGCTCTGGATGCGATTCTCAAAAATGCCGGCTTCGTCGCGCGACGCGAAAAGGGAATCATTTACGTTGGCACCGCCCAGGACTTCAGCGACAGGGACCAGTCCCAGGACCAGGCGGCGATGCGGATCTATCGCCCCAACTACGTGAAGTCCGCGGAGCTGCAAACGCTGATTACACCGATGCTCACTCCGTCGTTCGGCAAGATCACGGTAACCTCGGCTTCCCAGGTCGACATACCTTCGGACCAGGTCAAGACCGGCGGCAACGACTTCGCCGGTAGCGACATGGTCGTCGTGAAGGACTATGAGACTGTCTTGAAACAGATTGATGAACTGTACGCCGACGTGGACATCAAGCCGGCGCAGGTAGCCATTGAAGCGATGATCATCAACATCAAGCTCAACGACTCCAACCAGTTCGGAGTCAACTTTCAAGCGCTCCGGGACAAGGCAAATGCCCGGGTCGTTACCGGCAGCAGCCCGATTACGTCGCTGGCCTCGTTCGACGTCGGCAACGGCGGGCTCAAGTTCGGCTTCCTCGACAGCAGCCTGTCCACATTCCTGCTGGCTCTCGAACAGGTCGGCGACACCAATGTCGTCGCTTCCCCCCGCGTCCTGTGCATGAACAAGCAGCGAGCGGAAATCCAGATTGGCGAGCAGCTTGGCTATCTGAACACCACCGTCACGCAAACATTCACCACGCAGTCCGTCGCGTTCCTTGACGTGGGCACACTGCTACGGATCCGCCCATTCATAGCCAACGACGGCTTCATCCGGATGGAGGTCCACCCCGAGTTATCCACCGGCACTGTTACGGTTTCCGGGGGGCAGACGATCCCCAACAAGACCGTCACCCAGATGACCGGAAATGTCGGCTGCTATGACGGCAGCACCATCGTGATTGGAGGATTGCTGCAGAAGAACCTGCAGACAACAACCAGCCAGGTACCCTTCATCGGCAACCTCCCGTGGGTCGGGCCCATCTTCCGCACCAAGACGGAGAAGATCGGCCGGGACGAGATCATTGTGCTCATCACGCCGCGGATCGTCAACGAAGACACGCTCGCCGCCGAAGGCCAAAAGTACGGCAACGAATTCACGCACAAACACGAGGTCTACTTCGACAAGATGAGCCCCATTGCCAAGCGGAACTACGGTCAGCGGTATCAGCGGCTGGCGCTGGCGGCCTACAACTCGGGGGACCACGCCCGGGCCATCAAGCAGATTGACTGGTCGATCCATTTCGACCCGATGAACCGCGATTCCATTAAGTTGCGCAATGACATTGTGGCCGCCGGCGGCTTCGAAGGAGAATCGGTCCATGAGTACCTGAACCACGCCCGCGCACCGTGGAACCGGCCGCACATGGATTACTCGAAGCAGGGCGCTCCTTGGAAGCCCGGGCCGGAATTTGGCGAGGAGCCGATGATCCAGGAAGAGCAGAATCCCGGCACCCCCGGTCCCATCAAGACCATCTCGACCAAACCGGCGGTGAAATCACCATGAGCAGAGCCGCGCATCATTGGTATGTAGGTTGGTCGGTCGTCGCCGCCGCGCTCTGCTGCGGCTGTGCGTCCACCCAGCCGGCGCTGACGAAGGGGAAGCAGCCTCCCGCACTCAGCCCCGAGCGGAGGGCGGAAGCGATTGCCTTGTTCGAAAGCCAGCGGGACACAGCCCAGTTGCAAGCCGCCCTGAACCGCTGGAAGGAAGGGAATCCGGCAGCTTGCGAGCGGGCCCTCGCCAGCCTGGTGGAACAACGTCCGCAGTTCGTGGATGCCCGCCTGCAATACGCCGAGCTCCTCCTCTCCAAGAACAACCCCGTCGCTGCCCAGCACCAACTACGCGAAGCCCTCGGCCTGGCCCCAGGCCGTGCCGACATCCATCATTCCCTGGCCGTCGCGCTCGAAGCTGGTGGCAACGCTGCCGCGGCGAGTGAGCATTTCCGCAAGGCCGTTGAGCTCGAGCCGGAGAGCCCGGTGTATCAGATGGCGGTCGAGGGATTGTAGGTTCAGCGGAAATTGGGCCGTGCTAAGGCAAAATTTCTTTAACGGCAATTCGCCCAACCTCGACGCCGCTCACCCACACTGCAACCTCCTCGGCTGTGCCAAAGACCTGCCGCTGGGCAAAGTCCGGCTTGTCGGCGGGACCGCTGGGGAGCGTGAAGACCTCGACCTGGCGATCAATCAGGTTGACGATCCAGTAAACAGGAACTCCGGCTCGGGCATAGATTCGTTTTTTCCAGCCGCGATCGTGGGCCAGTGACGTTTCCGCGACTTCCACCACCAGGCAAGAATCGGCCGCGCTGGGATTGCGGAGCAAATAGTCGCGCGGCGTGCCGTGGACCAATGCGGCATCTGGCTCCGGGACGCTGTCGTTGGTATTGACCGGATCCTGGCGATGCACAAAGTAGCCGGCCACATTCAGGCCCTCTAATGCATCGCTTACTAGCTTGGCTGCAATCCAATGGGCCGGCTTCTTGGTCATCTTCAGCACCAGAATTCCTTCCAAGAGCTCGATCCGATTGCTTTCCTCAAGGATGCCATGCTCGATCATCTGTTGATACTGTTCGACAGAAAAACGGACCATGGCAGGACCGAGAATATCTCGTTCCGATGAGCTTGATTCAACTTCCAGTGAAATGAATGGAAGCGGTGAAGAGGATAGGAAGGTGGATGTTGCGATGCTCATAAAAGTCAGCTCGTTTCGCCAAGGCGGCGTCGGTCAACACAATTCTACTCTATCCCGATTTCCCGATTGCGGTCAATCGTCATTCGCCATTTCCCTACGGCCCCTCTTCTTCCGCATCGTGCTTTCCAAACCACTCCAGCACGCGGGTCAGCACGTCTTCCTGGTGCGGCAACTGTTTGATGGGATGCCCTTCATCGGGATAGATCACCATCTGGGTTTCCACGCCGTTCGCCTTAAGGGCCTGATAGTACACCTTCCCCATCGGCAGCGGACAACGCCGGTCGTTCGCGGAATGGAGGATAAGCGTGGGGGTTTTCACGCGAAAGGCGTTCGTCAGTGGGCTGTGCTCGCGGATGGCCAGCGGCACTTCCCACGGACGGCCGCCGGATTCCCATTGAGTCCAGCTTTGTATATCCGAAAGTCCCCACATCAGCCCCAAGTCGGTCACGGCATTTTGCGGCACCGCGGCTCGGAATTGCCGAGTCTGACCGATGAGCGAGCAGGTGCTAAAGCCCCCGTAGCTGATGCCGTACACGAATTGGCGATTGGCGTCGACGATTCCTTCCTTCACCAGGTGGTCGATGCCCGTGAGCATGTCTTTCATGTCCTGGCCCCCCAAATCGTTCCGATCGGCGTCAATAAACTTCTGCCCATAGCCCCCGCTGCCGCGGAAGTTCGGCTGGAAGACCGCGTAGCCGTTGGCGGCCAGCACCTGCACGGTGAAATCAAAGCCCAGCGACGAACGGCTATGGGGGCCGCCGTGCGGATAAAGGGCCAGCTTGAAGGGCGCTTTCGTGCCTGTTTGCGTTGGCCGTGTGAGAATGCCCTCGACTGCCAGGCCATCGGCCCCTTTCCAGGTAACGACCTCGCCTTGAGCCACGATGCGTTCCTTGAGGAATGCGTCTGCCGGCGGCGTGAGCTTGCGGCGGACCTCCGCGGACTTCGCGGACTCTTCACTCAGCGTCTCGGGCGTTCCTTCCAAGGCGGCGATCCCTTGGGCCAGATCGATCACTTGCGGCTTGGTGACTACTCCTGTAGCGGCAGTGTAATGAAAAGCCGAGGGACCAAGCCAGCAATCGCGTGGCAGGGGAAATAGTGGCGGCAAGTGGGGGACTTCTCCAGGACCGTGATGATTGAACAGCACCTGGCTTTGCGGACCAGCTTCCGTGATCACAATCACCGCCAGATTGAAGATATCCATATGTGAGCCCCGTCGCGGAATGCTCAGATAGAGCAGCCGCTTGCCGTCGGGAGAGACGCGCGGCGAGACATCCGGGCCGGGCCCGAAGGTCGCTTGCAGCAGGCTGCCGTCCCCCAGGTCAATCCGCCACAGGTCGTAATTCTGGTTGATGCTGTACCGCACCGCCTCTTGCTCCTGGGTGCGGTTGGCATGGACGATAATCGCCTTGCCATCCTCAGCCCACTGCGGGTCGCCATACCAGAAGTCATCGCTGGTGATGCGGGTCACGCGCGAAGCAGCGACTTCGCCCGGCTCGTCCAGCAGATCGGCAATCCAAACCTGTGCCGGGCCGTAGCCTTCATACCCTTCTCCGCCGTCCTGACGCACAATCTGCACGTTGTTGGCCGCTTCTTCCGGCGAGCGATCGTCCCGCGCTTCGTCGGCCACGAACACCAGGCGTTTGCCATCCGCGGAGAAGGCCACGTTGCCGAAGAAGGGGTCGCTGAAGACCCGGTTATAAGGTCGCGCCCGGCCCGCCAGCGGAATCGCCTTCCCCCCCGCCGCCGGCATCAGCCAGATGTCCGTTGCCGTGTCAGAATACGGCGGCACCGGCGTGAAGCCCGGCTTGCCATCGGGCAGCGGCCGTGTCGAGAGGAACACAATCCACTTTCCATCCGGCGAAAGTAGCGGGGCGCGGCCGTCCGGCTCGCCCGCTTCGAGCGGCTTGGCATGGGAGGCATCACCCTCCACGCGCCATAGCGAATGACGAACCACTCGCTCCTTCCGATCACTCCAGCGGCGGGCGTAAATCGCGCTCGCGCCATCGGCCGCGACGACGACCCCCTGCGGGGAATCCAGCCGATACAGGTCGTCGATGCGAATGAGCGACGGCTCTTCGGCGAACGCCCGTGAGGACGCCGCGACAAAGATCAGCCCGCAGGCGAGGAGGAATCGATTGTCAGTTGCTCTGTTTTTCACGGGAGTTTACGTCCTACTTGGCCAGGGTTCGGTGATAAGGATTATAAACGGAGCCGCCGGTGCAAACACCCAAAGACTTCGCTGCGGGTAGCGATGGACGGGACATCCCCCGGTAGGGTAGTTTTAATACAGGTTTAGAGAGTTGTTGTTTCACACATGCGTCGCTTCTCAAGTGTTGTATTCCCAAGGATTTACGGCTTTATTTTTGATACATTCTTGGCGCAAAAACCCAATTCTTAATACATAAACAACCGTATATGCAACCCGCATCTCTCGGGATCGCGGCATCTCCTTCGACTCCTTCATTCGCGTTGCACTCCCAGCGGAAACCCTCCCTATATCCCGCGTCATGCATGCACGCTGCGAACCAAACACCGATCGTCAGACCGGCTGCTCCCGGCCAGCGTGTGAGGAAGGCGTCCCTTGCCCTATATTATACAAAAGTACCCTTTCCGGCTAAGTGTCCAGTTCGCGAGCCCGCCCCTTTGCTGCCCAGCCAGGCACGCTGCTTGACTCTCCCTCCCCGATGTTCCAAGATGCCAGAGCCATCCCCTCCCTCTCCAGGAGCCTTTCCATGTTGCATTCCTTCCGCCTGCTGTTCGCCTCCCTTCTCCTTCTCACCCCCGTCTGCCTCTTTGCCCAGGACAAAGCCAAGGCCGAGCCGAAAGCGGCAGCCAAGCAGCCCGCCGCCAAAGCGCCCCCAGCTCGTCCGGAGCCGACGGTGGCGAACTATGAATACGGCAAAGAGTCGGAGCGGCAGGTGTTCGATTTCTGGCAGGCCAAGTCCGACAAGCCCACGCCGGTCGTGCTCCTGATTCACGGCGGCGGCTGGATGGGTGGGGACAAAGCCAGCTATGGCACGCCGGCCATCAAACCGTACCTGGATGTCGGCATCTCGGTGGCATCCCTCAACTATCGCTTTATCCCGCAGGCCATGGAGCAGAAAGTCGTACCGCCGGTGAAGGCTCCGCTGCACGACGCGGCCCGGGCTCTGCAAACCATCCGCTCCAAGGCCAAGGAATGGAACCTCGATCCCAAGCGGGTCGGCGCGACCGGCGGCTCCGCGGGTGCCTGCACCTCTCTCTGGCTGGCGTTCCATGACGACCTGGCCGATCCCAAGAGCAGCGACCCCATCGCTCGCGAGTCCACCCGCCTGACATGCGCGGCCGTGGTCGGCGCACAGACCTCGCTCGATCCCAAAGAGCTCCGCGAATGGATGCCCAACGCCAACTACGCCGGCCACGCCTTCGGCTTCTGGACCAAGGGAGGAGATCGGCCGAAGGAATTCGCCGCGGCTCTCGAGAACCGGGAAAAAATTCTCCCCTGGATCAAGGAATACTCCCCCATCGAGCTCGTCAGCAAGGACGACCCGCCGATCTACCTCGACAACCCCAACCAGAAAACGCCCCCCGTCGTCGGTCAGGAAGGCCCCGACCCCACCCACTCCGCCATTTACGGCATCAAGCTCATCGAACGGACCGAGCCCCTCGGCCTCGAAGTCATCCTCTCCTATCCGGGACACCAGGATGAGAAGTACGGGTCGGTTCAGAAGTTCTTGATTACGAAGCTGACCTCGAAATGAGCAAATTGGACCGGGGGGGTTGACAACGGCAAAAAAAAAACCGGTAGATTTAAGCGAAATACCTCGCAATCGCGGGGTCCATTTACCCTTTCTCAAGGAGAACTGCAATGAATCGACGAACCGGACTACCGTCACTTCTACTTCTGATTTGCACGCCACTCGCGGTCATGTTGTCTTTGGCGATCGCATTAGGACAAGGCCCTGGCGGTGAGGAAGAGCAGGGCTACTTTGGGTGGAAGTGCGATGCAGCCGCGACTTTTACATGTGGCAGATGGGCGGACGACGAGTGTGCCGCCGCTACACTGTGCGTCGACGCGTCTATTCAGCATCCATGCGTATTTGATGCGGCTGGAAGCGACAATTGCGACAATGCTGGAGCTACTTTACAGTTGAATTGCACCGGCCAGTGTGGAGGTGGTTCAGAGACTTGCACGAAACGCCAAACTTGGTGCAATTTCTAGATTTGAGATTTCAATGTGGACTCAATCGCAAAAGCGGCATAGGGCCGATGCGACTCAATACCGCAATTACGTATACACTACCTCGCTCCTAATGGCGTTGCTTGCGCTATCCAGTGCGGAGGACGCCAAGAAAATCCCTTCCCAGGCTACGATCTTGGCTGCGCACGAATCGACCTGGGCACAAATCCAATCTGCAAAAGTTGTCATTAAGCACGAGTCCAAACCGAATGAAAGGGGAGTATTCGCGCGCTCGGGCGTAGACGTTTGGAAAAAATTCGACCTCAAAGAGTCATTTGAACGGACGGATTCCGTCCAAGATGCCAACGCTTCGGAACTTAAGGTCTGGAGCTGTTATTGGTATGATTTTGAGAAGATGGAGGAGACTTCCCTAAGGCTTCCAGAGCCGGCGCACCGGAACGATATGACCCCCATTCGGAATTACGGCGCGCAGTGCAAACGAGCTCCGCTTGCCAGAAATCACCTATATTTTCAAGTGTACTTGTACTTCTTGATGAGGCTTCCCGCCAATGTCGCAGATGAATTTCGTACCCTGTCCGAACTTGCTCGTGAAGCCGACAGCTTTACTATCGTGGGAAGTGAACAACGTGATGGTATCGACCTCATCCGTATCGATGCGATTCATCCCAGAGTTCGTGGGAGTGTGAATGGCGCTCGCATGACTATCTTCGTGGATCCCAACGCCGGCTTCTTGTGCAGGGAATTGAGGTCGGAACAATTCAGTAGCGACGGGAAGCAGATACTCGGAGTTGCAGTGACGCGAGTGTTGGAGTTTCAGGATTTGGGAAGAGGAGTGTTTTTTCCCAAGAGCTCGGAGAATTGGATCGAGGATTCGTCCGGCAAGCGAATGGCCGTTAATCGGTTTTCCGTCGTCTCTCACTCTGTGAACGCCGACGTTCAGGCGAGCGAACTGAACCCAGCCTTGCCGGAAAACGTCTACATGAATTTGTTGGATGAGCCGCACACGCCGTTTTCAAAGCCAAAGGAAACACGTATTGCACTGATTGGCAAGAATAGCACAATAAAACAAGTCTTTTATCCTGGGACCAATGAACTCGCCGCTTTCATGAATGACTATCGATTGAAACAGGGCAGCCCACCGAAATCGATAGTTCCAATCTCCAAAGAGAAGGAGGAGCAGGAGGAGGATGAGGATCCTATGTACGCTCGAATGGCATGGGGAGCGATTGTTTGCGTATGCGTCGTGCTTCTCTTGATTTGGCGAATTCGAAGACCGGGTATCAAGGTAGTGATGATCTAGCGCCTGTCATTTGGCGTTCGTGTACCTGAGTTTCTCAACCATTGTTTCAGAATTCCTACGCACCCGTGACTACTTCTGCCAAATACGTTTCGTGGTTCATCGGTGTCGTCGTGATCGGACTGTCTCTTTATGGTGTAGTGAGACTGTTAAGGACGCAATTCAACAGTCCTTATGAGATTCTTATCACTGACGGCTCACCCGAGACTCGTACGGCTATCGCCGGCGACAGGGTCAATGTCCGAATGTTAATGCGAGAACGTCATGGCCGTCCGTTTAAGATTGCAGGGCTCAGGACGACGTGCGGCTGCACAAGTGTGTCGATAGACAAGATTTCACTTGGTGACCACAAAGTGCTGTTCGTTGAATCGGGTTCATGCGAGCTTACGGTCGAAGTTGACACTACCATGAAGCGCGGAATAACTCCTTTTGATTTTGCCATTCGATGCTGCACGGAGGATAGTGCGGATATTGTGTGGCCTGCCGGTCGCGTCATTATCGATGTTCGTGCCGGTCTTGATGCCGCACCCGATTTCCTACGAATTCGGGAGGATTTAGCGGTAGCTGAAGTGGTCCTGCAACAGGGTGTTCCAAATGCGCCACGGCCACGAATTGATGTCTCGAATTCAGCGCTTCTTGCCACGGAATGGATGTCGACAACTCGCCCTAGTGAAGCCGCTCTTGGTCCAACAGAATCGGTAACGTCGTGGACTCTGATTATTCGACCTCGAAAGTTTCTCAGTGGAGATAAGGGGCAATGGGTCCGCGTTTCCGCGCAAGATGCGCGTTATGGCGACGTCGTGATACCAGTTTGGTTCGACGACATTTCTCGAATCAGTGCTCATCCCAAAGCGCTCGCGGTTACGGTCGCCAGCGGGGACGCGCAATCGCCCCACAAGCGTTCAATTGTCCTTCGACATCGTACCGGGTGGCAAAGCGAACCAAGAGTTGAGCCTACTGGTCCGAAGGAAGCATTCACGGCACTGAACTTAGATCCCTCATCTCGTTCTGCGAAAGTTCGGATGCTTGAGCTTTCGATCATTCCAAGCCTGTTGACGGACGCTAGTGGTGTCTTTGTTCAGGACGGCGACTTTCAAATTAGTATCCCGATTACGGTCGTACCCTGAGCGATCTAGCGAGCACTTCCGAAATGGACCTACGCATGTCATTATCGTTGCCCTGGTTCACTATCGTAACCTTGGTTGCGACAATTCTGGTGGCCCACTCTCGGAGTGGCATTTCGCAGGAAATGCTACCGGCGGGGATATACCGCCAGCGATGCTTGACGATGGCAAACAAAGCAATCCTGCAGAGGGGAAACCTCGTAATACCGGTGCCGTTTGCCGCTAAATCGATTTCGCGGACGCTAGAGGACGAAAGGTTGCTGACGCGCCTCAATATCCAGGAGTCTCAACGAACACCGCTTCGAGAATTACTAAAGGAGTCGAAAGGACTGGAAGATCAATTGGAGCGGATTTTCCTCGCCGGATTCGCGATCAAGGAAGGCCAAGACCGCACTGACTTTGAGAAGCAGCTCTTGGACTCATCTCAAACATTGGACGCTTTGGAAGCGAAGCTAGAGACTACTCTGTCGGCTTCTCAGGAACTTGAATGGCGACGGCTTGCGTTTCGACATTCAATCTGCCTAGTTGGTTTGATAGATGCGTTGGTTAATGCGAAAATGACTGGTCTCGATAAGGCGGACTCGATTAAGGTTGGTCTAACATCTGCGATGGAACCGCTTGTCGTCGAGTTGGCGTCCGTAAATCGCGAACACCGCGAAAGTCTTTGCCGCGCCGTGCTTAGCGAACTCTCGGCGGTGCAGCGCCGTTCACTGGAAACCACGCTTGGTGACTCTGAAAACTATCTGTTCAGTGACGGGGAAGTTCTAGCATGGCAATGCCGCGTACCCGTGGATAAAAATGTTTTTGACCAAGCGGAAGAGTTCGCGTGCACGCCAACGAAGATTACCGTCTCCTAGACGGGTGAAGTCAGCGAGATTCCAGGGTCCTTTCTCTCCAGCCATTCCGCAGTGATGCGGGTGTTGGAGGACCGAACGTACGGTCGCATCGAGATTCTTGCCTTTCAGGAACGCGAGATTGGGAAAGCGGAAGGACGACAACTGCGCAGCCGAAATTGTAGCGACGAGATTCGTTTGATGAAAGCCGATTTGCTCAACAGTCGTATGGACGTGAGCAGCTTCTTTGTGCGGTCGGCGGAATCGAGAGCGCGTCTCGTGGATTGGGACTTTCAGCAATTGCGAGCGTCCTTGCTCCGAGAGCAGCAAGATGAATGGGACCGCCACGTTGCGCGGTGGACCGTCTCGGTTCGCGGACTTCCGTGGTCACTTGTGCGTGGCTCTTTGGGGCGTCAGATTGAGGTGACGCCCGCCCAAGCTGAGCGTATTCGCGATGCGGCACGACGAAGCGGCGAGAGTATCGATCGTGACTTAACTCGCATGGAAATCAAAGTGTGGAAAACATTTCGAATTCTGCTTGCCGACCATATCGATGCAAAGGAGATCGACAAGATAGTCCCGGGGAACCTGGACGGCTTGTCTCCAGTTCCTAGTCTTCTTGTGCGGTAGTTTGCCCAAACACGCTGGACAAGCCGGGTTCATTGGTGCGGCATTTCCCTACCGGACAGTCTTTGAATAATTACACCGTAGAATGGTCGCGCCTTGGCGGATCCGGGGGATGTTCGTTCGAGATCAACCGGTCGCGGAATTGCTGTTGCAACTCCAAGTAATATGCGACCAGCCGGTCGGGATCGTGGCCGCACCGCACGGAAATGCGATGCCGCACCTCTCTAACCTCGTCGATTATAGGGTCACTCGGTTGCTCCGGCAGCATCACTCCTCTCCAAGCAGTTCAAGGGGACGCAACTAGCGCGAGTACTATTCGAGCTAAATCACTTCCTTCAGCGGCTGGACCCCTTCGTCGACGAGATACTGCGGGCGGCCGCGGAGGTCGAACTCGCGGATGGCGCGGAGGTTGAGTCCCAGGTTGTGATACAGCGTGGCCCAGACTTCCTGGAAGGTGACCGGGCGGTCCACGGCATGTTCGCCGAGGCGATTGGTCGCGCCGATGACCTGGCCGGTCCGCATGCCGCCGCCGGCGAGCAGAGCGCAGGAAACTTGTGGCCAGTGGTCGCGTCCCGCGCCGGGATTGATTTTCGGCGTGCGGCCGAATTCGCCCCAGACGACGACGGAGACGTCTTTACCCAGGCCCCGCTCGTGCAAGTCCGTGATGAGGGCCGCGGTGGCGCGGTCGAGAAGCGGGCCGTCTTGCCGCACAGCTCCGAAATTGTCGCCGTGGTGGTCCCAGCGGCTGAAGTTGAGAGAGACGACCCGAGCACCAGCTTCGACGAGGCGGCGGGCCATGAGGAAGTTCTCGGTCATCTTCGGCGCGCCGTCGTCCCGGAACTTCTTGTCGCCAACTCCGTACTTCTCTTGAATTTCCTTGCTCTCCTTGGAAACATCGAGAGCATCGGCCAGGGCGGACGAAGTCAGAATACCGACCGCCTGCTTGGAGAACGAATCGAGCCCCGACATCTTGCCGCTGGAATCGATTTCGCGACGGAGGCGGTCGATCGAGCTGAGCAGCGAGCTGCGGTCGCCGAGGCGGTCCAGGGTGATTCCCTTGAGGACCATGTTGTCGGTCTTGCTGGTCTCGTCCCGGCCGCCGACGAGCTTGAAGGGGGCGTGAGCAATGCCCAGGAAGCCGCCGTCGCCGTCGTAGCCCCACGGAGCGTGGTCGGTCTTGTAGCACATCGACAGGTGCGGCGGGATGGCGAGGTTCACCGGACCCTTGAGCTTGCTGACCCAGGCCCCGGCAGACGGCCAGCCGCCAGCGGGTGCGGGATTGAGAGCCCGGCCGGTCATGCACTGGTACGCGTCGTGTCCGCCGGTCGCGCCAACCATCGTGCGGATGAAGACGCACTTGTCGGCGATGGCGGCGATCTTGGGGAAGATTTCGCCGATTTCGATGCCATTGACCGCGGTCTTGATGGGCTGGAACTCGCCGCGGATTTCGGCGGGGGCGTCCATCTTCAGGTCCCACATGTCCTGATGGGGGGGACCGCCGGGCAGAAAGATATTGATGATCGCCTTATGGCTCTTGCCGATTCCCGCCCGGGCCTCAGCCGCCAGGAGTTGCGGCAGTGCCAAACCGCCCATCACCATGCCGCCGATTTTCAAAAAGTCGCGGCGGCTCTGGCCATCACAAAAGCGGCTGGTTTTGTCCTGCGGGCCGTAGATGGTAAGCATGGCGGGACTCCTTACGGAGGTATTTGGTAGGACAGCAGACGGCGGGGCGATTACCGACAATATCGGCTCTCGGCCCCAATCGTATCAAACTTGCCTTATCCGTGCAAGCTTTTTATGAGAGGGGTTTTGCCTATTCTAACAGTCGTCATTGCGGCCAGGGATGCAATCGCCGACAATGGGTCGGCATCGTGGGCTCTGGAGGCTTCGATGAGTACCGGCCAACTTTCCAAGCAGACTTCCACGCAGCCGTTTTTCAAAGGCCCCGTTGCCGATGAACGCGCGGAGAAACTGAACCCCTACGCTTCTCCCGTCATTCCCAGCGAGCCCGTCAAGCCGCTGCTGTCCGAGGACAAGTGGCATCTCCTCAAGATTCATGTGGCCGACGTGCAGAAGCAGGCGATGCGCCGCCGCATCCTGCTGGCGGGAGATGTCGAAGCGGAAATCTGCTACGACGGCTGGGTGCCCAACGAGCTGGTGACCGTCAACGGCATCAAGCGATTTCCGGGGAGCATCGTCATCTTTGCCATCGTCGGTCCCACCATTCCCTTTGAGGTGGAAACTTGCGCCCACCGCGTGCCGGCAAGGGTGAATGCGGCGGCGACGTTTAGCCTGCGCACGTTTCTTCGGCTCACCAGTTTTCAAATCAAAATCGCTGGGCGGCTCATCTATTCCGATGATGGAAAGTGAAGAGCCGTCGCTCAATCGCATGAGTCCGCATGAGCAGGTACAATGACCTGCATGCTCATGCCAGGTTCTACTTTCCGTTGCTCCTGTCCGGGCCGCCTTCGAGCGCCGACGACGCGTCGCGAGATGCTGGCTGCATCGGCGAGTGGATTTGGCCTGGTAGCGCTGGCCGGGCTGCTGGGGGAGAACGCCTTGGCGAAACCCCAGGCCAGCGGCTTGGAGCTCCCCAAACCTCATTTCGCGGCGACCGCCAAGAACGTCATCTTCTGCTTCATGGATGGCGGCGTCTCGCACGTCGATTCGTTCGATCCGAAGCCCAAGCTCACCGAGCTCGACAACAAACCCTTCACAGAGTCAAAAAATCCGACCGCCAACGGCAATCGCCTGTGGCTGGGGAGCCCCTGGAAATTCTCGCAGCATGGCCAGTCCGGCATGCCGATCAGCAGCCTGTTTCCGCACATCGCCACTTGTGCGGACGAACTGGCAGTTATTCGCTCCATGAAGGCCGACTTGCCCATCCATTCCACGGGCGTGCTCTTCTTGCATACCGGCAGCAACAACGCCGGCCGGCCCAGCCTGGGCTCGTGGGTGAACTACGGACTGGGGAGCGAAAACCAGAACCTGCCCGGCTTTGTGGTGCTGAGCTTTGGCGTCGTCCCCTGTGGCGGCATGGAAACTTATTCCGCCGGCTTCCTTCCGGCCAACCAACAGGCCACGCTGTTCGCCGCCGACGGCGTTCCGATTGACAACATCAGCCCAGCCGACAAGGACGCCCGCATCCAAGCAGCCAAGTTGGCTTTGCTCCGCAAGCAGGATGAGGCGTTTTCCAAAACGCTGGGGACCGACGACGGGGTCGAATCGGCCATCAAGAATTATGAGATGGCGTATCGGATGCAGTCGCTGGTGCCCGATGTGCTGGACCTCGCCCGCGAAACCGGCGCGACGCATAAGCTCTATGGCCTCGATTCCAAAGTCCCTTCCCAGCGGCTGTACGGCATCCAGTGCCTGCGAGCCCGGCGGCTGATTGAATCGGGTGTGCGGTTTGTCGAAATCACCTGCCCGCCGGGAGCTTCCAACGGCACGTGGGACCAGCATGGAGATTTGAAAAAAGGACATGAGAAGAACGCCCTCGATACCGACCAGGCTATTGGTGGCCTGATGAAGGACTTGAAAGCCCGCGGCCTATTGGACGAGACACTCGTCGTTTGGGCCGGTGAATTCGGCCGCACACCCCACTCAGCCGGCCGCGATGGACGGGACCATCATCCCGAAGGCTTCACCGTCTGGCTCGCGGGGGGCGGGATCAAAGGAGGCGTCATTCACGGCGCGACCGACGAGCTCGGCATGCACGCCGTCGAAAACATCTGCACCATGCACGACCTGCACGCCACCATCCTGCATCTGCTCGGCCTCGACCACGAACGGCTCACCTTCCGCTTCAGCGGGCGGGACTTTCGGCTGACGGATGTGCATGGGCAGGCCATTAGCGCGGTGATTCGGTAGAAGAGTGAGTGGTGAGTGGTGAGTGGTGAGTGGTGAGTGGTGAGTGGTGAGTGGTGAGTGGTGAGTGGTGAGTGGTGAGTGGTGAGTGGTGAGTGGTGAGTGGTGAGTGGTGAGTGGTGAGT
>JBPCKT010000009.1:0-20190 GCA_051004015.1 Pirellulaceae bacterium | reverse complement strand
GTTCGATGAGCGGGAAGTGAAAACGGAGCATGGTGGCGATACTGTGACACTCGCAGACGAAAGAGCGAGCAACAGGGAATACAAACTGCCTCCTAAACCACCGCGTCACTTCTCGACTCTACTTGTAGGTAGTAGTGCAGGGAGGATCGGGGTGTGCGCGGGAGGCAGATTTGGGATTTGGGATCGGGGATGCAGGCGGAAGATTAGTGCTCGGAGTGATTTGAAAAAGACCTTATCAAGGGCGCGAGTTTTGTGAATCAAGATCGACGGAAAATCGGGGGGTGAATCAAGACTTACGGCGAGGGTCCTGGGTGGAACTTGGTCTCCCATAGCGAGTTCGGTTGATTCATGAAGACGTAAGTTTTGCGAGAGGGGACTTGTGAATCATGAATAAAAACACCCTGCAAGGGGGGTTATCAAGGAGCTTATCGCCACGGGGCGGCGAGCGGCCTGCGTGAGCTGGCCGGTAACGTCGAACAGGCGAAAAGGACCGCACCGGCGTGCGGAATCACCGGCCAGCTTACGCAGGCCGCTCGCCGGGGAGGGGTGGTATCAAGAAAACCTGCCGTGTATCACGCGAGTATCGCGACTCTTCGGCGGAAGTCGCACTGGGGTAAGGAGTTGTGCGCGGGGCGCTGATACAAGGGGGGCGAAAATGGGAGGTTGAAAGGCGGTATCAAGGGAGGGTGGACCAGGCAGCCGGAAGTCAACGACTTCCGGGTTTACCTGGTAGACCCGGAGGCAGTTTGCCTCCGGCTGCTTTCAATCTTCACTTATCCAGGCCGGCTTTGGACAGGATGGCCTTTACTTCGTCCGTCTTGGGGAGCTTTTGGGAGATGGCCTGGGCGGCCTCGGAGGCGTCCTTTTTCAGTTCGGGATTGTCCATGGCTTTGACGGCCGCCTTGAGCATCTCCAGATTCGGGTAGCGCTTGAGGACGTCCATGATGAGCTTCCGTTCGGCGGGCTGTTTGGCGAGGTCGAATGCATTCGTGCACATCTGGGCTCGCTGCTCTTCCGGCATGATGAACTTCTGGGCGATGCCGATGTAGCCGCGGAGGGCGCGGGTCTGGTACTTGCCGCCACCCTTGGCGACCGCGAGCAGCACCGGCGCTGCGTCGACGGTGGTCCACTCGCCGAGCAAGCGGCTGCCGGCGTCTTGCAGCGCGGGATCGGAGCTCTTGGCCGCGGCGCCGACGGCGGCGAGGGCCTTGGTCCCTTGCACTGCTCCCAGGGTATCCAAGAGGACGATCTTGGTGGCCCCGGACGCCTTATCCGATGCCGCGGCCAGTTCTGCCGCACACGCTTCGCGATCGGGCATGCGGATGGCAGCCGCCTTGAGGGCTTTTTGAGCTACTTCGGCATCGCTCTCGGAAGAGGTGGACACGACCTGGGTGATGAGGACCGAAAGGTACTTTTGGGAGGCTGTGTTTCCCAGCGACGTCAAGGCGGAGTTGCGAACGGCCGGGTCGGAATGCTTGATGGCCTTGAGCAGAGCGTCGCTGGCTTCGATCTGCCGTTGCCCGATGAGCTCGATCAGGAGCGGGTACGTTTTTCCTTCCGCCTTGGCGAGGCGGGCCACGATGTCCTTATCCACGGACTCGCCCGCGAGGACCACCAAGGCTTCCTTGGCGGCTGACGATAGTTCCGCGTCGGATTCGATCGCGACTTCCAGAAGCGGAGCCAGACAGGTGGCGTCTCCCACCCGACCGAGCGCGCCAATGGCCGCGAGGCGGACCTGGGCATTGCCGCTGCCCGCGGCCTTCATGATCGCGGCCAGCTTGACGGTCTCTTTGCGGTCGGCCATGGCCAGGATGACGAGCGCGGCCCGCTCGGGCGGGGCGCTATCCAGCTCCGCGGCCAGGGCCTGGTCGACGTCCCGTCCGGGAAACTCGCGGGCCGTGATGAGGGACATCTGGAACAGTTTTTTGCTCGACGAGCGGAGTTGCTCCACCAGCAGCGGAATTCCGTCTTTCTGGCCGCGGGCGAGAATGGCTCCCCGGGTGGCCTCGACAATTCGCTGCTCGGGAACCTCGGCTTTGCGGACTTCGTCATAAAGCCTGGTGGCCTCGGCCGCGTTGCCACCCTCCAGGGAACGCTCGGCGCAGAGCACGCAGCCTTCGGCAACCGCGGAACGGACCGCGAGGGGTCCGCCGGCCAGCTTCGGCCGCAGCGACTTGGCAGCCGCGTCATTGCCGATCCGCCCCAGCGCCACGGCAGCGGCCGACGCGACGTCGACATCCTTGTCCTCGAGTCGCCCGGTCAGAAGCTCGACAGCCTCCGCATCGCGGCGGACACCGATCGAATTGATCGTGCCGACGAGCAGTCGCCCCTCGAGAGACTCACTCGCCTTGCGCAGCGCTTCGTCCGCCGCCTCGCCGGGAATCACTTCCAAGGCAATCCGCGACCACGAGGCAAGCTGTTCATCCCCCAGCAGCTTGGCCAGGTCCGCCACGGCCTCGCTCGAGCCATAGACCGACAGGTTCTTGCAGGCGAGGGCTTTCTCCGCCTTGGGGGCGTCGGAACGAAGGATGGCGATGAGCGCTTTTTCGTCCTTCGGCGCTGGAGATTGGCCGAAGCTGTCGCTGGTCAAACCGATGGACAGCGCGGCCAACGTCGCGAACAAAACGACCGCTTTTGAAGATTGCAAAGTGTGACGCATGTTACCGTACCCGTTACTTGATTGGAGAGGATATTCGTATGCTTCAATACGTCGCCATTTTCGTTCTCTTACAGCCGCCATGGTTCCCGCAGCGCCTCGGACCTGAGGCGATTGGCCTGCTCGTCGCCGATGAATTCGTTCTTGACGATGTCGTACTTCACCTGGCGGTTCAAATAGACCGCGACGTTCGCCGCGTGGCAGGCGATGTGAGCGTTGCAAGCCGCGTTGGCATTGCCCTTCGGCACGCCGCGCGTCTTGACGCAGTCGAGGAAGTCGCGGACGTGGAAGGTGGCGGGGTAGTTGCCGACTTCCGCGACCTTCCTGCCGGCCTGCAGGTCCGGAGAGCTGAGCACCATCTTGCCGCTGTCGCCGGCTTCGACCCAGCCCGTCTCCCCTTCGAACCGGACGGGACACGAGCCGAGGGGAATCCAGCCCGTCTCGCGGAAGATCAGCTCGACGCCATTCTCATACTTCGTCACGATTTGCCCGTTGGCGGGCGGGTTGTATTCGATGGGTGGCGGGCAGTCATCGACGGCCCACTGGCAGAGATCGACGCAGTGCGAGCCCCATTCGAGCACGCCGCCGCCCGTTCTGTTTCCCCCTTCCCCGCGCTCAAAGCCGCCGACCATGCCCCCGCCCTTCTCGAAATTGAAGCCGTCGAGCAATTTCGCGTTGTAAGGCCGCCAGGCCGCGGGGCCGAGGTAAATGTCCCAGTCGACGATCTTCTTGTCCGGCTCCGGCTCGGCGGGAAACCAGCCGCTGGTGAGCGCCAGCATTCCCGCAGGGTGAGCGTACACCCTTTTGAGTTTGCCGAGCTTGCCGGTGCGGGCCAGTTCGCAGGCAAACGCAAAGTGCGGCAGGTTCCGCCGCTGCGTGCCGACCTGGAAGACCCGGGCGGTGCGGCGCATCGTTTCCCGCAGAATCAAGCTTTGGGCGATGTTCTTGGTGCAAGGCTTTTCGCAATACATGTCCTTGCCGGCCTTGGCCGCGTGCATGGCCATCGTCGCATGCCAGTTTGGTCCCGTGGCAATCAGCACGGCATCGATATCGGGGCGGTCGAGCAGCTCGCGAAAGTCACGAAACATGAGGCAGCTTTGATTGCCATAGAGTTCGTCTACCTTCTTCTTGACGGCCAATCGGCGGGCTTCCTTGATGTCGCAGACCGCCGCGAACTGCACGTCTTTCTCATCCAAAAAGCAACTGAGGTCATAGCTTCCCCGATTGCCAATGCCGATTCCCCCCACGACGATCCGCTCGCTGGGAGCGACTGCCCCGTCCCGGCCCAGTGCCGAGCTAGGAATGATCGTCGGCGCCATCACCACGGCTCCGGCGGCCCCCAGCGCGGTACTCAAAAACTGACGCCGTGGAAGTTTCGTTGCCTTCGCTCGCATATCTGCTCTCCTGATCGAATGGACGGCCTGACCGCCTGGATGCTATGGAACTGCCCCCGGAATGCCGACAGCATACTCCCGCGACATGTTGCTTTCTACACCCGGCCCGGCGATTTCCTGCCGGAGAAGAATTTGGGAATGCGGACGATCTCATTCGAGATGCAAGGGCGCAGCGGGCGCAGGATGGAGATCAAGCGACATGCCGGCGTTGTCCCTATTCCCGCCGCAGCTTGGGGCCGTCGGTCTTGTAGGCGCCGGTCCCCCCTTGAGAGCGGCCTTTCGCGGTCCAGTTCAGGGCGATCCGCTTGGTGAACAAGATACCGGCATAGTCCCAGCCCCACGTACCGTCGTCATCGCAGCGGCCCGCACCGCGAGTCGGCGTGCCGCCGCCGACGTAGTAGCCGCCATAGTGGCGGTTGTTGCTGGGGATGGTGATTTTCCGCTGGCACTGCGGACAGCCGGCGCGGACGAAGTCACAGGAGCGATAGTCTTCCGAGGTCGGTCCCCAGACGATGCCGGAGGGAACCGGAGTTTCCTGATCCGAGATGGTATGTTGTGTCTCGCGCGTGCCGAAGGCAGCCGGTGGGGCGGCGTGAACAACCGAGGCGAAGGTGATCGTGACCAGAGCGAGTGATCCTACGAGCTGTCCGATCCGTACGTTGGTTGGACGATTCATGGTTTTCATCCTTGAAAACATTGTCTGGGGAGGCTGGAAGCTTATCCCACTTTTTAGCCTGTAGGGTTCCGGTTGAACTTCTGATAGGGGAGGCGAACGCCGCGATAGAAGGTCGTGTCGGCTTTCCTGTCCGGCGGGGCTTGGAACCAATACTGTCCCACATTCGTCACCACGTCATCCTGATCCACGCCGTCGCCACTGACGCCGAAGCCCCCGATCAGGATGCGACTCCTGTAGAGCGGCGAGCTGCCGGGGAAGAAGACGATGCCGTTTTGATTGGCGAGGTTGCTGGGGTCGTGGAAATTCCGCTGCTGGTGGAAGGCATCAAAGCCGAGCACGCTCTTGAACATGGAGGCGGGAATCGGCAAGCCGAACAAGTTCTCGCCATTCTTCGGGTTTACGCCCTTGGTGTGATTCAGGTTGTGGTCGTTGAGCGTCGAGAAAATCGGCGGCAGCGTGTTTTCGATGCCGGCTGGATACCGCGGCTCCGCCAGGAAACGGAAGGTGCGATTAGTGAAGGCGACGGAGGTGGGAGCCGCCACGATCGTCGTGCTCCGCAAGTCCTTGAACAAGTCGGGAACCGCCAGCACCCCCGGCATCCGGTTCTTGCTGGTGATGATTCTGCGGGCATTCAATTCCGCCTGGGTCACTTGCCCGCGCTCGACGAGCAGATCGTCATCCGCCATGTCGGCAGGCTGGAGTGCGGTGGGATCGGCGTAGTAGGCGGTGTTGCGTGCCTTGGCGACGGCGACATCGATGGAGAAGACCGTGGCGTCCTTCATACGGAAGAGGCCCAGGACGTTGCCATCCTTGTCGGCGACGGCGATGACCATTCGGGTCCGCGCCCCGGGCGCTCCGTTTGGCAGTACGCGGATCGCGGCGCGGGTCTTGTCGGCCTGCGCGATGGAGCGATTGACGATGTCCATCACTTCGGCCGCGGTGATGCCGCCGCCGGCATGCGGCAGCACCAGCCAGCCGTCCGGCACTGGCTTGCCTTGGAGGGCATTGTCGTTGTCGCCGGTTGTTGCTGGGTTTGCGTCTGGTCCGGGGTCGACGACCTGGTTCGCGCCGGTGGTGGCCGAGCCTTGCCCCACGCGGCTGCCAACGGCCAGAAGCGTTTGATATCCCTTCTTCGGATTGGCCGCGGTCGGATTCGGCCCATAGGTTTCCAGCGTAATTCCCCCCAGGTCGATGCGTCCGGCGAGCAAGTCATAGCCCGGCACCCGGCCGACGCCTCCCAGCGTCCCTACCACTCCGCCGGGCAATAACGAGCTGCCGCCCGCCGCGGCATAGGCAATCCACTCGGCTTCCAGCACTCGGCTCGCGTTGAGGCGCGTCTGCGCGCTCTGATTGATGCCAAAGATGAACCCCTGCTCGAACGTGGCATAGCCGGTACTGCCAGGGAAGAAGACGCCAATGCCGCCGACCAGTTGCCGCGTGGCCGAACCGCTGACGATCTTATAGAGCGGAATGCCGCCGGGGAGCGTCGCAATGCCGCGTGACTGAGCCGACGGGAGTCGCTGCGACTGTACGCCGTACGACTCGGGGAACTCGAGCGTTTTGCCGGCGGGGATGTAGATGCCATCGACGTTGAAGCGGTTCGTCAGGAAGACGTCGTCGCCGTTTCCTTTGACTCCGTCGGCTCCTGCGTTCCGTTTGCCGTCGCGGCTTTGGCGCTCGATGCCAAAGAGATCGACGGGAGGAGTATTCGTGATGCCCGGTGGGAAGTGCCCGCCAATGCCAACCGGGGCCACGAAGCCTGGGCCGTAAGTTGTGGCGGTCGGGTCCGCGTCATTGAAGGGGTTGTTCGTCAAGGGACTGGGAACCGTCGGGTTCGATTCCACTTCTCGCTGCGAGATCGTGGACTGGCTGATCATCCGGATGGTGCGCGAGGTGAGTGGACCGGCATCATTGGCGAAAAACGCCGCCGTCCGGGCCTTAGCAACCGCCCCATCGATGGCAAAGACCCGCGTGGCGTCGTCGCCAATCGCGTTGAGCACCCCCTGCTCCATTCGCACTCCCAGGATTTTTCCGTTGCGGTCCACAATCGCAATGATGGCGCCTTCCGAGCTCGAAGCCGCCGCGGCTCGCGCCAGAAGCTGCTGGACTTCATTTTCGGTAATAAACGGCAGGCTCAGGTCCGCGGGTACAAACGGCGGCGGCGGCGGCTCCGCTTCTGGCTGGCCGGGAGCGGAATGAGCCGGACCGATGACGTGTGCGACGTTCCCGGGCAAGGCGATCGTCGCGGTGGATTGCACGACATAGAATCTCGAATCCGCCGCGCCGGGGGTCAGGTCATTCCGCAGCTCGAACGAGGTAATCCAGGGATTGAAGAAGCCGATTTCCTCCACGCCGTTGGCATCCCAATCGCCAGCAAGGGGCTGTTCAGCATAGTTAGGAGAAAAAACGCTGACCTTGGTTATCGCGGACCCTGGCTGCGTCCCGCGAAAGAACAACTCGTCAGTCGCCGCGTGATATAGCCCGATTTCATCCCCCGGCAGACCGTCGAAGTCTCCCGCGAGCGCCTTCCAGGCGGCGGGGTTGCCGAGGTCGGTAAGCGCCGAGGTGTCGTAGCCCGCCGGCCAGAACGCGAAGACGGAATCAGCCGCCCCCGCGCTTAGTTCGTTCTTCAGGAGGACCTGGCGAGTGGCAGGGTTATACAACGCCAGTTCATCCCGACTGTCCCCATTCCAATCGCCTGCAAGGGGGACCGCCTGGGTTGGAGCACCGGTCACTTTTGCCGTTTGAAAGGCGGACCCGGCCACATTCTTGTTCGCCAGGACAAAGGTCGTGGCGCTGGGCACATAAATTCCAACGGTATCCACTCCATCGCCGTTCCAATCCCCGGCAATGGGAAGGCCTTTCCTCCCCGACGGCAAAAACTTAAACGCCGCCTGCGGAAAACCGGCGGAGTTCTCATCGCGGAGATAGAAGGTGCCGGTGCGCGGGTCATACATGCCCACGGAGTCGATCGTATCAGGGCCGATGGAGTTGAAGTCGCCGGAAATGCCGATCAAATCCCCCGCTAGCAAACTGCGGGACTCGAGGGACTCGGTAGCGAGTACGCGGCTTTTGCGAGCTCTTGACCGGGATGTTCGCTGGTTTCCGCGCATGGTGACTGGCACTTTCGGAGAGATGAACGCCACTGTTCCATCCTAGGTAGGGGCGAAAAGCAGTTCAACAAATTGGTCACAAACTGCTAGCGTCGATTCCCTCCTCGCCAGAACAATCCGTCTTCTTGCATTCGACCGGGCTGAATCCAGGTAATTAGCTCCCTCCAACTCCGCGGCATTACCGATACAACCGTTACGGCTTGTCGCGCCCTCTTGGCGGCGACGGCCTACCCGGAGAATTGCGGCGTGCAGCGGCAAATTCCAGTGCGACGCGAACTTAACCTACCTCGGCGGCGGTGCCGGCGCTTAGCGCTTTGGCCGTGCCTGCTTGGTGTCATCTGCCTGCTGTCACTTTCCCAGACATTCGCCCAGCAGCCGACGGAACCTCCGGTGCTCCGCGACCCGCGGGCGGACCAGGACTTCGTACCGCTGCCCGAATACGCCGAAGAGCCCGACCCGATTCTCACCTGGCCGGTCGATCCGCCGCCGGGCTTCGCGGGGCGCTCCGGCATCTCGCCGCGTGAAGAGCAGGAGAACAGCCACTTCGTCCCCATGGAAGATCGTTGGCGGATCGGCCTGCCGGAGTATGACCGCTACGGCCAGGGACATCCGCGGAACTTCGAGTATCCCTTCGTTCCCGGCAGCATCTGGGACCCGTATCACCAGAACGTGCTCAAGGGGGACTATCCCATCCTGGGGCAGCACAACTTTCTGACCCTGACGTTCGCGGACAACCAGATCCTCGAAGGCCGCCAGGTTCCGACTCCCAACACGCCGTTCGAGAGCACACCCGAGCCCGACTCGGAGGAGTTCTTTGGCAACTCCAACCAGTTCTTCTACGCGCACAACATCACCGTCTCCGCCGACTGGGTCCACGGCGACGGAGCGTTTAAGCCAGCCGACTGGCGGCTGAAGGTGACGAACGTTTTCAACATGAACGTGCTGAACGTCGGCGAGCTGGGGGTGGTGAATCCCGATGTCCGCAAAGGCCGGACGCGCACGCAGGGGGACTACGCCCTGGAAGAATGGTTTTTTGAAACCAAGCTGGCGGACCTCAGCCCCGATTATGACTTCGTCTCCGTACGCGGCGGATCGCAACCCTTCGTCAGCGACTTCAAGGGCTTTATCTTCGCGGACACCAACCGGGGCTTGCGGCTATTCGGCACACGACTGGCCAACCGCGACCAGTTCAATCTGATCGTGTTCGACCAGAATGAGAAGGAAACCAACAGCCTGCTCAACACGTTTGACGACCGGGACCAGAACACGGTCATCATGAACTACTATCGGCAGGACCTCATCTTTCCTGGTTTCACCGGCCAGCTCAGTTACCACTACAACGAAGACGGGCCAAGCTTCAAGTTCGATGAGAACGACTTTCTGGTCCGCCCCGACCCCGCCGGCGTCTTCGCCGAGCACAAAGTGCGAGCCCATTATCTCGGCTTCGCCAGCGAAGGGCACATCAACCGCTACAACGTCAGCCAAGCTTGTTACTACGTCACGGGCAAGGACACGCTCAACCCCATCGCCGGCAGTCCGCAAAACATCCACGCCTGGATGGGAGCGCTCGAGCTCTCCTACGACCGGGACTGGATTCGCTTCCGCACCTCGTACTTTGTCGCCTCCGGCGACGGCGACGCCAACGACGGCGAAGCGACCGGCTTTGACACCATCTTCGACAACCCCAATTTTGCCGGCGGCCAGTTCAGCTACTGGCAGCGGCAGCAGATCAAGCTGCTGGGGGTCAACCTGGTGAACCGCATGAGCCTGGTGCCGGACCTCCGCAGCAGCAAATTCCAGGGCCAGTCCAACTTCGTGAACCCCGGCCTGCATCTGATCAACTTTGGCATGGACGCGGAAATCACGCCTAAACTCCGCACCATCGCCAACGTCAACTTCCTCTGGTTCGACCAAACGGAAGCTCTGGAACAGTTCGTGTTCCAGGGGGACATCACCAACTTCATCGGCGGAGACCTGAGCCTGGGAGCCGAATACCGCCCGCGGCTCAACAACAACATCATCATCGTCGGCGGCGTCTCGGCTCTGGTGCCGGGGAAAGGTTTTCAGGATTTGTTCACGCCCCTGACGGGTGAAGCGAACACGCTGGTGGGAAGTTTCTTGGACATCGTGCTGGTGTACTAACACGAAGCCGCGACGGAATCAGAAGGACAGAATAATGTGGGACAGAATAATAAGAATGAAGCAATTGCCTTGGCGCGGGAATTCCGTCATATCCTTCCCGTTCTCATTATTCTGTCCCCCATTATTCTGTCTCATCTTTTTCTTGCCCCCATTTTCTTGCCAATTCCTCGGCGGGAACTTGATGGCTCAAGAATCCTCCCGCCGCGTAATACCCACTGCCGCTGTTGCGCGCCGTGCCACGGTCAAGTTGACTTCCGCCACTCAGCCCGCGGCTCCGCTCGCCATCAACCCCTTCCCACTACCGAACAACCATCCAACGGCCGAAGACCTCTTCCGCCAGAACAATGACGACGTAGCCCGCAAGAGTTGGGGCTGCATTAAGTGCCACGAAGGCGCGCGGGACATGCACGATAAGGAAACGGTCAAGCTGGGCTGCGTGGATTGTCATGGCGGCAATGCGGACTGCCAGACCAAGGAAGGGGCGCACGTCGCGCCGTCGCTCCCCAATGCCTGGCCGACATCCGGCAATCCCGTCCGCTCCTACGCCTTGCTCAACCACGAAAGCCCCGAGTTCGTCCGCTTCGTCAATCCGGGCGACCTCCGCATCGCCCACATCAGTTGCGGCAGTTGCCATGAAAAGGAAGTTCTGGCGGTCCGCAAGAGCATGATGACCCACGGCTGCATGTTGTGGGGAGCCGCTCTCTACAACAACGGCTCGATTCCCAACAAGATTTCCCGCTTTGGCGAAAGCTACAGCATGACCGGCGTGCCGCAACGCTTGCAGACCGTGTGGCGCGGCAAGGAAGCGGCGAACATGCATAGCGACCTGGCCTCCAAAGGAGTTGTCACCTTCCTCGACCCGTTGCCGCGGTTCGAGGTCACCCAGCCGGGCAATATCCTCCGCATCTTTGAGCCCGGCGGCCGATTCCGTCCGGAAGTCGGCATCCCGGAACGTTTGGAAGAACCCGGCCGGCCGCGAGCGCGGCTTTCCAATCGCGGCCTGGGAACCGAAAATCGCACAGACCCCGTGTTCATCGGCCTGCAAAAGACGCGACTGCTGGACCCGACGCTCAACTTCCTGGGCACGAATGACCATCCGGGCGACTATCGCTCCAGCGGCTGCAGCGCATGTCACGTCGCCTATGCCAACGACCGCAGTCCGACGCATTCCGGCAAGTACTCCAAGTACGGCAACCTTGGCATGGCCGCGCCGCTGCCGGACGACGGCCCAGAGGAGAGCCGCTTCGTGAAAACGGTGGACCCGGCGATTCCCAAGGATGAACGCGGCCACCCCATCACGCATCGCTTCACGCTGCAGATTCCGACCAGCCAGTGCATCGTCTGCCACATTCATCCGGGAACCAACGTCCTCAACAGCTATCTCGGCTTCATGTGGTGGGACAACGAGACCGATGGCGAGCTGATGTATCCCGCCCGGCAGAAGTACCCGACTTCGGAGGAGTACACCCGCGCCCAGATGCACAACCCGGACGAGACGGCGGCTCGCGGCTTGTGGTCCGATCCCAATTTTCTGGAGCGCGTACCGGAACTCAACAGCGCCGCCCGCCACACGCAGTTTGCCGACTTCCACGGCCACGGCTGGGTATACCGGGCGGTTTTCAAGAAGGACCGGCAAGGAAATCTGCTCGACCATCGGGGCGAAGTTGTCACCGAAGTTTCCACCGAGAAACTGAAAGCTGCCGTCGTCCAGCCGGATGAGCCGTTGCCAAATGGAAGAGTAGGATGGGACTCCAGTCCCGTCCGAAAAGTTATCGTGGAGGACGGGACTGGAGTCCCATCCTACAGCGGAGCCGACGCGACGGCTGCCCAGTGCAAAAGCCAGAAAGACGACATGCCGGTGCATCTGATGGACATCCATCTGGAGAAAGGGATGCACTGCATCGACTGCCACTTCAACCAGGACAATCACGGCAACACCAAACTCTATGGCGAAGTCCGGGCGGCAATTGAAATCACCTGCGTTGATTGCCACGGCTCCGCGGCGGAGAGCATTCCCGAGAAGCTCGCCGCCGGCAAACGGATGCTCACCTCTGGCCCCGCCGCGCCCCAGAGCGGCACGGACCTGTCGCTACTTCGCACGCCCCATCTCCGCCGCCAACCGCGGTTTGAAGTCGTCGCGCAGACCGATGGCAGCGGCAAGCCAGTCATCAATCCTGTGACGATGAAGCCGTACCAGGCGCTCATCCAGCGGTCGATGGTCGAAGAAAACCGTAGCTGGGTCGTCAAGCAGACGAAGGACACCATCCGCCCCGGCCACCCCAGCTATAACGCCAAATCGCATCAGGCCAAGACGGTCCGCTGGGGGGACGACGGCGAAATGCTCTGGGGCGGGGCGGTCGATGAGCATGAGGAGGTCGGCGGCCGCGGCTGTGCCCACCAGCACAAGAGCATGAGCTGCATCGCCTGCCATTCGTCCTGGAATCCCAGTTGTTTTGGCTGCCATCTGCCGCAGAAGGCGAACCGCAAGACGCCGAGCCTGCACAACGAAGGGGAAGTGACTCGCAACATCGTAGCCTACAACTTCCAGACCCTCCGTGACGACGTATTCATGATTGCCCGCGACGGTACCGCGACCGGCAACCGCATCAACCCGGCCCGCTCGAGCTGCGCCATTCACGTCGGTTCGTACAACAGCAACCGCGAGAATATCTACCACCAGCAGCAGACCATCAGCGGCGGCGGCATGAGCGGCATCGCCTTCAGCACCAACGTGCCGCACACCGTGCGGGGTGGACCGAAAGACAAGAACCATGTCTCGCTGACCGGCACGAGCGAGACCAAGATGTGCAGCGACTGCCATCTCTCCAAGAACAATGATAACAACGCCATCATGGCCCAGCTCATGATGCAGGGGACGAACTACACCAACTTCATCGGCAAGTACTGCTGGGTCGCAGCCGGTGAGCACGGCCTGGAAGGAATCGTCGTGACCGAATCCACCGAGCCCCAGGCGGTCATCGGCTCGAGCCTTCACCGGCTGGCCTATCCGGACTTCTACCACGAGCACGAAGAGCGCGGCCGCGAATTGGAACATGCCCACGAACATCCGGGGAAAGACATCATCCAGCAGATTTGGGCACCTCGCTCCAAGCCGGAAATATTGATGACACAAGCCCGCGGCGAATTCCTCTATGCCGCCTGCGGCAGTGGCGGCCTGCGGGTGTTTGACATCGCGTTCATTGACCACAAGGGGTTCTCGGAACGGATTACCACCGCGCCGTTCTCTCCCATCGGTCAGCAGCTTTATGTGCCGACAAAATACGCCACCGCCGTCGCCGCGCCGACAACGCTGGCCCCTGACCCGACACGCATTCAGATGCCGGAGAACGAGGAGCAAGCCGTGCATCCGGCTTACGCTTATCTCTATGTCACCGACAAGTACGAAGGGCTGATTCTGGTCAGCGCCGCCACGCTGCTCGACGGCAACCCGACCAACAACTTCCTCAAGCGCGAGCTCACCTTCAACCCGGACGGCCTGCTTTCCGGGGCGCGGAACATCACCTTCATCGGTACGTACGCCTATGTCTGCTGCGATGCGGGCATCGTCGTCATCTCCTTGGACGACCCCAAAGACCCGAAGGTGACGGCTGTGCTTGGGCCGGACGTGGCGAAGCATCCGGTCGCGGTGCAGGCCCAGTTCCGCTACGCCTACGTCTGCGATGAGCACGAAGGGCTCGTGACGCTGGACATCACCAACCTCCACGACCCGCGTTTGGTCCACACGCTGCCGCTGCATGAGTGCCACAACGTTTATCTCGCCCGGACCTACGCGTATGTCGCCGGCGGAGAGGAAGGGCTGATCATCGTGGACATCACCAAGGCCCATCAGCCCGTCATCGACCAGATTTTCGTCGCCGACGGCTGCATCAACGACCTGCACGACGTCAAGCTCGGCATCACGTACACCAGCGAGTTTGCCTATCTGGCCGACGGCAAGAACGGCCTGCACGTGGTGCAGCTCACGTCCCCCGATACGCCGGGGGCCGGCGGCTTCAGCCCCCGCCCTGCCCCGCGGCTCATCGCCACCCGCAAGCTGCCCAAGGAAGGCCACGCCCTGCACATTTCGGAAGGGCTCGACCGGGACCGGGCCGTCGATGAAACGGGCAACCAGATTGCCGTCTTCGGCCGCGTCGGCGCACGGCCGCTCAACTGGGAAGAGCAGCAGCGGATGTTCCGCCAGATGCGGTCGGACGTCTTCCCGTCACACGAAGGTCAGGTCTTTAAGGTGAGCGACGACCCGTTCGATTCCGTGTATAAAAGGACGCGAGACGCCAAAGCACCCGCGGCTGGAGGGAAGACTATCCGGCAGCGATAAGAGGAACCTTCCATGCCCGCCGCCGATTTCCAATGCCTTCTTGTGGAGAAGGACGCCGCCGGAAAAGTCCACCGCTCCATCACCCGCCGCCCACTGTCCGACTTGCCAGTGGGCGACGTCCTCATCCGCGTCCGCTACTCGTCGCTCAACTACAAGGATGCTCTGGCTGCCGAAGCTCATCCCGGCGTTGTCCGCAAACTGCCGCACGTGCCGGGTGTCGATGCGGCGGGTGTGGTCGAAGAGAGCAGCTCGCCTCTGTGCAAGAAAGGGGATGAGGTCATCATCACCAGTTACGACCTCGGCGCTGCGCAGTGGGGCGGCTGGGGTGAGTACATTCGCGTCCCGGCGGAGTGGGTCGTGCCGCGGCCCAGCGGATTAACCTTGAGGGAAGCGATGATCCTGGGAACCGCCGGCTTCACGGCGGCTCAGTGCGTGCAGGCGATCCAGCTCAACGGAGTCGTTCCTGACGCGGGGGAGATTGTCGTCACCGGCGCAACCGGCGGCGTCGGCTGCATCGCGGTGATGCTCCTGAAGCAGCTCGGCTATAGTGTCGTCGCCGTAACGGGGAAGCCGGAACTGGAATCGCGGCTGAAAGCCTGGGGCGCGAGCCGCATCATCGCGCGCGAAGACGTAATCGACTCCAGCCCCAAGCCGCTGCTGGGTTCTAAATGGGCCGGCGCGGTGGATACCGTCGGCGGCAACACGCTGGCCTCCATCCTACGGGCCACCAAGGAATACGGCGTCGTCTCGGCCTGCGGCCTCGTCGGCGGCACGGATCTCCCCCTCACCGTCCATCCCTTCATCCTCCGCGGCGTCATCCTCGCCGGCATCAGCTCGCAGAACCTCCCGGCCATTCGCCGCAACGACATCTGGAACAAGCTGGCCGGCGAGTGGAAGCCGGGGCATCTGGCGGACGTGGCCAACGAAATCGCTCTTGAGCAGGCGGAAGAGTGCGTGCAGAAGATATTGAAGGGCGAAGTGGCGGGACGAACCATCATCCGCATTTCCTAAGTCTGCCTTTCCGATCTTTCTCCCATCTTTCTGTCGTCCATTTTTTTGTCACATTCCCCCTCCTCCCTTTGCCCCTCCGCGACTCCGCGACTTTGCGTTAAAAACTCTGGGCAGGCTGGAAGCCTACCCCACGCTAGCACCTCTTTTGCCGTTGCCCCTCCGCAGCGTCCTGCCTTACACTTCCGCGCTCCCTTCCCCCCGCGCGAAAGACTCGCTCATGTCCGTTTCCATCGTCGTTCCCATCTACAACGAAGTCGAGAACGTCCCGCTCCTCTACGACCAGCTCCTGGCGGTGCTGCCGGAGCTTGATCGTCCCTGGGAAATCGTGTTCGTGGACGACGGCTCGCAGGATGGTACAGCGGCGAAGCTCGCTGAGCTGGCCGCGAAGGACGAGCGGGTGAAGGTGATTCGCTTCCGCCGCAACTTCGGCCAGACCGCCGCCATGCATGCCGGTTTGCAGTACGCCAGCGGCGAGGTGATCGTCACGCTCGACGGCGACCTGCAGAATGAGCCGGCGGACATTCCGATGATGGTCAAAAAGCTCGACGAAGGGTACGACCTGGTTCACGGCTGGCGGAAGCAGCGGCAGGACGCGTTTCTCAACCGCAAGCTGCCGTCCAAGATCGCCAACTGGCTGATCTCGCGGGTCACGCGGTTCCCCATTCACGACCTCGGCTGCACGCTCAAGGCCATCCGCCGCGACATCGCTCGCGAGCTGGAGCTGTACGGCGAGATGCACCGCTTCATCCCCATCCTGGCCCATCAGCGCGGGGCCCGCTGCGTGGAGGTCGAGACGCGGCACCACCCGCGGCGGTTCGGCCAGACCAAGTACGGCATCTCGCGCACGCTGCGGGTCGTGCTCGACCTGATCACCGTCAAATACATGCTCGACTACTTCGCCAGCCCGATGAAGCTCTTTGGCCAGATCGGCTTTGCCTGCGGAGCCATCGGTGCGCTCTCCGCTTTCGCCACGGCCGTCATGAAGCTCACCAGCGGCGTGGACATGACCGGCAACCCGCTGATGCTCCTCACCATCCTCTCCCTCATCGGCGCGGTGCAGTTCTTCAGCCTCGGCCTGCTCGGCGAAGTCAATGCCCGCATCTACTACGCCAGCCAGCCCAAGCAGAACTTCGCCATCCGGGAGCTGGTGAACTTTGACAAGCAGCCGCTGGGAGCGAGCGAGACCATCTCTATCGGCGGCCGACGAGCGGCATGACGGGGTCGGGAGGGGTTTTCGCGACGTGCAATTTAGCAGTTGCGGAATCGTCGACGCGAAAACCCCTCCCGACCCCTTTCCGCCTAATACTCCCCATCGTCCTGCCACATCCGCTTAAACAAGCCCCCGCCTGACGGCGAATGATGGGACGCGGGGGCGAAGTTGGTGTCCGTGGTGGGAAGCTTATTGCCGGAGCCGATGGGACGGCGGTCGAGGACGCCGCGGACGCCGAGGATGCTAGGGTCGCGAGCCAGCTTGTCGGAAACCACGCGGGCGTCATCGACAATCGGCCGCAGCTTCCAGGTGATGTCCTCCACGTTCGCCAGCGATCGTTCCAGCCGGTCATACAGATCCTCGTCGTTGAGCAGCCGGCCGATGGTCCCCTCTTGATTGTTGAAGTTGTTGGCCAGCTCATTCAATGTCTCGGTGGCGCTGTTGACGTTGGAGAGAATGCCGTCGATGTTGTCGACGAGCGCCGGGCCCCGTTCGGAGAGGGGGCCGGTGAACTTTTCCAGGTTGGCCAGGTTGCGGTCCGCCCGCTGGGTCACTTCGCGGAAGTTCTCAAACGTCGTGTTCGCGTTGTCGAGGACCAGCTTTGTTTTGTCGAACAATTCTGGCAGGTCTCTCAGCGACTTCTTGAGCCCGTCCCGCAGCTCGGCATCGCCGAAGACGCTGTCAATCGTCCCCAGCGTTTTGTACGACTGGTCCAGCGCCCGCTCCATCTTCTGCACCAGCCGCGGCATGTCCCCTTCGGTGCCGGCGATGGCGGCGTTGACGTTGCGGGCGGCCAGCTTCATCTCGTTGCCGGCGTCGCGGAGCGACAAGGCCGCGGACCGCAGCTCGTCTTTCAGCTCAACGAAGACCTCCAACGGATTGCCCTGCACGTCGCCGTCAATTTCCGAGCCGTTCTCCAAAAACGGAGTTTTCTCATCGATGTCATCACTCGGGGAAAACTCGATGACCGGATCCCCGAGCACCGAGGCCGACGCGATGCGGCAGATTTCGCTCTCGCGGATCTTGTGCTTGAACTCGATGTCCGCGGTGATCTGCACGTGCCGGTCGCGCAACTCCACGTTGCTGACCCGGCCGATGGAAATGCCGCTCTTGCGCACCGGCGTTCCCACCGTCACTCCTGGCGCCTTAGGGAAGTTGATGAAGATCGTATACTTCGACGTCCCCGGCAATTGAACATCACCGAACATATAAATCAAAATGCCGGTGAGAATGGCCGCCGCCAGCACGACGATGCCGATGCGAAATTTTAGGATTCTCTCGTCCATAGCCGTCATCCATCCGTTTCAAGTAACGTCTCAAGTAACGTCGCTTCCCACCGTCTCCGCCTGCTCGCGCAGCTCCATCAGCCGTTCCCCTGCTTCGCCGCGGACGAACTGACGCACTCGGCGATCCTGGCAGCGGTCGAGTTCTTCCGGCGGGCCGTCGAACACAATCTGCGGCTCGGCGGGGCCGAGGCGCGAGAGCGGGTAGAGCATAATGACTCGTTCGGCGACCTTGCGGGCGGTGTGCATGTCGTGCGTCACCACCAGGCCGGTCACGTGATAGTTGCGGCGGGTGCTCAGCATCAATTCGTTGATCACGTCGCTCATGATTGGGTCCAGGCCGGTTGTCGGCTCATCGTACAGGACGAGCTCGGGCTTCAGGATCAGTGCCCGGGCCATGCCCACCCGCTTTCTCATGCCGCCGGAAAGCTCCGCCGGCTTTTTGGCGACGATGTTTTCCGGCAGGCCGACCTCCGCCAGGCGGGCCAGCACCATCTGCTGCAATTCCCGCTCCGGCAGGCGGCGATGCTGCCGCAGGGGGAAGGCGACGTTTTGTCCCACCGTCATGCTGTCGAACAAGGCCGCATTTTGAAAGACATAGCCGAAACGGATCCGCTGAACAACCAACTCCTTATCGCTGAGCTTGAAGAGATCTTTGCCGTCAAACAGGATTTGGCCCGACGTCGGCTTGATGAGTCCAATAATCGCCTTCATCAGCACCGTCTTCCCGCAGCCGCTCTCCCCCACGATAGCCACGGTCTGCCCCTTGGGGACGGAAAGGCTGATATCGCGCAGCACCCGCTGGCGGCCGAAGGTGACGTGGAGGCCGGTCACCTGGACGAGTGGGATTTCGGAGGTGGGGAGGGGGTTAACCACAGAGGCACAGAGACACAGAGAGGAGGGGAGGAGGGAGTTGAGTTAGAGGACCATGCGTTTGATGCCGGCTTTCAGGACAGGGACGTTGAAATTGATGAGTAGACCGACGTGAGTTTGGCTGAGCCGGAGGTAGGTAAGTAATTGGGCCTCGAAGATTGGCACGAGGGCTTCGACGGCTTTGATCTCGACAACGAGCTGAGTTGGAAAGTGAAAGTCCAGAATGAATTCCTGCCCTGTTGGGCGGCCTTTATAAAAGAGTGGTAGACGTGCCTGAGGGACAAATACCGCCCCGCGCTCCTCCAGCTCAATCTTCATGCACGTTTGATAAACCGACTCCAACAATCCCGGCCCAAGGTGACGATGCACTTCCATCGCCGCCCCAATGACCAAATGCGTCAACGGATCCCGAATTTCCTCACTCATATCTCCTCCCCTCCTCTCTGTGCCTCTGTGCCTCTGTGGTTAAAAATGTTTGATGGCATCCGGGAACATCTTGTAATACGTCGAGTACATCACGTTCCCCAAAAACAAGTCGATTGCCAAAATCAACACAAAGGACCAGACGAAGGCGGTGGTGGCGGCGCGGCCGACTCCTTCCGCGCCGGGAGTGCAGTGGAAGCCGCGGTAGCAACTGACGATGGCGATCGCGCCGCCGAAGAAGAAGCTCTTGATGATGCCGCTGAAAAAGTCGAAGGCGTCCACGAACTTTTCGCTGTTCGTCCAGTAATGGTGCATGTCTATGTCCAAGATCGCAATGCTATAGAAATAGCCCCCCACCACTCCCATAAAATCCGCCATGACGGTCAGCGTCGGTATCAAAAAAATGCAGGCGAGCAGCCGCGGCACCACCAGGTAATGAATGGGGTCGGCTCCCATGCTGTCCAGGGCGTCGATCTGCTCGGTGACTCGCATCGTGCCGAGCTCCGCGGCCATCGCCGCTCCGACCCGGCCGGCCAGCATGGTGGCGGCGAGGACGGGGCCCAGCTCCCGCACCAGCGACATATTGATGACCGCCCCCAGCCGCGTTTCCAGCCCCAGGTCCTTGAACGTAAAAAAGGCCTGCACCGCTAGCACCATGCCAATGAACGTGCCAGTAAGCGCAATCACCGGAAGACTGAGCACTCCAACCTGATAAAAATTAGGAAGTAGCGTCTCTTTCCGCGGCAGCCGCCAGAAGAGCCAGGAGAAGGTGCGGTAGGTGAAGATCGCCAGGTCGCCAGTGACGACGAGCGAATTCAGGATGACCCCGCCCCAGTCGGCGACGGCATCGGCCAGGCCGGACAGGACGCCGCCGTTGTGATTGGCGGGCTCAGAGGCGGAGGCAGTGGACATGGGAAGGCAGGGGTCAGGAGTCAGGGGACAGGAGTCATCGGCGAGCGGCCTGCGTAAGCTGGCCGGTGACGTCGCACCGCCAGGGGGTCGGGGGGCTTTTGTGGTCGTTGGGTTGCAACCACCGATACCCCCTTCCGCCACAAACCCCCCCCCCCCCTTCT
>JBPCKT010000008.1:0-24234 GCA_051004015.1 Pirellulaceae bacterium | reverse complement strand
AGCGATGTTTGCGCGGCACCGCGCCGCCGAAAATCCAAATATGGCCCGGCGGGACAAGCCCGCCGGTAGCCGCGATTGCACTTTGCAGTACTTCTGGTTGCCAAACATCGCTCCGGTGGGGCAAGCTCGGCGGGGGCGAAGGCAGCAGCCCGCCACCGGCGAACACACCTGCCCGCCACCGGCGGGCTCGCCCCGCCGGAGCGAAGTTTGGAAACCAGAACGCTGCTGATACCCACCACTCATTCGCCACCGCCCGGCTCGTCCGGGCGGGGCGATGTTTGCGCGGCACCGCGCCGCCGAAAATCCAAATATGGCCCGGGAGGGCAAGCCCGCCGGTAGCCGCGATTATTTTGCGTCTTTTCTGGTTCCCAAACCCTCGCTCCGCCGAGGCAAGCTCGGCGGGGGCGAATTGCCGCCACAGCGATGCGTTCTTTTCCCCCGCCACCGGCGGGCTCGCCCCGCCGGAGCGAAGTTTGGAAACCAGAACGGCGGATCATTTTTTTCTTCATTCGCCACCTCGCGGCTTGTCCGGGCGGAGCGATGTTTGCGATTTGACCGCGCCGCTATCGTACTCGCCGAACGTTCCGATGAATCCGCCGAATTGATAAACGGGGCGCATCCCGTGCACGAAAGCAAGATTATTCAGAAATCCCAACGCCACATCGACGGGAGCAGCGTCAATTGGACACCCAATCGCCAGGTGGACATGGTCGGGCAAAATGCCGGCCCGCGACAGTAAATATCCTTTGGCGCGGCTCGCGGCGACGATCATGTCGTGAATCCCTTGGAGCGTTTCTTCACGGACCTCCATCCAGCGCTCGCGATGCACCAGCACGATGTGCAAGTTATGCCAGAACAGCCCCTGTGAAGTGCGCTGCGGCTGAGAAAGATCGACGTCACCATTGACGATTTGAAACCTCCGCAGCCGCTCGTCAATGCGGGGATCGGCCATGGGATGATGGTCCACCTGTTGAGCGACGTAGTTCTCCACGACGGCGCGAGTGACTTTCCCAAAGCTGCGGAGGGCGTAATTGCCGTGCAGCGCTTTGGGCCACCGGTCGCGGACGGCGTGCTGCAAACGTCCCTTCACACGCTGGACGATGAGCACCGGCGTAACCTGCGGCGGTGTGCTGATCGCGAACTGGCTGACTTCGGGGGACTCGAAGCGATGCCCCAGGAGACGAATGCCATCCGGCTCCAGTGCCGCGGCCAAGGCGGAGAACCAATCGTCGCTTTCGGGCGGAGATCGCCAGAAAACGGTGAGTCCCCATTGTAATGGGCAGGAGAAGGTGGAGTTCTCGCGCGTGTAAAGAGGTTTTGGGGCGGTCATTGTGGAATCCCAAATATGGCTCTGATTGTACTTTGCGATTCTTCTGGTTGACAAACATCGCTCGGGCGGGGCAAGCCCGCCGGTGGCGTGAATTCTATGGGTGATTCTTCTGGTTCTCAAACCTTCGCTCCGCCGAGGCAAGCTCGGCGGGGGCGGCTTCGCGTTCTAGCCGCCGCTTCTTCCGCTCGGCTCGCTCCGCGCGCTCCTTGGCGATCATCAGCCGCTCGCGCTCTTGCCAGGCGGCTTCGGCGGCGTCCTTTTTGGCGTGCTTGCGGGCGGCTTCTCGTTCGCGGGCCTGGTCCTCGAGGATCGCGACCTGGTGCTGGTATTCGAGCTCCCGGCGTTTGTCGTCCACGCGCTCCCGCATCTTCTCATCCCGCTCCGCGACGGGGGTCGGCTCGTGGAGGTTCTGCCGGTGCCGAATCAGGCTGAGGGCCGCTCGCCAACTCTTGCGGCTGGCGGCGATGAGGCAGAGGAGGGGATCGCCGGCGGCAACATCCTCGGCCCGCTGAATCAGGGCGGCCAGCTCCGGGTCCTCCTTGGCCGCTTTGCTGAGCGTGGAAGGATCGATGTCGAGCCGGGCCGCCGCCTGCCGGCGGGAAAGCCCGACCGACAGGAAGCGGCAGAAATTCTCGACGGCCTCCGGCGTGAGCACTCGCGGCCCGCGACGCCGAATCAGCGGAGCGATTTGGGGAAGCTCCGGCAGAACTTCCTCAGCCAGCGTGGGGACAATCTGCCGCCCGCCGGGGGACAGAAGTAGGGCCATCCCGCTTTCGGCTGTCGGCTTTCCGCTGTTGAATTCAGCCCCCCCCAATTCATCACCCCCCACGGGATGAAAACAGGGGTCTGTGATGAATTGGCGCTCCTCTAATTCAACACCCGGGGGGCAATCCCCCACCCGAATGAGGCCCCCACCCGAAAGAGCCCCGGCGCTGGAAACTCCTCCCGCTTCACTTCCCATTTCCATCTGTCCGCGAATGGCCGCAAGTTCCGTGAGCATGGCTGTTCTCCTGAAAAAGGTGCGAAAAAACCGCAGAAAATGAACATCTGTACCAATACTGTTCAAATGATACGTACAGCGGTTGGCACCGTCAAGAGCCTCCGGCCATTTTGTTCAAGATTTCTTGAGGTAGTCCTGGAATCCTCCTGAATCGCAGCGGGCGAGCCAGCAACAACGCCTTTCCGACACCAGGCTCGAAGCGCTGGGCGAAGGAATGTTCGTCGGCCCGCCACCTCCACCCTGACTGCTCGCGAGGGGACTCGCGGCCTACCTTTCTTGGCGGACGTAGTGAATGCACTCGCCAGGGCAATAGTCTGCCCCAATCCGATTCTTGAAAAAACCGCCCCGCGGCGATTCTCGTCGAATGGATTTCTCGTTTTTGTGTCAGAATGGAGTCTGGGCTGTGTTTAGCCTTGTGGGAGAACTGGATGAGAAAACACGGTGACTGACTTTCCCGAAACTCGAGAGAGCTTGCTCGTGCAGGTGCGATCGCCCGCGAATCGCGAGGCGTGGGAGGAGTTTGCCTCGATTTATCGGCCCGTGATCTGCCGTTTGGCTCGGCAGCGGGGCTTGCAGGATGCGGACGCTCAGGATCTGGCGCAGCAGGTCTTGATGGCGGTTGCCTCGGCCATCGGGAGCTTTGAGAAGTCGAGCGAGTCGGCGCGATTTCGGCACTGGCTCCGGCGAGTCGCGCGCAATGCGATCGTCAATGCACTCAGCAGGCGCCCGCGGGACCGCGCGGCGGGAGGCTCGACGGTGCAAGAGCTGCTGATGGAAGAGCCTGGAGTCGATCTGGAATCGGATGCACTGATCGAATTGGAATATCGGCGGGAGCTGTACTTGCGGGCGGCAAAAATGGTGTGCCGCGATATTGAACCTGAAACATGGCGGGCGTTTGAGCTGACGGTCGTTGAAAACCAAAGCATCGAGTCAGCCGCTGTCCTCCTAAGTAAGCCGGTGGGCACGATCTATGCGGCCCGCAGTCGCGTCATGCGTCGGCTGCGTGAAGCGGTGCGGGAACTGGAGAAGGCGGAATCATGAACTTGAACTTACAAGCCAACGCGTGCGACCCTGATCGGCTCGAATCGTTCTTGAGCGGCGCATTGAGCAACGCAGACGAACGCGAGTTTACTTTGCACTTGAACACGTGCGAGAATTGCCGCCGCTCCCTCCAGCAGCAAGCGGCCGAGCCGGAAGCCTGGATGGAAGCAGAGAAATTGCTGAAGCCGGCCCCGTTCGATGTGCCCGCCATCGACGAATCAGCGGACCCCGACAAACTCCAGAATTCCACGCGCCCGCCGCTGCAGATTCAAAACGTGCTCGCCACGCTCGGGCCGACGGATGATCCCCAGATGCTCGGACGGCTCGGTGGTTATGAAATATCCGGCGTCGTGGGCGCCGGTGGCATGGGAGTCGTGCTCAAGGCCATCGACAAGTCGCTGGATCGTACGGTGGCGATAAAAGTGCTGGCCCCTCACTTGGCCACCAGCGGAGCGGCCCGCAAGCGGTTCGCCCGCGAAGCGAAAGCAGCCGCGGCTGTCTTGCATCCCAACGTGATCGCGATTCATAGTGTTTCCAACGACGAATCGCTGCCATACCTGGTAATGCCTTACGTGCGCGGTACCTCGTTGCAAAGGCGGCTCGACCGAGAAGGTTCGCTCTCGCTCCAGGAAGTCCTGCGCATCGGCTCTCAGATTGCCGCGGGACTGGCCGCGGCCCATGCCCAGGGACTGGTGCATCGCGATATCAAGCCCGCCAACATTTTGTTGGAAGATGGGGTCGAGCGAGTCACCATTACCGATTTCGGCCTCGCCCGAGCCGTTGATGACGCGACCATTACGCACAGCGGCGTGATCGCCGGCACGCCGCAATACATGTCCCCCGAACAGGCTCGCGGCGAAGCAGTGGACGGCCGCAGCGACCTCTTCAGCCTCGGCAGCGTTCTGTACGCAGTCTGTACGGGCCGTCCGCCGTTCCGAGCCGAGACGACTTACGGGGTGATGCGGCGAATCACGGATGATGAACCGACATCCATTCGCGGGATCAATCCCGAAATTCCGGAGTGGCTCTGTTCGATCATCGCTCGGCTGATGTCCAAGCGAGCAGCGGACCGCTTCGCATCCGCCGCGGAAGTCAGCGACCTACTTGAAAAATGTCTGGCTCATGTGCAGCAACCGGCAGCCGTGCCGTTGCCAGCTTCGCTTGTAACTCCATCCAAGGCGAGTCGTTTCTTTTCAATCTCACGCCGTTCGCTCGGAGTCATTGCCATGATTGCTGCATTTGGTCTTAGTTTGCTCGGCATGTTCCTCTGGCAGTCGGCTGACCCGCCCGACATCTCCGGCCAATGGACCGGAGAAGGTTGGGGGCAGGTCGAACTCAAAAAACAGGATGACGGTGCCTACGACGGAACCTACAACGACACCTTTGGCAAAGAGGTCGGCAAACTCCAACTCCAATGGTCCCGAATGGAACGGCGCTTCAACGGCAAGTGGCAGGAAGGGAAGGACCGTTTCGGCAAAATCTCGGTGCGGCTCGTAGACGACGAAATCCGCGGCGCGTGGACGACGAACGAAAAGTCTCGCATCAATCCCGGATCGCCCGAACTTGCGGACCTGCTATGGCTGCGCCCCACGACCATTCGCACAGCAGATAAGTTGCCTGGTATTCACATCAGACTACTTCTGAGTGCCGAAACGCACTCTCACGAGATGATGCGTAAGAACAAAGGCTTTGACGGTCTCAGCATCATGGGCACGGGATTTACTGCCACCAAGGACGGCAAGACGTACAACAATGTTGTGGCGGTCGTGGCTCATAGTTGCCGTTTGGAGTCCTTCGAAGAGGCTGAATATCGTGGGAAGAAGTATTGGGATGCGAAATTCTTCGTACCGCAAAGTCCGACGAGAGACGAGTTGAATCCTTCATTTTTGCAAAGAGAGCTGGATGTGTTTAAAAAGGAAGGAGTGGAGTTCCAGCTAGACCACTATCGCGGCCAGATTCCGCAAATCCCAAAGGAAAGTGGAATCGCATACGTGCCTCGATCAAACCCGGATTCCGTGGATGCCAAGGCCGCGTCAGAGCCGAAAGCAACCAGCGCCGCGCCCAAACGCCTGCATCAATTTCCAACCGGTGATACGGTCAAAGCCATCGCCGTCTCGCCTGACGGCAAGCTGATCGCCATTGCCAACGGCAACTCGTCGTTCCCCTTGAAGGATGGCTGGAAGCGAACGGTGGAAATTCTGGACGCGGAGAACGGAAAGACCGTCGTCTCGCTGCAACTCACCACCAAGGAAGAAGATGAGATCCTCGCCGCGGCCGAAGGACTGCCTCATTTCGAGGTCGGGCCGCTCGCGTTTTCGCCCGATGGAAATACGTTGGCGGTCGGGACCGGGATGGGTCAGGTCAAACTGTATGCCACCTCGCTCGTTACCGGCTTCTTAGGCCTGTCGCTGGACGATGAGCCGGCGAAGCTCGCGGAGAAGAAGACCCCGGAAAAGCTCAAGTCGCTCAAGCGGGCGATGGGGAGCGTCACGTCGCTAGCGTTCTCGCCCGACGGCAGCCTGCTGGCCATGTGCGGCGAATCGTTCGATGACGTCCCTCTTGTTTTTGACGGAATCCAACGGACGCGCAGAAAAGTCACTGGTCCCGGCCGGCTAAAGGTGTGGGAAGTCAAAACCGGGAGGCTCAAACATGATCTGGTCGGGCATAGCCATGCCAATGCGGTCTCTTTCTCGCCGGACGGAAACTTGCTCGCGAGTGCTGGACGTTGGGATGACGGGAACGGCGTGATTGTTTGGAATACCCAAACCGGCAAGAAGGTCAGCACCATTGCCATTGAGGCCAACGGCGGCACGCATGCGGTCGTGTTTTCACCGACCAATAAACTCGTGGCGATCGGCTCGCTTCATTTTGACAAAGAGGAGGATACGAGTTCGACATCGGTGAGCGTGGCCTATGCCTTGTCGGGCATCACCGAGTGGAAGCAAACGATCGCCGCCTGGACGAAGCCGGTGGCGTTCACTCCCGACGGCAAAAGCGTCGCCGTGCTCTGCGGCGGACAATCGATCCGGTTCATTGAAACCAAGACGGGGACCGTGAAGCACGAAATCAAATGTGCCGACTTCCTCCCAGCCAAACCCCGCCAAGGGGCGCAATGGACCGAATTCGCGGTCGCGAATCAAGTCCCCACGCTGGTGATTGGCGGAGTGGACAAGGAGCGAAAAGGGAGCATCGAAGTTTGGGACTTGGGTGGTCCGGGCGCCGCAGCCAACGCCGGTCTCGCGAAGGAACGCGAGAGTCAAGACGGCAAACGAGGAGCGAACCAATAGAGTCTACTTCACGGCAGCCAAGCCTTGGGCCAGCGCTTCGCGAATGAACTGTGCCGATTCCGTCCCGACCGAAAGGCGGATCGTGCCGCCGGTGATGCCGAGGTTGGCCCGCTGTTCGGGGGTCATGCCGCGGTGGCTGGTGGTTTCCGGATGGCTGAGGGTGGTGGAGAGCTCGCCGAGCGAGGGACAGAATGGAATCTCTTTCGCGCCGCGAATGAAGGCATCCGCTGCCGCTCGGCCTCCGCGGAGCGTGAAGCTGACCATCGTGCCGTAGAGACCCGGCGAGAATTGCCTGGTGGCCAGGCCGTGGTCGGGATGGTCCTTCAGGCCGGGGTAATAGACCTCGCCGACTTGGGAGCTCGACTTTAGAAACTCCGCTGCCACCAGGGCGTGATGCGAGCCTCGTTCGATCCGCATGTGCGCGGTGCAGAGCCCGCGCGACGCCAGCCAGCAATCAAAGGGGCTGCTGGAGAATCCCCAGGCGGAGATGACAGGGCCGATGCGCCCCCAGAGCTCTTCCTTTCCGCAGATGAGGCCGAGAATCACGTCGCTGTGTCCGTTCAGCGTCTTGGTCAGACTCTCCATCACCAGGTCCGCTCCCAGGTCGAGCGGACGGCAGACGATGGGCGAGGCGAAGGTGTTATCGATGAGCAGTTTCGCGCCGCCGGCGTGAGCGATATCCGCCAGGGCGGCGATATCGGCAACCTGCAACAGCGGATTGGCAATCGTCTCGGCCACCAGCAGCCTGGTCTGCGGCTGGAGCGCCGCTTTCGTCGCGGCCAGGTCGCACGTGTCCACAATGCTGGTCTGAATGCCCAGCCTGGCTCCTTCATCTCGGAACAGCACTTGCGTTTTTCCATACAACTTGCTGCCGAGGATGACGTGGTCTCCGGATTTCAAGAGCGCCAGCAGCGGCACGGAGAGCGCCGCCATTCCCGAAGCCGTAATCGCCGCCCGCTCCGCCCCATGCAGCTCGCGGCATTTGGCCGCCAGCAAATCGGCATTGGGATGGCCATCCCGCTGGTAGACATAGCCGGGAATTTTTCCCCCCAGCATGTCATCCGCCTGCTGCGGACTCTCGCACTCCCAGACCGAGGCGGCATAAATCGGCGGAGAATGCGGAGTTGTCGCCAGTGGCGGCAGGGATTGCGGGCGGGGGCAGATGTCGTCGGGGGACATGGGAATTCCAATTGCAGATTGCGGGTTTCAGGTTGCAGAACGAAGTATAACCGTTCGTCGGAGAACCGGCCTTCGAGTATGCTTAAAGGGATGCTTCGTCGCACGTTCCTAGTCCTGGCTGCTCTGCTGACGCTGGGTCATTCCTTGGCCCCTGCCGCTCCGTTCGTTCCCAAGCGGGACCCGCAGTGCGTTGCCGTTTCTCCCAGCGGCACCATCGTGGCCACGGCCTGTTCGGGGATGTCGGACGACACGTTTCCCCCCCGTCCGCATCCCGATGTCCGCAAGTGCGGCGTCGTCGCGGTTTGGGACATGGAGAGCGGCAAACGGCTCTGGCGGGCGGAGACATTTGGCGACATCACCAAGCTGGCGTTTTCGATTGACGGCGCGCTGCTCGCCGCTTCCCGAATTTATGTCACCAGCGACGGCATTACCCTGAACGAAGTCCGCCTGTGGGACGTCACCACCGGCAAAACGGTGAAAGTCCTCGACCGCTGCCAGGCCTTTGATTTCTCTCCCGATGGCCGGGCCCTCGCCGTCCTCAGCCGCAGTCGCTGCGTCGTCTATGCCCTCAACGACTGGACGAAAGAGACTCAGATCAAGCCGCTGGGTGGAAGTCTGGCCGTGGCCTTCGCGGGAGATGCCAACTTGCTGTGCGGCATCGTTAAGTCAGAAGGGCAATACAGCGTCAAGCTCTGCGACATTGCCAAGGGAACCACCGTTAGCGAATCGCGGCGGCTGGATGACCCGTTCTATGGACTCGCCGTGGCAAGTGACGGAACCACCATCGCCAGCGGCCATGACGGCGGCAACGTCGTCCTCTGGAATCTACCGTCGCTGGAGGTTCGCACCCGCTTGCAAACGGGCATCAAGGGCCACGTGCTTCCCCTCCTGTCCCCCGACGGCCGCTATCTCGCCGGCGGCTGCCAGGAGAATGGGGATGTGATTATTTGGGACGCCCGCACCGCGCAGGAGCTGCATCGGTATACGTTTGAAAAGGGAGCCCTGCGGACCTTTTATCCGCGGAGCGACCAGGACCTGCTCCGGCCGGAGAGAAACCCCACGCGGTTCACGTTCCTGCCGGACAGCAACTCGATCTTCGCCGGTTGTTACGGCGGCATCGTTCGATCCGTGGAGAACGGACAGGAGCTGAAGCGGTTTGGGGATTGAGACTGCGGAGCCTGCCGTGAGCGAGAACCCCTACGAATCGCCAAGCGACCCGCTCGTTCCACACGTTCAAGGGAAGAGCAGCAAATGGTTAAGCTGCGCAGCCGTGACGGGTTGGCTAGTTTTCTTCCTGCTCCCTTCCTTCGGTGTTTTCGCTGGCAAGGCGTATCCCGGACCACCATTCTTGGATGCACCAAAAGGAGACACGATCTTGTCGCGTACTTCGCTTGCCATGGGCGTGCCGATGGAACCGCTATTTCTTGGCTCACTACTCGGTTGCGTGGTCTCTGCAGCCTGCTTTCCGGTAACACTTCGCTGGAAGGCAGTCGCAATTCTCAACGCCGTTGTGTGGTGGTTTCCGCTTATGGTCCTGCAACTCGTGGCCCTCCAGATTGCGTTGCTTCTTCTTGGGTTTCCACCCGTTACTTAGCCCTCGCCGAGCAACTCTTCAGGCATTTGCCCTAGGCACAGCGAGAATTCGCCGCCTGAGAAGCTGAAGATATCGGGAGTTAGGTTGTAGTCGTCTGAGAGAAATATGTTTGCCGCTTCAGCTCGGTTCTTGGCTTGCCACTCCGTCGCCTGCTGGGTACTCCAGCAGAAGAACCAATCGCGACATGGAATCGCGACAAAAAAAGGCTCGCCAAGCTCTTTGCGAAATTCCGCCTGAACATGTGGCAGCAGAATCCTTGCCGCAGTGAAGTTGTCAACGTCATCAACGAGCCATGCTTCGTGTCCACCCGGCGTTTTTGCCACAGCGAGCTTTGGAGAAGGCAATTCCCCCAAGTTTTCTAGTGCCGCCTCGTGAAGCTCCGCCATAGTGAGTCGGGATTCACGGACCTCCTCGCGCGATACGAATCGATACATTCCGGGCTCCCGCAGGACGTACCCGATTCGTATGCGCGAGGGGAAGTCAGTAAAGACCATCTCGGGCGCATCCTGCAGCCAGTAGGCGGGGAAGAATTGCGGCAATACTGCGGTTCGTAACGACGAGACGGACATTTCGTCTTTCCTGACAACCACCTATTGTGCTGCTCAATTCCTACGGGCCGAATTATGCTCTCTTGCGGTCAGCTTCATTCAAACGATATATCTTCGCATCCGAATCGCAGTGTCAATCAGATCTGTGCCGCCATCTCCGCAATTTTCTCAACAGTCCGATAGTTGCGGGCGGTCACCGCGACTCCCAGGTGTCTTTCTGCCGTGGCCGCCAGTTTGGAACGTCCGATTCCCTCGGGCGCATGCAGGAAGAACACGCAGCCTTTCAGCACGTAGGTTTCCGTGGGGGCCTTGGCCTTGTCGAGCGATTGGATGTTGGCCTTTGTCGCGGGTTTTTCGAGAAAGAAGAAGTGGAGTGATCTCGGGTCCGAAACTGCCTGACGAAACGGATTCGCCTGGATGGCGCTTTTTAGCTCTTCGGGGCTGAGGAGCAGAACTTGGGGTCCGAAGCCATGCTCTTGTTCGATCCGCCTAGTGATCTTCTTTGCCACGGCCTGGGCGTTCTTTTCGCCTGAATCGAAGACCACGTTGCCGCTTTGGATGTAGGTGCGGACGTTCTTCAGTTTCAACGCTTCGAGATCGCGGGCCAGCTCTTTCATCGGCAGGAGGTTGTTTCCCCCCACGTTGATCCCGCGAAAGAGGGCAATCCATCGTGGCATGGGTAGCTTCTTGTGAGAGGAGGCGATCCGCGCAATCTAGCGGTGCGGCCCTGGGGAAGTCAAATTATCGGGGACCAGCGGTACTGCTTGGGAACTACGGGCGGCGAAAGTAGAATGACCTTCATGCTTCGGTTCGTCCACGAACAGCGCTTGAAATCCGGTCGGCTGGCCCGGCGGGAGTGGCTGCGCCTGGGGGGACTGGGGCTGCTCAGCCTGGCGGGCAAACTGGCCAGGGCGGAGCCAGCGTCCGATAAGCCGCCTGGATTCGGCCAGGCCAAATCGGTCATCCTGGTCTTCTGCAACGGCGGCCAGAGTCAGCTCGACATGTGGGACCCCAAGCCGGATGCTCCGCTGGATGTGCGGGGTGCTTTCCGCCCCATTGCGACGGCCGTGCCGGGAGTACAGTTCAGCGAGCACATGCCCCGGATTGCCAAGGTGGCGGACAAATTCACCGTCGTCCGAAGCATGTCCCACGAGGATTTGGATCATGGCTCCGCGGTGTATCTGGCGCTGACGGGGCACTATCATGCCCGCCGCTCGGGAAATCCGCCGATCACGGCGAATGACGCGCCCACCTATGGCGCGATTCTTCGCCGATTGAGCAAAGGAGGCCGGCTGGCGGATGCCGTGCATCTCAATGCCCCGGCGCTTGTTCCGTTCATTCCTTCTCCCGGACAATACGCGGGACTGCTCGGCAGAGCTTATGAGCCGCTCGTCGTCGGCAACGTGGCGGAATCGGCGGGGGCGATTCCGGGAATGGAACTGACGGAGGAAGTTCCCACCGTTCGCATGTCCAGCCGACTGGCACTCAAGCAGTCGCTGGATAACTCGCTCGAGATGCTGTCGAAAAACGATCGGGCTCTCGACATGAGCCGGCTTTACGGACAGGCCTATCAGATGCTCGCGTCACGCCAGGCCCGCGAAGCGTTCAACCTGGACGCCGAAGCTTCGACCGTGCGCGACCGGTACGGCCGCCACCGCTCCGGCCAGGCATTGCTCCTCGCCCGGCGACTGGTCGAAGCCGGCGTGCCGTACATCAACGTCATCTGGAACCATTCCAACCGCGGGCAGGACAAGGATCCCGGTGACACCGACGTTTGCGGCTGGGATACCCATAACGACATTTTTGACGCCCTGCAGAACCATCTGCTGCCGCGGTTTGACGAGAGCTTTTCGGCTTTGATTGAAGACCTCGACCAGCGGGGCCTGCTGGAGCAGACGCTGGTCGTCTGCATGGGAGAGTTCGGCCGCGCTCCGCGGATTGCTCTCGAAAAGAAATTCGCCGGCGCGACTCCGGGTCGGAAGCATTGGGCCACGGTTTACTCCTTGGTGATGGCCGGCGCCAGAGTCAAACGTGGCTCGATCGTCGGCTCGTCCGACCGGCTCGGCGGCGAGCCAACGTCCGAGCGTTATGGCCCCTGGGACGTTGCCGCCACCATGTTCAGCGCCCTGGGAATCGACCCCCATGGCACCTACGCCGACGCCTTCGGCCGGCCTTTTGTCATCACCCAGGGACGTCCGATCACCGCCCTGTACGACTAAAGCCGCTTAGCGGTAGTAGTAGCCCCCTCCTTCCTCTCCAACAGCATAGGTTGTGTACCGCCGGGGCGGATAATATTGACGATTGCGAGGTGCGTAGTAATAGCGTCCGGGATAGCGACGATAACGCCAACCGCGATAGTAGCCCCCTTCTTCACCTACCGCCTGCGTGGTGACGCGACCGCCGCCGCTCCAACCTCCCCCTTCTTCCCCTTCGGCTTGCGTCGTGACACGTCCTCCGCCGCCGTATCCGCCACCCCCTTCTTCACCCACCGCTTGCGTCGTGACGGAACCATCGCCGCGGTACTCATCCCTTGCTTCGCCCTCCGCTCGCGTGGTGACGGGGCCGCCTCCTTCGGGATAGCTGCGAGCTCCAGGTGCTTGTGCCGGACTGGAACGGCCAAGTATGAGCGTTGAAAGACCAGCCGCGGCCGCCGATGCGAGCCCAAAGAAAGTCCGCCTCGAGAGCGGCGCAGTGACTCCCGTCCCCAATTGTGGTGAAGGGACTTCTGGGTATGCAGCGGCTTTCGCTGAGATAATGCCATGCAGAAACGGGTGGCGCATCATTTGCAAGTTCCTGGATTTTCTAGAGTTATTTTTCGGACTGATTGCAACTCCATCCAAAGTGCTAAATGCGTGCCGAAACGATCCTGATTCTGGGGGGCGAGGACGACGAACATGCGGTGCACATGCATGAACATTTGCGGCGCGGCGGGCACGACGTCGAATTGCTCGATAGCCGTTGGTTTCCCGGCGACTTGACACTCACCATCGAGCCGCTGGGAGAAGGGTTTGTTGGCCTGCCCCACGGCCGCACGCTGCGCTTTGCCGACGTGAAGTCGGTGTATTGGCGCACTTACCATGGAGTCGGAGTCGCCGACCTTCCCGATGAAGAACAGTCGTGGATCGCCCATAACGATTCCCGCGGCCTGTTTGAATCGTTTCTGATTCGGTTGCCGGCCCGTTGGATCAACGGGTGGAATGCGTACTGGCTTCATCAAACCAAGCCGGTGCAACTGGACCGAGTGGCCTTGCTTGTCCAACGTGATTCGCTGGGCGTCACCTTACCTAGTACCCTGCTCACCAACGATCCGCGTGCGGCTGCCGATTTTGCGGCGCGACATCCTGTATCGATCGCGAAGCCCGTGCAAGGGGGCGATCACGCCATGCGATTGAGGGCGAAGCATCTCACTGCGGAGAATGGCGCCCATCTCCGCCTCGCACCCATCACCCTGCAAACCGAGGTGCTGGGGACCAACATTCGGGTGTTCGTCATTGGAAAGCGAGTGCTCGCCTGTGAAGTCCGAACGAGCGAACTTGACTACCGCGAGGATCCAGAGCCCGAGCTGCTGGTCCACGCCCTGCCGCCTCCCGTGAAAAATGCGTGCCGGCAAATCGCGAGTGAGCTGGAGATGCGGTGGACGGGAATCGACTTTCGCCTGACGCCGGCTGGCCAATACGTGTTTCTCGAGGCCAATCCCAGCCCGATGTTCCTTGGCTTTGAGCACCAAACTCAATTGCCTCTCACTGAAAGCCTGGCGGCCCTTCTCGTGGGGGAGTGAAGCGAATGAACGCCAAGCCAGGAAGCGGCTGCATTCCACACAGTCATTACCCGTGGAATATCACCGTCCGCCAAGTATAATCCTGGATTCCGAAACACCGTGCTTCTTGAAACCACAAATCTTGCCGACCACCATTTTGGGCCGGCGGCAACTGGAGTCTTTTCGATGTTACGAACGACCTGTCGACTGAGTTGGATCGGCGTGTTGCTGGCGCTCCTGCCAGCGGTTGGCTCTCGGGCCGAGGACGAGCCCGGCTTTACGCCCCTCTTCGATGGCAAATCGCTGGAGGGCTGGGATGGCAACCCCGAGTTTTGGAGCGTGAAGGATGGCGCGATCACCGGCCAAACCACCGCTGAGAAACCGACCAAGGGGAACACGTTTATCGTCTGGCGGAAGGGCGAAGTCGGCAATTTCGAGCTGCGGCTGCAATTCAAAATTATCGGCGGCAACTCGGGCGTGCAGTACCGCAGCCAAGAGGTGGAGAAGTGGGTCATTAAGGGCTATCAGGCGGATTTTGATGGCGGAGGGGCTTGGGCGGGAACGCTTTATGAAGAAAGAGGGCGCAAAGTGCTGGCGAAGCGGGGCGAGAAGGTCGAGGTCGGAGACGACGGCAAGCCGAAGGTCATTGGCAAGACGGCGGAGGAGAAGCAGATCGTCGATTCGCTGAAGAAAGAGGACTGGAATGACTACGTCATCATCGCCGATGGCAACCACCTGGTGCAGAAGCTCAACGGGATCACCACGGTCGATCTGGTGGACAATGATCCGAAGGGCCGCCGCGCGGAAGGGCTGCTCGCCCTGCAACTCCATGCCGGCCCGCCGATGACCGTGCAATTCAAGAACATCCGGATCAAGAAGCTCGGCGATTCGAAAAAGGAAGAGAAAAAGGAAGAGAAGAACGGAGCAGGCGGCGGAGCCGACCAGGCGAAGAAGGGCAAGAAAATCGTCTTCGTCGCCGGCAAGCCCAGCCACGGCTACGGCGCGCATGAGCACAACGCGGGCTGCCTGCTGCTGGCCAAGGAGCTCAAGACCGCGATGCCGGAGTATCAGACGGAAGTCGCGCTGAACGGCTGGCCGAAAGATACGAGCATCTTTGATGGTGCTGATTGCATCATCATGTACTGCGACGGCGGTGGCGGGCACATGGTGGTGCCACATTTGGACGAAGTCGATGCGTTGGCCAAAAAAGGGGTCGGCATCGTTTGCATCCACTACGGTGTGGAAGTGGAAAAGGGGAAGCCCGGTGAAAAGTTCCTGGACTGGATCGGCGGCTACTTTGAAATGAACTGGTCGGTCAATCCGCACTGGACTGCCAAGTACGAAAAGTTCCCCGACCATCCCATTAGCCGGGGCGTGAAGCCGTTTGAAATCAACGACGAGTGGTACTATCACATGCGTTTTAGGCCGGAGATGAAGGGAGTGACGCCCATCCTCACCGCCTTGCCGCCGAAGGACACCCTCAGCCGGCCGGATGGCCCGCATAGCGGCAACCCGGCGGTCCGCGAGGACGTGGCCAAGGGCAACCCCCAGCACATGGCTTGGGCAGCGGAAAGGGCCGGCGGCGGACGCGGCTTTGGCTTCACTGGCGGGCACGATCACTGGAACTGGGGAGATCCGAACTTCCGCAAGGTCATGCTCAATGCCATCGTGTGGTCCGCTCATGGCGAAGTGCCGAAGAACGGTGTGGAGAGCCCGGCTGTGACTATGAAGGCGCTGGAAGCGAACCAGGATTATCCCGTGCCCGCGGGCTTCAACCGAGAGGCGATTATCAAGCAGAAGAATCTGCCGGCAGACGAGAGTGGGGATAAGACGGAAAAAAAGCCCGCTGCCGATAAGCCGAAGCAGGGATCATCATCGGGACCCAAGCCCGTCTTTGCGGGAAAGATGATCGATCCTCGCACCGCGGGCCATGCCATCGAAATTGAAGCCGACATCACTGGCGCGAAGGAGCTTTACCTCGTTGTCACCGACGGCGGCGACGGCTTTGGCTGCGATTGGAGCGACTGGTGCGAGCCGCGGCTGATCGGCCCCAAGGGCGAGAAGAAGCTGACGGAGCTGAAATGGAAGTCCGCCAGCAGTCAGTTTGGCCAGGTTACCGCCAACAAGAATTGCACCGGCGGGGCGCTCAAAGTCAACAGCAAGTCCGTGGAATATGGGATCGGGACGCACGCCAACTCGGTGATCGCCTTCGACCTGCCGGAAGGCTTTACGAAGTTCAAAGCCCGCGGCGGCCTCGACAACGGCGGCACCGATCAGGGCTGCGGCTCCAGCGTGCAGTTCTTCGTTTACACGCAGAAGCCGCCGGCGATTGCGTCGTCTGTGGCTGGGGCGAACGACGTCTCCCGCGATGCGGCCGACGCCGTGGCTGGGTTGGACATTGCCGATGGCCTGGAGGCCACCCTCTTCTCCAGCGAGCCGCAAATTTCCAACATCACCAACATCGATATCGACCACCTGGGCCGCGTCTGGGCCGCCGAAGTGAAGAACTACCGCAAGTTCAACGGCAGCCGGCCGGAAGGGGACCGCATCCTGGTGCTCGAAGATGCCAACCAGGACGGCAAGGCGGACAAGACGACCGTCTTTTATCAGGGGCGGGACATCGACTCGGTTCACGGCATTTGCGTTCTTGGCAACCGCGTCATTGTCTCCGCGAACGACAAAGTGCAGATTTTCACCGACGAAAACGGCGACCTGAAGTCCGACAAGAAGGAGACGCTCTTCACGGGCATCTCCGGCACGCAGCACGATCACGGCATCCACGCCTTCGTCTTCGGCCCGGACGGCAAGCTGTACTTCAACTTCGGCAACTCCGGCAATCAGATCAAGGATAAGACCAGCAAGCCCATCGTGGACCTGGCCGGCAACGAAGTCACCGCCGCCCGCAAGCCGTATCAGGAAGGGATGGTCTTCCGCTGCAACCCGGACGGCAGCGCGCTTGAAACTCTGGGCTGGAATTTCCGCAACAACTGGGAAGTGGCGGTGGATTCCTTCGGCAACTTGTGGCAATCCGATAATGACGACGATGGCAACAAGGGAGTCCGCATCAACTTCGTGATGGAGTTCGGCAACTATGGCTATAAGGACGAGTTCACCGGCGCGGGCTGGCAACAGCAGCGCGAGAACTGGGAGAAAGAAATTCCGGATCGCCACTGGCACTTGAACGATCCCGGCGTGGTGCCGAACCTGATTCTGACCGGTGCGGGCTCTCCGACGGGAATCATCTTTAACGAAAGCACACTGCTCGGCTCGCCATTTTCCAATAGCGTCATCCATTGCGACGCCGGACCGAACATTGTGCGGTCCTACGTCACCAAGAAGAGCGGCGCGGGTTACTCCGCGGAAATCGTCAACATTCTGGAAGGAAAGCGGGACAATTGGTTCCGCCCTTCCGACGTCTGCATTGCCCCCGACGGCTCGCTGTTCGTCAGCGACTGGTATGACCCGGGCGTCGGCGGCCACAATCAGCAGGAAGTGGACAAGGGGCGGATCTTCCGCGTCTTTCCCAAGGGCTCGTCCGCCTACAAAACGGCCAAACTCGATCTCTCGACCCCTTCGGGAGCGCTGGCGGCGCTCGACAGTCCCAACCTGGAAACGCGTTATCAGGCCTTCACGGCCCTGGTTGCAATGGGCGACAAAGCTCATCATCCCATTGAGGAACACGCGGAGCATACAAAGGACCCTCGCAGTAAAGCACGTGCCCTGTTTGTCCTCGCGAAGCTCCCTGGCGAAGCGGAAGAAGCAGTCGATATTGCCTTGGTCGATAAGAATCCTGAAGTCCGCATCGTCGGCATCCGCATCGCTCGCGAGCGAAAGATGGAACTCGCCAAAGTCGCGCAGCTTGTCAAAGACTCCGCCCCCGAAGTCCGCCGCGAACTCGCAATCGCCCTGCGGCACAGCAAGTCGCCGCAAGCGCCGGCACTCTGGGCACAACTCGCGGCTCAGCACGACGGCAAGGACCGCTGGTATTTGGAAGCCCTTGGCATCGCCGCCGACAAACAGTGGGACACGTACCTGGCCGAGTATCTCAAGCAAGCTGGTGAGAGCGCTTTCACCACCCCCGCCGGCCGCGACATCATCTGGCGCAGCCGGGCAAAGGCGACGCCGGCGCTGCTGGCGAAGATTCTCAAAGATCCCGCCACCAAGGAAGCCGATCAGCCGCGCTATCTGCGGGCTTTCGACTTCCTGACCGGCGCCGAAAAGGAAGCTGCCCTGAAGAGCCTCGCGGAGTAGAATGGTTTAATGCCGCTTCTCGACCACTTTCGCCCACCGCTCTCCACCCAGCGGCACTGGGAATCGTTCCATACCACCTGGGCGAGCGCGATTGCCGATGCGCTCAATGAGCGCTGGCTGCCGGAAGGATATTTTGCGGAAGAGCAGATGCATCCCGCAGCGCGAGTGGAAGTCGATGTTGCGACGTTTGAATCGTCTGGTGGCGGCGCCATATCGACCGTCGCACCTAAGAAGACATGGACACCCCCTGCTCCATCGATCACTCTGCCCCGCATGATTTTCGAGGGAACGGAAGTTCTCGTATTCGATCGCGAGGGAGGACCAACACTGGTGGCCGCTATCGAATTAGTGAGTCCTGTCAACAAGGACCGGGCGGAAACGCGACGGACTTTTGTCGCTAAGTGCGCCAGCCTGCTCGCTTCCGGCGTTGGGCTTGTGATTATCGATGTTGTCACGAGTCGGATGGCTAATTTGCACCGTGAATTACTTGAAATGCAAGGACACGCCCATCAGACGGATGTGGAACAGGCAAGTCTTTATGCGGTTTCCTACCAACCAGTTCGCCGCGGAGAGCGCGACGAGCTCGACCTCTGGCCCATGGAGTTGGCCGTGGGCAGACCGCTGCCGCAAGTCCCACTGGGGATCGGGCCGGACTTTTTTGTTCCCGTAGATTTGGAATCCACGTATATGGCGGCATGTCGGCGGCGGCGACTGGCCTGAATTCTCGTTAATTGCTATCAGAATTGGATTGGCATGCTACGTTTGTCCCCCTTAGTTCTGGTCTTCGTCATTTTCGTTCCGTTTGCACTTGGTGCGGACGAAGCCGACGAAGCCACCCGTGCCAAGGACGCCCGCCGCGTCAAGGCACTGCTACGGCTGGAAAATCCGCAGCTGTCAGACGACGCCAAGACATCCGTTCTGCGGTATTTGCAGACGAAGAAGGGAACGGACGAGTTTCTGAGCATCGTGGGGAAGTTTCAGCTCAAGGAGGCCAAGGATGATTTGGTGCGGCTGGCGGTGGAAGATGCGGAGGGGACGCTCGGCGTGGAGGCGGTGCGGCTGCTGATGAAGTTGGGGCTGCGAGATTCCCTGGCAAAGGGACTCGCCGATAAGGACGAAGCGAAGTCGGCGAAACTGGCCGCGGCACTCGGATTGCTCGGCGATCCCAATACAAATGCGTTGCTGTTGCCGCTGGTAACGTCGGAAAGGAGTGTCGGCCTGCGGGCAGCGACGGTAATGGCACTGGGCCGGAATTTGGCCGGGCAAAAGGAATTGCTCTCCTTAGTGCAGGCGGAGAAGCTCCCCGCGGACCTCCGCTTCTCCGCCGCCAACGCCCTGCTCACTTCCAGCGATGCCGCCGTGAAGGCGGCGGCCGCCAAATATCTCCAGCTTCCCGCGACGGCCGATGCCCAGCCGCTGCCGCCGGTCGCCGAGCTAGTAAAGCAATCGGGGAGCGCTGAAGAAGGGCGGAAGGTCTATATGACGGTCGGCACCTGCGCCAAATGCCACAAGGTGCAAGGGGAAGGAAAGGAAGTCGGCCCCGACCTTTCGGAAATCGGCAGCAAGCTTTCTAAGGAGGCGCTCTACGTTTCCATCCTCGACCCCAGCGCCGGCATCAGCCACAACTACGAGACTCATCTCCTCCTGCTCGAGGACGGCACCAGCCTGTCCGGCATCCTGGTCAGCGACACCGAGCAGGAGGTGAGCGTGAAGACGGCGGAGGCCATCATCCGCAAGATTCCGCGCGACGAAATCACCGCCATGAAAAAGCAGCCGGTCTCGCTGATGCCCGCGGACTTGCAAAAGAGCGTCACGGCGAAGAACCTGGTCGACGTCGTCGAATTCCTGACCACTCTCAAGAAGCCGTAACTTTGCGCACTCGCATCATCATCGTCGCCCTCGGCCTCTCTCTCGGCCTGGGCGCCCGCTTCGGTCTGGACCTCTACCGCCGCTGGCAAAATCCCCCTACTTCACAGCCGACGACTCCCGCGGACAAATCGCCTCCAGCCAAGAGCGCCAATGTGTCTCGCAGCGAGTAGCATCGAGCAGCGGAAAGATTGGAATTGGATTTTTTCTCCTTTTGATCCATTCGTAAGGTATGGTTGCGGACGCGAACATGTCGTTCGTGAGAGGGCATTTCTCTCCATCGCACAAAGTCGAGGGGTTATGAGCCGGTCGGAACTGAAACGGATCTTCCTGCGCGGAGTGTTCACCGGGGCAGGCCGCAGCGGGCTTATTCCGAAGATTACGGTGGGAACGGTCATGACTCCCGACCCGTTTACCGTGACCACCGACTGCCCCGCCCAACAACTTGTGCAGTTCTTTCACAAGAAAAAGTTCCGCCACTTCCTCGTCACGGACAGTGGCCGGCTGGCGGGAGTCGTTAGCGACCGGGATGTCATTCCTTATTTCGGCAGCAATGGACCGCTGGAGCCTGACGACCTCAAGGATGTCACCGTCGCCGACCTGATGAGCACTGACTTGATCACCGTGAGCCCAACCACTCCCCTCGCGGAAGCGATCGAGCAGATGGTCAATGTCGGCATCAACAGTCTGCCCGTCGTCGACGGCGTTGAACTAGTTGGCATTCTTACGAGCACAGATGTCTTTCTCTCCTTCGAGCAGCTCCTGCTCTCGGCACTGCCGGCGCCTGAAACAGTGAGCTCAGCGTAGGCGTCACCCCCTCGCGCCCCGTCTTACCAATCCCCCACGCTCCCATCCGGGTGGTAAACCCGTTGCAGGACTTCCTGTTCAAACGGGTGTTTCTTGACTTCGGCCTCATTGATTTCGATTCCCAGGCCCGGCCGCGTGTTGGGGCGAACGATGCGGCCGGCTGTCTCGATGGTGAAGCCTTCCCGCACCACGTCCTGCCGCCAGGGAACGTCGTTGTGCACGGTCTCGCAGATGATGTAGCTGGGCTGCGAGAAGCCGAACTCCAACGAGGCGGCGGTGCTGACCGGGCCCTGCGGGTTGTGCGGAGCGAGGGCAATGCGGTGGGCCTCGGCCAAGGCGGCAATGCGGCGGGCCTCGGTGAAGCCGCCGCAATGGGTCAAGTCGAGCTGGCAGATTTCACAGCCGCGGGCGGCGAAGAGATCCCGGAACTGGGCGAGGTGGGTCATCCGCTCGCCGGTGGCGACGGGAGTAGTGAGAGCCCGGTTAATCATGGCCAGCCCCTCGATGCTCTCCGGCCAGCAGGGCTCCTCGAAAAAGTAGAGGTGGTATGGCTCCAAGGCCTGGCCGAATTTTAGCCCCATCGCGGGGGACGGGCGGGCGTGGCAATCGACCATGATGTCGATGTCTTCGCCGACCGCTTCCCGCATCGCTTCCACCGCCGCCGCAGCAGCGCGAATGGGCTTTTGGCCTTCGATGGGCATAGTGGAGGGGACCGCCATGCTCTTGAACGCGGTGTAGCCGTCGGCGACGGCCTGGCGAGCAAGGTCGGCAAAACGTTTGGCGTTATCGACCGGCGTCTCGTAAAAGTCCTCCATCCGCCCGCCGCCGAGATGCGAGTAAGTGCGAACATAATCGCGGACGGGCCCACCCCACAGCTTGCTGCACGGCACGTTCAAGACCTTGCCGACGATGTCCCACAGGGCAATGTCGATGCCGGCAATCGCCGTCGCCCGAATGATGCCGTTGCCATGCCAGAAGTGCTGGCGATACATCATCTGCCAGACATGCTCCGGCCGCGTTGGGTCTTCGCCGACCACCAGCTCCGCCAAGTCCTGGATCGTCCCGACGACGCCGCGGGTGTGCCACTCCAGGGTCGCTTCCCCCCAGCCGTGTAAGCCGGGCTGATCGGTCAGGACTTTGACGAATACCCAGTTCCGCATGCGGGCGTGGCAGACCAGCGTTTCGATGGCGGTGATTTTCATGCGATGGATGCTTCAGGAAACAATCGTCGCAATCCGGCTGGCGAGCTCGTCGGCGATTTTTTCCAGCGAGCCTGGCGATAGAACGGCGATGGATTCCTGGTAAAGACCTTTGCCATAGGTCTCCCTTGTCGGCACGTAGCTTGGCCCCCAGCCGCCGGTGAGCGTGATGACGACGATGATCCGGCCGGGGAAGCGGGCCCGCAGGTTGGTTTGCAAGTAGCTGTAGTGCTCCCCGGGAACGGCGACCCATACCGCATCCCCCATCCTCCAGACTTGCAGGTCAAACGGATACGTGGTCCCTTCGGGTAGCTGCGACAGGCGGCGGAGCATCCGCGTCTGCCGCTCGACCAGCGCGCGGGCATCGCGGGCGGCGGCCTGGCCGCCGGACCTTTGGGCCAGCTCTTCGTCGGCCGTATACTTGGCCAGGAGCTCCTCGGTTCCTTCGCGGGTGGGAAGGTCCGGGCGATAGGGACTGGCAAGCGTGTCGCTCATCCTCCGCCAGGCGCCAATCTCAGCCTCGCGCTCGGGCGGTACTCGCTTGTGCCGCCAATCCCCGAGCGTCGCGCCGGAGATTACGGGGCCCTGATACTCAAACCTCGTCAGCGGAAGAGCGAGACCCTGCAGCGCGCTGAGAGCGGCGAGACCCAGTTGGCGGCCATTCCTTTCGGCCACACTCACGTCTCCAACGTAGCCCTCTTTGGGGCCAAGCTCGCCGGAAGCTCCTTGCAGAAAGATGCAGGGCGCTCCGCCGGTCGCGCCTTCGATGGTCTCGCGCATCGCGCCGATGTAGTCCGGACTGATGAGCCGATTTTCCCACGCCAGCGTCGTGGGATGGCAGGCGTAGTTGACGAGCGTGCCGCAAGTTTTGCCGGCGGCGTTCGTTATCCGGGCGGTTAGCACAGTGTCGTCCGCGCGTCCCTCCGGGTTGTAGCCGCAAACGAAGAGCTTGTTTTCTTCATCCCAGAAGTCCCGGTGCTGAGCAAGGTCGCAGCGGCCGACGCCATAGGCAATGACGGCCGGCGCCGCTTGGGCGATTGCCTTTTCGACCAGCTCGGCACAGGTGTCCGCGAGTTTTCGTAGGTAAGGAAGAATCAGCTCGCCGCCGGGAAAATTGGCGCGGTCCAGGCTCATGAGGCCCGCGGAATGCGTGTGCGTGAACGTCAGCAGCACCTGCGACGGAGTGACGGAGCAGCGTTTGCAGATGGCCGAAATGACCAATTCCGCTTCTTCTTTCCCCAGCAGGCAATGGTCCAGGCTCACGAGCGCCACTCGGTCCTTTATGCCTCCTGCGTCCGCAAACGACAGCGGCTCAAAGATGGCGGCGGTGGCGGTCAGCGGGCGATGGACGCCGATGGCGTGGTCGTGCGTGGCGGCGCCCCACATTCGCCAGTAGATGCCGAGTGGCGGCGTGATGTCGGCGCGGCTGGCGGCGAAGCGGACCTGGCTTTGCGGAGAATCGACGTGGGGCATGATCTTCTCCGCGGGAGGTCGGAACTAGAATCCCAGGTCGATATCCGGAGGTTTGTCGCTGGGCCTGGCGACTTTGATTGTTTTTCCGTCGGTCAATTTGATTTCAATTTCACCGGTGATTTGCCAAGCGCCTTGTTGGAGCGCCGTGGGAGCGGTCACTCGTCCCTTCTGTTTGCTGCCGGCCACGTCAAAGTGAATTACGGTGCCAGTGCCGTCGAGCTCACCCGCTCCATCGCGCCCGAGCCCCCCAGCGTCGTGAATGTCGTCGCCCAGCGCCGCTTTTGCTCCGCTATCCGCGGCGATGGCATCGAGAGCTATCTTGTGCGGCTGTTTGAGCTCCTGCAGGACGGTGTCTTCCAGGTTGCGCCGCTTATCCGCCTGATTCTTGTTGCGGATGACGATGGCGGCGACAAGTCCAATCACCACCAATGCCAGAAACGAAATTCCAAACAGCCTGGCGAGGCTCCGCTTCTTCTTCGGCGGAGCCGAGCTGTCTTTTGCAGGCGCATCCATGAGACTGTTCCCTCCTGGCGGCTCGAACCGGCTGGCAAATTACTTCGCATCCACCTTGCGGCAGTAAGCCACAATCTCGTCCACGGTTTTGAAGGCGTCCTTTTTGGATTTGATGCCACCGGCCGATGCTTCCTCCGCGACAGGTTCCTCCGGGCCGGCCTCTTCGGCGGGTGCTTCCTCGACTGGTTCCGGCGCGGCTTTGGCGGTTGCCTTCGCCGCCGGTGCGGCGGGCGCGGCCGCAGCAGCGCCGCCCCCTTTGCCACGAGCAGCCGCGAGAACGTCGGCCACACTCATCTTCGAGGGGTCAACCTTCGCAGGTGCTGCCGCTGGAGTCCCAGCCTCCGGGGGGGTCTTTTGGGCACACCGAAGAGGGGAGCCAAACGAAAAAG
>JBPCKT010000007.1:0-71652 GCA_051004015.1 Pirellulaceae bacterium | reverse complement strand
GCCGGTTTTGCCGAGCAGCATCATCCCCTTGGTGCCGTAGAAGGCGCAGGCGTTTTCAAAACCTTCCTGCACGTAAGGCGACCAGTCGCGCTGTTCGAAGATGAGCTGCTTCTTCTGGCCGACTTTGCCGTTGCCGGGCCATTCGAACACGCAGTATTGCGTGTCGGGGAACTGCTGGTCGTCGTCGAAGAAGAACTTGCCCCCCAGGGCGGCGATGGTCGAGGGGTGCGTCTCGACGCCCAGGCCCCAGCGGGCGATGTCCAGGTCGTGGACGCCGTCGTTCCCCATGTCGCCGGTGCCGAAGTGATACCACCAGGTCCAGCGGTTGTGGACGCGGTTGGTGCGGTAAGGAACCATCGTGGCCGGTCCGACCCAGGAGTCGTAATCAAAGCCAGCCGGCGGCGAGGTATCCTGTCCACGGCCGATGCTGCCGCGGCGCTGGATGTTCCAGCACTTGGCGACCAGCACCGTGCCGATAATCCCCTCGCGGAGCAGCTTGACGGCCTCGATCATCATCTGCGTGCTGCGGCTCTGCGTGCCATGCTGGACCTGCACCTTGTTCTTGGCGGCAGCCTCGACCAAGAGGCGGCTTTCGCGGATGTTGTGCGAAATGGGTTTTTCGACATAGACGTGCTTGCCCGCTTCGCAGGCCAGGATGGAAGCCGGGGAGTGCCAGTGATCGGGGGTCGTGACAATGACGGCGTCCAGCGATTTGTCGTCGAGCATCTTCCGCATGTCGGAGATGACGCCCTTGCTCGGCACGTTGAACTTCTTGGCCGCAATCGCCAGTCGCCCTTCATCGGGGTCGCAGGCGTAGGCAACCTCCACGTTGGGGCTGTTCTGAAACAATTCCGCATCGTGCAGCCCGCGGCCGCCGCAACCAATCAGGCCGACACGGACTTTGTCGCTAGGAGCACCGCCGAAGGAAGGCGAACCCGCAAGCGAAGAAAAGGCAGTCGCGCAGGTCAGCGAGGTGGAAGCGACTTGCAAGAAAGTGCGGCGAGTCGTGGAGCGAGACATAGGGCGGACTCCTGAAACAATTTGGCCCAAGGCAAAGATTCAGCACGTATGAGCGCGCTGACTATTAGCACCTTGTCTCAAGCCAATTGCAACCGGGCGTCACCCTAGTCAAACGCCTCATTCCCGAACATCGAGCTGTCATCGATCACCTGCTCGGCGGCACGGCCCATCTCGTCCAGGCTGCGGCGCTGTCCGACGGTGTGCCAGGGGCTGACCTCCTTGAGCTCGGGCATCACGTCGCAGAGTTGCTGGACCAAGTTCTCGGCCATGCGACGGGCGGCGGGGCTTTCCGCGGACTCCAGCAGAGAGGCAGCGGTCTTCATCACGCGGACCATCTTCGCCCGCTCGGCGATGGGGCGCGAGAGCGGCTCGCCGGACTCTTCCAACAGCTCAGCCGCGGGAACGCCCAGGGCCTGCTGCCAGCGGTAGAGGTCGGAAAGGCGGAGGTCGGTGCTGGCTTGTTCCTGGGCGCGAATGGCGCGGACGTCCGTGCCTAGCTGGCGGGCCGCGGTGCGCAAGGACATCCCCTGCTGGATGCGAACTGCCTGGATGCGGTGCAACGGGCGGCCGGCCCCAGTGGTCAGCGGCAGCGGCAGCGAGATTGGGGTATCATGAAAAGTGAAAACGTCGGCACTTGCCATTATCTGTTCCTGGCCGGGGAGGCCACTTTCGAAGGTGGGGTCACACGCCTCGTGCAAATCAATCAGCCGCGTCGTAAGCAGCCTCGCTCTGTCCTGGCCTGCCGCGCAAAGGTGGAGTGCAACCGGGGCGCATACCTCAGACCGTGGAATTGGACGCGGCTGCGGGGCGATTAGTTCCGGCGGCGTCAAGCAAATTGTGCAAAGGGAGGGAATTGTCATGCGATGGATGACGGCCGAGTGGCAAAACAAGGCCCGGATTGGACTTACCTCTATTGCGGGAGTGGTGGCAGTGATTGCTTCGCTGGATTCTCTCGCTAGCGGTGGCGAACCTCCACTAACGGCAAAGCAATCAGCAAGCTCCGTGACAGTTTTCGCCGGCAAGCAGCCGGTGGCGAGCTATGTCTTTGGGGACGACGTCTTTGCCGACGACAAGATTGCCCGGCCGTTTTATGCCCATGTCTTCACCAGCGATGGAATCGCCGTCACGCGCAACCATCCGCCGAAGGCCGGAGAGCCCGCCGACCATGCGGACATGCACCCCGGCATCTGGCTCGCCTTCGGAGACCTCTCCGGCCACGACTTCTGGCGGAACAAGGGACGCGTGAGGCATGTGGAGTTTCTTGCCGAGCCGAAGGCCGAGGAGAATCGAATCTCCTTTTCCGTTCGCAATGAGTACGTGGTCCCGTTGCAAGGCGGTGAGAAAAGGATCGCCAACGAGACTTGCCGGCATACCTGGCGGCTCCAGGACGGCAACCTGCTGCTTACTCTCGACTCCGAATTTGCGTCCGCCGATCCCACCCAGCCGCTGCTCTTTGGCGATCAAGAGGAAATGGGACTAGGGGTGCGCGTGGCATCGCCGCTGCGGGTGAAGGACGCGGGGGGCGAGATTCGCACCAGCGCGGGCCAGCGAAATGAAAAGGAAGCCTGGGGACAGCAAGCCCAGTGGTGCGACTACCGCAGCACCATGGGCGGGCGCGAAGTCGGCATCGCGCTCATGACCCATCCCGACAACTTCCGCGCAAGCTGGTTCCACGTCCGCGACTACGGCCTGATGGTCGCCAATCCGTTCGGTCAGAATGCCTTCACCGGCAAAGAGAAGAGCCGCGTCGAAGTGAAGCCCGGTGAGAAGCTGCGGCTGCGGTTTGGAGTTTGGATTCACACGGGCAAGGAAATGGATGACAAGACTCCATCCAAGGCATATACGACGTACTTAGTTAACGCCGAGTCGCGGAAGTGATAAGTTAGCTGCGTAAAGAGCGTTGTTTGAAAACTCGGAGCCCTGAACGTCCTTTCGGCCGTATTGGGATCCTCGCCGAATAAGAAGTTGCACTTTATGCAGTTGGAATCATCTGACGGACACTCGTTTTCGCTGAATGTTGTGGGATACGAGTTCCCCGACGAGGAGCTTATGCCAAACGAGGACAATCCGGCCGACGATTTTGACCGAGGAAGATTTCTTGTCGTGACAGTGTCGGTCAAAACGCCCGATGGCGATTGGAACGCTACAGCGCCGGAGATGACGACGACTCAATTCGAGCGTTTGGCCAATTGGTTGGAGTCTGTGTCGAGCGGGCATCCGTCGATAACTGGGTTCTATTTCACTGAGCGGGACCTGGAATTCACACTTGATGACGAGGCTGGCGTGCTCAACGTGCATCTAATTCGCGACTTTTTGCCGCCTTGGACTAAACTCGACGTTTACACGATTGCCTTTCCAATTTGTCGAACCAATCTAGTGCAAGCGGTCTCCTCCATTCGTTCACAGCTTATTCGATCCCCGCATCGTCCATTGCCGAATCAGTCCGCCTGACAATTCTAATTACCATCCGACACTCGGTACGATGCAGGCAAAAAGTCGCTGAAATGACTATTGGCTCGTGATAAAGTTTACTTCTGCCGACTGGTCCATTCCTTGAGCTGCTTGCGAGCCTGCCGCAGGGTGAGCATCGTCGCCGGGATGAGCATCGCCAGGTCTTCGTCCCGCCGCCGCTCATGAATCGGGCGCAGGACATTCTCGACCTCTTCTTCCAAAGCCACCAGCCAGGCCGGCACGTCGAGCCCAACCCCCGTGGGCTCGCGCGTCAGAAGTTCCGTCTCCTCTTCCAGCAGCTCGAACTTGGGAAGCTTGCCACCGCAGCGGATTTGAGCGACGGCCGGCTCGACGAGGGCGCGGATGCGGTCGATCGAGAGAGGCCGCACGAACCGCTCCGCCAGGCGGTCGGCGACGGTCGGCATGCGCATGGCATATTTCTTTTGCAAATCGGCCAGCTTCGCAAGGTACTGGTCGGCCTCGTCGTGAATCCGCTCGGACAGCGCCTTCCGCCAGACGCGAGCCGCCGCTTCCCGGCCGCGACGGACCAGGATCTCGTGGGCCAGAACCACGGGCTTCAGGTTCCAACAAACCCGGTCGTACTTCGTCCGCAGCCGCAGGAAATCCAGCAAAGTGTAAAGCAACTCGCCACGATCCGATTGCGTGGTGGTGCTGTTGTAATCTCGATATTCGCCGTAGTTCTCCACGACGGCTTCGAGCACGAGCGCGAGTTGTTCGGCGGCTTCGTCGCGGGTGAGCTCAGTCTCCAGGTCGGCGATGAGCTTCTCGGGAACGTCATCGTGCGGGTCTTCCTGCAATGACTGCAGCCAGGCGCCGGTCCCCTGATGCAGGATCGCCCGGATATTACCCAGGTTCAGAAACCGCTGGGTGAACAGCTCTTCGCCGTAGCGCTCGACGAACTCCACCATCCGTTTCCAGGCCCCCTTTTCATGCACCCGCTCCAGGATGGAGAGCCGCAAGGTGCGGCTGTGGGCGAGCCAACTGGAGAGCATCGATTCGGTGAGCTGCTCCAGGCAGGCGACCAGCGGCTCGGCGCGTTGGTCTTCGGTCGAGTCTTCGTCGGTGGGCCAAGTCATCGCGGACGCGACGAGACTTTCGACGATTCCCTTGTAGCCAATTTTAAACAGCTCGTCGTATTCCGTTACCGCTCCGGCGCCGACCGGATGGTCCTTCTCCATCTGCCGGGCGACTTCCAAGAGCTCGCAAGTTTCCACCCACAGCCCCAGCCGCGGGAGCCAGGAGAGCAAATCCTGGATGCCATGCTGGCGGGTGCGGACGGCAACGATCTCCGCCGGGCTGCCCCCTTTGGCGAGCGGCACATAGAGCAGCGGTTGCTCGGAGAGGGCCTTCCAAAGTTCGTCGCAAGCGGAGCGGACCTTTTTGGGTTCCGCTTGCAGGAGCGCGGCAAAGACCTCGATGAACCGCCGCTGCTCTTCATCGCTTCCCGGCGCTTCTTCGCGGGTCTTGCCCCGGAGCACCATTACCGCCGCGGAGAGCAGCCGGCCGGCATCCGTGGTTTCCACGCTGGTGCTGACAACCCGCTCCAGCAACGACTCCCTGGTCATGCGCCGGCGGTCGTACTCGATCAGCGAATCGTGGTCCGGCAAAGGAGCCGGAATGCGATAGTCACGGACCGAAGCCAGCAGCTCGTCGAGCGCTGTGCGGTTCGTCTCGGCCTGCTCAATCCAGCGCTCCAGCGCCGCCAGGCGAGCCCCCCGCGTCGCGGGAATTTCATCCCGCGCCACGGCATCCAAAATCGGGCTCACCGCCGACAGCCGCCAGAGCCGCGCGACCGTGGCCAGGAACGCAAGGCGATCGGCGACCCGCTTGGATTCGCTGAGCAGCTCGTCGTGCGTGGCATCCTCATCTTCCCAGACCGCGCCCTGATTGCCATCGTCAGTGCTGTCCCGATAGACGACTTCCTCATAGGCCGAATCGTATAGCCCTTCGTTCTCTTCTTCGCCGATCTCGAGGGCGGTGCCCCGGCCATTGCCGTTCCTGCCGCTGCCGAGTTGAAACTTGGGAACTTGCCAGAAGGCATCGGCGTTGGCTTCGAGGTAGTCCACGAATTTGCGGGCCGAGTCCCAAGCCTTCAGCGCCTTCTCGGGCAAAGCGGCATCTTCGACGTTCAGCGAAGTCACTTCGCCGTACCACCGTTCCACCAGGTCGTGGAAGGAGCTATCCGAGCGCTCCAGGCCAATCGACTCCGCCTGGGAAAGCCAATGCATGAGCAGCGCCATGGAAGCGACGTAGTCCTTCCGGTCCAACAGCGAATCGATGACCAGCGCATAGGCCTTCGGCGAATCGAACATCTCGGCATGGGGCGCCCAGAACGCGACATCCCCGGTCGCCGCGCCCCCTTTGTGCCAGACGTTGAGGGCCTGGGCCACTCCCTCGGCGGCCCGATAAACGACGAAGGGATCAACCGCCTCCACACTGGAAACTTCATGGGCGGCATACTTCTGCCACCAGGTGGCCGTCTCCTTGAATTGCCGCGAGACCCTTTTGCAGAGCTCCTTGTGATCCACCGCGGCTGCTTCGCTCCAGATGCGGGAATAGAAGGCCAGGATCCGGTCCATCAGCGAGACCAACTCGTCCGCCCGATGATCCCGCACGCTATTTTCCAGGGCAGGGAAGAGGCTGAAGTTGGCGTCAAAACCCAGGATGTTCCAAGGGTCGATAATCGCTCCGCAAGAGATGCCTCGCCGCAAGAGGTCCATCACCTGCGGCAGAAATCCGGCGGCTTCCTCAAGCTGACCGCGATCGCAGGCCAGAGTTCCGGTCGAAAGCAAGCAATCGACAGTGCAGAGGATGCGCGCGGAGGCGCAGGGAACGACATTGGCCTGCCGCGCTGCCGCTTCGACATTCCCCATGCGAGCGAAGATGCGGGCCAGATGCACATGCTCCAATTGCGATGCCCGCCGCCGGGCGAGTTGGGCGTTGAGGTGCTGCCGAGCTCCTCCGAAGGGTTGCCGCCGCTCCGCGGCTTCCACGCGCAGCCGCTCGGCATGTTCGCCGGTGGTCTTCTTGAACAGCCGTTCGTAAAACTCGTCGCGGTACTTGGCGATTCGCGGGAGGAGCTTGGCGAGCGTGGTGGTGGAGTCGAACGTCGCCGGGCCTTCGCCGCTGATGCCCGACGCCATCAGGACGGTCCCCGCCAGCACGGCTGCCGCTTCGAACAGCAGTTCCTCGGCCGCCAATTGCGGGGCTTCCTGCAGGCGGTGCATGAGGGCATCCAGCGTCACTTGCTGCACGACAAACCTGCGGTATCGCCCCTGATTGTCAATCTGGTGCGGATCCCATTGTCCAAAGTGGTAGTTAGGCCGCTTGTTGGCCGGATGATCAAAGTCATAAGCTCGCGGGTCCACCGAAAGCTCGTCTAAATTGGCGGGGTTGTAACAGGCGCCGCGGAGCAAATCGGCATCGGTGTCTTCCAGGAGCTTTAGCGCCGCTGTCACGACTTCATGCTCCAGGCCGTAGGTCACGCCGGCTCCGCGAACGAACAGCGGGATGGGCCGCACATATTCGTGCCGGTACGGTTCAATCTTCTGGGTCTCCAGCGTGGCCACCGGCCGGTGCCCGAGAAAATCGTTGAGCCCCGTGATAGCCCCCTGCACAATGCGATCATTCTCGCTCCACGGCGGCCCCTGCCGCAGCACCGCCTCGCAGACGCGGCCAATGAAAAACGGTCGGAACAGCGACACGTCCGCGTGGTGGAACAACAAATCCCGGTGGTATTCGCGATAGGCTGGCAGGGTCTCATCAAAAACCAGCGCGACCACTGCGCGGGCCTGCTCGGCGTCGCTGAACGCTGCCGCGGATTGGCTCAAGACCTCGATCCGCTCCTTCAGGAGTTTTCCAACTCCTTGCCAGGCCGGCGTTTGCGGATGCTGTTTCGCCAGCCGGCCGAACAAGGCATTGATGCGGGCCAGAAACAGCGGGTCGGAAGTGCCCGAGGAGAAATTGAGATAGCCGAGCGCCTGGTCGAGGGAGGCATCTCCCGCGGCATCAAGTTCGCGCTCGGACATCGTCACGCTCCAACAATCTAGCGGCGGCCGGACCTCCCAGACCGACCGCGGCAATCTTGCATGGTAGGAACCGGCGGGAAGTTGGTCTAGCGGGTTAATTTCGGTAGCGCCAGCACCCTGCTGGCGACCTTGCGAGTATAATCAGCGCCATGCTTCGTCTCGCCATGTGGTCGGGGCCGCGCAACATTTCGACGGCGATGATGCGCTCCTGGGGCAATCGCGACGACTCCGTCGTCTGCGATGAGCCGCTGTATGCGCACTTTCTGCGCGCGACGGGCAAGGAACATCCCGGCGCGAGCGAAATCATCGCCGGCGGCGAAACGGATTGGCGAAAAGTCGTGGCCAGTCTTACGGGAGAGATTCCGGGCGGCAAGCAGATTTTCTTTCAGAAGCACATGACCCATCATTTGCTCCCCTCTATCAGCCGCGAGTGGCTGGGGAGCGTGACGAACTGCTTTCTGATCCGCGACCCCCGGGAGATGCTCACCTCGTACGTCAAGATCGTCAGCGCCCCAACTCTGGAAGACACGGGCTTTCCCCAGCAGACGGAAATCTTCGAGTGGGTCCGCAACCGCCATTCGGTGACGCCGCCGGTCTTGGATTCAGTGGACGTTCTGAGCAACCCCCGCCGCATGCTCGGCCTGCTCTGCGACGCGCTGGGTGTCGATTTCCAGGAATCGATGCTCGCCTGGCCCCCCGGCCCTCGGGCCACGGACGGCATCTGGGCCCGCCACTGGTATGGCGAAGTCGAGAAGTCGACCGGCTTTCGCCCCTATCAGCCCAAACTGGAACCGATTCCGATACACTTGGGGCAGCTTCACGAACAGTGTGCCGCGCATTATTCCCGACTCTACGAGCATCGGCTGCGGTAGCAGATCTTCGTGGGACGGAGCAAAGCTCCGTCCTACCTATTCATCTTCGTCCTCCTCTTCCTCTAGCACCGCCCAAGCGGGATAGGTGTCGTCGCGTCCGCGGGCGGCGTGCCAGAGGATGCGGTTGAGGGTGTTCTCGTCGGCTTCGTCCACGTCGTCGAGGGGGAGCGTAAGCGAGACTTCGGCCCAGTGCCGCTGCGCGGGGTTTCGGATGTCCGAGAGTTTTGGATTCAATTGGTCGAGCGGGACGATGTTTGGGACCGATTTGTAGGGCGTGAAGTCGGCGGTGTCCGTGAAGCAGCTCGCCATGGGGGTGGCCGAGGCGTCGAGCTGGTTCATCGGCGGCAGGCCGAGAATCAGCTCCATCGTGCGGACCATGCTGGTCTGGTTGTAGTTGGTGCTGTCGAGGGCCTTTCGCCGCGTGTACGGGCTGATCGCGAAGGCCACCGTGCGGTGCCCGTCAACATGGTCGAAGCCGGCTTGCGGGTCGTCCTGGACCACGAAGATGCAGGTGTCCTTCCAGAATTTGCTGTGGCTGACGGCTTCCACGATCTGCCCCAGGGCCAGGTCGTTATCCGCGACGCACGCGGCGGGAATAGGAGTGTCCGGCCGGGTCCCCGATGTGTGGTCGTTGGGGAGCAGCATGATCATGAAATTCGGCAGCTCCCCCTTGGCCTCAAAATCCTTCAACTCGCGGATGAACTGGTCTGCCCGATGAACGTCGGGCACGACGCTGGGAAAGCCGATGGCGGTGGGACAGAGGTAAGGCTCCAGCGTCTTGATGGCCGCTGTGGCCTTGATGTCGATTTCGTTCTTCTTGTCCACGAAGTCGCGGTAACACTCCATGAAATTCGGCCGCCCCTTGCGGCCGTCCTTCCATTTGATGGTCGCCTCGACGAATTCGCCGTAAACCCGCAGGGTCTTTTTGTGCTCCAGCACGTTGTCCCAGATGAAGCCGCTGCTGGCGTAGGCCATGGCGTCGCCTCCCCAGTACGGATAGCTCCGCGGAAAACCGCCGAAGGCCTTTTCGAGGTAGCTGGTGACGTAGGCTTCGTTGGTCCACTGGTGGCCGTCGGCAGAGAGCACGCCGCTGCAATAGAAGTTGTCCAGCAGGACGAACTCGTCCACCAGCTTGTGGTGGTTCGGCGTCACCTCGCGGCCATAAATGCACAGGTCCGGGTCTCCTTCGCCGCGCTCGATGTCCCCAAAGACCTGGTCGTACGTCCGATTCTCCTTGATGATATACAGCACATGCTTGAAGACCGACGGCTCGCCGTGACGCTCGGGGACGGGGCGGGGTTTCACGTCTTTTCGCGGCGGAGCGAGGGCGCTGATGGATTCCGTGTGCCGGTTGTTGGCAAGGACTGTCAGCATGTGTTTTTGGATCTCGTCGGCATCTTTCGGCAGCGGGATCAGGGAGACGGTTCCCGAATGGTCGTGTGAGTTGAAGCCGGAAACGACCTTGCCGTTGACCTTGCGACTCCCCTTCCAATCGACGTTGCGAGAGCCGGTCCCTTTAATGTTGGCGACGTAGAGGCTCTTGCGCTTCTCATCGAGCACGAGTCCCGCCGGATACCAGCCGGTGGGAATGCACCCCAGGAGGAGGCTTTTTCCGGGGGAGAATTCGATCAGGGCAACGGCATTGTTGGTGCCGTTGGAAACGAAGATGGCCTTGCCGTCGCTGCTGATCGCCAGCGCATTGGGGCTGCTGCCGAAAAGGAGTTTTTCCGCCGGGCGGGTCGAGATCGTCTCGACGACCGCATCCTTCTCCGTGGCGATGACGGAAAGGGTATCGCTGTTGGCATTGGCGACGATGACATGCTTCCCATCAGGCGTGGCTGCAATCGCACAGGGATGCAGGCCAACGAGAATCTGCTTCAGCTCTTTGCCGGCCTTCAAATCGACGACGGAAACGGAACCCTCGGAAGCAATGTTCCGTTTCGGGTCCACGCGGACGGGAGTCCCAGAGCCGCTCGGGCCGGTGGGATCCTTTGCTCCGGGATGACGGCCGGCCCAGTTGCTGACGTAGGCCTTGCCGCCCACGAGTGCGACGCCGTAGGGGGCGTTCCCGACCGGAATCTCCCGCAGGACTTTGCCTTCCGCCAAATCAATCTGCGCGAGCGTGCTGCGAAGGTTGAGCACGGCCCACAGCGTCTTGCCGTCCGCATCCAGCACCAGGCCGACCGGAAGAGCATTCTTCGCGTCGGCTCCGGGAGGATTTGCGGATTTGTTTGGGGATTGCGGGCCGGTTTCGCTATTGGCCAGGTTCTCGCCGCGGGCGTTCTTGTTGAGAGGAAGGGCAATTGGCTTGCCTGCCTTGAGCTTGCCGTCCTCGCTCACCTCGAAAACGCCGATCGTCCCTTTGTTGCTCGACGCCAAGAGCCGTTTGCTGTCCGCGGTGAAGAGAATCCCAGCATAGCTGCCGCTGCCGTGGCTGACGCGGCTGGCGACTTCGCCCGTCTCGGGATTGATAATTGCCACATGGTTGCGGTCGAGGACTCCCAGCCACTTGCCATCGGGGCTCAAGGCCAGGTCCGTCGGCCGGCCGCTGAAGGCGATTTGCTTTCCTGCGGGCGAGAGCACCTGGTTGGTGGGGACAATGATTTTGCCGCCGGCTTCGCCGATGCGGAGGCGGTCGTAGTCGGGCTCCTGTCCGAGCGCGGAGACGGAGACAACCAGCATGGAGCAGATCAAGTAGTTTCGCATGGGCTAAGTTCCCGGTTGTTCGTGATGCCGCGGGTCCACCGGCCGGACCAGCGTGTTGGCCACCAAAGCAATCAGCAGCAGTACGGCCATCGCGTACATGGTGGAGTTATACAGGGTCGCGGAGGGGTCGATGGCGTCCGGAGGAGCAATTTCCATCAGCTTGGGCAAAGTGACGGTCTTGGCCGCCACAAGCTTTTCAAGCTGGCTGAGGGGCGCGCCGAATTTTTCGGCGAATGTCTGAGGGTCGACCTGGGCGGCAACCTGCTGGATTGCCGGCCGCAGCGAGCGCTCCCGCAGCGTGGTGATGACCCCCGGGCCGATAACCCCGGCGGTGCTCCAGGCGGTCAGCAGCCGGCCGTGGATGCCGCCGACGTATTTGGTGCCGAACAAATCGGCCAGGTAGGCGGGAATCGTCGCGAAGCCGCCGCCGTACATGCTGAAGATCAGCATCGAAACGGCATAGAACGCGACCAGCCAGAACGTCGAGGGAGCGACGCTTTCGCGTTGAGCGAAGTACGGGATCGACAAGTACAGCGGAATGCCGAGCAGGAAGTAAATCGCATAGGTTCGCTGGCGGCCGACGTAGTCCGACAAGGACGACCAGCAGAAGCGTCCCAGCATGTTGAAGACGCTGATCATCAGCACGAAGGTCGTTGCAAATCCGGGGGTGACAATCTTCGGCAGCGTGGGGCCAAAAATCTCGCTGAGCATCGTTTTGGCCACGCCGAGCACGCCGATGCCGGCCGTGACATTGAAGCAGAGTACGACCCAGAGCAGCCAGAACTGCGGTGTCTTCATCGCTTCGTTCACGCCAACCGTGTGCCGCGAAATCAGCCCCGGCTTCGCCGCTTGCTCGGTCGGCGGATTCCAGCCCGCCGGCCGCCAATCGGGAGCGGGGAGGCGATAGGAGAATGCGGCCAGGACCATCACCAGAAAATAGGCCAGTCCGAGAACAACAAAGGTTTCGGCGACTCCGGTGCTGCCGGTCCCCACCAGATACACGCCGGCAGCCGCGGGTCGGGGGAGTTTTTTTCCTTCCTGCTCGGAGATGACAACGACGGGCCGCTTTACGCCCTCGACAATGGCCACCTTCTGGCCGCTGGCATCCACATCGGTCCGCACGGACTCGCTCGTTCCGACATACACGGGCTCGCGATAGAAGTTGGCAATCAAGGCGTCCTTGAGCGGAGCCCCCACAATCGCCCCGCCGCCAAATCCCATGATGGCCATCCCAGCCGCCATGCCGCGGCGGTCGGGGAACCACTTGATCAGCGTGCTTACCGGCGACACATATCCCAGCCCCAGCCCGCAGCCGCCGATCACGCCGTAACCCAAATAAAGCAGCCAGAGTTGATGCAGCCAGATTCCCAGGCCACCGACCAGAAAGCCACCGCCCCAACAAGCAGCCGCCACAGTTCCCACCATCCGCGGACCCACTCGTTCCAGCCACTTTCCCGCGAACGCCGCAGACAGACCCAGGCAGACAATCGCGATGGTGAAGGTCCAGGCTACTTCCGGCAGGCTCCAGTCCCCGGCGCTGCTGGCCACCACCCCCTGCACCTTCATCAGCGGCGGGTTGAAGTTGCTCCAGGCATACACCGACCCGATGCAGAGATGGATGGCAATCGATGCCGGCGGTACCTTCCACCGGTTGAACCCGGCAGGGGCGATGATGCGGTCTTTGGAGAGAAGATGAAGCATGGGCGACTCGTGAGAGTCGCCCATTGTAGACCATCATGTGGGGCCGTGCTTTGCAACCGTCGCCTCCAATTGCTGTTACGTCTCCGTTCCCTTCACATCCGGCGGCGCGGGCTTTTCAACAGGCGGAGCGACGGGAAGGTCGGACTTGGGGAGCTTCTCGGCCATGGCGTCCCGCACCTTCTTGGCGACTTCGTCCTTGGGAGCCAACTCCAGGGTCTTATTCAGCTCGCGAACGGCTTGCTTGGGATAGCCCAAATAACCGTAGTGCCAGCCGAGGAGAAATCGGAGGGCGAGATCATCCGGCCTTTCGTCGCGGGCTTTTTCGATGGCCCGCAGCTGGTCGGTATAGTCCTGGAGGCTGCCGTAAAGCTCCTTGTAATTGCCGATGACGGTGCCCCACTTGTCCGGCGGCAGCATGGTGGTCGCCTGCTGCGTAGCGCCGGCGGCTTCGTCGTACTGGCCGCTGGCAAAGAGTGCCTGGCCGAGGAGCATCACGTATGCCCCGTTGGTCGGGTCGTCCACCAAGGCATGGCGGAAGGCCCGCACTGCTTCCTTGTATTTGCCGGCTTTGAAGTCGGCCTCTCCCTGGCCGGCGAAATCGAGGGCGTCGGCCGTGTCATCGGCAGCGACGGTCGAGGCATCAACGCTTTGCACCGTGGTCGCCGCCGTAGCGACGAGCGGCAGCGTGGAGTAGTCATAGTACGTCGAGACGGGGCTGTAGCCATAGCCAAAATTGCCATAGCCATACCCGCCGTAGCCTAAACCTCCATATCCGCCGTACCAGCAGCCCGGCCCGTAACCGCCAAGCCCGTATCCCCAGCCGAGGCCGAGCAAACCAAGCACAGGATTGCATCGATATCCAAAGCGGTAGGGATAGTAACCACATCCGCCGTATCCGCCGTAGCCGAATCCACCGTAGCCAAACCCGCCGTACCCGAATCCACCCAGTCCATATCCGCCGTACCCATAGAGCGGGCGGTTGAAGCAGTACGAGCCAAACGGCGAGTTGTTGCCGAAGAAATAGGAGTTGTTGTTCCAGTAGTTGTTAGGGCGATTGAAAGCGAGATTGTTGAAACCGCCGAGCGAGTTTTGGTTGCGGTAGGAAAAGTCGGAACTGGTGAAGTTGGCCAGGCCCCCCCGAGCGCCGAGATTGGCATTCCCCCGCACACCATTTCGCAGGTCCAAATTCCCGGCCCCTTGGAGACCTCTGTTCCCCGCGCCGATGCCGGCGGCAGAGCCGAAGTTCCTGTTGACGAAGTTGGAGGAACCGAGATTTCGGTTGAGACTGTTGCCGAGGGCAGGAAGGCGGGTCGTGGCCGAAGCATTGCCCAAAGCGTTTGCCCCGACCGTGCCCCCGCGCCCCACCGCCGTCCCGCCGCGATTGCCGCCAATCGCACTGCGAACCGCGGCGTTTGCGCCGGAGCTGGAAAGATTACGATTGCCGAGGTTGGCAGCGCCACCAGCGCCAATCGAGGGGAGCGAATTACTCCGTATTCCCGCGCCCCCCCTGGAGCTGATGCTCGGGGCAAGATTGCGAACCGCGGGAGCGGAGAGTCCGCCCCGGGAAATGCCCGGCTGGCTGCGGATCGCCGGCGCTGATGAGCCCCGGGACATTCCGCCGCCGGAGATTCCGCCCCCCGAAATGCCGCCGCGGTTTCCGCCGCCGGAAAAACCGCCGGAGGAAATGCCTCCCCCGCGGCTCACTCCGCCGCCAGAAAGTCCGCCACCCCGGCTCACACCGCCGCCGCCACCTCCCGCGCGCCCTCCTCCTCCGCCCATTCCACCCCCGCCGCGGCCGCCACCATTCCCGCCGCCGCCGCGCGGAGCGGCCAAAATGGGGTCGGAAACCACCAGGCCCGAAATGAGCACGGCAACCGCTGTGCTGAAAAAATGCTGAACGTATACCTTCATGGCTCAATCCTTATTGTATTGCGCATTGCCCTCGCGCCGAGGCTTGCCCGCCAGAGCGGCGCGATGGTTCATCTCTCTCCTGGTGTTTATACGCATTCGCGGAAAAAAGGGAGCTTCTTTTGCCACGCAATTTGCTTACAAACCAGCGAGCTGTGCTGACGGACGGCTACTGGACCGGCCGCTGGCCCCACGGAATGGGCATCGTGGGCGGCTTGCGGTGGCGGTCGCGGCGCTGGTCTTTGGGGCGTTCCTTCCACCAGGTGATGAAGCGGACAAGCTGCTTGACCGCTTCTTCATAAGCGCGGCGGCCCTTTTCCGCGGTGGCAAGCTCGGCTTCCCCGAGCACGCCGGTTTCGCTGTAGCTGCTGGTCCAGGAGATGACGGTGGAAGGGCCAGCGCCGAAGAGGTCAACCCACATGAAGGGGCTCTGGTCCTCATGGAAGCTGATGTCGCCGCTCTTGATGAGGTCTTTGCGGACGTTGTCGCCGTCCAGATAGAGATAGAGCGAAGTCTCGAGCTCGCAGGCATGGGCACAGCCGCCGGGGAACTTGCTCTCCCGCCAGCTCGGCAGAAAATCCTTGTCTACGGTCAGCAGGTTCCACCACGCCGTGCAGACGCACTCGGCGTCGGTCTCCAGGTTCGTGCGGCGGGCCACCAGGTCCAGGTTCGGCATGTTCGAGCCGTGGCCGTTGAGCAGGATGATTTTCTTGAAGCCGTGGTAAGCCAGGGACTTGGTGATGTCGAGCACGTGATGGATGAAGTGCTCGAAGTCGTTATTGATCGTCCCCGGAAAGTCCATCACATGCCCGGTATAGCCGTAGGCGACGATGGGGAGCACCAGCATCTTCTCGGGGATTTCCAGTCCGGTACCCTTGGCGATGCCGCCGGGGCAAACCAGGTCCACGTCCAGCGGCAGATGGTGCCCATGCTGCTCGACGGCTCCGCAAGGGAGGACGCAGACCTTGCCGAGGTCCACGGCGTCGTTGATTTCGGGCCAGGTGAGCTTTTCGTATCTGTATTCAGTAGCGGCGCGGGAGGTCATGATGGGCTGTTCTCCGAATGGCGAAATTCGAATGGCGAATGACGAATGGAGGAAGTGGGAGAAGGTGTTTTCAAATTCGCGATTCGGAATTCGAATTTCGTCATTCCCCCTACATCCATTCCTGCACTAGCGGCTTAATCACAATCTCCGGCACATGGGCCCGGGGATGAAGCTGCACGATGGCGAGGACGAGCTGGGCGACGTCTTCGGGGAGGAGCATTTTGGCTTTGCGTTCGTCGCTGACCGGGGCGGGGCGGTGTTCGAGAATGGGGGTGTTCACTTCGCCGGGATAGACGTTCGTGATGCGAATGCCGTTGGGGATTTCCTCGCTGCCGGCGGCGATGCCCAGGGCGGTGACCGCGAACTTGCTGGCGTTGTAGGCGATGCCGCCGAGGGCCCCGGCCCGTTTGCCAGAGGTGGAAGAGATGTTGACAATCACGCCGTCTTTTTTCTTCCGCATCTGCGGCAGGGCGAAGTACATGCAGTTGTAGACGCCGGTGGCGTTGACCTGGATGACGTGGTCCCACTGCTCGGGGGTCATCGCGGCCATGCTGCGGGTCTTGATGTTGATGCCGGCGGAGTTGACGAGAAAATCGAGCGGGCCGAGCTCCTTCTCCTGCCAGGCGAAGAGCTTCTTAACGCTCTCCCGGTCCGCCACGTCCACCTCATGCGTCAGCATCGGCGGCTTACCAATCCAAGCCGCGGCTGCTTCGCGGAGAACTTCACCGCGGCGGCCGGCAATTGCCACCAGGCAGCCTTCGGCCGCCAACGCCTGGGCAATTCCCAGCCCAATCCCGCTGCCGCCTCCCGTTACCAGTGCCGATTTGCCTGCCAGCTTCATGTCAGTCGCTTTTCAGATTCGAGGATGTGGTCCAAGAAACCACCATCGTAGGACGGCCTTCCCAGGTCGTCCAGAACCGTGCGAGGACGGGCTAGGAAGCCCATCCTACAAGGATGCAACCTATGCTGCCGCTCGCGCCCCCGGCAGCGGCTTGCCCTTGAGCTGGTAGACGTATTTGACGACTTCGGCGACGGCAGCGTATTGCTCGGCGGGGACGGGGTGGTTGATGTCGACGTGCTGATAGAGGGCACGGGCCAGCTCTTTGCGCTCGACGATGGGGATGCCGCTTTCCAGAGCCAGGCGGCGGATTCGCTGGGCCAGGACGCCGGCCCCTTTGGCGATGACGATGGGGGCGGCCATTTTCTCGGGGTCGTATTGCAAGGCGACAGCCAGCTCCGTCGGGTTGGTCACCACGACGTCCGCCTTGGGGACCGTGCTCGACAGCCGGCCCATCACGAGCTGCCGCTGGACGGCTTTGCGGCGGGCGGCGATTTGCGGATCCCCTTGCTGGGTTTTGAGCTCCTCGCGCATTTCCTGCGTGGTCATTCGCAGGTCGGTTTCCTGCTTCCACCAGAGAAAGCCGTAGTCGAAGAGAGCCAGCACGAGCAGGGCCGCGCCGATTTTCAAACAGGTCCAGAACAGGACGGAGAAGAGGTACGCGGCGATCTCTCCCGAAGACTGGTCCATCAAAACCGTCAGCCGGCCGCGCTCCCCCCACAGACTCCACGCCGCCACGACGCAGACCACGCAGACCTTGAGCAGGCCAAAGCCCAGGTGCACCGCCCCGGTCATCGAGAAGATGCGCGAGGCGTTGGAGAGGGGATTGACCCGCTGGATATCGAGTGCGAGTTTCTGCGGCAGAAAAAGGAAGCCCACTTGCCCCATGTGGACGAGGATGCCGGCGAGCATGACGAGGCCGAGCACCGGGACCAGCGATTTGGCGAGCTCCCAGGTGAGTTGAAGACTGCGGTTGGCGAGGTCCTGGCGGTCGAGACGAAGCCAGGCCTCGCCGCCGAGGTGCTCCTGCGTCACGCGGCCGATACTTTCCGCCATCGAGCTGCCGAAGTAGCCGAGAATCAACACGGCTGCGACGAGCAAAGCGGCGGATGCCAGGTCCTGGCTTTTGACGATCTGCCCTTCCTCGCGCGCCTGTTGGCGGCGATGGGCGGTTGCTTCGTGCGTCTTGTCGCCGAATTCTTCCGCCATGAGGGCCGGGGGTGGGGGCTAGGGGCTGGGGACTGGGGCCGAGAGAAACACGTCGCAGATGCCATCGACAATGCCCGTCGCTTCTTGCTGGAATACCCAGGCGGCCGAGCCGAGGGAGAATGCGAGGATGGCGGGGGCGATGAGGGCGTTGAGGTTCAGGCCGATGGCCAGGGAATTCAGTTGCGGCAGCGTGCGGCTGATGAGGGCGATGATGAGGATGGCGAGCAGCAGCGAAACCATCACCGGGGCGGATGCCCGGATGCCCGTTTCGAAACTGTGGGAGGCGACGGCAGAAAGAGCGGTGGAAAGGTCGCTGGGGAGGTGACCTGAGCCGGGGGGCATCCATTCGAAAGAGCCGAGCAGGGCGTCCATCACTTCGCGGTGTCCTCCCATCAGGAAGAAGATCGAGAGGGCCAGCATTTCGAGCAGGTTCGAGAAGATCGGGACGGTGGTTTCAAACGTCGGGTTCACCACGTCGGCCAGGGACATGCCGCTCATCTGGCTGATGACCTGCCCGGCCATCTGCATCCCGGAAAGCAAAATCATCACCGCCCCGCCCAGAGCCAACCCCAGCACCGCTTCGCGGGCCACGAGCAGACCTAGGTCAAGCAGGTTACCCGGCGGCGGAATGGAAAGTCCCCAGTGAAGCGGCGTGATGAGCAGCGAAATGGCGACGGCGAGCAGCGCCCGAACTTGCAACGGAATGGAATTCGACCCCAGCACCGGCAGCGTCATGAGGAGCGATCCCACGCGCGTCAGCACCAGCACGAAGACCAGGAACTGGCTGAGGTAGGTGGTGAGGAGGAGGGACATGGGGAAATCCGAATGACGAATTCCGAATGGCGAATGACGAGTCTTTCATTCGCCATTCGCCATTCGAATTTCGTCATTTCCATCAGCCTCCTGATATCGTTTTCGGAATGTTCGTAATCAACAGCTCCGAGTACTCGATCATTTTCTGCGTCATCCAGGGAAGGCAAAGAAGGAGCGCGATGAACATGGCGACGATTTTGGGAACGAAGGCGACCGTTTGATCCTGGACTTGCGTCAAAGCCTGCGCCAGGCCGATGAGCAGGCCGACCGCCATACCAACCAGCAGCAGCGGCGCGCCGAGCAGCAGCGCGGTCGTGATGGCTTGCTGCGTCAGGGAGATGGCGTCGCTGGGTTCCATAGGCGAAAGCGGAAGTCGGAGAGCGGAAAGCGGAGGCCGAAGGAAAGGCAATATCTCAAGGTGGCGCGCCGAAGCTGGCGAGCAACATGCCGACGACGAGGTTCCAGCCGTCGACAAGGACGAATAGCAGGAGCTTGAGGGGGAGCGAAATCATCACCGGCGGCAGCATCATCATGCCCATGGAAATGGTGACGCTGGAAACGACAATGTCGAGAATCAGAAACGGGAGATAAATCTGAAAACCGATCAGGAAGGCAATCTTGAGCTCGCTGAGCATGAAGGCGGGGAGGAGCGCCTGGAGCGGGACTTCGTCGTAGGTCTCCGGGACTTTCTGCCGTTGCTCTTCGGGCAAATAGTCGAAGAACAGCCACACGTCGCCCGAGTTTCCGGCCAGGTCAATCTGCCGGCTCATGAACCGTTTGATGGGGAGGACGCCGGCGTTGAAAGCTTCTTCGGGCGAGGCGATTTCCCCTTTCGTGTAGGGGCCAATGCTTTCGCTGTAGACCTCGGTCCAGGTCGGCGTCATCACGAGGAGCGTCATAAACAGCGCCAGCGTGGTGAGGACCTGGCTTGGCGGCAGTTGCTGTGTGCCGAGCGCCTGCTTAAGCAAGCCCAGTACGACAATGATGCGGACAAAGCTCGTGGTCATCAGGAGCACGGCCGGTGCCAGGCTGAGGACGGTGAGCAACAACAGTATCTGCAGCGATGAGCTAAGCCGCTCCGGGCTGGTCCACTCCTCCGGACCGCCCTTGAGAATTTCGGTAACGGCGTCATTTGTGGGTGGTGATGGCGGGCTGGGGGGAACGACGCTGACGCCGGGAGAAGCATTCGAACGACCGCCTGCTTGCCCAGCCGCCTGCGGCGGCAAGAACGCGGTCAGCGCCAAGATTGCGCAGGCGAGCCATTTCCAGCCGGTGGTTTGTGGGCGAAACTGCATGACTCTAGGCCCTGGAGGTGGCTCGGGTGCGGGTGGTTGCCGTGGCTGCGGCGGGAGCGCGGCGATTGCTATCGACAAACGTGTTCGTGGTTCGTTCGCCTCCGATTTGGTCCACCAGGCTGCGGAATGATGCTGTCGCGCTGTCCGGCTTCTGGCGACGGCAGATGTCGCTGAGTCGCTCGACTTCGGCGGCGGACGTGATTTCGGTCAGTGTCCGCGCTCCTTGCGACGACAAAGCCACCAGCAGCAGCTTCGTTCCGACGCGAACGAGTTGCATCTGATGCGTGCCGCCCAACGAAGTGCGTCCCAACAATTCCACCGCCTCTTTGGGCAACGCCGCGGTTCCCGCAGGGGCGAACCGGCGAGAGAACCATACGAGGACAACGAACAGGCCCAGGACGATTCCCAAACTTCCCACAACGGTAATGACTTTTTCCGAGCTGGAAGGAACGGGGTGACTTAGCGCTTTGGATGACGGCTCTTTGCGCGGAGCGAGGCGAAGGGAGGCAGAGCGCTGAGCTTCCTTGGGTTCGCCAGCTTCATCCGCGAACGCTGCGGGCTCGATGACGCGACGCGTCGGCGGTCCGTAGGCGCTCGACCGCTGCGCTTCCTGCGCGGCGGCGTTACCCGCCGCGGTGGCGAGGAGGAGAATCAGGATAAAGAGGCGAGGGAGCATCCATGCTGTCCATTGGTATTCCTCACGCTCCGCGCGAGGACATCACGCGGAGCGTGATGAGTACTTTATTTAAAATCATCGCCCGCCAGCAGCTCGGCCACGCGGATGCAGAAGTTGTCGTTCATCACGAGAACTTCTCCCCGCGCGATCAGCCGGCCGTTCACGAAAATGTCCACCGGATCGCCCGCCAGTTTCTCCAGCGGAACCACCGCTCCGCGACGGAGCTTCAGGACGTCCTCCAGGTACATCTGCGTGCGCCCGAGCTCAATCCGCACTTCGAGATCGACGTCCTTGAGCAGTTCAATGGTCGCCTTTTCGCCCGAGGCCGGAGCGCCGCTGAAGTCCCGCAATGCAAAAGGCGAAATGCCGCTGACGGCGGGATCCACCGGCTGGTCGACGGACGCGATGGCCTGCTCAGCCTGGGCTAGCAGGTAATTGATGTCGTCGCCGACGAAATCGGCGGGGCTGGGTTCGGCCGCATGCAATGCAGGCCGCGCCCGAGTGGCAGCTGCAACGGTCCCCTCATGCTCTGCCGCGGCAGCAACTGCCGGCCCGCCGGCATTCGGCGGCGGCCTGCCTGCGGGAGGAAGCGGGTCCGCAATGCCCGCTGCTGCCTGCGCTTCGCGGAGCAGATTTTCGATTTCGTCGGTGTTGAGCTTACTCGGCTCAGCCATGGAATCCGTTCCGGGGCGAAAGGCGAAAACAGGACGGCGAAGACGCCATCCCACCAACGCTAGCAGCTACTGCTCGATGAAGGCGAAGTCGCTGAACACGATGGTCCGCAGCATGGGCTTCCCCAGCAGCTCGTTACTTTTCGCCAAAATCTTCCTTTTGAGCAAGGCCAAACCGGGGTCGGAAAGGTCCGCCACGTCGGATTTGCGGATCTCAAAGATGATCTGGTCCCGCAGGCGGTGCTCACATTTGGTGTAGAGCTCCTCGAACTCAAGGTGCTCCTTTTCCGGCACGGTGCCGATCAGGTGGAAGTTGATCCGCATCGTCAGGTTTTCCACCGGCTTATGAACGATGACATTGAACTTGCCGAGCTCCACTTCCGCGTCATGTTCGGCGGAGTGCTCGTTTTGGTGCTCTTCTTTCCCCTCTTGGCCGTGCTCGCCGGGCGTGGCGTGCTCGTCAGCGGTGGCATGCTCCGCCTGTTTCTTCTTCGCCCAGCCTTCCAGGTCGGACGTGCTGGGGATGAGCAGGTACGCGACGGCGCATTCCCCCAGGATCACGACGCTAATGAAGACGGCTATCAAAATCGGCTTGAGCATGATGACTCTCGGCGGAGAGGAAAGTGCAGGCCGCAAAAGTCTTGCGAAGCAAGCAAAGCGCTGCCGCAAAACTATAGGTCATCAGCCAGCGGACTGAGGTCAAAGGCGTCCCTAAAAGGGGAGCCTCACGACTGTTACAGACGCTACGTCTCCTACGAGCTTCACCAACTCCAAGCGACCTACTCCTCCGTATTCAACGACAAATACCGCGCCAGCACCTGCGGCAGCAACTGGCCAATCGGCTGGAGCTCGCCGGTGCGAGGCGTGGTTGTCTCCTCTGTCGGCTGTGGAGGACAAACCGCGGCGGGCGGCGAGTAAATCCGCAAGGGCGCACGCGACCGGCGGGGGTTTCGAGGCGGTGTGCGGCTGACGGGAAATGCGGAAAGCATGGGTGAATCTCCTTTCGCGAGGGTAAGACCTGATGACTGTACGCATTATTACATGATGTGAACATAAGTCAATTCCTGGACGAATGGGTTTTTTGGTCGCAGGGGAACTCGCTCCACCCGAGCCCGCTGGGGATCACCCGCGAAGATTTTTTTTCGGCCCGAAACGACTCGGCGGCCTCCCCCGTCTTACATTCCAGACAAACGTATGTTTGCTCAGGCTTTTCGCGGCCCTTCCGCCCGCGCCGCCGCTTTTTTCACCGGAGTTTGTTATGCGTAAGTCGTTGCCTCTCCAGAAGATGCTGTTTTCCGCTGCGGTCGCTGGCGGATCGCTCGCCGGCCTGTTTGCCTATCCAGACGCCGCCTTGGCCCGCGTAAAGCTGATAACTTTGCCTGTCCGGGAGCGGGTGGAGATTCAACTCGACAATGCGGCGGCCACGCTCGTGGAAGAAGAGCGGGTGGTGCCACTGGTGAAGGGAGAAAACCAGGTCGATTTTTCGTGGGCCAATACGCAAATTGATCCCAACACGATCGTCTTCCGGGTCATCGCCCCGGTCGGCGAGAAAATGATCGACGTAAAGGTCCTCTCCGTCTCCTATCCGCCCAATGAGGCGGCTCTCATCTGGTCGGTCGGCAGCAGCGATTCCGGCAGCGTCCGGGTGCGGGTCAGCTACTTGCTGGGCAACCTTAACAAGAGCTTCAATTACCGGGCGGTCGCCTCCAAAGACGAATCCAGCCTCACTCTCTCCCAATACATGCGGCTGCAAAACTTCGCCAACGAATCCTTCGGCAGCACTGGCGTTTGGGCCGGTTTTGGCAAACGGTTCCTCAAGCCGGTTGGCCTGAACGAGACCAAAGAGATGCTAATGGAAAAGTACGAGAAGGTGCCGATCAAAAAGACCTACACCTGCAACCCGGCGGAGTTCGATTACCTCGACCGGCCCCAGAACAAGCTCCGCGTGCCGATGCACTATGTGCTGAAGAATGACAAGGCCAATCATCTCGGCTTGGCCCCGCTGCAATACGGCAAGGTCCGCATTTTCATCGACGGCGGAGGCGAAGGCAGCACCGCGTTCCTCGGCGAAGACTGGGGCAAATTCACGCCGATGGACGACGAGATGAAACTCTATCTCGGCGTCGCTCAGGACGTCGTCGTCAAAAGGACCATCGACAAGAACGAGAACAAGCGGATCGGGGGCAATGTCTTCAATCAGGAAATCGTCCTCAAATACGAGATTGAGAACTTCAAGGACACAGCCGTGACGCTCGACATCGTCGAGAACCTGCGGCACATCCGCAACGAAGTCCGCGGCGACACGGGCCGCGACGTGGAATGGGAGCTCGGCAAGTTGACGACCTTCGAGGGAGGCCCCGACAAGGAGAAAAGCACCTTTGACAAGGTTGTCTTCCACGTCAAGCTCCCGCCGAGAGCCAAAGACGGCAAAGCCGACAAGAAGGAGCACAAGCTGAACGTGATCCTGAAGAACGAGTGGTAATCGCGATCGTTCTAGCCACTCAAATGAAGGAGAACACATTCATGCGAAGCTTATCTGCATCCTCGTTCCCACGCTCTGCGTGGGAACGCAAGTCCTGGACGCTCCTGCGTCCCATCCTCTGCGTGCTGATCGTGGGCTTAACGCTGCGGTCACTCCATGCCGAAAACGTCGATCTTTCCACCGTCCCTTCCCCGAGCACGGTGCAACTCACAATCTACAACAGCGAAGATATCACCCTGGTCCGCGAAACTCGCGCGGTAACGTTCAAAAAGGGGGTCAATCCACTGCAGTTTTCCTGGGCGAATACGCTCATCGACCCCACCAGCGTCGAGCTCAAATTCCTGACCAATGCCGACAAGCTGGACGTGCTCGATACGACGTTCCCCCACGCTAAGCCGCAGATGTTGTACTGGAATGTGCAGAGCGAAATTGACGGTGAAGCAAAGGTTCAAATCACTTACTTCACGAGCGGCATCACCTGGTCCGCGGACTACCTCTGCATCGCCGACAAGGATGAGAAAGAGATGTCCTTTGAGGGCTTCGTCCGGGTCTTCAACAGCAGCGGCGAAGAATATGAAGACGCGCAGGTCCGCCTGGTGGTAGGCAAAATCAACCTCGTCGAGAAAATCGCCCAGCTTGCGAATATTCCCGTTCCCCAAGTCGCCGCGATGGATGCCAAGAAGTTGAGCGAATCGAGGCGGACGGTCCTCAGCGCCACCCTGGGAATGGCCGGGGGGATGCCCGGGGGTGGAGGCGGCCAGGCGGAAAAACCCAAGGAGATCATCAAAGAAGGTCTCAGCGAATACTTCATCTACACCATCGAAGGGACCGAGACCATCAAGAACGGCTGGAGCAAGCGGATGCGGTCGCTGGAGGGGCAGAAGATTCTCTTCAAAATCGAGTACCGCTACCGTCCGCAGGAATACGGTGAGCAACTGGTCCGTCTCTACTTGCTTAAGAACGACGTGGCCAGCAAGCTGGGAACAACGCCGCTGCCCGATGGCGTCGTCCGCGTCTTCCGCGACAACGGCCGCGACGGGCTCTCGTACCTGACGCAGCAAGCCACCAAGTACATCCCCATCGGCGACAAGATCGAGCTCAACCTGGGCCGCGACCCGGAGGTCATCCACGAGCTGCTCAAGCTCCGCACCTTCCGCACGGACCTGATCCTGCAAATCAACGGCACGAGCGAGTTCCGCAAGATCGGCGGCGACGGCGCATTCAAGGAAGAGAACGCCACCCTCGTCGGCTGGGATGACCATGAAATACTCGCGGAGCGAATTCGCAACTACTCCGGCAAGCCGATCAATGTGGAAATCCGCCGCACTATCCCTGGCCACATCATCTACAAGAGCTCGCTCGAGCCCAAACTCCACGACTATCAAACCGTGGAGCTGCATACCACGGTCGCCGCCGGGAAGAAGGCCGACCTGCTCTTTGAGTTAGTTCGCAAGCAGGGAACCAGCGCCAAGCAGAACAACATCACGCTGGAAAAGGCGGAGGTGAAGCCGTGAGCTGCCCTCTGCGTACGATTCTGGCGGTAGCGCTCCTCGCATTGTGCGCCGCGCCTGCCCGCGCAGAAAACGTCGACCTTTCCACCGTCCCTGCGCGAAATTCCGTCCAGCTCACCATCTACAACAGCGAAGATATCACGCTGGTCCGCGAAACCCGCGCGGTGACTTTCAAGAAAGGTGTTAACCCGCTGCAGTTTTCCTGGGCAAACACCCTCATCGATCCCACGAGCGTCGAGCTCAAGTTTCTGACCAATGCCGACAAGCTGGACGTGCTCGATACGACGTTCCCCCACGCTAAGCCGCAGATGCTGTACTGGAATGTGCAGAGCGAATTCGACGGCGAAGCCAAGATCCAGATCACCTACTTCACGAGTGGCATCATCTGGTCGGCAGATTACCTCTGCATCGCGGACAAAGACGAAAAGGAGATGTCCTTCGAAGGTTTCGTCCGCGTTTTCAACAGCAGCGGCGAAGAATATGAAGACGCCCAAGTCCGCCTGGTGGTTGGCACGATCAACCTGGTCGAGAAGATTGCGCAGCTCGCCAACGTCCCGATACCTGAAGTGGCGGCGATGGAGAAGACGAAGTATGCCGCGGCCAAGCGGGAAGTCCTCGACGCCACCTTGTCCCGCAGTGACGGCTTTGGTGGAGGCAAAGGAGGAGACGGGAAGCCCAAGGAAATCATCAAGGAAGGTCTGAGCGAGTACTTCATCTACACCATTGAAGGGACGGAGACGATCAAGAACGGCTGGAGCAAACGGATGCGGTCGTTGGAGGGGCAGGAGGCGGCGTTCAAGATTGAGTACCGTTATCGCCCGCAGGAGTATGGCGAGCAGTTCGTCCGGCTCTACCTGCTGAAGAATGACGTAGCCAGCAAGCTCGGCACCACGCCGCTGCCGGATGGCACGGTCCGCCTCTTCCGCGACAACGGGCGAGATGGCCTGTCCTACCTGACGCAGCAGGCCATCAAGTACGTCCCAATCGGCGACAAAATTGAGCTCAATCTCGGCCCTGACCCGGAAGTCATTTTCGAGCTGATCAAGCTCCGCACCTTCCGCACGGACCTGATCCTGCAAATCAACGGCACGAGCGAGTTCCGCAAGATCGGCGGCGACGGCGCGTTCAAGGAAGAGAACGCCTCCCTCGTCGGCTGGGACGACCACTCGATTTTCACACAGCGGATTCGGAACTACACCGGCAAGGACATCAACGTCGAAATTCGCCGCACCATCCCCGGCCACATTTTTTTCCGCAGCTTGCTGGAGCCCAAGCTCCACGATTACCAGACCGTGGAGATCCGCACCTCGGTTCCCACGGGCAAGAAGAAGGATTTGCTGTACGAGGTTGTCCAGAAACAGGGGACCAGCGCCAAGCAAAACAACATCAAGCTGGAAACCGTGGAGGTGAAACCGTGATTCACGCTCCCGCACCCTTTTCGGCACTCCCGCGCTCCGCATTGGCAGTACTGATGCTGGCGCTCGCGTGCGGTTTCGCGCCGGTTCGCGCCGAGAACGTCGATCTTTCCACCGTCCCCGCTCGCAGTTCCGTCCAGCTCACTATTTACAACAGCGAAGACATCACCCTCGTCCGCGAGACTCGGGCCGTCACCTTCAAAAAGGGTGTCAACCCTCTGCAGTTCTCCTGGGCCAACACGCTGATCGATCCGACCAGCGTGGAGCTCCAGTTCCTGACCAGCGCGGACAAGCTGGAAGTGGTGGATGCGACATTCCCGCACGCCAAGCCGCAAATGCTGTACTGGAACGTGCAGAGCGAGATCGACGGCGAAGCCAAGATTCAGATTACTTACTTCACCAGCGGCATCACCTGGTCGGCGGATTATCTATGTATCGCGGACAAAGTCGAGAAGCAGATGAGCCTCGAAGGCTTCGTCCGGGTCTTCAACAGCAGCGGCGAGGAGTACGAAAACGCTCAGGTTCGCCTGGTCGTCGGCACGCTCAACCTGGTGGAAAAAATCGCCCAGCTCGCCAGAATTTCCGAGGACGATGTCAAGCTGGGGCTCCCCAATGGCCGCTTGGGCGATCTTCGTAAGAAGGCCACGCATGAATTCTTTGAGCGGGGCGAAGCGAAAATGAAAGAAGCCGACAAGTCCGGTGAGGACCTGGCGGAAAAACAAATTGTCAAGGAAGGGCTCAGCGAGTACTTCATCTACACGATTGATGGGACCGAAACGATCCAGAACGGCTGGAGCAAGCGGATGCGGTCGTTTGAAGGGAAACAGGTTCCCTTCCAGATTGAATACCGCTATCGGCCGCAGGAGTACGGCGACCAGCTCGTGCGGATGTATTTGCTCAAGAACGACCTGGCTAGCAAGCTCGGCACCACGCCGCTGCCGGACGGCGTTTTTCGCGTCTTTCGCGACAATGGCCGCGAAGGACTTTCCTACCTGGTTCAACAGACCCTCAAGTACATCCCCATAGGCGACAAGATCGAGCTGAACCTCGGTCCCGATCCCGAAGTCCTCTTCGAGCTCCGCAAGCTCAAGGTCAGCCGCGATAACCTGTGGCTGCAAATCAACGGCAAGAGCGAGTTCCGTAAAATTGGCGAGGATGGCGTGCGAGTCGTGGTGAACTCCTCGCTGGTCGGCTGGGACGAGCACGAGGTCTACTCGCAGCGGATTCGCAACCACAGCGGCCAGGACATCAACGTGGAAGTCCGCCGCACCTGGCCCGACCACATCGTCTTCCGCAGCCAGCTCGAACCCAAGCTGCACGATTACCAGACCGCGGAATTCAAGGCCAAGGTTCCCGCCGGCAAGACCGCGGACCTGCTCTTCGAAATCGTCCGCCATCAGGGACGCAACGCCAAGCAGAACAACATCACCCTGGAAAACGCGGAGATTAAACCGTGATCGTATACGCCTTCTCGTTCCCACGCTCCGCGTGGGAACGCACGTCTTGGACGCTCTTGCGTCCCGCCTTTGCCTTGTGCATGTTGTTGATCGCTTGCGGTTTCACGCCGGCCCGCGCCGAAAACGTCGACCTCTCCACAGTCCCCACACGCAACACCGTCCAACTCACGATCTACAACAGCGAGGACATCACCCTCGTCCGCGAAACTCGCACGGTCACATTCAAGAAAGGTGTCAACCCGCTGCAGTTCTCCTGGGCCAACACGCTGATCGATCCCTCCAGCGTCGAGCTTCAGTTCCTTACCCATGCCGACAAGCTGGAAGTCGTCGATACGACCTTCCCGCACGCCAAGCCTCAGATGCTGTACTGGAACGTGCAGAGCGAGATCGACGGCGAAGCCAAGATTCAAATCACGTACTTTACCAGCGGCATTACCTGGTCGGCGGACTACATCTGCATCGCCGACAAGGACGAGAAGCAGATGAGCTTCGACGGCTATGTGCGGGTTCACAACAATAGCGGCGAGGAATATGAGAACGCCCAGGTCCGGCTGGTGGTTGGCACAATCAATTTGGTGGAAAAAATCGCCCAGCTCGCGCAGATCCCGATTTCCGACGTTGGCAAGATGGATGCCGATGCGCGCGAAACCTACCGTTTCAAAGCCGCCAAGGACGCGCTGATGCCCGCCAACGGCCCCGCCGGAGATGTGGCCCCCGCGGCCGAAGCGGCTGCTCCCAAGGAAATCATCAAGGAGGGGCTGAGCGAGTACTTCATCTACACCATCGAAGGGACGGAGACGATCAAGAACGGCTGGAGCAAGCGGATGCGGTCGTTCGAGAGGCAGACCATCGCCTTCAAAATCGAGTATCGCTATCGCCCGCAGGAATACGGCCAGCAACTCGTGCGGATGTATCTGCTCAAGAACGACAAGGAATCAAAACTCGGCACCACTCCGCTGCCGGACGGCGTGGTCCGGGTCTTTCGCGACAACGGACGGGACGGCCTGTCGTACCTCACGCAGCAAGCCGTCAAGTACATTCCCATCGGCGACAAGATCGAGCTCAATCTGGGCGTCGATCCTGAAGTCATCTTTGAGCGGATCAAGCTCCGCATCTTCCGCAGCGATTTGATTCTGCAAATCAACGGCACGAGTGAATTCCGCAAGATCGGCGGCGATGGAGCGTTCAAGGAAGAGAATGCCACCCTCGTCGGCTGGTCCGATCATGAGATCTTCAGCCAGCGAATTCGCAACTACACCGGCAAGGACATCCACGTGGAAGTCCGCCACACCCTGCCCGGCCATATCGTTTTCAAGAGCCAGCTGGAACCCAAGCTGCACGACTATCAGACGGTGGAGTTCAAAACGACCGTCGCCGCCGGCAAGCGGGTCGACCTGCTGTTTGAGGAGATCCGTTTGCTGGGAACCAGCGCCAAGCAGAATAATGTGACGCTGCAGGACGGCAAAGTCACGCCGTAGGCCGGAAAACTCGTCTTGGAGATGCAATGCGGGTGGGAATATAATCCCGCCCAGTCATTCACCGGTTGTGTCCAGCACGGAGGCGGGATCATGAAGACGGGACAAATGCTGTTTGTGGCTTTTGGCGGCATGCTGCTCGGCGCTGCCGGCACGTTGGCGCTGCAGACCGGGCTGTTCCACTATGAAGTGACGCTGGATATCCGCCCCCGCGGTCCGCTCACCGTGCCGCCCCCTAACCTGCAAGCCAGCACCAGCGATCCGTATATCGGGCCCCCTCTCGCTCATAACTGGGAACCATCGCCCTATTCCGTGGAAAGCCTCCCCGCCACCATGCCCCCTCTCGATGACCAGCAGGTTGCCGAGATCGTTTCCCTCCGCGAACAAATAGGTCCAACCGTCTCGCAGAAACTCATCGACCTCACGAGTTCGCAGGGAAATTCCGGTGGCGAGTCCTTTGCGGACCACCTCCGCTCCGCGGCTGGCGTCAGCGATTCCGCCCCGCTGCCGGTGGAACAAGCGGCCAGCCAACCAGCCCCTCTGGCGGACGGCTCCCTGGCCCGAGGCTTGCAAGAAGCCCAGCTTCGTTAATTGCAGCGCCCCCTATCGCAGCCATTTCCCGCCAAATTAGAATAATTGGAGGGATAGTCTATCCCGGCCGCCGTCCGCGGCGCCGCTGGTTTGCCGAAGAGAATGAGGCGTCCTGGTCTCTCCTTTCCGCCCATCAAGCGCGCGCTCGTCGTAGGGCGCTTGTTTTTCGGCTGATTTGGGGCGTTTGCCACTCGCGTCCAGGAGTTCGTCATGGCCCGCAAGGGAGATTTTACCGAGATACTGCTCCGCCGTCGCCTGATCGGGCAGGATCAGATTAATGAAGCCCGGCAGATGTCCAAGGACACCAACACGTCCTTGCAGGATTGCATCATCAAGCTCGGCTATTGCTCCGCCGACGACGTGATGCGGGCGGTGGCTCAGGAGCACGGCCGCGACTTCGTGAACCTGGCCGAGGTGGCGATTCCCGAAAACATCATCGAGCTGGTGCCGGAATCGGTTGCCCGCGAAAACAACGTGCTGCCGCTCTCCGAGCACGAGGATTCGCTCAAGGTCATCATCAGCGACCCCTACGACATCGATACCATCGAAAAACTGCGGTTTATTCTCAACCGCAAAATCGACATCGCCCTGGCTCCACGCGACCGGATCACGGAAGCCATCAATAAGTACTACACGCAGGTGGAAGGTGAGTCGGCCGACTCCGTGCTGCAAGAGTTCACGGATACGGCCATCGACTTCACCGAGACGGAATCCCAGTCGCAAATGTCCTCCCATGATGCGGTGGACGAGAATAGCGCTCCGATTGTCCGCCTCGTCCAACTCATGATTACCGAGGCCGTCCAGTTGCGGGCGTCCGACATCCACGTCGAGCCGTTTGAAGAAGTGGTGCGAATTCGCTACCGCATCGATGGCATATTGCACAAGCGCGATAGCCCGCCCCGCCGTCTGCTGGGTGCGATTATTTCGCGTATAAAAATCCTTGCCAAAATGGACATCGCCGAACGCCGGCGACCCCAAGATGGACGTATTAAGATCACTGCCGGCGACAAAGACCTCGACTTGCGGGTTTCCGTCATTCCCACCAACCACGGACAGTCGGTAGTCATGCGGCTACTCGATAAGGACAACATTAAGGTCGGGACGCGGCAACTGGGCTTGTCGGAAGACAACTTTAACCAGTTTCAGAGCCTCCTCCGCCGGCCCAACGGCATTATTCTGGTTACTGGCCCGACTGGCTCCGGCAAGACCACCACGCTTTATGCCGCCCTGAATGCCCTGAACCGGCCTGACCGGAAAATCATCACGGCCGAAGATCCCGTGGAGTACTACCTCCCCGGCATTAACCAGGTCGAGGTCCGGCACAGCATCGGACTCGACTTTTCGCGCATCATCCGCTCGATGCTGCGGCAGGCTCCCAATATCATCCTGGTGGGAGAAATGCGAGACTCGGAAACGGCGTCCATGGGAATTCAAGCTTCTTTGACTGGACACTTAGTATTTAGTACACTGCACACGAACGATGCGCCCAGTGCCGTGACGCGCATGATCGACATGGGTGTCCCCGGTTATCTAGTTGCCAGTTCGGTCATTGCGGTGCTGGCACAGCGGCTGGTTCGCGTGGTTTGCTCGCGTTGCAAGCATCCGATTCAGATCCCGGAAAGCGTCCTGAACGATGCGGGAATAACGCCCAAGATGGCTGCCAAGGCCCATTTCATGAAAGGGAAGGGCTGCGGCAACTGCAGCAAGAGCGGCTACCGCGGGCGACTTGGCATTTTTGAGCTGATGATGATTAACGCCAAGATTCGGGAAATGATTTTCCAGAGCCAATCCTCGGTCGAAATCCGCAAAGTCGCCATTAGTCAAGGCATGAAAACACTTTACGTCGACGGCATCTACAAGGTGATTAAGGGCATTACCACTTTGGAGGAAGTGTATCGCAACGCGAAGCGAACCGAGCAGGATAACTTCTAATTCCGATAATCAAGGAATTTTTCGCCCCGGTTTTGCTTTTCAAACTGGGGACGCCAATAATCAGGGTGCTTTGGGAGCCATATTCTCATCCATTCCGCTTCTCAGGCACGCAAAAGAGGCAGGTCGAGACCCAGTTTTTTCTGGATTCTTCTTATCAAAGGCAATTGCGACAGGGTCCGGAATCCAGGAACCGTTCGGAACAGAACCTTTACAGATAAGCCGTGGGGAGAGGCTCGCTCTTCCCCTGGGACGCCATAATCACACTCTTCATCCGCTCAGCCGGCATGGGCCCGCGCTGCCGGGTGCTGCTGGGAAAGTTCGGCGATGGCCACGATTCTCATTGACAAACTTCTGCAAGCCTGCGTGAAGCAGGGGGCCAGCGACATTCATATTGTCGTCGGACAGCCCCCCGTTTTCCGCCTCCACGGCCGGCTGCGGAAGCTGGAGACCAAGACCCTCGAGCCGGACGACACGGTCGCCCTGATGAAAAGCATCGCCCCCGAGCGGAGCCAGCGCGAGCTGCAGGAAAAGGGAAGTGCGGACTTTGGCTTCGCCTTCGGCGATCTGGCCCGCTTCCGCGTCTCGATCTTCAAGCAGCGCGGCAATGTCTCGATGGTGCTGCGGCAGATTCCCAACGGCATGCTCACCCCCCAGCAGCTTGGCCTGCCGGACGTGGTGACCAAGTTGGTGCTGCGGCCCCGCGGTTTGTTCCTGGTGACCGGGCCCACGGGTTCCGGCAAGAGCACCACGCTGGCCAGCCTGGTGAACTACATCAACGAGAACGTCGATCACCACATTATCACGATCGAAGACCCGATCGAATTCTACCACTACCACAAAAAGTCCACGATCAACCAGCGCGAGATCGGCGTGGATGTGCCCTCCTTTTCGGAGGCAATTCGTCGCGCCCTGCGGCAAGACCCCGACGTGATCCTCGTCGGCGAATTGCGCGACCTGGAAACGATTGAATCCGCCATCACCGCTGCCGAGACGGGGCACATTGTGTTCGGCACGCTGCACACCAACAGTGCTCAGGGAACTGTCAACCGCATCATCGATGCCTTCCCCGGCAACCTGCAGGATCAAATCCGCACGCAGCTTTCCACGTCCATCATCGGCGTGGTCGCCCAGACGCTGCTGCCGAAAATCAGCGGGGGACGCATTGCGGCCTATGAGATTCTCATCGTCAACCCGGGCATTGCCAACCTGATTCGCGAAAACAAGACGTTCCGCATCAACTCGGCGATTCAGACCGGGGCAAAATTCGGCATGCAGCTTTTGGATGATCACCTCTTCCGCCTGTGGAAGGAAGAGAAATGCACAATTGAGGACGTCTTGTCGAGGGCGCATAACGGCGACGAGTTGGCCAAACGCATTGTCAATTTCCAACGGCTCGGCATGGACGAACCGTTGCCGGCGAATCCAGAGAACGATCCGAATCAGGGCAAACGTCCGCCAGGCCATTAAGAACAAGGCGAGCGGGGGGTGCTGTGCTTCAAAAACGCAGCCCCTGATACTAACCCGACGCGCAAGCAAGGGAGAGCAAGGTTTTATCAGGCAAACATCATGGCTATCCGCAAAATCGGGCAAATCTTTGTCGACATGGGGTTCGTCACCGACGACCAGCTTGGCATGCTCTTGGAGGAGCAGCAGACCAGGCCCGGCACTCTCCTCGGCAAAATCGCTCAGGAAATGAACATGCTCAACGAGGAGCAGATTGTTCAGGCCCTGTCCGAGCAGATGGGGATGCAGGTCGTCGAACTCGGGGATATCGGCCTGTCGCACGACGTGCTCAAGAAAATCACCGAGTCGATGGCCCAGCTCTACCGCGTGGTGCCCGTCGCCTTCGAAGGAAACCGCCTCACCGTGGCCACCTGCGACCCCCAGAACATCGTCATTCAAGATGAGCTGCGGCAGATGCTCGGCTTTGAAGTGCGGGTGGTGATCGCCACGGAATCGGACATCAAAAAAGCGCTCGACCGCTGGTATTCCTCCGACAAGGACACCATCGAGAGCATCACGCAAGAGTTGGAAGACGATCCGGATTTCAAAAAGGCCATGGCCGCGGCGGAAGCCGGCGGCGCGACCGACCTGACCAGCATCGAGGCCCTGGCCGATAGCGCCCCCGTCCGCAAGCTGCTGAATATGGTGCTGCTGCTGGCCATCAAGGACCACGCCAGCGACGTCCACTTCGAGCCGTTTGAGGACGAATTCCGCATCCGCATCAAGGCGGACGGCGTGCTGTTTGAAATGGTCCCGCCGCCGCGTCACCTGGCCTTTGCCATCACCACCCGCATCAAGGTCATGGCCAACCTGGACATCGCCGAGCGCCGCCTGCCGCAGGACGGCCGCATCGAGCTGACGGTCGGCGGCCACCCGGTCGATCTCCGCGTGGCCGTGCTGCCGACGATGTTCGGCGAAAGCGTGGTCATGCGGGTGCTCGACCGCAGCGTGGTTTCGCTCAACCTGGCCAAGGTGGGCATGGATCCGCACATCCTCAAGCAGTTCCGGGAAGTCATCGCCCGTCCCAACGGCATCGTCCTCGTCACCGGGCCGACGGGCAGCGGCAAGACCACCACGCTCTATTCCGCGCTCAGCGAGTTGAACAGCATCGAGGACAAGCTGATCACCACCGAGGACCCGGTGGAGTACGACATCGACGGCATCATCCAGATTCCCATCGACCATGAAATCGGTGTCACCTTTGCCGCCTGCCTGCGGTCGATTCTGCGGCAGGATCCGGACATCATCCTTGTGGGCGAAATTCGCGACCTGGAAACCGCGGAAATTGCCGTCCAGGCATCGCTTACGGGGCACATGGTGTTCAGCACGCTGCACACCAACGATGCCCCCAGCACCATCACCCGCATGAAGGACATGGGGGTCCCGACGTTCCTGATCACCGCCACGGTCGAGGCCATCCTGGCCCAGCGCCTGGTCCGCCGCGTCTGCAGCCAGTGCCGCGAGGAGGTCGAGCCGGCGGAGGAGATGCTGTACGAAATCGGCCTCACTCCCGGCAAGCTCAACGGCCGCAAGTTTTTCCACGGCCGCGGCTGCGACGTCTGTAACAACACCGGATACAAGGGGCGGGTCGGCCTGTTCGAACTGATGATCATGAACGACGTGCTGCGAGAGATGGTGATGCAGAACACCTCCATCGACGAGCTCCGCAAGGCCGCTATCAGCTTTGGGATGGTCTCGCTCCGCGATGCGGGCCTGGCCTTCTCTGCCGAAGGCACGACGACGCTGGACGAAGTAGTAAGAGAAACAATTTTGGAAGCCTAAGAAGGAAAAGACGAGATTCGAAGGACGAATGGCGAATTTCGGAACCTGTTTTTCATTCGCCATTCGGAATTCGAATTTCGAATTTGAGAAAAAACGCCGCCCCTCTCCTACGGGACATAACCCCATGCCTACCTATCAATTTGAAGCGATGGACGCCACTGGTCAGGAAATCCGCGACCAGATTGACGCCGCCTCCGAGGAAGAAGCCCAGCAGACCATCCGCCAGATGGGCTACTTCGTCACCAAGATCGCCGTCAAAAAAGCGGCGGCGGGGACCGCTCGCGGCCCAGGCGGAAAAAAACGGCGGTCCTTCACCATCGGCGGCGGCGGCAGCAAGTACCTCTCGCTGTTCACCAAGCAACTTTCGATTCTGCAGGACGCCGGCCTCCCCATCCTCCGCAGCCTGCGGATTCTGGAAGGGCAGTGCAAGCCCGGCCGCCTCAAGAACTCCCTCGGCGACGTCGGCGACGAGATCGAAGCCGGCTCCACCCTCTCGGAAGCCATGGCCAAGTCCCCCAAGGTCTTCAGCCGCCTCTACATCAACATGATCAAGGCCGGCGAAGCCGGCGGCGCGCTCGAGGTCATTCTCCGCCGCCTCAGCGAGTTTCTGGAGCGGTCCGAATCGCTCAAACGCAAGGTCAAGGGGGCCATGATCTACCCCGTGGTCGTCGTCATCGTGGCCATCCTCATCTTGTGCTTCATTATGATCTGGATCGTCCCCGTCTTCGATACGATGTTCATGGAGTTCGGCCTCAAGCTCCCCGTCGCTACCGTCATCCTCATCAACTTCTCCCGCTGGGTCGTGGACTACGGCTGGTTCTGCATTCCGCTCATTCCCCTCTGCGCTTGGCTGTTCCTCAAGTTATTGCGGAAGTTCCGCCACGGCCGCATGGGGTACGACATGTTCGTTCTGCGGCTGCCGATCATGGGAATGCTCATCGAAAAGAACACCATGGCCCGCACCACGCGCACGCTGGGCACCCTGGTGGCCAGCGGCGTCCCCATTCTGGAAGGGCTGACCATCACCCGCGAGACCGCCGGCAACGCCATGTTCGAGCGGATGTTCGCCAAAGTCACCGACGCCATCCGCGAAGGCGAAACCATCGCCAAGCCTATGAAGGAAAACTCGCGGCTGGGGTTTCATCCCATCGCGGCGTTCCTGTGGTTTGTCCTGGGCGCGTTCTTCCCGCTCGCGGTGCTCTGCCTGCCGGGCGTGGCCGCGGCGGCGGGGGGCCCGCTGCCGTTCGTCGGCGGGGGGTTCGCCCTCGGCATCATCTGCATCCTGTGGTATCTGCTGCAGATGAACACGCGGGTGGCGGACGACCTGGTGGTCAACATGATCGACGTCGGCGAGGAAACCGGCGAGCTCGATACCATGCTTTATAAAGTCGCCGACGTCTACGACGAGGAAGTCACCACGCTCACCGACGGTTTGATGAAGCTCATCGAACCCTTGCTGATCGTGTTCCTCGGCATCTGCGTCGGTTTTATCGTCATCTCCCTGTTCATGCCGCTCATCGGTTTGATCCAGGGCCTGGCCTAACCAAGAATAGTACTCCTCACGCTCCGCGTGAGGAAATTAACAAAACTCAGCGTCCCCCGGTTTCCAAGACCGCACACAGAGTGTGCGGCCTACGAAGGAGTCCCTCACATGTCCCCCCATCCCCGCCGCTCGCGCGGTTTCACCCTGGTGGAAATCCTGGTCGTGGTGGCCATCATCGTCATCCTCATGGCGATCCTCATCCCCACCGCCATGGGCATGATCAGCAAGGCCCGCAACGCGGCGATCGGCGTGGAGATTAGTCAGATCGCGACGGGCTTTAACGAATATAAGAAGGAGCATGGGGACTACCCGCCCAGCATGGGCGAGATCTACACGGTGGCAAATGGCGCTTGCTACAGCACGGTTGCCGAGCGGCACCTGCTGCGGTGCTACCCCAAAATGGATCCGAACCACAAGGTCTTCTTTTACAACAACATCGCTCCCCGACTGGGAAATGATGAGTCAATCGTGTTTTGGCTTGCCGTGATTGCCAACGATCCGAGATATCCCTTCAAGAACCTTGGATTTGATAACAATGGTGTCTTTGGATGGGCACCTCAACCTGGCACCACAGTGCTAACCCAATACCCCGGTCCTTATACCCGCTTCGTACACTTTGAATTCGACGAACGGCGTTTGCAAGATCTGGATGCAGACGTGATGCCAGCCTATAGCGCTCTTTATGGCAAGGACACGCCGTACGTTTACTTTGATAGCCGTACCTATCTGTTGCATTGCCAATCTGGAAATGCTGCGGTTGGCAATCGAGTGCAGCCCATGACCGATGGAAGAAAAATCGCAAACCTCTCGTCAAGTCAGCCTCCGAGTCTTCCTCAGAAGCAGGATCCACGGCTGCAAATGTTCGTTAATCCAAATACTTTTCAGGTGCATTGCGCCGGCCAGGACGGTGAATTCGGTATGGTTCCTAATGTTTTTGGTGGTGGCTTTAATTGGGACAAAACAAAGCAATTCCCCGGAATGGCCAACACCAACGAAGAAGACAGCGACAACATGGCCGACTTCACCGAAGGCCGCAAGTTGATTGATCACCGAGATCCCTAAAAGTAGGACGGGCTTCCCAGCCCGTCCCCGAGAAAACCATGCGTATTCACACAAAATCGCGCCGGCCGGCTTTCACGCTGATCGAAATGATCATCGTCATTGCCATCATCGGCATCCTGGCGGCCATGGCCATGTCGGTTTACGCGACGGCCCTCTCCCAGTCCAAGGCCCACCGCACCCGCGCCGTCATCGCCAAGATCGACCAGCTCATCGGCGAAAAGTACGAAAGCTACCGCACGCGGCAGGTGCCGATTCGGATTCCGCCGGGAACAGGCCCCTACGATGCAGCGGTGCTCCGGCTAAATGCCCTGCGCGAGCTTCAGCGGATGGAACTGCCCGATAGTCGCTCGGACGTACTTCCTGTCTTTGGTGGGACTCCCGTTGCACTCAGTACCGGGCCGGCGGCTTGGAAACAATACAATCGTCGCGCACTAGCGACGTGGAGTAACACCTTTGATAGCTCCGAGTGCCTATACATGATCCTGGCCTGCACCCGCGATGGGGACAAAAGCGCCTTGGATTACTTCTCGCCGAGCGAAATTGGCGACACTGATGGCGACGGCATGAATGAGATTCTTGACGGGTGGGGGCAACCGATTCTCTTTCTTCGCTGGACCCCTGGATACCGTAGCGACGTGGCCCCGTACCCCGTCACGCCGCAGCGGAGAAACGATTCTGGACTTGCGGCAGACCCAACCGAGTATCCAGACCCTTTTGATCCACTCAAGGTAGACTTCCGCTATCGTGACGCGGGTTTTGCGAACGACCCGATAGCCATTCGGCCACTGATTTGGTCCGCTGGTCCCGACAAGAAACACGATATTGGAGTAAGCGGTGCCGTCGCCTCATCAACCAATCCGCCCAACGATCCTTACTACAACGGCGGCACGCTGGCTGGAACGCCATACGATTTTGATTCGGACGGGTTAGACCACGCCGACAACATCACCAATCACGATTTGGAGGCGAGGTAGCATGTCCCTCCATTTCTTAGTTCGTAGTAACCCGCTTCAGCGTTCGGCGCGGGTCTCCGACCCCGCCGAAACGCCCGACCGAAGGTCTCCAGAGGGGCGCGGGAGACCTGCGGTCAGCCGTAGGGGCGAGGTCGGGAGACCTGCGCCCAACAGGCGATCCGGCTTCACCCTGATGGAGATGTTGATTGTCATCGCCATCATGCTGCTGCTCGTCATCGCCACGCTGCCGCGGATCAAGTATGCCCTGGACGAATCCAAGGTCCGGGAATCCTCGCGGCAGCTCAATTCCTATTTCGCCATGGCCAAAGCCCGCGCCGCCTCCACCGGCCGGCCCTGCGGACTGTGGTTTGTCACGGAAAAGTTGGGGGATCCCAACGCCACGCCCGGCGTCTTCCAGAGCACGCAGCTGTACCTGGCGGAGATTCCGCCGCCCTATTCGGGGGATGTGCTGGAGTCGCGCATCGTCATCAGCAATATCGCTGCTACGCAGGTTGCCTCCAGTTCCAATGGTCCTCCCTGGCTCCTCAACTTCTTTCCCGCTGCCGGCAGCTTGACGACGCTCGTCGCTCCCGGCGAGTTTTTTCTCATCCGCTTCGACCACAAGGGGCCGATCTTCAATGGGCGGCGAGGCGACACCAGTCTTCCCAGTCCGCTGAATGATCTGACCCGTTTTTTTATCGTCGGCGGTCCGACCTTACCTCCCACCGCTAACGGACTCTATGACCCCGCTTTGAATCCCTACGCCGGCTACCAGTACGAGATCGTCCGCAACGCGCAGCGGATTGGTGCCCCGCTGGCCCTTCCGCGCGGCACGACGGTGGACCTCACGTATTCCGGCTTCGGCAACGGCGGCACGGAGTTCTATTCGTCGCTCAATCAGGTCATGGTCCTGTTCACACCGACCGGCCGCGTGGGGAACGCCAGCTACTCTTATTACGACACCGTCTCCGGCAGCTATCTGCCAGTCAGCACCGAAGCCACCGGCGGCCTGCATTTCCTGGTCGGCAGGCCCGAGAAAGTCGGCCTGCCGCTCGCCGAGTCGAATCTCGTGGATAACAAAGCCCTCTGGGTCAGTGTCGGCCGGCTCACCGGCTCGGTAACGACTACGGAAAACGCGCCGAACATCAATTTCGTATTCTCTAGTCCGCCCACCCTGCAAGAGCGGCAAGCGTACCTCACCATCGCCCGCGAATACGCCATCACCCAGGACGTTCGGGGGGGACAATAGACATGCGCATTTCGACTCACTCCAGACGGCGACGTGCTGGCATGACCATCCTGGAGGTCATGTTCGCCATCATGATCACCACGATCGGCCTCCTGGGGGCGATCTCCGTCTTCCCCGTCGCCAGCGAATACGCCCGCAAAGGGCGGCTCAATGACGAAGTCACCGTCTGTGCGGAGTCAGCCGCCCACACGATGGACGCCCGCAGTATGCGGCGGCCCGACCGGTGGATCGCCTATATCGATAACTCGCCCAATCCGCCGGCGGTCTTTACGGGTCCGCAGCTTGTCACGTTGCCGCGCGGCGGTGCTTGGCGAGGGTTTCAGCAGACTTCCTATTGCATCGACCCTCGCTTTACCGCCTGGAATATCCCCAACACTGCCAATTATGAATGGACTTATTTTCCGGCCTTTACGCGCACCGCGCCTGGCTACGCGGACAACAACCATCCAGCCTTCGGCGGCAACCCCGGCGTCCCGCGAATGCAGCGCATCACTTTGGCCAATGGAGCGGGTTCCCCCATGGGCCGCTTCCAGGCCGATTATGTCTTCAGCTTTGAGGATCAGCTCTCCTACGAACGTCCCGGCGTGCAGAAGGGGAGCATCGCCCGCAACGATAACGCCCTGCCCGCCTTTCAGCTCTACAGCCCGATCAGGACCGCTGGCGGCATCCTCCCCGGAAAGCGCGAGGAGGACGGCAAGCTTTCCTGGATCGCCACGCTGGTCCCCAAGTTCGACCGCTGGAACGCGACCTTGGAAGACAAGTATGTGCTTTCCATCGTCGTGTTCTACAGCCGCAGTCCGAGCCTGCTCGTGGACCTGACGGGCGCTTCGGGGCGAGTCAACGAATGGACGGCCACCATCCGGGCCGCCGATTTTCACAGCAGCGGTTTCGGCGGCGGGGAAGTGACAATCACCGCCGATTCTGCCGCCAAGCTGCAGATGCGGGCGGGGGACTGGGTGATGCTGTCGGGCCATGTGTTGGCCCGCGACCCGGCCACCGGCGACCGAGACACCGTGCCCATGCACAAGTGGTACAAGGTGACGGACGCCGACGAAGACCCAAGACCGGCCGTAATCAACGGCAGCAATTGTTTTCAACGTGATGTCACGCTCGTCGGCCCCGACTGGGATCTGCAGGACGTGTTGCCTTTTAGCGGCGGCTTTCCCAAGAACCCAGTCGCTTTCGACGACGACGTGGAGGTTACCATCGTCCCCGGCATCGTCGCCGTCTTCGACCGCACGGTGCGGCTGGAGGTGGACGGGACGGGGTTTTAGTCAGGGGTCAGTTTTCAGTTTTCAGTGGTCAGTGGTCAGTTGACCGAGAACAGAGTTAGTAGCCGGCACACTCCGTGTGCCGGCAATTCCTCACGCGGAGCGTGAGGAGTACTTTACAAGCGCCTTTCGGCGCGGAGGGTATCGTTATGTCGAGTCGCCAGGCTGAACGTGTAAGCAGACTCCGCCGCGAGAAGCGGGGGGTGGTCCTGCTGGTGGTCGTGAGCATCCTCACGCTGTTCCTGATGGTCGGCGTCACGTACGTCCTGATCGCCGGCCACTACCACAACTCCTCCACCCAAAACCAACGCGCCAAGCGCTACGGCGACGAACCCGAGCGGGAGATGGAAGAAGTCATCGGCCAGGTGCTGTTTGGCAGTGTTAATTCCACGTCCATGATTGCTCCGCATAATCTCCTTGCGGACCTTTATGGAAACGATTTGGTTTACGGCCAGGTGGTGTCGGGCGGAGTGAATCCTGCGCTCCCACCGCTTACAACTCCGCTCTATAGCGGCCAGGGAATCGTGCTGCGAGTTCAATTGTTTGGCGTTTCGCAGCCAAACCCGATCCCGAATTACTATGCAGGGCGCGTCGTGACGTTCACCAACGGAAGCGCTGCCGGCATAAGCACCAGGATCATGGCTTACTTTCCGGCAGGTATTCCGGCTGGTGGAGCGAGCAGCAATCAACCAGAACTTATCGTCGAAGCTCCCGAATCTGATCTTCCGATTCCGGTGACCCCATCACCCCTTAGCGCCTTCATTATTAACGGCGCTCCATTCAACGGTACCGGCGCGGGCTACAACAATACCACTGGAGAGCTTGACCTTCGCGTAGATGCCAGCGGGAATATCGATGCGAATGCAACCTCCTTTCCCGTCGCACTATTGCCGGGCTATGCGTCCCGATATCCTTTGAGCGCAACTGTTTATTCACAAGGAAGTCTTGATGAGCCGTATGATGCTGCGGACTTTCAAAACATGTTCCTGTCATACATCCCCGCACGTCCAGGCAACGGAACAATTCTTCCGTCATTTCACCGACCTGATCTCGTGAACTACTGGGTTAGTCAAGGAGCCGATGCTTCAACAGTTGCCGGACAGCAATTGCTCAGCCAGGTGATCCTTCGCCCGATGCCGTGGGACCATCTCAACTTCAGTGGTAGCAATCCCGCTTTCAATGGCCAGGCAAACGCAGTCAGTGCGATGATCAATGGACCGTGGGACGTCGATTGCGATGGAGATAATATCGCGGAAAGCGTTTGGGTCGATCCCGGACTTCCGGTTGTAACCGCTCCGAGTGGTCGGCGATATAAGCGGCTAGTGGCAATTTGCATCAAGGATCTGGATGGTCGAATCAACGTCAATGCACACGGCAATGTCGCCCCGATCCTCGTGCAAGCTGCACGCACTTCGTACCAGTTTACCGATGCGTTCGCAGGCGTGAATCCAAGTGCTGCGGCTCCGATTGCATTTATTCCTCGCGGCCAGGGTTTCGGACCTGCCGAGATCGACTTCATGCATCTGTTTGGTTCATACGGCAATGCCACCGAACTTGCGGCGTATCAGTCACTTATTTTAAATCGTTACGGACTAAATGAGGGTAATAATCCGCAACCGGGCGAAATCAATACCGACGACATGCTGAGTATGATCAAGACCATTGGTATTCCGACGGATCATACGAATCCTCCATTTTCCTCTTACTCGACCCCTCCCGATGTTTGGGGCCGTGGAGCGTTTGCACTCGACTATTACGGGCAACCGCTGTGGATGACCGCCACGGGCGTGGGAAGCACGGAGCGCGTCGATGATCCGTATGAACTCAAAGTTTATGGCAGTGCAGCGAATTTAGATTCTCCCTATTCGGTTAGTGATGGCGAGGCGCTTTTACGCTATCACGACCTCGGCGCGCAAACCATAACGACCCGGCTCGTGAATTCCTCAACCCAGCAATACCTCGCGCCACTTTTGACTGAGCCTCCGGGAACCATTGGCACATCGCACTACCGACGAGAAGTACTGACAACCCATAGTTCAAGTCTACCTGTGCCAAAGATTGCTATTCCTCGGGAACAGCGGTTAGCATCGCCAGGATTGGTGAATGCAACAATCCTCGACTTGTATACATTACGGATAGCGCAAGGGCTCTCGATGCCTATTCCGTTCACGCCTTCGGACGGTCAGTATCCTGAATTTGTTCGACGGTTTAATACGATCGTGCCCTTTGAACTCCACCGTGGGCAGCTTTTTAATATCAATCGAGAATTGGGTAACGGTCAGAGCGATCAAGACAATAATGGTGTCAATAATGGGACGGTTGATGATCCAAGTGAGCTCATCTACCCTCCATACCCACTTCAGCCCGGAAGTGAAAGGGTCTGGAATAATCCAAGCTTGGCTTTTGAGCATTTAAATGACTCAGTTCCTCCGTACGTGCCAAGTCTTGTCAATCATCGCCAGATTTATGCGCGGCAACTCTACTGCTTGGCGATGCTCTTGAAGAATCAATCGCAACAACTGGATACTGACGGCGATGGAACGCCGAACACTGCCCCAGAATCCGCCGAAATGATCGCGCAATGGGCCATCAATGTCGTCGATTTCCGCGATGCGGATTCAATTTGCACGGCGTTTGAGTATGATGCTACTCCGTTCGATGCCGACGGCTGGAACGTTGATGGCGATCCCTCGACAACAGGAGATCAAGCCGGAGGAAATGGAATTGTTTGGGGCTGCGAACGTCCTGAATTATTGCTTACTGAAGGAATTGCCTGGCACGATCGACGAACGGAGGACAAGGATGACACGGGAAATGGCATGACGGACGGACCGGAAAAGGATAACTTGCCAAATACGATGGACCCGAATGATTTTGACCAACGCTTGCAACCTCGCGGCGCGTGCTTCATTGAGGTCTATAATCCATGGTTCGATCAATCCAACGGTGCTTACGGACATAAGGCACCGGAGCTTTACTCGAACATCGGTGCCAATGGCGGCGTCGAGCTTCATCGAGTCAACGCGCAGGGAACTCCGGTTTGGCGGATGTTAATCATCCAAGGGGCCAGCAAGAATGGGGTCGACCCCGATTCTCCGCGGCCGGAACAACTTACCGGCTCTGCGGATATTGATCGCAGCGTGTATTTTGCCAATCAGACACTTGCTACGAGCCTTCCTTCAAGTGGAGATGGCGCCGAAGTTAATCCCAACCGCCGGTTCTTTCCACCGGATACTATTACACCCGCGCCCATCCTTCCTGGCAGGTACGCGGTAATTGGCTCTGCCGACGCTGTGAACGGAAACGTCTATTCCACATACGTTGGCCGGACGACCACAGCTACGGAGGGAACCCTTGAGCTTAACCGGACTCGTCGGATTGAGCTTCGCCCGAATACTGATCCAGCGATTGCACAAGTAAGAGTCTTCGACAATTCCAAGCCCTATACCAACGATCCACAGGATAATGATTTCAGTATTGCCGACGTTCAAGCAACTGTCGCAATACCAATTACTCAGCCCCGATCACTCTCGCTTACCGTTCCCATTGATGGTTATCCTGGCGTGATTGGAGGCTCGATTTTTGATCCGACGTTGGCCGATGGCGAGGGGGCATACGCTCCAGAGTATGACACGCCGTTGGATCAGGCAGTTGAATTGCGGACCAACCAGACAACAGGTGGATACCGCACGATACACTTGCAGCGTTTGGCGAACCCATTATTGGCATGGGATCGATTTACGAATCCTTACATCACCATTGATACGTCGTCTATTGACTTAACCGCCTTTAACGGTGTGGCAGACGACTCAGCATTTATCAATCCGGGTGGAAACCGTAATTTTCAGACATGCCAGCGCGGAGGTTCGTTTCCGGCTGCAGAGGTCAGTAGCGATTATCCCGACCCGCCCGCCAGCCGCGGAGCGCGAAATCTTTGGTTGCAGGAGAACGCACGGAGTAATGCGGGGGTGACGCAGGCGATTGAGGCCGGCGGCGTTGGTCCACACCACTTTCCGTATGAACTACATCACACGTTCGGATATTTGAATCGCCGATTCCATCCCTACTTTGATAGCACAAGTGGCGTTGCAGCTGCATATTATGGTGCTCCAAATCATCAAAACGCGGCATTTCCTTGGTTGACGTTTAGTAATCGGCCCTTTAATAACCCAATGGAATTGCTGCTCGCAACCTGCCGGTCGCAATCGCAATTGCTTGTCGGATTTGGAATGCGTGATCCCGCGCAGCCGTGGGCGAATGCTTATTCGAATAGTAATACATTGGCACCCTATTCTCATCTGCTCAACTTCTTTCAGACGGAATCAGCGCTTGGGGCAGGTGATGCGCCAGAATTGTCCCGCTTGCTGGATTTTGTTGAAGTGCCGTCCCCATTTGTAGGGACGGAAAAGTATTACAATCCACAGTATTTTTCTACTGGGAACGATCCTGCGATTTGCATGCGACCGCCCTTTAATCGACTATCGCGATTCCGAGACCCAGGGCGTGTGAATATCAACACGTTTGCCGATGCCTACGAATACACGGGTGGCAGCGGCCAAGCAGTAGGAAGCGACATTTTCCAAGCGGTCGCTAAGGGATTCCCCGGAATTGATCCGGCGGTGGACAATGGCGCGTTTCTACAGCGGCTCTTATTGAGCCGCCAGGGGTACGGCACTACGATTGCGGATATACTCACTCGGAATCCAAACTATCCTTCTATATTCTCTCAGCCTTTTCGGACTGCGGATTCGTCGGATTTAGTGCCCCCGGCCTTTGGCACCGGCGCGAATCTCTCCCAACGCCCGGCAGAAGGAGGATTGCTGCGCCGCGATAACAATTACGCAGCAATTGACGCCAATGACGCGGACAAGCCGCTTTTTGCGTCGGGAACGCAATTGGCATTTCAAGATGCAGACCGGAATCCTTACTTCCGCTATCAAGCCATGCAGAAGGTCGGCAACCTGTTCTCCACCAACTCCAACTGCTACGCCGTCTGGATCACGATGGGGTATTTTGAGGTGGAGGGGAACGATGCCGACAATGATCCGGCCACGCCAGCCACCATCGATGCGGCTCATCCCGATGGGCTGCGGCTGGCGCAGGAGGTGGGGGTGGATACGGGGGAGGTGAAGCGGCACCGGGCGTTTTACATCATCGACCGGAGCATTCCCGTGGGGTATGAGCCGGGGCACCGGCATAATACGGACAAGGCGGTGCTGCTGAAGCGGTTTATAGAGTAGGAGTGAGTGGTGAGTGGTGGCCCATCAAATGGTGGGCTCGATGACTACGAGGCTGGGAACCCGTTGAAAGTGCCTGAGGTTGAATGTGGCGACTGGATAGCCATGCTCAATCGCTGTCGCCGCGACAATCATGTCGTAGTCGTCGATGACATTGCCAGCCGATTCGAGGTGCGCCCAAATCCGAGCGTGAATGAGAGCCGTGCTCTGCACATAAGGGAGGATGACCAGGCGGGAAACGAGGTTTTGCAGATAGGCTTCGCGAGCTATCCGGAACTTGCCAGTTGCCCGCTCAATCCCATGCCATAGTTCGGCAATGGTGACGGAAGCGACAAAGTAGGTTTCCTGGGGACGGTTATCCAGCCAAACCGGAAGATCGAAAGCTCCTTTCTCTCCGCGAATAATGACATCGGCATCGATGACTATTGCCATTTGTCGCGCTGCGCCTTCCGCTTCTTGCGGGCCGCTTTGAGATCACGGCTCCACGCTCTCGCATCGTCAGCCGAAAGTTGCACCTCCCGCAATGCAGCCGCTAACTCCTTCCCAGTATTGGCTGGGGCGCTGGCAGGAATGAGCCGGGCGAAAGGGACGCCGTTCTTGAGCAGGACGAACGATTGCCCCTGATAATGGGCCTTGTTGACGCAATCGGCGAAATTGCGGGCAGCTTCGGTGACGGAGATGGCGGTGTCGCTCATGGAATAAGAATATCTGATTTTACGGGTTTGTCAATCTCTTTCGGATGACATTTCTGGCTCGATTTCATGCAATCAGCTTCTGCACGACCTGGCCATGCACGTCCGTCAGCCGGAAGTCGCGGCCTTGGAAGCGGAAGGTGAGCCGGGTGTGGTCGAAGCCGAGGAGGTGGAGGAGGGTGGCGTGCAGGTCGTGGACGTGGACCTTGTCCTCGGTGGCGTTGAAGCCGAACTCGTCGGACTGGCCGAGGGTCAGGCCCGGTTTGATGCCGCCGCCGGCCATCCACATGCTGAAGCAGTTGGGATGATGGTCGCGGCCGTCGTTGCCCCCCTGGACCATGGGCGTGCGGCCGAATTCGCCCCCCCAGATGACGAGCGTGTCCTTGAGCAGGCCCCGCTGCTTCAGGTCGGTGAGCAAGGCGGCACAGGCCTGGTCGGTGTCGCCGCAGTTTTTCTTCAGGTCGGCGACGAGGTTGCCGTGCTGGTCCCAGGCTTCGTGGAAGAGTTGCACGAAGCGGACCCCCTTCTCCACGAGGCGGCGGGCGAGCAGGCAGTTGTTGGCGAACGACGGCTGGCCGGGCTGGGCCCCGTACATGGCCAGCGTTTCCTTGGGCTCCTGCGAGAGGTCCATCAATTCCGGGGCGCTCGATTGCATGCGGTAGGCCATTTCGAACGAGCTGATGCGGGCGGCGATTTCCGGGTCGCCAACGACGCCGAGCCGTTTTTCGTTGAGGATGCGGAGGGCGTCGAGCGAATCCCGCTGGGCCTGGCGGTCGATGCCGGGCGGGCTGCCGAGGAACAGCACGGGCTCGCCGCCGCTGCGAAAGAGGACGCCGCTGTGGGCCGTCGGCAGAAAGCCGCTCCCCCAGTTGGACGAGCCGCCGCTGGGCCCCTTTTTGCCGGAGCTGAACACGACAAAGCCGGGCAAATCCTGCGACTCGCTCCCCAGGCCGTAGGTCGTCCAGGAGCCAAAGCTCGGCCGGCCGAACTGCTGCGAGCCGGTGTTGATGAAAATCTGAGCCGGGGCATGGTTGAAAGCGTCGGTATGCAGCGACTTGACGATGGCGATCTCGTCCACCACCTTCGCCAGGTGCGGCAGCAGCTCGGAAAGCTCCGCTCCGCTCTGGCCGTGCTTTGCAAACTTGAATTTCGGCCCCAGGAACTTGCTATTGGGGTTGATGAACGCCGCCCGATACCCCTTGAGTAGCTCCGGCGGCGGCAGCTTGCCATCCATTTCCGCCAGCTTCGGCTTGTTGTCGAACATTTCCAGATGGCTCGGCGCGCCGGCCATGAAGAGATAGATCACCCGCTTGGCCTTCGGGGCGAAGTGGGGCTGCTTGGGGGCCATGGGGTCGGCGAAGGCGGGGGGGGCGGCTAATGAGTTGGTTCCGCTGCCGCCTAGCAGAGATTGCAGCGCAATTGCGCCGAGGCCGACGCCGCATTCTTTGAAGAACCAGCGGCGGGCGGGGGAGGGCGATTGCAGATTGGAGATTTCAGATTGCAGATTGGAAGAGGTCATGGCTGAAGCCTATGTTATTCGACGGTCGATGGTCCCGATGGTTCGGGCGGGGCAAAAATATCAGCGACACGGCAGCGGAAGTTAGGAAGTATGTCTTCTCCGGAAATCTCATCCGCTTCCGTCAGCCGCTGCGTAGAACCATCTTTGCGAAAGACCTGAACCGTCTTGGAGTCCGGGTCAAAGAACCAAATGAGCGGAATTCGGGCTTCGACGTATTCGTCGATTTTCTCATTCACTTCGCTGGCCAAGTCACCGGGCGAAATCGATTCCATTGCAAGGTCGGGGACCAGACTGACATGCCCCTTGGGCCGTTGCGGGTCATCGGGCAAACGCCCAAATTTTACGAAAGCCAGGTCCGGCTTGCGAATGAGATTGGGGCGATCCGGAAAAATGCGAAAGCCCGCCTCACCCATGAAGATGTGGCCGGTGCGGCCGAACTTCTTGAAATAGTCCCTGATGAAGAAAGCCAGTTCGACCGCAATTGCATTGGACTCTGCACCCATCTGTCGCTCCACGAGAATTCCGTCGAACAGTTCGTAGTCGATGCTGTTAGGCATTTCCAGCAGCTCTTCCGCAGTCACCAGCGGCGGGGCTTTGATAATCATGGCGATCCTCCTTCGTGAATCTTCATTCTATTCCTTCGTAATCGTCTCATCCATGTTCAGCAGCACGCGGGAGATAAGCGTGTAGAGCGCGACCTGCGCTGGGGTTGCGCCTTCCGGGGGCGCGACTTTGCCTCCTGCTTCACCCGTCGCGATTTCTGCCGGATTGAGCCAGCCGTCGGCGATGCGCTGTTTTTGCTTGGCCATCATGGTTTTGAGGGCCGTGACTTCATCCGCGTCCGGCGGGCGGCTGACGCAGAGGCGGAAGGCGTAGGCGAGGCGATCGTCGTCGGTTTTGCCTGCCTCCTTGAGGACACGGACCGCCATCGCACGGCTGCATTCCATGAAAACGGTTTCGTTGAGTGTGGTCAGCGCTTGCAGCGGCGTGTTGCTGCGGGTGCGGCGGATGCAGGAGAAGTCGCCGTTGGGGACGTCGAAGTTGGTCAGCATGGGATAGGGCGTGCTGCGGCGGCGGAAGGTGTAGACCGCCCGGCGATACCGCTCCGGGCCGGTCGCTTCCGTCCAGACGAACGGGCCGTAGCTGGTTGGCGGCAGAAAGAGGAACGCGGGAGCCGGGGCGAAGACCGGCGGGCCGCCGACCTTGGGGTTGAGCAGTCCACTGGCGGCGAGGGCCACGTCCCGCACCACTTCCCCCTCCACTCGCAGCCGCGGAGCGCGGGCCAAGAGGCGATTGTACGGATCCTTCTCATACAGCTCCGGCGTGATGCGGGACGCCTGCTGATAGACGGCTGAATTCACGATCAGCCGGTGGAGCCCCTTGATGCTCCAGCCCTTGTCCATGAACTCGCAGGCCAGCCAGTCAAGTAGCTCCTGATGCGACGGCTTGTCGCTTTGCAGGCCGAAATCCTCGGGTGTGCTGACGAGGCCCGTGCCAAAATACGCCTGCCAGACCCGGTTCACAAAGACGCGGGCCGTCGTCGGCGAGCGGCGGTCCACCAGCCACTGGACAAACGTCAGCCGCGTCGGCGGAGCTTTCTCATCGGCTAGCGGATGCAAAAACGCCGGCACTCCGGCGCTCACCGGCCGCGTCGGCTTGAGAAAATCCCCGCGGCTGAGAATGCGGGTGTCGCGCGGGTCGGTGCGGGCGTCGAGAATCAGCGAGGTCGAGCCCCGGGGCCACTGCGCCCACAACGCTTCAACTTTGTCATTGGTTTCCTTCCACTCCCCCACCGTCGTTCGCCAATGAGAAAAGAGCGTCGCGATTTGCGCCGGACTCCGCTTCTCTTTCTCAATCGCCAACACCTCCCGAATCCTCGGCGGCAGCGTTTCGAGCGCCGGATTCACCTCCGCGTCGGTCACGCTCAGCCGGAAGCGGCCGACGTTGTTGTTCATGTTGTCGTCGCTGTTCCAGCCGCCGTGCATCTGCCGCAGATAGATGGAAAGCTCGGTCCCGCCGGCCATTTCCACCGGCTTCTCCGGGATGAAGATGGCGACTCGCGGCACGTTGCGGCGGCCGGGGCCGGCGTCGATGCCCCAGGCGGTCTCGTCCTTGCCGTCGATCGCGTATTCCACCGGCCCCGTTACCCGCTTCTTGTCCGTCTTGTCGTCAAAGTTCGGCTCCAGCGGCCGTTCGGCGTTGCCAAAATCGGCAGCGGCCTTAGCAATCTTCACCGGACCGGTCTTTGCGCGGTCCTGCTTGTCGGTCGCGGTCACTTTGAACTCGGTCAGGGCGCAGGTCCCCATGAAAGATCGCCCCGGCCCGTTGCACGGCAGGTTCGGGTCGTTGAGCAGCTCCACGCGGAACGCCCGGACGGTCTTGAGCGGGCTTTCCCCCTTCATGTGCGTGTCGAACTTCGTCGGGGCATATCCCTGGCAGAGAATGGAGCCGTCCTTCTGCGGGATGTACCGCTGGCCGTTGTCGCCGCCGTTCTCCACGGCTAGCGTGGTCCACTTCACGGGCGTCTGCACGCTCTGCTCCCAGGCGGTCAGCTTCGCCTCCCAGTCCGGCGAGCTGTGCATCAGCCCCGCTTCCAAATCCTTGATTTGCCGGGCCACGTCGGCGGCCCGCAACAGCTCGTCGGGCGTGTAGACCACCCGCTGGGCCTCGTGGTCGTTGTTGAGGTAGGCGAAGATGCGGTAATACTCTTCGTGCTGGATCGGATCGAACTTGTGCGTGTGGCACTGGGCACACTGGATGGTCAGCCCCAGCACGCCCTTCCCCACGGCATCCATCCGGTCGAACATCGCGTCCATCCGGAACTGCTCGGGGTCCACGCCCCCCTCTTCGTTGATCATCGAGTTCCGCAGAAAGCCGGTCGCCACAATCTGGTCCTGCGTGGCATTGGGCAAGAGATCGCCGGCAAGCTGCTCGATGACGAACTGGTTGTACGGCAGGTCGCGGTTGAACGCCCCGATCACCCAGTCGCGATAAAAATAGATGTACCGCTGCTTGTCCTTTTCATAGCCGTCGCTGTCGGCATAGCGGGCGGCGTCGAGCCAGTGCCGGCCCCACCGCTCGCCATAATGCTGCGAACCGAGCAGTTTTTCCACGACTTTCTCAAACGCCTTCGAATCTTTGTCCGCCAGGAACTCATCTACTTCCTTCGGCGACGGCGGCAGGCCGATGAGATCGAGATAGAGCCGCCGCAACAGCGTGATTTTGTCTGCCTCGGCTGACGGCTTCAGTTTCTCTTGCTCCAGCCGGGCCAGGATGAAGCGGTCGATGGGCGTCTTCGCCCAATTTTTGTCCGCCACCGCCGGTTCCGCGGGACGAACCGGAGCCTTGAACGCCCAGTGGTCCTTGCCGCGGAGGTCCAGCGTGACCGACGCACTGTCCGGCCACTCCGCTCCCTGATCAATCCAAGCCCGAATGATCCCCACCTGTTCCGCCGTCAGCGGATCCCCCTTGGGCGGCATCTTGAGGTCCGCGTCTACTCCGGCGACATACTTCACCAGCGGACTGTCCGCACTCTTCCCGACCACAATCGCCGGCCCGATTTCCCCCCCGTGAATGGCCGTCCCCTTATGGTCCAGCCGAAACGCCGATTCCTGCTTCTTCGGTCCGTGGCACTCATAGCACCGCGCCGCAAACAGCGGCTGGACGTCTTTCACGAAATCGACCTTGCGGTCGGCGGGAGGAGGGAGCTTCGGCTCGTCGGCGCGTACTGGACAAAGAACGAATGCCGCCAGCAGGGCAGTCAGCATTAATCGCAGGCCCGAAGGGCCGACCATACGATAGCCCAGGTCGAAGGCCTGGGTGACCGGCCCACGCGGCTTCAAAGCCCCGCAGGGGCGCTGTAATACGCAGCGATGTGCAACTCGCAACGGATTACGGCGCCCCATTCGGGGCTTTCCAGATGCTGACGCCCAGTACCCAGGCCTTCGGCCTGGGCTATCGTATCTCCGCCCCTGCGGGGCTGAAATCAGGCGAGTCGCGGAGCATGCTGCGGCTGAAGCGCAAGATGATGAACTTGACTGAACAACAAATGACAGATCAGATCGCATAGGGAGGGTCCTGCGGCAAGTAAGGCGGGATACTACGACTTTAACTGCTGCCGGGGGCGGGGGAAAGTGAACGGCGTCTTGACACTTCGCCTCCCTCACGGGATGGTCAAGGGAACGCCCGCCAATCTTCGTAATTCCTCATGGAGGAGCCTTCTTTGACCACAGTATTGACTCCGCCCACCGACGCCAAAAATGTCATGCGGCGGGCCGCTTACGATGCCCGTGCGGCCCAGCCGGAGAAGGAGGCCGTCAGCGCTGCGGCAACCGCGGCCCTAATGCAATTAGCGGAATATCAGCGGGCCAATACCGTGCTGTGGTACCTCGACTGCCGCTCGGAATTGCGGACGCGGCACGCCCTTCAGGAAGCCCTAACGAGCGGCAAAAAAATCATCGTCCCCTACTGCACCGTCGACGACTTCGGAGCCAACAAGCTCGGCCTGTGGTGGCTGCAGAGCTTGGACGAGCTGATTGTTGGCAAGTGGAAAATCCTCGAGCCGCCCCGCGAGCGGTGGGGGGAAGCGGGCAAAGAGATCTCGCCCGAGGAGCTCGACCTCGTCGTCGTGCCGGGAGTTGCCTTCAGCCGCCGCGGGGGACGGATGGGGAACGGCCAGGGATATTATGACCGGCTCCTGCAGCGGGTCCGCCCCATCTGTCCGCTGATCGGCCTCTGCTACGAGTGCCAGCTCTTCGATGACCTCGTGGTCAGCCCGCACGACGTGTTCATGGACCAGGTCGTCACGGAAAAGGCCGTCTATCCGGGGCAAGGGCGAGGATAGAAGATAGTCCCCTTTCGCTCCGCGAAAGGACGCGACTTTCGCGGAGCGAAAGGCGACACTAAACTGCTCCCATGTCTGCCGTCATCGACGACACCTACGCCGAAGCCTTCCGCAGCATCTACGTCGAGTTTCTGATTACCGCCTGCAGTCGCCGCTGGGTCGAGCACGCCGTGCAGGCCGTCACCGGCAACGGCTCGAGCACCATTCTCTGCGACTGCGAAGCGGGGCTCGACCGCTACGTCGGCCCCGACACCGGCGAACCATCGTTCACGCCCGACGGTCGCCCTGGGGCGGTCATTCAGCTCCACGTCCCCCGGTTCCGCAAGGACCGGGTGCGGGCCCTGGAAATGGCGGCCCTGGTCCGCATCAGCCAGAACGTCCTCACCTGCCCGACGGCGGCCTGCTTCAACCTCATCGACGCCGACACGCACTTCAAGATGGGGCGGAAGGTCGCCTTCTTCGGCGACGGCTTTCAGCGGCGGGTGGAGCGCTGGGGCCGCAAGATGTGGTGGATTCCGACGCTCGGCGGCGAGTTTCTCCTCGACCGCCGGCTGGGGTATGCGGAAGGGCTGATGGGAGGAAACCTATGGTATCTCGGCGAGTCCGCGGAAGCTGCCCTGGCCGCGGCCGAGGCGGGCGTGGCGGCCGTCCAAAGGTGCCCCGGCGTCATCATGCCCTTTCCCGGCGGCATCGCCGGCAGCGGCTCCAAGGCGGGGAGCAAATACTCCTTCACCGTCGCCAGCACCTACGAAAAATACTGCCCGCTCCTCCGCGGCGACCCAGGGGCCAAATCCGAGCTCTCGCCGGGCATCAACTCCATCATGGAAATCATCATCAACGGCCGCGACCTCGTCTCCATCACCCGCGCCACCCAGTCCGCCCTCGCCGCCTCCGCCACCACCCCCGGCCTCCTCCGCATCTCGGCCGGGAATTATGGGGGCAAGCTGGGGAAGAGTTTTATCTATCTGAAGGAACAAGGTACGAGCGGGAAGGTATAATAGGATGAGTCTCAACTAAACCCATCCAGCGCAGCGGGATCTGCTGATGACCTATCACGGGCACATTCAAAACGGCGTCGCCGTCCTCGACACGCCGGTTTCGCTACCCGACGGAACTCCCGTGCGGATTGAAATCGAGCGCACCGATTCCCCCTTTTGGGCGAAAAAATCACTCGCCGAACTGGCTCGCGAACAAAGCATCCAGCCCTGCGTTGATCCAGCGGAACTCGCCGGGGACTGGCCGCCCAATGAGTCCGTCGACGACCTCATGGCGTTTGTCCGTGAGGCCCGGCGCTCATGAAGAGCGTCCTGCTCGACACGGACGTGTTCTCGTACTTCTTCAAGCGCGACACTCGCGCGGCCCTGTATGCTCCCGACGTCTCCGGTGCGCAACTCTGCCTGAGTTTTCAGTCGGTCGCGGAATTGCGTGCTTGGGCGCTCACTCGCAATTGGGGGAATACTCGTCGCCAAAGCCTGGAAGCGGCTATCTTGCGATGCGCAGTGCTCCCCTACGACGACGACTTGTCGCGGCATTGGGGCGAGATCACAGCCCATCGACTCGCACACGGATTTCCGATTGACTGTGGGGATGCATGGATCGCCGCAACGGCGCTGCGACACTCCATTCCGCTGCTGACTCACAATGGCCGTGACTTTGCGAATATCCCTAATCTTGTCGTGATCACCCACCAGAGTCCCTGACACTTCTGCGCCACCGCAGTGTCTCTCTGCTTTCTCTGCATCGCTGCCGCAATTACGGTGGCAAGCTCGGCCAGAGTTTTATCTATCTGCGGCCGGGGAAGAATCCGTAACCGAAGTAGCGGGACTCCGGTCGTCGAATCGGCGGCACCTGGCGAATGGTAGCCAGACGTGTTGCCCTGTTCTAAACTACGCAGACTCCTCTCCCATCTGCCATCAACGCTTGGATTCCAATGCGCGGCCCCGTCTTGATGATGATTTTGGTCGTCGGCTTTGCCGGGTGCGGTTCAAATCCCGGGCAGCCCGGCACGCCGCCATCTTCCAACCCCAAAATCCTTGTCGAACACGTCAAAGGTGATTCTCAAGACCTGCCCGATGGGATGACCGTTCACAGGAGTCGCGATCATACCTCTCCCGCGCGCGTGGACCGGAAGCCGCGCATCATTGACGAGGCGGACGAGATGGAAAAAACGCGACGGATGTTTAAGGAATCTCTCGACGAGCTGTATCAGCAGGCGATCGTCCAGGTCAAAGGCGGCGACTACGTATTTTCCGAGCCGATGCGCGCCTTACATTTGCGACACACGGAGGCCTTGAGCGACCTCAAGAGCATCCTGACGGACGAGCATTTAGAGGCAGCTTCCAAAACCAAGGCTGCCGAAGTATTGATTGGGCTGAAGGAGCCGCTCGGCGAGAAATTTCTGTTGGAGTCTCTGCAGTCCAAGTCTCCCGCGCTGCGCTGCGCCGCCCTCAAGACGCTGGGCGATTGGGGAATCGACGTTGATTTTTCCGCACCTGACACTGCCCGACAGCTCTTGCAACTGCTGGGGGATGCAGACGAAGAGGTTGTTGCGGCGGCAGCCCATTTGTGCTCCCGCCAGCGAATTCCCGGAGCGGAAGAAAAGCTTGTGGCGGTTTTGGAAACCCGGAAGTTTCGCAAACCCGCGCCGATTGCCGAGAACCTGGCGGAAATCGCCACGACCAAGAAGGCCGTGGACACCTTGCTCCCGCATGTCCTGCAAGACCGCGAGTACGACTATCCGCAGTTTGTGTGCGCGCCGTTTCAAGCCCTGCTCAATAACGCCGACAAGCAGATTTCCGAGCCGGTCCGCGCCGCCATCCACCAATACATGCTGGGATTTAAGGAGAAACGCTACGAACAGAACATCGTCCGCGACCTGGCGCCGACCGCGACCTTGGATTCCCTCCCGCTGCTCACCGACATTTATCAGAAGGCCAAAGACCCCGTCAGTCGTGATTATGCGTTCGAGGGAATTGTCCGCTTGCAGCCGGCACGAGCCAAATCACTGCTGCTGGAACATATCGCCAGGCAGCGGGCAAATCCCCTCACGATACGGATGCTGCGGGAGAGGATTGTCAGCGAGCAGGAGTTCGACCAGGTGGTTCCCGTCGTGCTGGCGGCCTATACCAGGTCCAATCGTCCGCTCGACACCGAGACCGTGCGGCTGCTCCTGGAGAAGTTTGGTGCCCGCGGCAAGGAAGTCATTCAATCTCGCCTGGAGCAACTCGATGAAGACGCCAAAATGTGGGCGAAATGGAAGCTCGCCGGACTGGACCTGACGTCGGCTCTGGCGGACCTGCGCTCCGCGGGAGTCATTCGTTCGTCTCCGGAAGCTGTAATTCTCAAGATGGAAAAGGGACGCCGCGAGAGTTTCGAAACGGAGCCGCTGGATCCTTCCGATCCCGGCACGTTATTTTGGGCCTTGGTTCAGGAAGAAGTTGTCGTCATGTTCGACGCCGAGTCTGACCAAATGCCGTGCAATCATCACTGGCTCCTGTTCGACTTCGCGGAAGCGACTTCCGGCAAGTTCACTCCGGAGTTTGCGGCCCAGTTCTGGCAGCAAAGGAATAAAGACGACTTGGACGCCCCGTACATCGTGCAGCTCGTCTACAAAAACCGCCTGTTCCGCGTCGGCGCGGAAAACTATGGAGATTGGTACGACGTGGAAGCCGTCCATCGCCTCGTCGATCTGGCTCTGGAAACCGCGGGACAGCCGGAGCGATTCATTCCCTTGCGGACCGGCGGTCAGGATGGCATCTTCGTCTTTGCCGAGCCAAAAGCATTTCTACCCATCGCCGCCAAGTACGGACTGGCGCTGGCCGATGATGCGTCTCAGGCGATGAAAAAGGGACAGGAGTTTGAGCGGCGTGTTATCGAAGGCTTGAAGTAGGGAGGTTGTCGACCTCTGTGGTTGACCATCGCCCCCTCCTGCATCCGCTGGCGTTGGGAAGGGTTTTCTCGGTGCGCCACGCCTGATTACCGCAAGAACATTGGCCGCGAAAACTCTTCCCGACCCCTTCTGGGCGGTCTTATGGGCGCGAAAAAATCTTGGAAAATCTTCTGGGAACCTCTTGGATTTGGATGGGTACTAGTGTATACTGTACAAACAAGTCAATCCAGTCCCTTTGGTCCCAGCGTTTTTCCGGAGGTTCCCATGTCCCTCGACTTACAAAACCTGAATGCAGAGCTACGTGAGCTTGAGCCCCCGCAATTGCGGGATCGGCTGATTTATGAGGCGGTGGTGCTGAAAAACCGCGGGCAGTGCGACGTGGCGGCGGAGCATGGGATCAGCCAGCCGCGAGTGTCGCAGATTGTGATGGAGGTGGGGGAGTGGCTGGACCGTGCGCTGCCGCGGGCACGGCAAAGCGAGAGCACGAGCGGGGAAATGGCCGTGGGGAAGTTTGTGATCGAGGCCCAGATCGATTTTCTTCTCCAGCAGACGATGCACGACTTGGAGCAGAGCAGGAAGAACAAAGTGACCGAGAGATCAGGAACGCGGGGAGTGGTGAACTGGACCGAGACCAAGAAGGTGGGCGGACAGTGCGCCAAGGCCGGACTGCTCAACACGGCTCTCCGCCTGGCCCAGGCCAAGGCCAAACTGGCCGGCGTGGACATCACCGGCAGGACGCAGCGCGAGATGGCGCTGGCGGAAGAGCGGCAGAGGCGGGAGGCGATGGCCAGGGGTCAGGGGACAGGGGTCAGGGGTCAGGAGGCAGGGGTCGGAGTTCAGAGGTCAGAGGCCAGAAGGGACGAGAATGCGAAGGTCAAAAAGCCGCTTATAAAGAAAAACGAAAAAAGCGCGGTCGCTGCAGAAATCGTCCAGCCGCAAATTCAGGCGGGGCAAGAGGATAAGTCGCCTTTCGGGACCGAGGAGTACATCAAAAACGAAGTGTGCAAACAGCTTATAAAAGACCTGCGAAGCGATCCGGGATGTGCTGGCTGGACGGACGAGCAGTTCCGAGCGTATGCAGAGCGAGTATGGGAGACACGCCCGCAGGAGGGAGGTGCGGCCGAGGCCGGGGAGCTTGCTTCTCAGCATTCCGCAGACGTAGGGGGTCGGGAGGAGTTTTCGCCGCGAAAACCCCTCCCGACCCCGTCATGCCCTCACCCCGGTCCTCCCCCAGGGGGAGAGGGGGAGGAAGGCGGCCTTCTGCCAGCAGAGAGCGCAATCACTTTCTCCTATATCCCCCGAGGAAAGACTAGCAAGCGACATGAAATGCGCCGCCGCCGGGATAAACGCCACTCCCCCCAGGAGCGCCGCCGCGAGTTTTTGGCCCCGCTGGCGGCGGGCTAAGAGTTCCCATGAAGTTTCGGCTTCATAAAGTAGGCAAACCGGGCGACTTTTCGCCTTGCGAGGCGCAAGGGGGATTGCTACGATTCGCCCCGAATTCCCGGACCCTTTCGCGCTCCCATTTTTCCGACGATTGATCCATGAACATCCCTTCGCACAGCCGCGTCAGGAGTTTCCTGGCGGGGTCGTGCGCGCTGGCGGCGGTGCTATCGGCGGCGGGTTGCCAGAACAATCCGTTCCAGCGGCCGGCGGGAACGGCCGGCGCTCTCTCGCCGGGGCAGATGTTGGCGATGCAGACCGAGCAGCAGAAGTTGACCGCGCAGATGACGGACCTCAATCGCCGGCTGGGGCAGCTTGATGGGAACAACGCCGATCTGCACCGGCAGATCGCGGACCGGGACCGGCAATTGCAAGCCGCGCAAGAACAAGTGGCCATTTTGCAGAAGCAAATCGGCGAGGCAGGAACGAAATGGAATGAAGCCCTGGCCGCCAGGAAAGACGCCGAGCAGAAATTGAAGACCCATCAAGCCTCCACGCAGTTCAAGGGTGGCGCGTCGATCACGGCGAACAATTCCGTTAAGCAGTCTCTATCCGCGGTCAGTCTGCCGGGGCTGGAAGTGCGGCAGGACGGCGAGGTGATTCGCATCGAGATTCCCAGCGACCGGCTGTTTGTCCCCGGCACCGCCCAGCCGACAGGAAACAGCTCGATGATCCTGGACGAGATTGCTAACGCCGTCGCGCGGAGTTATCCCCGCCAGCGGATCGTGCTCGAAGCCCACGGCGACGGCACCGGCGGCGCCAACGCCATCACCTCCCACACGCTCACCGCCTCCCAAGTCCAAGCCGTCTTCCAGCAGCTCGTCACACGCGGCCGCGTCCCCGCCCGTCAGCTTTCGATGCTCGCTCTGGGGGACAACCATCCGCTGGCAGCCGTCGCCAGCCAGGAAGGACGGGCGAAGAACCGGCGGGTGGAAGTGGTGATCTATCCGGATGCGTTTGATGGGTGAGCTATTTGCTCTCCCGCCGCTTCACCGCCTCCCGCGCTGCTTTGACAATTCCATCGCTTTCGTCGCCCGTGGATAGTTCCGTCAGGAACTCCTTGGCCTGGGCGGAGCGGCTGAGCTCGAGAATGCGGACGGCCTTTTCCAGTTGCCCCGTGCCGGGCGAACCGACCGGCCCGGCGCCGGCCGCTGCCCGTTTCGCCAACACGTTCCTGAGCCGGAATTTTACTTCGACGGACTGCGTGCGGGCCAACTCTGCTTCCAGGAGATCGGCGACCGTATCGACAACCGCGGCCAGGTTTTCGCTGGCTTTCTCGCGGGTAGCAAAGTCGTCGTGGTCGAGCTCCGCCAGCCACTTCTTTACCGTGGCGGCTCCCCCGCTGCGCTGCATGGCTTTCAGCTTCTCCGTCACGAACCGGGGAGCTGGCTTGGCGTGGACGAGGGTCCAGAACCCGCGGTAGGCGGCTGCGGCTTCCTGAGACGTCGCCTCCCGCCATTTCTCCTCGAGCTCTTCGGCGGTCCACTCCCGCGGAGGGGCCTCCGCGAGTCCGCTGGCGTCAATCCGGTCGAGGTCGGCGATCGACCGTCCCAGGTAGATGTGGTCAAAGTAGCCCGCCTCGCCGTCGAAGCAGGTGAGGGCCATCCCGCGAATCGTCCGCTCCCCAAAGTCCTTGAACAAGTCCACCGTCACCACCGTCCACGCCGACGGCGGCTTGTCCGACACAAACTGCGTCATCCAGCCATGTTTGTTGCCTCCGGCGGTGTAGCGGATGTGCCAATCCGTGAGGTCGTGCATTTGCAGCATGATCCCGGTGCAGCCGCGGCACTTCCAGGCAAAGCGGAGATAGCGGAACTCTCCCGGCTTGGGCTGCTCGCGGATGCGGTGCTCCCATCCGGGAATCCCCGGCTCATACCGCTGCATCGGGACAATGCGAATGCTGCTTGACCCCGCAACACATCGTCCTTTTCGACGTGCCCTTCGCCCGGACAGCCTGTCGGATTGGTCAATTTCGGCAGCAGCTCCTCCGCGTTGTCCTCCAGCAGCGAGACCACGCCGGACGGCGGCTCCTTCTTCTCCTCGTCCGCGAGCGCGATTTGGGATAGCAGCAAAAGAGCAGCACAAAGGGCCGATGAGTGTCTCATAAATCTCCTGTGCGCCTGGGGGACGCGAACACGCGGCTCGGAGGATTGCAATTAGGAATTGTAAATCGCCGCAGGTGCCTTGCCATCAGCGCCGCGGCCATGTTACGCGGATGTTACGACGCCGCAGTTCCATGACTACTCACAAGGCTAAGACGATAGTGGGCAGCCATTGGTTTCATTTACTCCCCTCCCTCAAAGAGAGCCGAGCCGACGCGGACGATGGTGGCCCCTTCTTCGATGGCCTCCACGAAGTCGCTGGTCATGCCCATCGACAACTCCTGGAGCTCGACATGCGGCGGACAATCGACGAGCAGCTCATTCCGCAACTCTCGCAGAGATGCGAAATCCCGCCGGGCACGGTCGTTTCCTCCTTCCAAAGACGCCATCGTCATCAGGCCGCACACCTGGATACCGGGTAGTGCCGCAATGGTCGAAAGAGAAGAGCGTAAAACGTGAGGGGCAAACCCGTGCTTGGCCGCATCCCCGCTGATGTTCACCTCCAGCAGCGTCGCGACAACACGGTCTTGTTTCACCGCCGCGGCGCTGACCGCCTCGAGAAGCTGCAAGCTATCGCCGCTGTGCAGCAGCGAGATGAGTGGCAGCGTCCGCTCCACCTTGTTCCGTTGCAAGTGGCCGATGGCGTGCCAGCGGACGGGCAGAGCCTGCAGCGCTTCCGCCTTCCGCCACAACTCCTGGGGCCTGCTTTCGGCGAGGTCGTGCAGGCCCGCCTCGAACAGTGTCCGGGTCGCTGCGATGTCTACATACTTGGTCACTCCGACCAGCCCGATGTCTTCCGCCCCTCTCCCCGACCGCACTGCCGCTTCAGCAATCTGCTGGCGAACGCGGGCGAGGTTGGCGGCGAGGTCCATCCTTCCCAAAGTACACGAAAAACGGGCGGAAGGAATTGATCCTTCCGCCCGCAATTGCTTTCGTTTACAGGGCAGGCTGGAAGCCTACCCCACGAACTCTACTTGATGAACAGCATCTCCTGGTACGTCGGCAGTGGCCAGAGGTCGTCGGCGACGAGTCCTTCCAGCTTGTCGGCCGCTTCCCGGACCTTGGCCATGGCGGGCAGGATTTGATGGCAGCAATGCTTGGCCTCTTCCAAGATGCCGCTGGAGTGATGGGCCAGGGTCTTCTCCAGGGCGGTGGCCCCGTCCTGAATGGCCTTCACCAGCTTGGTGATTTCGTCCAGCGTGTCGGTGTCGAAGGTGTAGCCGAGCTGCTTCAGGTTCGTGCAGGCGGAGGCCAGTTGGCTCTGGTAGCGGACGGTGGCCGGGAAGATCATCGTGCGGGCAATCTCCACGGTCAGCTTAGCCTCGGTCAGCACGGTCTTGACGTACTGCTCCACGTAAATGTCCTGGCGGCTCTGGGTTTCACGCGGCGTGAGCACGCCATACTTCTCGAACATGGAAACCACGTCCGAGCTGGTGAGTTGCGGCAGAGCTTCCACGCAAGTTTTGAAGTTCGGCAGGCCGCGCTTCTCGGCCTCTTCATGCCAGGCCTGCGTGTAGTTGTCGCCGTTGAAAATGATCGCCCCATGCTTGGTGATGACTTCATGCAGGATTTTCTGCACCGCGGCGGGAAGTTTTTTCTCGTCGCCGCCGGTCCCCTTCTCCAGTTCCGTGGCGATGTAGTCCAGCGATTCGGCCATCATGGTGTTGAGCGCGACGAGCGGGCCGCCGATCGACTGGCTGCTGCCCACGGCGCGGAACTCGAACTTGTTGCCGGTGAAGGCGAACGGGCTGGTGCGGTTGCGGTCGCCGGCGTCCATGGGAAGCGACGGCATCGTGTCGACGCTCACCGACAAAGTGCCGGCCTGCGTGCTGGACATGGTCTCGCCCTTTTTGATCTGCTCGAACAGGCGCGTGAGCTGATCACCCAGGAAGATCGAGATAATCGCCGGCGGCGCCTCGTTCGCGCCCAGCCGATGGTCGTTGTTGGCCGTGGCCACGACCGCCCGGAGCAGAGGCGCGTGCTTATGCACCGCCCGGATGACCGCGGCGCAGAACACCAGGAACTGCGGATTGCTGTGCGGGGCGGAACCCGGCTCCAGCAGGTTCCCCTGGGTGCTGTTTCCCAGCGACCAGTTGAGGTGCTTGCCCGATCCGTTGACGCCGGCGAACGGCTTCTCGTGGAGCAGACATTCCATGCCGTACTTTTGGGCCACCTTCTTCATCGTCAGCATCACGAGCTGCTGATGGTCGGTGGCGACGTTGGCGTTCTCATAGACCGGGGCAATCTCATACTGCGACGGCGCGACCTCGTTGTGCCGCGTCTTGACCGGGATGCCGAGCTTGAACAGCTCGCGCTCGGTCTCGAGCATGCAGGCCAGCACCCGGTCGGGAATCACGCCAAAATACTGGTCCTCGAATTCTTGCCCTTTGGGGGGCTTCGCGCCGAACAGCGAGCGGCCGGCGTTGAGCAGGTCGGGGCGGGCGAAGAAGAAATTGCGGTCGATCAGGAAGTATTCCTGCTCGGCTCCGGCCGTCGAGGAAACCAGGCCGACGTCCTTGTGGCCAAAGAGCTTGAGAATCCGCTGGGCCTGCGTGTTCAGGGCCTTCATGCTGCGCAGCAGCGGCGTTTTCTTATCCAGGGCCTCACCCGTCCAACTGACGAAGGCCGTGGGAATGCAGAGCGTGGTGCCGTTGGGATTTTCCAGGATGTAAGCCGGGCTGGTGACGTCCCAAGCCGTATATCCGCGGGCCTCGAACGTCGCCCGGATGCCGCCGGAAGGGAAGCTGGAGGCGTCTGGCTCACCTTGAATGAGCTGCGCCCCGGTGAATTCAGCGACGGCTCCGCCCTTGCCATCGGGCGCCAAAAAGCTGTCATGCTTTTCGGCGGTCAGGCCAGTCAGCGGATAAAAGACGTGGGCGTAGTGCGTGGCCCCCTTTTCAATGGCCCAATCCCGCATCGCAGCGGCGACGACGTCGGCCGAGGTGTGATCGAGCTTGGCCCCGGTCTCGATCGTTTTCTTCAGCGACCGGAAAACCGGCTTCGGCAGCCGCGATTGCATTTCCGAGAGCGAGAAGACATTCGCGCCGAAGACATCCTTCGACGAGAGTTCCCGAAAGTTGACTGGCGGGGACTCTGGCTTGTAATTGGTGACGGCCTCAATGGCCTGCTGACGAGCTGAGCTACCACTCACGGTTCTACCACTCCTACCCTGGAAAAAATGAGAAACAGTCCGCGAACCTCGCGCGTAATCAGGGGCGGGATTGCACCTTATGTGCCGCTAGCTCCAGAGCAATGCTGGCGGCAAGTTGATTGACGTAAACTACTTTACTGACATGACTTAGCAAGTTATCGCGTAAGTCAGCTTGGGCCAAATCAGTGGGGCGAGTTGCCGGATACTTGGGCTTTTCTGCCCAGAAATCGGGCAAGCATCAGGCCGCGCGGCTGGAACTCATTTCGCATGTTGGCTCCCTGCGTTTGCGCCGCGCCCCAGGACAAACTTCTATACCAGACACCCCCCACTCACGGCAAGAACCCAGACAGCTGGAAAAGTCGGTGGTCCGTTGGAAAACCTCAAAACAACGGCAACGGCTGGCCTTCGTCTAACAGACTTTGCGTCCGTCCTTCGCGGTCGGTGAAGGCGAGACGCTGGTCGATTCCCAGCGCGTGATAGACGGTCGCGGCCAGGTCTTCCGGGTAAACGGGCCGGTCGGCGGGATAGCCGGCAACCCGGTCGGACGCGCCATAATGCTGGCCGCGAATGCCGCCGCCGGCCAGCAGGGCCGTCTGGCAGTGAATCCAGTGGTCCCGCCCTGGCGGTCCCTGTCCGCCAGTCCGCGGATCACCCACCTTCGGCGTCCGTCCCATTTCGGCAGCCACCAGCACCACGGTCTCCTCCAAGAGACCGCGAGCTTCCAGGTCTTCGAGGAGTGCCGAGAAGCCGGCGTCAAAGGCCGGCAGCAGCACATTCTTGAGCTGCCCGAAGTTATCGCTGTGGGTATCCCAGCTTAGCCCCGCCCCCACTTTCCGCCCGTTCCAGTGGACGCAGACAAACGGCACTCCCGCCTCCACCAGCCTCCGGGCCATGAGCAGGCTCTGGCCATTGATGTCTTCGCCGTAGCGGGCCCGCGCCGCCTCCGGCTCGCGGCTGATGTCGAACGCCTCCTTGGATTTCGCGGAGGTGAGCAGGGAGAGGGCTCGCCGCTGATGGGTCTGCAGCGTCTCCAGCGGACCGCCGGGGCGCTCCACCTGCGATTGCCACGCATCGAGCTGCGCCAGCAGCGTCTGTCGGCCGACCAGCCGCTCGGGCCGCATGTCGGCGGGAAGCTCGAAGGCGGGAACCGAAAGCTGCCGCGGCTTGTCGAGCTCCCCCCGCACCAGCAGCGGCTCCCAGGCCGGCCCCAGCCGCCCGGCAAACTGGCCGGGATTAATGTAGTTGGTGACTTCGCCCGAGCGGGCCGGCAATTGAACCAGCCCCGGCAACTCCGGGTTCGGCGGAAGGCGCGACGCGACCGTGGAGCCCAGGCAAGGCCAGTCCCCCGGGTGGGGTTTGCGGTTGATCCCCTCCACGAAGAACGAGCGGTCCGGCTGATGCCCCGTCAGGACGTAGTAAGTGTCGGCATGATGGTCCCCGATGCTCCGGCCGGTCATCGTGAGCGACCGGACGATGGCCAGGTGCTTTGCCAGCCGCGCGGTCCGCGGCAAATGTTCGCAGCAACTGACGCCCGGCACGGCCGTCGCCATCGGCTGAAACTCGCCGCGGTACTCCGCCGCCGCGGCGGGCTTCATGTCCCAGGTGTCGATCTGGCTCGGCCCGCCGAAGAGAAAAATCATGATGCAGTGTTTGGCCTTCCCTGGCCGAGCAGCCAACTTCGCCGCCAGCGGATTCGCCAAGACCCTTTGCCGCAACAATTCCGGCAACCCGATTCCCAACATGCCGAAGCCGATCCCACGCACGAATTCGCGCCGAGACCAAGGGGTGGATATGACGGAGGTGGGCGGGAGGGAGAATTTCATGAGAGGGCTAAGCTTTCATGGTTTTTAGCAGCGTGCGGGTGGCATAGTACCATTGACGCTCCTGAAATCGCCAAACTTGGGTGCCGCGGCGGTACTGATGCAAAATGTCCCGCAGGATGGCCGACGCTTCTGCCTTCTATTTCCGGCTCAGGAGGTACAGGGCGAAGTAATAGCGTGGTGCTTCACTCTTTTTGGAGGCGACCAGCTCACGAAAAATCGGCTCCGCCTCCTCATCCTTCCCCAGCGATCCCAAAATCCTCGCCTTCAACAGCTTATGCCTCAGTACGAAGTCCGACGAGCGTTCCGGCACGATTTTGGAAAACAGCAGATCGGCTTCTTGATTCCGGCCCGCTTCCAGGTTCGCTTCCGCCAAGCGCAAGAGCAGTTGCCCGTCATTGGAAAAAGGGCCACGCAGTCCGGCTTCCACGACCTGGCATTCTTGATCGTACTGTTTCGCCCGGCGAAGTTCGTCGGCGAGTGCCAAGCGGTTTCTGATCGTCGTGGTTTTCTCCAGACATTGTTGCAAGATGCGGATGCGTTCCGGCGAGCTTTTGAAATTCCAGAGCAGCGATTGCAGGTCGAATTTTCGCAGCGACGGACGCACCTCGATATACAGATAAGCCGCGAGACCGAGGAGCGGAATGCACCAGATGATCCAGATCCACCAATAGGGACGCCCGGTTCGCAGGATGTGGATGACGCAGACGACTTGCACGGCCAGTAGCAGGATGCCTCCGACGGAAACCAGCGAATCGCTCAGCCATTCCATCGAAAAACTCTGGCTCGGGTGGAACGCGGATAGGAATATAAGCGAGGTGGCGAGGTGGCGACGTGCCGCCAATTGTAAGGATTCACGACGACGGGCGTCAAACTTCCGCCATTCTAGGCGGTGTCCTAATTTGAAATTGTTCCTTCCTGAACCGCGAAAGTGTTGAAACCAAATCCCTTACAGCGTGTCACTAGAAATCAAACAGTCGAACTACGTAAGGGTAGTGCGATATTCCCCCACGATCAGTTCAAATCTGCCCCCGCATTGATTACCATTTAACGTAGGATTTCGCCGGATTTCGCCGGAGGAGCAGATGCTGCTATCGGCTGACCAATTCGCAAAGGCCGTCATCACCGCGGGGCTTTCGTCGGCGGACGAGATTAAGACGCTCTGGAACGGACTGCCGGCGGGGCAGCGTCCCAAGGATGGCGAGACGTTTGCCCAGGTGCTGATCCAGCGGGAGAAGCTGACGCAGTTCCAGGCCAAGGAGATTCTTACTGGCGGCGCCACGCCGCTCGTGCTGGGTGACTATATCCTGCTGGCGAAGATCGGGGCCGGCGGCATGGGGCAAGTGTTTAAGGCCCGCCATCGCCGTATGGATCGGCTGGTCGCCATCAAGCTGCTGCCGAGCTCGATGACCAAGGACGAAGCGGCCATCAAGCGTTTCGAACGCGAAGTCAAAGCTGCCGCCAGACTGTCGCATCCGAACATCGTCGTCGCTTACGATGCCGGCCGTGCCAAGGGGCAGAATTATCTGGCGATGGAATACGTCGAGGGAACCGACTTGTCGTCGCACGTCAAGCGGCGCGGACCGCTCGCGGTTCGGCCGGCCCTGGACTGCATCTTGCAGGCGGCCCGCGGTTTGGAGTATGCGCACAGAAACGGCGTCGTCCACCGGGATATCAAGCCCGCCAATCTGCTGCTCGACAAGGAAGGAACGCTCAAGATCCTCGACATGGGCCTGGCTCGACTCGATTCGGCTGGAGCCAACCAGGACGAGCTGACCGGCACCGGCCAGATCATGGGGACCGTCGACTACATGCCTCCCGAGCAGGCGCTGGACACCAAACACGCCGATGCCCGGGCCGACATTTATTCTCTGGGAGTGTCACGGTGGTATCTGCTCGCGGGCCGGGCGCTCTACGAAGGGGAGTCCATCATGGCAACGCTACTGGCCCACCGCGAGAAAGCCATTCCTTCCCTGCGGCAGGCCTCCCCGTCGGTCCCGCCGGCGCTGGACGCGGTGTTCGCCAAAATGGTCGCCAAGCGCCCCGCGGATCGTTACCAGAAAATGCAGGAGGTGATTGCGGCCCTCACCGCTTGCCAGGTCGAGGAGGGGACGGCCGGCGACCCACGCACAATCGCCTCCACCCTCGATGATCCGTACCGCACAAATCCAAATCTGGACTTGAGAGAAGGGATCGCTGCGCCACGAAGTCTTGCGCAAGAGGCAGCGCTGGTCGTCGCCGTGCGGCCCTCTCCAGCGTCGCCGGAAGCAGTGCCCGATACCTTCGTCTCGCAGCCGAGCGAGAGCGCCACCAGTCCACTGGTATCAACTTCGCTCCCCGTGGTAGTAGCCAGGCCGGCCAAGGTCCACAAACTGCTGCTTGGCCCCTGGTGGCGGAATCCCCTGGTCTTGGTAGCGGCCGGAAGCGGTGGATTGCTGTTGTTCCTGGCGGCCGTGGTCGTGTTCTTCGTGCAGACGAAGGATGGCCTGATTCGAGTGGAGATCGATGATCCCCAGATTGAGGTGGCCATCAAGGGGACCGAAATTGTTTTCAAGCAGGCGGATCAGGGAAAGGACGTGAGACTTTCCGCTGGCGAGAAGACGCTGATCGTGCAGCGAGGTGACTTCACCTTTGAGACCAACAAGCTGGTCTTGAAGAAGGGGAAAAACGTCACGGTCCGTGTGGAACGCGTGGGGAGCCGCGTCGACGTGATGCAAGGGGACAAGCTTTTGGGCCAGGCCAATCTCCCCGCCAGAACCCCCCGCGCGCCCGCGGTGAAACAGGCACCGCCGCGCGATTACGCCCTGGAATTCGACGGCAAGGCGAGCTATGTGGAGATTCCGTCGCTCCAGTTTGAGGAGGTGAAGACGAACCCGCGCCAGCCGTTCACGATCGAGACGTTTGTGTCGGCCCATTCGCTCACGGCAACGACCGGAGGGGAAATCAGAACCATCATTGGTAGAACTCCGGTATACCTGTCGCAAGTAGGAGGGCTTAACGAGGTCAATTCTTGGCAATTCAGCATCCAGGATGCAGCCGAGAACTCGATTTTCACGTATCAATCATCATTACCGCTCGAACAGGTGGTTCATCTGGCCGGTGTTTATGACGGGAGGACGATCCACTTTTTCGTGGATGGCAAGCTCGACCCGGAGAAAAAGGCGTACGAGATTAGCAATGGTGAAGCGCGCGCCGCTGGCGAGGATTTCGCTTTGTCGAGTCAATATGCTTCAAACCCCACCTTTGTGGGTTTCGGTTATCGCCGCGATGACAAGCAACAGACTCTTTTCGGCGTCTTCCACGGCGTGATCGACGAAGTGCGGATTTCCAATGTTGCCCGCTACGACAAGGACTTCACGCCGAAAACACGTTTTGAGACCGACAAAGATACGCTGGCCCTCTACCACTTCGACGAAGGCCAGGGGGACGTGCTGAAGGACTCCTCCGGCCGCAACCACCACGGCACGATCGTCGGGGCCAAGTGGGTGGCCGGTCTGGCTGTCGCGAAGGAGCCCGCCAAAACACCGGACTACGCTAAGGAGCGCGCCGTTGCCGAGTGGGTGCTGTCGATCGGCGGCACGGTGCAAGTGCAAGAAGGCGGAACGTCGCCCTATCGCATTGTCGCCAAACCTCCACTTCCCGATCAGCCATTCCAAGTAGTTCAGATCGTTCTCGATAGGAACCCGCGCGTCGCCGATGTGGACCTGGCACGCTTCCAATCTCTGACAAAACTGCGGAGCGTCAGCCTTATCGACAACCCACAAATCACCGATCCTGGCATGGTAGCATTGGCCCAGATCCCGACGTTGGAAGTCATCAATCTTCAGCAGACCGCCGTGACGGATGTAGGACTGGCGAAGCTCGTCCACTTGCCACCGCTGCGCGTACTAACACTCATTTCAACTCGCGTGACGGAGGAAGGGGTGCTTCTCCTGGCTGGCGTCGAGCGCCTCGAAAGTCTCTCACTCGGCAACTTGCCTGTCACCATCCAAGGCCTGCGCGCATTGAAAAAACTGCCGCTACAGGAAATTGAGGTGTATGGGACTCAATTGCAATACTCGGATCTGCCCGAACTTGTGACACTCTTTCCCGGCCTGCAGAGATTTGACGGACGTAGCCTGCGGGGCGACGTGGGAGCGGGGCTGTCCCCCCTCGCCAAACTAGCCAATTTGGAACAACTCGCCGTGCTCGCCAAGGACGTGACGGTTGGGCCGCCGAATCACCTGGAGACATTTCCCCGGTTGCGACGATTGACCATGTACTTTTCCCCTTTTCCAACCGGACTGGCCGCTCAATTCGAACAGCTCCCTCGGGTGACGGAGTTGTACCTTCTTGATCCACAAATCGACAACATGGCGTTCGCGCAACTCTGTGCCAACACCACGCTCGAGCGGCTGCAACTCCATGACTGGTCAGGAGGCGATGCCGACGTCCTGCGGCTGGCCGATATGAAGAAGCTGCGCCGGCTCAGCCTGCGACGGACGAAAGTCACCGCCGCCGGCGCGGAGCAGTTCCACACCCGCCGCCCCGACGTCACCCTCGGCGGCGACTTCAACATCCCCGCGGCGAAACAGGCTCCGGCGGGTAGCAGCGGGAAGTAACTGGCGCGCGAGCCCGGATTTAGAGAGGGGCAACACCTCCAAAAATCTTTTCGTGCGGGGCTTGACTGTGCCAACCGTATAGTTACAATTGTACATATTCGAGGGCTGGTCATGGGCCTACATTTGTTGCCGGCCAAAAGTGGCTGATTAAAAGTTAGGCATCACCGATTGAACATGACGATCATTAGGACCACGGAAGTTAGAAAGATGGAAATTGCCACGAAGACGATGGCGATAGTTTTGAGATTCATGCCCCCCATTCTACCCGCCCGCGCATGAAAAAGCCCCGCCAGACTTGCTCGGCAGGGCCATCCTTAGTTTTCCAAACTTAGGGAACTCTGCTAGAACTACTTCTGGCAGGTGTTGTTTGCTTCCTTCGAGCGGCACTCGTTGCACAGCTCACCGGAAGTAGGCTTGGTTTTCGACTCCTCGTAGTCTTTGGTCGGCCACTTAGAGCAATTCGTACAGAAATGCCAAGTGTCCGTGCCCTTTGCCTTGCGCCAACCCATACTGCCATCCTGTAGTGATGTCACGAGAAATCTGCCGCCTGTGCTACCACGTGAATCCGGTCGGCTTTGCCGTGCCAGACCACGTTTGGGCTTCTGTTGTGCCCTTGGAACATCGCAACTCCGTGCTTTGCATGGCGTGCTTCGCTCGCCTTGCTGACGAGAAACTTTACCCTTGGGACAGGGAGATTTCTCTTTATCCCGTAAGCATGGCATCGCATATTGGGTTCATCAATTCCATGATGGCCTAACAGCCCGTTGAACTAGTCGAGTTCTCACGCCGCCGCGGTGAAGTGGTTGGCGGTGGCCGGAGTTTTTTGCCGATTGATTTGTTGTGGTCGGAATTTTGCCGGCGCGACGAAACGCCGCCAG
>JBPCKT010000006.1:0-16003 GCA_051004015.1 Pirellulaceae bacterium | reverse complement strand
AAGCGGCCAAAACGCTGAAGTCCGGAAGCGCGCCGAACAACCGGATGCAGTTGACCGGGCCGGCCTTTTGGCTTTCCGTTAGTTGAAGTCATTTGCAGCCGGCCCGGCAACTGATCCGGAGCGTTCGGCGGCAGGGAGCTTCCGATGTCCAATGCGTTTGACCCGCCTCGCGCTGGCGCAGGTCGCCTGCTCGGCGCATTCTCGCTGGCCTGCTTCGTGGTGGCCCTGCTCGTTGCGGCGGCGGTAGCGGCGATGGTCTCGGACATCGTCGCCCATCCACCCGACGTTGCGCACGGTGAAGGAGGGGTGTTGGTGCGCGGGTTTCTGGTGGTCATACTGGCCGTGGTGGTGGTCACGGTGAGCAACTTGGTGGGGTTCGTGTTCGGGCTGGCGGGCTTAGTGCTCGCCCTGACCCACCCCCGTGGCAAACCACTCTGGCCCGCGCTGGGGTTGGCCCTGAACGTCCTGCCCCTGCTGGGGGAAATATTTTTTCTGGCTCTCAGCTAGAGCCTAGCAACACCGCCGAGGCATTTCGGACGATTCGTTCGGGCGACTGCAGAAAGCGGAAGCGCGGACATTCAGAGTATCCGCGCCGAGAAGGGCAATTGATCAAGCGGTCGCGTTTGTTCCCTGTTTTGTGGCGCCGCGATGTTCTCTCGTGGGCCGTGCCGCCCGAGTACTCGTTGCTCGGCAGCCGTTGCAGCTCGTGGTCGGCTCGAGGTAGCATGTGCTGGCGCGATGGGCCGCCGAACAAGGCGTTGAAGTTGACGGGGCCGCCATTCCGGCTTTCCACGGTATGATGTCAAGCAGGCGGTCCCGCAACTTAACTTTATCGTTCGGCGGCGGAGGGGCGACAGATGCCTAACGGGCACGACCGTGAGTGGGTGCGGTTCTGCGGGGCCGTCGATGGGTTCCGGTCGCGGTACGGCCGCTGGCCCGCGCGTGTGCGGCTGTGGCCCGGTGCTATCGAGGTCATCCGGGACCACATCCTGACGGCAGACGGTTTCGCCCAAGTCACAGCCAAGGTCGAGTTGGTTCCGGACGAGGACGCCCCGTACATCGCCGAGGACGCGGCCGGCGAGCGGTACAGCTACGGCGGCGAGGGGTTCCCAGGGCGTGAGCCGGACATCCGTGCCGAGGTCTGGTTCGGGAACCCGCCGCACCGCGACCCGGACGCCGATCTGCGTGGCATCAGCCTGGTCGAGTAGCGAAGGCACGCCGAACCAGGCGCTGCAGCGGACAGCGGGGGCCGGGCTGGTTCCTCGTGAGTACACTGTCTCTCGCGGCCCCTGCCGCCGCTGAGCTGGGTCGTTCGGCCGTACGCCCGCACCTACCAGCGCCACTGCAGAATCGACTTGAGCAATCCGGCGACTCGGGGAGTAAGCCGGCTCTTGTTGTACTGGTCGCCGATGCGCTTCAGGACTTCCGCCTGAGTCGGATAGCAGTGGATGGTTCCTGCTAGGGCCGAGAGGGGCAGGCGGCGGGTCATCAGCAGCGAAAGCTCGCCGATCATTTCGCCGGCGTGGGAAGCGACGATGGTGCCGCCGACGACCTGGCTGGCCCCTTTGCGGCAGTGGATAACGGCGAAGCCCTCTTCTTCGCCGTCAAGGATGGCCCGGTCCACACGCGACAACTCTTCGCGGTAAGTGGTGATTTCAATTCCTTGTTCCGCTGCTGCGGCAGGAGTCAGCCCGACATGGGCGACTTCGGGGTCAGTGTACGTGGTCCAGGGGATGACGAGCTTGCTGAGCCGTTTGCGGCCGAAGAAGGCCAAGCTGAAGAAGGCGTTCTGGATGCAGATGCGGGCCATCGCATCGGCGGCGTGGGTGAATTGTTGCTTGCCGATGATGTCGCCGGCGGCGTAGATGCGGCGGTTGCTGGTTTGCAAGAAGTCATCGACCTCTACTCCGCGGCCGCTGTACTTCACACCGGCTTCTTCGAGGCCGAGACCTTCGACATTGGGCGCGCGACCGACGGCGACCAGGATGGCATCGGCCACGAGAGTCTGCTTCTGGCTGTTTTCGGAGATGACCAGCTCCTTACCACTGGGACTGGTTTGGGCGCGAAGCATTTTCGCGTTCAGATGGAGTGATATTCCTTCGCGAGCAAATTGCTTCGCAACCACTTCCGCTGCTGCCGGGTCGTCCTTGGGCAAGAGTCGGCTGCCGCGGTTCACGAGATGAACTTCGGAGCCAAATCGCCGGAAGGCCTGCGCCAACTCGCAGCCAATGGGCCCGCCACCGATGACAATTAACCGTCGTGGAAGCGCCGTCAGCGAGAAAACCGTCTCATTCGTCAGATAGCCGGCTTCTTCCAAGCCCGGCACATCCGGCTTTGCGGCCCGCGCGCCAGTGGCGATCACGCAGCGCTTGAAGGTGAGCTTCTGGCCGGCGACTTCGAGCGTATCTGTCCCGGTGAAGCGGGCGTCCCCGAGGAAGACGTCGACTCCTAATCCAGTGAATCGCTCCGCGGAATCATGATGGCTAATGCGGGCTCGCAGCCGCCGCATCCGCTCCATTGCCGCGCAAAAGGGGTCGGGAGTCTTTGGCGAGCGAAGTTCCTCCATTTGGAAAATCTCTCTCGCCAAAGACTCCCGACCCCGTACGTCGCGAGCCGCGCGGATAAGAGCCTTGCTGGGGACACATCCATAGTTCAGGCAGTCTCCCCCAAGCAGATGCCGCTCGATGAGCGCCGCTTTACCGCCCAGCCCCGCAGTTCCTAGCGCCGAGATGATGCCGGCCGTCCCGCCGCCGATGGCCACCAGGTTGTAGGGACCGGTGGGAGTCGGATTCGTCCAGTCGGGCGGATGCGCGTTGGCCAGCAGCTCAGCGTTGTGCGCGTCGGCGGGATGGAGTTCGGGGGTCATGATGAACGGGGTCGGGGAAATTTTTCGCGGCCATTGTCCTCTCGTCAAAATCGTCTCTTGCCGCGAAAACCCTTCCCGACCCCTGCCTTTTGGCCCGATAAAGGATTTGACACGACTCCCGCTGCCGGGTCATATTACAAGGTATAGCGACTGCCGCTATCCCCGCCCATTTACTCGTTAATCCGAGTCCCACCCGATGAATATGCTTCCTGTTTGTCCCGGACCTTCCTCCCGCCGCAGCTTTCTGCAAGCGGGTGCCGTCGGCGTTAGTGGTTTGGGACTCGCGGACCTGCTGCGGCTGCAAGCCCAGGCAGAGTCAGGGACGGCTCCCAAAGGCATCGAAAACGACCGCTCCGTGATTTTCGTCTGGCTGCCCGGCGGGCCGCCGCATATGGAAACATATGACATGAAGCCGGACGCCCCGGAGGATTACCGCGGCGAGTTCCGGCCGATTCATACGAACGTCTCGGGCATCGACGTCTGCGAGCATCTGCCGCTGCATGCCAAATGTGCGGACAAGTATTCGCTCATCCGCTCCATCTCCCACGGCTTTGCGGACCACGGGGGCGGGCACAAGAAATTCCTCACCGGCCGCGATCCCAAAGAGCCGACCGGCTTTGTGAATGACTACCCGATGGTCGGCTCGATGGCGGCCAAGGTGCTGGAGAAGCGGAACGTCGGCGTGCCGAACTATGTCTGCGGTTGCGACAACGGCCGCCAGGGGATCGACGTCTTCAGCTTCGGGGCGGCGTACCTCGGCCCGGCCACGGGTCCGTTCATGGTGCCCGGCGACCCCAGCGACAAGAACTTCTCAATCCAGAACCTGGCGCTCGACAAGAGCACCGAAAACCGGCTCGATGACCGAAGCAGCTTGCTCTCCGGCCTCGATAAGCTCCGCCGCGACATCGACCGCAGCGGCACGTTCGACGGCCTCGACAAGTTCAACCGCCAGGCGGTGGACCTGCTGCTGAGCGAGAAGGCCCGCAAAGCTTTCGACCTGTCGCTGGAAGGCGAAAAGACCCACGAGCGGTACGGCAAGCACGCCTGGGGAGCCCGAGCCCTCATGGCCCGCCGCCTCGTGGAGTCCGGCTGCAAGTTTGTCACGATGGTGATGGAAAATCCGTATGTTTCCGGCGTGCCGCAATTGAAAGAGGGCGTTTACAACTGGGATTCGCACGCGGTCAACTGCCACCTCTACCACGACGCCCTCGTCCGGCTGCCGATTTACGACAAGGTCATCACCGCCCTGATTGAAGATCTGCACGCCCGCGGGCTCGACAAGAAGGTGCTGCTAGTCGTCACCGGCGAGTTCGGCCGCACGCCACGAGTGAGCACCTCCATTGGCACGCAAACCGGCACGATGCAACCCGGCCGCGACCATTGGCCAAACGCCATGAGCGTGCTCGTTTCCGGAGGCGGTCTGAAGATGGGACAGGTCGTCGGCAGCACCAATTCCAAAGGAGAACACCCGCAGGACCGCCCGCTCACCCCCTGCGACCTCTGGGCCACCGTCTTTCGCCACCTCGGCATCGACCACCGCACCACCACCTTCCCCGACCACGGCGGCCGGCCGATGTACCTGCTGCCGGAGGGGGAGGCGATTGGCGAGCTGATTTAGCAAGGAATGAGTTTATGAATGCCGCTATTTTCCCCGACGCGCAGGGTGGCTGGGAGAAGTTGATCGACAAGGTCGTGGACGACGCCGAGCCGGCGATCGTTTGCTCCCCCAGCGGGAAAAAGGCGGTCATCGTTCCTTTGGACGAATTTGATTCCTGGCAAGAGACGAGCTATTTGCTGGCCAGCCCAGCCAACGCGGCCCATTTGCGAAAGTCTCTTGCGGAAGCCGCCTCGATTAATGACAAGATTGGCAGGAGTTGAATATTGCCCTCCGACCTGCTCGACCAGAAAAAGACTCTGAGTGGGGAGAACGCTTCCACGCCGCCGTCACAGCGTACTTGGCTGCGCCTGGCGTTTCTGATGGTGGCTGCCGGTGTGTCCTTCGCTCTCTTCGGCCTGGTCTTGCTTCTTTTGTCCCAACTGTCCACGGACTTTCGACTAGCCTTCAAGGGATTGGGTGGCGGGGGCGAATTCATTGCCATCGGGAACCTATTCATTATTGTGGGTGCCCTTTGCCTATTCGTTCGTTGGCTACTTCGCCCAATCTATATCCGTTAGACTAGCGTCATCGTATACGCCGAACGATTCCAAGGAGCCTCGCATGTCCCTCTCCCGCCGCACGTTCCTCCAATCCTCTTCCGCCGCCCTCGCTTCAGCCGCTGTCGCGCCCTACTTCTTCTCCACGCCCAAAACGCTCGCGGATGAGACGAAGGCGAAGAACGACCGGCCGCTGGTGGGGTGTATTGGGTTGGGCGGGATGGGAAACGGCGATGCGCGGGCGGTGAAGCGGTATGGGGACATCGTGGCGGTTTGCGACGTGGACAAGAACCACGCCGAGGCGGCGGCGGCTCATAAGGAAGTCGGAGAGGGAAAGGCGGAGGTCTTTGAGGATTACCGCAAGCTGCTGGAGCGGAAGGACATTGAAGTCGTCACCATCAGCACGCCGGACCATTGGCACACCGCCATCGCCCTCGCCGCCCTGCGGGCCGGCAAGGATGTCCATTGCCAGAAGCCGCTGACGCTGACCATCGCGGAAGGGAAGCTGCTCTGCAAAACGGTGAAGGAGACCGGCCGCGTCTTCCAGGTCGGCACGCAGCAGCGGAGCGAGGGGGGGTTCCTCAAAGCGGTCGCTCTGGCCCGCGAGGGACGGATCGGCAAAATCAACCGCGTGACCGTGGCCATCGGTGGCGCCCCGCGCGGCGGCAAGTTCAAAAAGACCGCTCCGCCATCGAACCTCAACTGGGAGATGTGGCTCGGCCAGGCACCCCTCGTCGATTACATCGCGGAGCGCTGCCATAACAATTTCCGCTGGTGGTACGAGTACTCTGGGGGCAAGATGACCGATTGGGGCGCCCACCACGTCGACATCGCCCAGTGGGGCATCGGCATGGAAGAGTCCGGCCCGACCAGCGTCGAGGTCGTCGCTGCCGAGCACCCTGTCCCGTTCGAAAAAGGTTGGCCCACCGTCGATGACACCTTTAACGCCGCCGTCACCTTCAACGTGAAGTGCCTGTTCGCGAACGGCGTGGAAATGCTCATCCGCGACGACGCCCAGGATCTCGGCTTTGACAACGGCATCATGTTCGAAGGGGAAAAGGGCCGCTTCTTCGTCAATCGCGGCAAGCTGACCGGCAAGCCGGTGGAAGACCTCGAAAAGAACCCGATTGCCGAGGATGTGCTGCTGAAGCTCCGCAAGGGCAAGAAGTCCGACGGCCACATGGCGAACTTCATCCAGTGCACCAAGGATCGCTCCCTCCCCATCTCCGACGTCTATTCCCACCACCGGGTCCTCACGACCTGCCACCTCGCCAACATCGCCCTCCGCCTCGGCCGCAAGCTGAACTGGGACGCGAAAACCGAGCAAATCACGGGAGACGAGGAAGCGAACGCCTGGCAAGCGAGGGCGCAGCGGAAGGGGTATGAGGTGGCGTAGTAAATGGGTTTGCGCAGACGAGGCATTTGGAGTGCTGGGAGAATCGCCGTATGGCAACCTTTGTAATGACTTGTCGACGATGCGGATTTCAGCGGAGAGGATACGCCGTCAAGAACAAGCCTGACAGCGGTGATAGCAACGGCAAGATGTTGCGCACTACATTTCTTTGTGACAACTGTAAGCCTAAACCGCCGAAGGAGGCGGCAAAGCTGTTGGCAAAGAAATCGCAGTCACTTTAGGAGACTGTCCGAAATGAGATTGGACGCAAGATGGTCAACGCGTTAAAATGATGATGTTAGCCTGCGATCCCTCGGAGCCTTTCCATGTCCAATAAAGAACTCGTCCTAGAAGCTGTGAATGAGCTGGCCGACGATGCCTCGTTCGATGAGTTTGCCGAGCGCATCCAGATTCTGGAGGCGATTCGTCGTGGTGAACGAGCTGCCGACAACGGCCAATTTGTAACGCATGAAGAGGTCAAGGCGAGGGTCGCCACATGGACTACAAAGTAGTTTGGACTGACCCAGCTATCGAGAACTTGCGATCTATCTTCGACCATATTGCCGAAGAGCAGCCTGAAAATGCTCGTGGCGTGGTAACTCGAATCTTGGAACGAGTTGAAACATTGGCAATGTTTCCAAACGCCGGAGACCTATTTCGCAAGAAACGAAATATCCGCCAGGTTTTCTCCGGCGTTTACCGAATCTTTTATCGAGTTCTTGAAGCCGAGCGACGAGTTGACGTGCTTGCAGTCTGGCACGGGTCGCGGCGAAACCCCAAGTTGCAATGACATCTACGCCACCGGCTCCAGCGTCAGCGAAAAGTCCGTCCCCTGCACATGCGAGTTGGCGGACAGCCGCCCGCGGCCGTCGTGGAGCTTGCCGTCGATCTCGATGGATTCCATGGCGCGGCAGAAGATTTTCTCTTCCTGCCGGAACAGCACGACGTCTCCCTTCCACTCGCGGCAGACGACGTGGTTCTGCCACTTGGGGCCCAGGACGCAGGATTCGGCCATCAGCAGGATGCCGTCCACGTGCGGGTGGGTGCGGTGGCGGCTGACCATCTCCAGCCGGGCGGAGGCGGAGAGGACGTGCGGCTTGCGGAAGCGGAGGCGGACCCCTTCGCTCAGCTCCAGCTCGTCGCCATCGGATAGGAGCATGGGGGACGAAACCGGCTTGCCATCGACTTTGACCTTCTCATGCAATGGGTCGAGGACGTAGCCTTCCCCCTCGCGGCGAATCTTGACGTGCCGGCGGGAAATGTCGGCCTGAATGGCCACGTCTGCCTTCGAGCCGGGGAAGGCCTGACCGATGTAGACTTCGTCGCTCAGGCAGACCAGATATCCGCCAACGCCGTCGATCCACAGGAGGAACCGTGGACCGCGAGGACGCTCGGCTTCGTCGGCGGTCGCTTCGGGCTTTTTGGTGGAATCCGAACCAGGCCAGTGCTGCGTTTCCGTAACAGCACGAGCACCGGCGGCGCGCGAATCGGCGAACTTCGCACCCACTTCATTCCAGGCCCGTTTGCGGGCGTCGCGGGCGACGGGGTTTTCCGGCGCGATTTCCAGGATCGAATCCGCCGCTGCCACGGCCGCGGTCCAGTCGCTGACGGCTAGAGCCCGGTGCAGTTGCTCCGACAGCAGCCGATAGCGCTCGCCCCGCTCGCGGCAGAGTTGCTTTTGATCGCCGATAAAAGCCAGGCCCGGCTGCAGAGCGGTGGCGGCGTGGAGCTGCGCTTCGGCATCGGCGAACTTGCCGCGGAGGCTCAGCTTGCGGGCGGAATCCAGCCGGCGGGCGACTTCCCGCAAGGCCGCGAGGGAACCGCCGGCGGGCTTGCGTTTGGCGAGCTTGTCAAGCTGCGCGATCGCGCCGTCAAAGTCATTGCCCCTAAGATGATTGACGACGACCTCCAGTGCGTAGTCCATCACTGACTTATGGGCCGCCAGCCAGTCGGTGGTCTCGCCGGAGAGGTTGCGGGCGGCATCCAGGTCCCGCCAGGCCGTTTCGAATTCGCCGCCGCGCGCACGCAGCGCGGCACGCGCCCCGATCTTCGCGGCCACTTGCGCGAGCATTTGCTGGGCGGGCAGATAAGTCGGCAAGTCCCCTTCCCGCAGCAGCCGCGCGGCATCCTCCAGACGCCCTTGCTCCAGGGCGACTTCCGCTTCCTTCAGTTTGAACCGCCACGGCTGAAACATTATGGGTGGGGTAGGCTTCTAGCCTGCCCAGAAGTCCTGTCCTCGTTGATGCTCAAGCGAGCGACTTCACCGGTTTGGCCGGCGGCAAATCGAACGCTGGATTGGTGAGCTTGCCCTTGCCATTGGTAAGAACGTGGACGATTTCGTTGGCCGAGTATCCCCTTGCGATCATCGCCTGTTTGAGAGCCGCCTCGCAGGTAACTTTGCGGATTTCGTACCACCAGTACAAAACGATGGCGCTGAGGGGCATGCCGAAGACGCAAACGATGGCAACAATGGGAACCAGAACGTCACGGGCATCGAAGGTGTGCATGGCGGCCTCTAACTGGTGGCTGGAGGAACAGGACCAAAATCGGGGACTTGGGGATTGGATGCTGGTTCGGCTCGTTCAATAGCCGCCCAGCGCAAGGATTTGCATTTCGAGCACCAGGCAAAATGATGCCTGAATCGCAGGGACGCCGCAACTTAAGTTATTCGCCTGACTGGCACAAATATACGATTTCCAATGTCTCAAATTCAAATTTCAAATCTCAAATCTGCCTTCCTCTTCGGCGCAGCAAAAAGCCGCAGGTCTCCGGGGAGAAGACCTGCGGCAAGGATTTCGGCGCTCTTCATGGCGGAGAGACGCCGAATGTGGAGTTTTGATAGTACTCATCACGCTCCGCGTGATGATGTCCGCTCACGGAGTGAGCGGACCACACTTTTCCGCTCACGGAGTGAGCGGACTACTCTAGTCGAGCTTCACCACGTTCTGCTCGGCTTCCGTCTCACCGGCTTGCTTGAAGTACTCGGTGATCTGCTCGGTGATGTTGGTCGCGGTCGGCTCATCGAGGTTAATCTGGCCGGGGGTCACGGTCTCGGCATTGACGAGCTTCTCAGCCACGTCGATCCGGGTGCCGATGTCCTTGACCAGCTCCTTGGTGCGGCTGAGGCGGCTGTCGTCGAAGTTGAAGTTGCTGGACGACTGGGCAACCTTCACCATTTCCAGGCGGGCTTCCAGGTTGGCAACGTCGATTTCGAGCTGGGCCTTGGCGGCTTCCATGGTCTTGAGCTTCTCGCGGCCGGCGGTCAGGCCAGCTTCGCGGGCAGTCAGGATCTGGCGGAGCTTGCCTACGGTGGCTTCCTTCACCTTGAACTGCTCAAAGCGGTTCGTCAGGTCGGTCTCGACCTGCTTGCCGGTGTAGGATTTGCCGCAGTAGACGAAGTGGCTGTCACCCTTCTTGAGGTCGGTCGACAGCCGTTCGATGTCGGCCTTGTTCTTGGCGATTTGCTTTTCGCCGGCGGCCAGGTTCTCGCGGAGACCCTGGACCTCGACTTCTTCCGTCGCAATCACATGCATGTTGTGGCGGATTTCGGGGGTCAGCCCCTTGATCATGTCGCGAGCCCGGGTGAGCTCGAACTCAACCGGCACCGCGTCCTTCACCGACTGGCGAACCCAGCCGAGCGACGTTTTGCTGTAGCTGATGGCGTCTCGACCAAAGAACAGGCCGAGCAGCAGCACAATGACCCCTCCCACGACTAAACTTTTCTTAACCATACGGCCCTCCTGAGGTGAGCGATTCTGCCGGACAACGCTTCCGGATAATAACTTGGCTGGTAAAAACCCGCTTCGGCGGATCCTCCTGGCTCGGCGGCGACCCCGGCAAGGTTCGCTATGCGCCGGACATAGGGAGTTTTTCGCCTACTGGGGAAGAGTATTGGGCCGGCTGGGAAAATTTTTTCAAGTTTCCGGTCAAGTCGGCACAAGGGCTATATCGAATTGCTACCCGCCGGCGGTACTATTCTGAGACGAGGGTGTCGTCAAAGCGGGACGGTGCTGGCCTAAAAAGTGGCGGAAAAACTGGCCTTTGGAGCACCGCATCGGCGATAAAGTGTTATAGGACAATGGCTTGCAGAGAATCGGCCTCTGCGCGAGAGATGCTGGCATAACGATTGCTTGTATCCGAACCATCCACCGGGGCCTGCCGGCGGACCCTCAAAGGGGGAAAACAGCCATGAAGAGCCATCAAACGCCAAAATCCGGTCCCGCCACTGAAATTATCTTGGTCGTTCGTGGACCAGAGCCCATCAACGAGTTGGAACGCTTCGCAGCCGCCTATGTCCGCTTTGACACCTTGATGACCGCCCAGTTGCAGGAGCTCGAGTTCCGGTTCCGCGAGTATTTGACGCCGCAGGCGAAGAAGGCCACCTTTCTTAGAGCGAAATCGAAATAGTGGCGTATCGCAACTCGCGATCAGTGGATTGAGGGTAGCTCACTCCAGCGATACAATCAGCCGCCAACTCCTTCCCCTGGCTGCTGGCTGACCAATGCCCGAATTGCCTGAGCTCACCGTCGCGTTGCTGCATGCGGAAGCTCGCAAGTTTGCCGACCTAGAGTCGCTCTTTCCCGAGCCATCGCTCTTCGGCGTCACCGATGGCAAAGCCGTTGGAACTTACCTTGAGCATAAATTCAAGGCTTATCTTCAAGGCGCCTATGCGTTTCAGGCAGGCAACTCCGCCAGCGGCATTGACTTCCCGCAAATCAATGTGGACATGAAGGTGACGAGCGTCAGGCAGCCACAGTCATCATGTCCCTTCAAGTCGGCCAGGCAGAAGATTTACGGTTTGGGTTACGCGCTGTTGGTATATGTCTACGAGAAGACAGATGATGAGAAGAGCCGTACGAGCACGTTGAAAATCCTGCATACGATTTTCATCGCGGCTGAAAGAACGGGTGATTTTCAGATGACTCGCGGCCTCAACGAGATTCTTGACAAGGATGGCAACTTGGACGATCTCATCGCTTACATGTTTGATAAGAACTTGCCGCTGGACAGTATTGAAGCACAAAACATCGCCGCGGAAATACTGACCTCCCGACCGTTTCAGGGGTATTTGACGATTTCTAATGCCCTCCAATGGCGGTTGCAGTACGGGCGGGTAATTTCCGTCGCAGGACAAGTCGATGGCGTACTTAGGATTCTCTAGTGGCGAAAACGCGAGCCAAGACCGAGTTCGGTGACTTTCAAACGCCGAGCGCTCTTGCCCGCGATGTCTGTGCGTCCCTCGCGGCGCTTTCTGTGTCGCCTCGGGCCATCGTCGAGCCAACCTGTGGGGAGGGAAACCTGCTGATGGCGGCGCTGGAGGCATTCCCAGGTGCCGAGCAGATCTTAGGGATCGAGATTAATGCCGCATACCTGTTGCGGCTACGCTTGAAATTGGACTCGGCCGAAGGGACCGAGAAAGTCGTGCTTCGCGAAGCGGATTTCTTTTCGCACGACTGGTCGTTTATTCGCAGTTTGCCCGAGCCCGTGTTCGTCATTGGAAATCCTCCATGGGTCACGAATTCAAGCCTTGGTGCGATTCAAAGCCAGAACCTTCCCCGGAAGGCAAACTTCAACGGTCATTCCGGGCTCGATGCCTTAACCGGTAAGAGCAATTTTGATATCTCCGAATGGATGCTGATTCAAACCCTAGAGTGGTTGCAGGGGCGTTCGGGCGTGTTGGCCGTCTTGTGCAAGACAAGCGTCGCGCGCAAGGTTCTGGCGCATGCTTGGAAAAAGGGCTTGAATATAGCGTCGGCAACGCTCCATGTGATTGACGCGAAGGAATACTTTGACGCGACGGTCAATGCTTGCCTACTGACCTGCGTTTTTCACCCATCGCGTAAGAGTTGCCACGCCAATGTTTACGATTCGCTCCATGATACGGTGTCGGCGTCGCAAATCGCGATCTGTGACGGAGAACTAATCGCGGATGCGGAAGCTTATGAGGTCGCGAGGTCGCTGGTTGCCGACCAGAAGCAAGCTGGACTTGAGTGGCGGTCAGGTATCAAACACGATTGTTCGGCAGTGATGGAGTTACGGGAGTCCGACGGCAAGCTCATCAATGGATGGGGCGAGACCGTGGATATCGAGGACATCCACTTGTTTCCGATGTTCAAGGGGTCGGAAGTAGCCAATGATATGACCATCCAGCCTCGACGGCGGATGATTGTCCCGCAACAGTTTGTTGGTCAGGAAACCGCAACCATAACTCGGAGCGCGCCCAAGACTTCTGATTATCTCACGGCCCACGCCTCACATTTGGACGCCCGTCGCAGTTCCATTTACCTGAAGAAGCCGCGCTTCTCAGTTTTTGGAGTCGGCCCTTACACATTTTCGCCTTGGAAAGTGGCGGTCGCGGGTCTCTATAAGAAGCCTCACTTTCGAGTCTGCCCATCGCATCAGGGTAAGCCGGTCGTTTTTGACGATACCGTTAACTTCCTTCCCTGCACCAGTGCGGCTCAAGCGGAGTTGCTGTGCGAGCTGCTGCAGTCGGAACCGGCACTGTCGTTCTTTACAGCATTTATTTTTTGGGACGCCAAACGACCGATAACCGTGGATTTGCTCAATCGCCTTGACCTGCGAAAGCTGGCGCATTCGTGCGGGTTGAGTGCAGAGTTTAGCCGATTTTTTCGAAATACCTCGATTGACTTCTATGAGAAGTCTCTCTTTTGACCAAACGCGCGCAGTATGCTAGTGCCCAGCCGACTCGCCAGAGGTTCCATAATCTCTTCCCCCCCGCGCACCGATGAGCAGCGCGGCCAGCCCCAGGACCATCAGTCCAATTGACGCAAAATAGGGGCTCGTGTGGGACACGTTCGTAAAAAGTGGAACGGCCACTAGCGGCCCGATGATTCGGGCAAGAGCACTGACTCCCTGACTGACTCCTAAAATGCCACCCTGCTTCGCCGGGTCGCTCCGCCGGCTGATAAGGGACTGCAGCGAGGGGGTCATGAAGGCGAAGCCGGTGACTTCGATGGCAGAGGCTGTCATCAGAAAGGTGGTGTCCCATGTTGTTGGCCACGCAACCTCGTACCAGCCCCCAAACACCGGCGTCATCAATAGTGCTGTGAGTTGCCGCGACGGCCGGGCCTGCGACAGCATGAGGAAGCCCACGATGGTGAGTAGTGCGCCAATCGTCGCCATTCCACTCTCGGGAATTCGCCCCGACAGACGCCGCACGATTCCTCCTTGTACCAGGCTCAGCACGACACCGATGAAGGCAAAGAACAACGTGACCTGAATCAGGGAGAACGAGAATCCATGCCTCTTGTCGGCGAGCAAAAGAGCAATCGTCGTTTCATAGCCTCCGAAGGAAACGACACCGATGAAGGACGTTAGGAGTAGTGCGAGAATCGTCGGTGTCGAGAGAGCGTCGGAAAGCGCCTGCGGATTGAAGATCCCCAGTTGCATTCGCGAATGCCCTGGCTTGAGCGACTCCGGCAGCCGAAAGATAGCTAAGAGTAATGCGACGGCTGACAAGCCGGAAGCAACGAATCCTGGCCAAGGGCTGTTGCTGACGTTCTTGCCGGAACTGAGTATCGCTGCCGCCGCGAGCAGCGGACCGAAGGTGAAGCCCAGTCCGAACGCCGCCCCGATGAGTGCCATGCCGCGAGCCCGCGTCTGCGGCGTGGTGGTGTCCGCGATGTAGGCCTGCGCGGTGGAGATCGTTGCTCCTGCAATTCCTGCCCCGATGCGAGCGACGAACAATAGCAGCAGGCTCTTCTGAATCGAGGCCACTCCAAACAGAAAGTAGAACACGACCGAGCCCAGCAGGCCCACAATCAGCACCGGCCGCCGGCCGATGCGGTCCGAGAGCCTTCCCCAGAGCGGCGCGAACAGGAATTGCATCAAGGAGAACGAGGCCATCAGAGCCCCAATCTGCCAGCCATGCTCCCCCAGGCCGAAATCGCTGGCATAAATCGGCAGCAGCGGCAGCACCATTCCAAAGCCGAGCAGATCGATGAAAACCGTGAGAAAGATGACCAGCAGCGACCCGCGGGTCTGCGGATCAGCGGAGTCTGAAGAAGCGGCGGCAGAGTTGGCCATGAGGAAAATCTAGAGGGGCGGGATAAAGCGGCGGAGGTTCTATCCTGCCTGCCTGGATGATCTTTCACAAGAGGCGTACCATGCTCATTCATGGCCACCATCCACGTCCTCGACTATCTCGCCGCTCCCCAGGGCCATCAGCCGCGCGGGATTTGCGTCCTCTTTGGCGACGAGCAGTTCCTGAAGCGGCTGGCACTGGCCGAAATCCGCAAACAGGCTCTCGGCGACAAGAGCGATGAGCCGCCGACCGTGCATGATTGCGAGGAGCGGATGCCGGACTGGCGGGATGTGGCGGACGAGCTTTCCACCCAGTCCCTCTTCGGCGGCGGCGGGCCGCGGCTGGTGCTGCTGGAAGGGGCCGATGCGTTTGTCTCCGCTCATCGCGAAGATGGTCGTTTGGAGGACTATGTAAACAAGAAAAAACACGCGGGCTTGCTCATTTTGGAAGTAAGCAGTTGGGCGTCAAATACCCGACTTTACAAAGCTGTCGACGCCGCCTCTCTCCAAATTGAGTGTAGGCCGCCAATGCGGCCTCGACCGCGAAGTAAGGAAAAGGAGATCGACGAAGCAAAAGTTTCAAAATGGGTATCCCAATGGGCGAAGACGAATCACGGTTTGGATGTTCCGCACCTGGCTGCACAGGAGCTGGTAGGCCTATCCGGGGCAAATTTCGGCATGATGGATATGGATTTGGCAAAGCTCGCCCTGTTAGTGACTCCAGGTACTAAAATAACCCCGCAATACGTACATGACGTTATTGGAGGATGGCGAGAAAAAACGGCCTTTGAAACGGTCAACGCCGCTCTCGATGGAGACACCGCATTAGCGCTAGAACGTCTTGACCATCTTTGGAAATCTGGGGACCACCACCTGGAAATCTTTGGCGGAATGTCTTGGTCGCTGCGGCGTTATGCTGCAGCAACTCGCGCGTTTGAACAAGCCGAACGGCGAGGTCAAAAAGTTTCACTCGAAAATGTTCTGCGCAAGGTTGGTTTCTACGACCGTTCTCCGGACGATAACGTGGAGAAGGCCGGAGAACGAATGAAGAAACTCGGACGCATTAGGGCGGGCAAGCTCTACAAGTGGGTGATGGAGACAGACCTTGCGCTCAAGGGGACTCATTCCGATAAAGATCGCGCACGGTTCGTGCTGGAACAGCTGTTCTTGCGAATGGCGACAGAGGCAACTCCTCCACCAAAGTCGCCCGTCCGGCGCTAGAGTTCGAAGCACTCTGGCCTCCAAGATCGTTGCGCTACTTTTCTTGTTTGGAACGCGCAAGGTTTAGCGCCAGCAGCTTCGCCAGGAGCTCGTCATCGCTGAGTGTGGCCTGCCAGCCATAGGCGGCGAAGACGGCGGAATCGAGTTTTTGGTGGGCGAGGTCGAGCCAGGTGGGGCGCTGGTTGTAGAGGTTGGTGAGGGTGTCAGGGGGCGGATTAAATGCAGCCAGTCGGGGGCAGAATTAGCAGCCTGGGTTTAGATGCTTGAATAATCGTTAATGACGCTAGGTTTGGCAAGCCTCTGCAGGTTGGTCCGTTCCTTTTTTC
>JBPCKT010000005.1:0-9153 GCA_051004015.1 Pirellulaceae bacterium | reverse complement strand
GAAAAAAGGAACGGACCAACCTGCAGAGGCTTGCCAAACCTAGCGTCATTAACGATTATTCAAGCATCTAAACCCAGGCTGCTAATTCTGCCCCCGACTGGCTGCATTTAATCCGCCCCCTGACACCACGATTATGTCGCTGGGGTCAACCTTCGGGATGTTGCCCGGATTGGGATCGTTGGGTTGCGGTTGCTCCATCCCAAATGGACCGTCGGTTTTCGCGTTCGGCGCGGCCATCGAGTCGCTCTCGATGTGGAGGGTCCGCCAGACCTCCAGGATCGAGGAAACCCGATTAGGTGGAAGTCTCGTCGGATCCGCCCGTACCTTTGCCCTTTTTTGAATCGTTTCCACAACGGAAACTCCATCCGTATCAAAACTGACCGTTGCAACATTCTTCTTGTCGGTCGCCGCGACGATGTAGTTGTTGCCGGGCTGCGGCGCAGCGATCGTCAGCACGGACGTTTTTGTAATATCCACATCCTTTTTGAACACCAACTGAATCTTGTCCAGTGATCCGCCAATGTCAATATTGGAGGCGGCGGGAGTGTCGCCGTTGACGCCGCCCAAGCGATTATCTCGCGGGCGCGTCTTGTTCTTGATCACCGTATCGTTCGGATCGGGACCAATGTCGTTGGGGTCGAGTGTGTCCTTGCGGTCAATGCCCAGCGGATTGTAACGGTGGTCAGGATCGGCCAGTCCCAAGTAGATCGTGGCGTCTTTTATCTTTGGAACCATAGCCAGCGTGACCACGACGTTGACCTTGTTCGAGATGGTCCGGTCTTGGGTGACAAGCGTGGCGTTTTCCACGTCTCCCGGTTTCACTTGGAGCGGCTTATCCGCCTCGGGGAACACGCCAAACGCCGGGTGCTGTGCGTCAGGTGCGAGGAACCGTTGCTTGTCATCTCCCTTTTCCCACTGTACTCCAGCGATCTGATCAACCTGCCTTTCCTTGGGCGCGGCGGCGACAAAAGAGACAATGTCATACAGGAGCATAAACTTGATGTCAAAATACCCTAGTCCCGGATTGGCAACCACCTCGTCCGTCCGCGAACCGCTCGCAAACATAGTCCAACCCGCTGTGGGATCTTCGTGCGGGCGTTTGAGCCACACGACTGTCATCACTTCGTCATAAATCGATGCCGGAATTTCCGCCCGCCATCGCAACTCTTCATCGGTCCAGAGCATTTCGTCCTCCGGCACAGACTCCCATTCGTCCAAAAGTCCTGTGTCGTCTTCGATGAGTCTGTCCACCCAAAACGCCAAGGGCTTCTCTCCCGCATCGCCATCGTGAAGGCCGATTTGAGCCGAACCCATTCCTATCTGCTAGGGCACGGGGCCTTGTCCACCAGTGGGATGGGAAGCGATGTTCACCTTTAACAACTCTCCAGGCTCCAGCAAAGCATCTTGAATGGCGAGAATGTTGATAACGATCTCGCTTTGACCCACCGCAAAATTCACCGAGCTGAGAGATTGGCTGGGACTGTAATCGCCCGACGAGGCGGTACTGGTTGGATCAATTTCCAAATAAACCACTAGCGGTATATCGTTTCGACTGCGGGTGACGCGAAATTCACCCGTTTGGCCTTCGAGCAATTGCTCCTCGTTCCCGCCGCCAGTCCCTGGGGGACCGGCAAAAATTGAGACGTAAATCGGGTTGTCTGCTGCAATCGTAACCACAGCGCTGCTCTGCATGATCATGAAACCGCTGCTCGGATTCGAAAGAACCACCCTGAAAGTTTCCGAAGGCTCAACGACGGTGTCGAAAAGGATCGGGATGTGAATCGACTCCGATAAATGACCCGGTCCTAGGGTTACCGAACCCGAGAGGGCCTGATAATCAGCACCTGCGGTCGCCGTATCCCCTGATTGGGACGTCGCCGCCCAAGATACCGAGCCGCTGGAGTAATCCCAGCTTTGCAGGCTGATGGAAAAGTCAGCGTAGGTCGCTGATGTGGGATCGAAGGGTTCGCCGACCGTGGAGTTCATTGCTCCAATGACAAAATATCCCGTCAGCATTTACCGCGCTTCAAGGGACTCCAGCCAAGGGCGAAAGTACCGCGCTTGTGCAGAGATGCCCCGACGGTGCGGACGTGCTCGATATGGGCGTATACTCGCAGACTCTGTCACGGAAGGTATCAACGGCGAATAATTATTATTCATGGCGTTCCATCCGAGTGTTTAAGGAGCAAATTGTGCGGAACTACCGAACCGCACTCCCCGCCGTTGACTATACGAGCTTCAAATCTAAAGTCAATCACTACTTCGTTTTTTGCTTCGAGATTCCTCGTTCCTTGGTGCATCTCGGCTCACTACAATATCGGCTGACACGCACAACGCGACGAGAAATATGTGTCTCCGCCGGGAGCGCAAGGGGAGCAGATCGCGCTGCGCCGTCGAAATCGTGGCGTCGGCGAATCCGGATCGTTACTTAGAGGTCCGCCGTGCGCAACGGCATCTACCTGTTGGAGAACCTCGACCTCGAAGACCTCGCCCGCGAAAAAATCCACGAATTTGCCTTCAGCTTCGCGCCACTGCGGCTGAAGGGGGCGACGGGCTCACCGGGGAACCCCATCGCCATCCGCTGACGAACTAAAAGGCGTCGGGACGGAGCGTGCCCATGTCAAAGGTGCCCCCCACGCACATCAGCGAAAACGTGGTGCCGCACCAGGCCCAGTATCCGCTGCCGCTGCCGATGGCGACCATCGTGGCCAGCCCCAGCACCACCAGGCAACCGACATAGATGCCGCGGCCGTAGTCCTGGGCCGTGGAAGCCCGCGGCAGGCGGGCGAAGAGGACGCTGGCGAGGCCGAGGACTTGCACCGCGGCAGCCGCCCAAAACACGAGAGGGTCGACGAACTCGTTCATCTCTGGCTCCAGATTCCTTTCTAGAACACGCTGCCGGAAGTCGCTGCGGGGCGAGTGGCAGAGCGACGCGGAATGTAACCGAAAGGGGCGGTTTGAAGCAAGCAAACATTTCTCGGATTTGCCGCCAAGGAGGGAGACTACCTTCTGACCTCTGACCTCTACCGCCTGGCACCTTGCGGACTTGCGAGGGGCTGTGGTACTCTCATCCAATTCCCCATAAGTCCAAGCCAGATACGAAGTTGTCCTCGGGAGGTTCGCGGTGGGTGTCAAAAAGACGGGTAAGGGTCGGCGAAAACTTGGCCAGAAGAAGCGGCGGATGCGGGCTCGTATTCGCCATCGCAAGAAATAGCTCCCCCGCGCGCGCTGTGTTTTCAGAGCCCCGTGAATCATCCTCCGCGGCTGCCAGGTCCGCGGATTACCATGCCTTCACCCCGACTTCCCCAGCGTCGCCGCGAAACTCTGCGGCCGGGGGGAATGCCATTGCGACCATTGTACGGCCAAGTGCTGCCGGTACTTTGCCCTGCCGATTGATATGACGGAGTCGCGCGAAGAGTACGACTATATCCGCTGGTATCTGCTGCACGAGCGGGCCACGATTTTCGTGGACGATGGCACCTGGTATTTGCTGATTCACACTCCCTGCCGACATTTGCAGCCCCAAAACCTGTGCGGCATTTACCAGTCGCGGCCGCAAATCTGCCGCGAGTACACCACCGACGGACCTACCAGCAGTACTTCGAGACCCCCGAGCAGTTTGACGAATACTGCGAAGCCATCGGCCGGCCGAGCCATGTTAAGGGACAAAAAAGACGCCGCGGCATCCGCAGCCCCAAGCCGGTGGGATTGCCGATGTTTTGAGACATCAGGCGGCCTTACGCGGAACGGCCAATTGACGCACTTCGGCCAGAATCGCGCCGCATAGCGTTTTCTCCAGTGCGACCAGGGCGCGGGCGGCCTCGGCGCCGTCGAGCACGCGATGATCGAATGTCAAACGCATGTCGAGACCGCCACCGGCATCCAGCAGGCCGTAGTGCAACGTGGCCGTCAAGGGAGTAATCAGCTGCGACATCCCCGCCCCTTCGCAGGCGGGTGATGTCAATCCAAAGGTTCCAATGTGCTGTTCCCGCAGTCTGCCGGAAGCACGAAAACTTAGCCAGAGCAAGAACCGACGCAGCGGCCAGGGCATCCGGGCCAGGCGGAGAAACAGGCGATACTCCGCGACGCTCTCCACGGACGCCTCCTTGGCGTGGCGCATTTGAGCGTCAAGGTTGGCCAGGGGCCGCAGATGTGCCTGGCGAAGACAGCGGATGAAGACGATGTTTTCCCCCTGGTACTCGCGTTCGACGACGATGCTGGCTACCGGCTCGGCATGCTCATAGAGATATGCCCAGGGAAAAGCAATGAAACTCTGCCGCAGCGACGGCATGTCGGCCGCCACGATCGCAAACGCCTTGGCAATGATAACGCTCCAGGCTGGGCGGACGGCCGCTTGCCGCCGGGCAGCGACGAGGTCGCCCAGTTCCAGACGACGCTCGGCGACAACGGTTGGAAAACCGCGGCAGGCTCGCAGCATTTCAACGACCAACCCTCGAGCGGCCGAAAGCCGCACGCGGCGGCCTTTGGGCAACGGCATGATCACCTCAACTAGACATCCCCGGCTTTGCACGGCATTTTTAGGCGACGGCATCGTAATGGTCATGGGTTTGCAGTGTCAAGAGAAGCCCGCTGACGCCTTTTGGCTCCTGCTTCCGGATTAGCGGTTAAACTTGCCCTCGCTTTCCGGTAATCTAGTCCCGGAGGGCGAGTCATGAACGTTGCGACTGCAAGTCCGGCGCGTACGCTAGCAATCAGCCAGCCGGCGAGCGAGCGGGTGTTTCTCACGGCCCAGTGGCGGGCGTTGGCCATGCTCAACTGGAAAGTGCCTGCCGAGGTGCTCGAGCCCTACGTGCCGCGGGGGACGGAGCTCGATTTTCATGACGGCGAAACGTACGTGAGCATTGTCGGGTTCATGTTTCAGGACACCCGGCTGCTGGGAGTGCCGATTCCCTTTCACCGCAACTTTGAAGAAGTGAACCTGCGGTTTTATCTGCGACGGGAAGTGGCCGGCGAAGTCTACCGGGGCGTGGCCTTCATCCGCGAAGTGGTCTCCCGCTGGGCGGTCTCCACCGTCGCCCGCTGGGCGTACAACGAGCAATACTTTTGCCTGCCAATGAGCAGCAAACGGGAACGGTACGCCCTGGATAGCACAATCAGCACGCAATCCGCTCCGCGTGTCGAATATGCCTGGCGACATCGCGGCACCTGGTGCGGCATTCAAATGGAATGCGACGGCCAACGACAATCACTCATCCCCGGCAGCGAGGAGGAGTTCATCGCCGAGCACTACTGGGGCTACAGCCGCCAGCGCGATGGCAGCACGAAGGAGTTCCGGGTGGAGCATCCGCCGTGGGAGTACTGGCCGGCAGCCCGCGCGAGCCTCCGTGGACCTGTTCCGCAGTTCTACGCGCCGGAGTTCGCCGAGACTCTCTCCCGTCCGCCCGATTCGGCGTTCCTGGCCGATGGCTCAGCCGTGAAAGTCTATCAGCCGCGGGAATTGGGAAAGTAGGCAGTAAGCAGTGACTTCGCTTACTGCCTACTGCTTACTGCCTACTCGACTCACGCCAACGGAATCTTGATGCCCTGCAGTGCGTCCATCACTCGCCCCATCCTCGGCACGGCGGGGATCGTCTCCGCAGCGGCCTGGCCGCGGTCGATGCGAGTCTGCACCAGGTGCGGCATCCAGAGGGCTTTGGCCACGAGCTCGATCAGCACCTCGGGGTCGAACGGCTTGCGGAGATAATACGCCCCGCCTGCTTCGTGGCTGCGGCGGACAATGTCGGGAATCTGGGCGCTCGACATGAACATCACCGGCACTTCATCCATCCCCGGCTCGTTTCGCAGGTCACGGCAGAGGGTCAGGCCGCTCTCGCCCCCCAGGTTCACATCGCAGATCACCAGGTCCAGCGCCAGCGTGCGGACCCCCTTGGTTGCCGCTTCCCGGTCGCGGGCACAGTGGCACTCATAACCCGACATATTCAGCACTGCCGCGATGCCGGTCAGAGTTACAGCGTCGTCGTCAATGATCAGGATGACGGCTGGTTCCTGAGAGGTGGAACTCATACGGGCGAAAACTCCGGTGGGTAGACGCGGCGGCTCGCTGATTTGACTTCATCATTTTCGACGAGAATTCCGGCTCGCCAGCAGCAAAGTTTCCGTGAGCTACCCAGCCGTCAACGGCCGCGAAAGCGGCACAACCCGTGCGACCCGTTGGGGCCGCTGCGGGGTTGAATCCTCCTCGCTTCGTGTTTGCCGCATCTGCCGGGGCAGATACTTCGGGCCCTAAATCGTTGACAGCAGACAAGTTACCTCTACAATCGCCGGTGTCCCAATCATGGGGGCCGTTCGGTCACCATCCTCTCATTTCCCGTTTCCAGGAGTTTGCTCATGTCTCGCCTCTCGTATTTCGGTTTTTCCGCGCTCATCGTCGGCCTGGTGTTAACAACTTCGCTGTCCGCCCAAGGACGACGCGGTGGTTTTGGCGGCCGCCGTGGGGTAACGGGGCCGCTCATGCTGCTCGCCAGCGAAGCTGTGCAGAAGGAAGTCGGCATTACTGAGGACCAGAAGGCCAAGCTGGCGACCCTTCGCGAAGAATTCACTAAAGAGGACGAGAAAGTACGGACCGACGCCGGTGTTACCGGCGGCGGTGACGCTAACATCACCGAAGAACAGCGGACCAAGCTGGCCGAGGCAAGAATGAAGGTCGCTAGAGCATTCGCCCCGAAGGTCAAGGAAACTCTGAAGCCTGAGCAACTCGAACGCGTGCAACAGATTGCCTTTCAATACGCCGGGCCGAACGCTTACACCGATGCTGGTGTGGTCAAGGCTCTCGATCTTACTAAGGAACAGCAAGAGAAGATTGGCACGACCAACAAGGACTTCCAGGAAAAGATGCAAGCCCTGTTTGCCGGCGGCGGTGGCGGCGGAAACCGAGAGGCGTTCACCAAGCTTCGCGACGAGCAGAGCGCCGATCTCGCCAAAGTACTTACCAAGGAACAATCAGACAAGTGGACCGCCCTCAAGGGGAAGGCTTTCGACGTTACCACCATCCAACTCGGCGGCGGTCGTCCCGGCGGCAAGGGTCGTCCCGAGAAGAAAATTGACTAGTCCCGTAAATTCGAGCGCTCACTAGAGCCGCCGCGCGCACCTTTGCTCGGCGGTAATTCTAAGACAAAGCAAATCTCACACAGAGGCACGAAGGCACAGAGGGTTAGGTAAGAAGCGAATGAGGCAGAATGATGCACCTCAAAGTGATCGGACTCTTATGATTTTGCCAACCATCATTTGGCCAATTCTTCCGCCGCATCCCCCTCTGTGCCCTCGTGCCTCCGTGTGAGAATCCGCCTCCCGATTCGCTCACTTCCAAGGAACTCGACCATGCTCCGCCGCTTGCTGTCCCTCGCCACTTTGCTTGTCCTCACAACAGTCTCCGCAACCGCAGCCGACTGGTCACGCTTCCGCGGCCCGAATGGGAATGCGTTCAGCGACGAAAAGGGGCTGCCAACCAAGTGGTCGGATTCCGCGGAAGACGGCCTGGTTTGGAAAACTAGTTTGCCCGGTGCGGGGGCTTCTTCGCCAGTTATCGCGGGCGATAAGGTTTTCGTCACTTGCTACACGGGAAAGGTTCCTGACAGTCTTGAGCGGATCCTCATCTGCGCCAGCCGCAAGAGTGGCAAGATTTTGTGGCAGAAATCCGTGAAAGGGAAGTCGAACGAAGACCGAGGCGACCAAATGCTGCTGTCCCACGGATATTCTTCCAGCACCCCCGCGACGGACGGCGAGGGGGTGTATGTGCTGTTCGGCAAGTCGGGGGTGTATGCCTATGACATGGAAGGAAAAGAGCTATGGCACAAGGAGGTCGGCAGCGGCTCGGCCATGAACAACTGGGGTTCCGCTTGCAGCCCGGTTCTTTACAAAAATCTGGTCATCGTCAACGCCGCTGCCGAAGGAACTGCTTTGGTCGCGTTCGACAAAAAGAGCGGAAAAGAAGTTTGGAAAAATCCGGCTGACAGCCTTTACGGCTGCTGGGGCACGCCCATTCTGGTGGATGTCCAGGGGGGCAAGCAGGAACTAGTCCTCTCGGTCCCCGGCGAAGTCTGGGGTTTTGATCCGGCGAGCGGCGCATTCCTGTGGTTCTGCGAGGGAGTCAACACCAATGCGATGTGCACCAGTGCCGTTGCCAAGGACGGCATCGTCTACGCTATCGGCGGCGGTCCATTCAGCGCAGGGGGCGCAGTCGCCATCAAAGCCGGGGGGAAGGATGACGTCAGCAAGATGCACCTGCTCTGGACGGCAAGTTTCGGTTCCTACGTGACCTCGCCGGTGATCGTCGGCGACCACCTGTTCTGGGTGAACGACGGTGGCATCACCCGTTGTCTCACACTCAAGGATGGCAAACTGGTGACCGAGAAGCGCCTAGCCGCAGGCGCGGGGGGCGCTCCGGCTGGCGGCCCACCTGCCGATGGTGGATTTGGCGGCGGCGGACGAGGACGCGGCGGGATGGGCGGGGGCAAAGAGTACTACGCTTCCGTCGTAGCCGGCGATGGCAAGTTGTACGCCGTCTCCCGCAACAAAGGCACCTTGGTCATTTCCGCGGATGCCAAGCTGGATGTGCTGGCGACCAACAAGATGGACGACACCAGCGTGTTCAACGCCGGCCCGGCGATTCAGGACGGCCAGATTTACCTGCGGTCGGACAAGTTCCTGTATTGCATCGGTAAGAAGTAGGAATCTCCTTGTCCCCACGGTCCTCCGTGGGAATGAGAAAAAGAAACCCCTGTTTTCCTGCGGAAAGGAGAGGTTTCTTTGTGGACACTTAGTTTGGAAGTGTCATTTTGTATAATGGTGATGGAGGCCTGCACTTGCCCGGATGGCGAGCGGCCTGCGTAGGGGTTTGTTGATTTAGTCCAAAAACTCAGCTCTTCGCCACGAGGATTAAGGACTTACAGCAAAGGTTGTCGTCGTAAGTCCTTTTCCCTCGTCGCGACATCGATTAAATCAACAGGCCCTTACGCTGGCCGCTCACCGGAGAGAAATGCGGGCTAGTGAGCGGCACTCCGCTTTGATCTTTAGTAATAACGTTGAACTTCGTGTTGGGCCGCGATGATTTCGCGGATTTAGGCGGCGAGTTTTGCGAGTTGTTCGGGGCTGATTTGGCGGGCGGCTTGGAGCGCGGCGAGGATGGTGCGGCCG
>JBPCKT010000004.1:0-31654 GCA_051004015.1 Pirellulaceae bacterium | reverse complement strand
CCAAGAATGTCTTTCACCCATCGCGTGCTCCTCCTTGTGTGTGAAAACAAGCGTCGAACACTCGTTAAACACCGGAGATCACGCGATGGGCTTACTTATCTCTCTCGGGAGCGGTGAATAGGACGGGTTTAACGGGCGCGGGAGGTTATCGCCAGCATCTCCGCGTGGAGCGGCTGGCTGGCCGAGGCGAGGAATTCGGGATTTGCCAGATCGAGAGGCCCGCCGTCCAAGCGACTGACGGTTCCCCCCGCTTCCTGCACAAGGAGCAGCCCCGCGGCCACGTCCCAGATTTTGACGCTCGTCGCCCAGTAGCTGTCGAGCCTTCCCGCCGCGACATACGCCAGATTGAGCGCCGCCGACCCGAGGCGGCGGATCGACTGGCAAGAGTGCAGCGCCTCAATGAAGCGGGAGATTTCAATCGATCCCCGGGGCACATTGGCGGCAAAGCTGACCGCCACCATCGCCTGCTCCGGCGACGTGCAGCCGCTGGTTTGCACGGGCTGGCCCCCCAGGAATGCCCCTGCGCCTTGGACCGCGCTGAAGAACTCGCCGGAAATTGGGTCGAACACGATTCCCAGCACGGTTTCTCCCCCTTTTTGCAGGGCAATCGTGACCGCGAAAGCCGGCAGGTGGTGGACGTAGTTCGCCGTCCCATCCAGCGGATCGACAATCCAGCGATACTCCGAAGTGCCGCTCGTCCTGGTCGTTGTCGGGAAAGAAGCATCCTCTTCCCCCAGGAAATCGTGGTCGGGAAACTGGCCCAAGAGGACCTCCCGAATCGCCTGCTGGGAGGCGACATCGGCTTCGGTGACCAGGTCCCGGAGCCCTTTTTCCCGGGGAGTGAACCGGTGCTGCCAATCGAGCAGAACCTTCCCTCCGGCCCGCGCCGCCTGTTCACAAACGCTTAGGAATTCACGCATTAGGGCAGAACCTGGGGCGGATAATCGCTCGAATCACGAAAGGGGTCGGGAGTCTTAGGCGTCGATAAGCTTGCAAAATGGTGAGTCTATGACGCCTAAGACTCCCGACCCCCCTTTTCGAGGGCGATTATAGAGCATTTGCCAGCCGCTTCCCACCCGCGGAAAACCAAGTCGCTTAATAGCCGATTCCGGCGGGCAAGGCGAACCGGCTCGCTCGAAAGCCCACAAAAAAATTTGCTAAAAAGCTGGACAGGGGGAACAATCCTGATATGATAAACGCGAGCAGCAGGATGGTTCGAGAAACGGATTCATACTTTCATACTGGTTTGGTTGGTTTATTTTCGGCCTCTTCTCTGTTCCGGCCCCGCCGATCACGCAAGTGAGCGGCGGGGTTTTTTTGTGCGCTCACACTTTCTCTTCAACGCAAAGACACAAAAGCGCAAAGGTACAAAGAAGAAGGAAAGTAGGAGAGAGTGGGACACGGAAAACACGGTGAAAGGAATTCAAACCAGGTCTTTACCGTGTTCCCCGTGTTTTCCGTGTCCCATCCCTCTCTTCCCTTCGCGTCTTTGCGCCTCCGCGCCTTTGCGTTAGAAGATTTCCGCTGCTCAGGGCTAGTTGAGGTTCCGCACCACGCCCACCAGCACGCCGAGGACGGAAGCGTTCTTCACGTAAATCGGCGACATCGAGGAGTTTGCCGGCTGCAAGCGAATGCGATTGTTTTCCGGGAACCAGTACTTGAGGGTCGATTCGTCCTCGTCCGTTTGGGCGATGACGATCTGGCCGGACTGGGCCGTCCGCTGCTTCTTGATGACGACATAGTCGCCGTCCGCAATCTGGGCGTCGACCATCGAGTCTCCCTTCACCTTGAGCACGAACAGGCTCTTCTTGGTGAAGAAGTCGGCGAAGTCAATCCGCTCCGGCGTTTCAAAAGCCAGCGTGGTAGCTCCCGCGGCGACCGTGCCCACATAGGGTAGGCCCTTATCCTCCGCCACGATTTCCGGGGCCAGCTCGATGGCCCGGGCGATGGCCCGGTCCTTCTGCCGCACTCGCATCAAGAGCCCCTTTTTCTCCAGGGCCCGCAGGTGGCACATGACGCCGTTGGGCGAGCTGATATCAAATTGCTCCCCAATCTCGCGCACCGTCGGCCCATAGCCGCGGGTATTGATGCACTTGCGGATAAACTCAAACACTTCTCCCTGACGATCCGTCAGTTGATCGGTCAACGACATACCGGGTTTCCTTGTTCCGGGTGAATGAAACGCGGCCAACAGTAGCCGCTTAGAAGAATCTTAATATACGGCTGTTCATAGTCAATACCTTTTGTACATAGATGGACAGGATTTTTGCCTGTTTTCGGCTTGTCGCCAGCCGTTGGAGTTGAAAATATGCCGCTTTTTTGCGGCATTTTCCGGCGATTCGGGCTTGCCCCGCAACTGTCAAAAAAGTCGTGGAATTTTTGCCGTAATGCCTGGAAATGACCTTTCAGACGTTTTCGGGCGCGGGAAAACCAGCAATTTCCAGCGCCGCCAGGTAGTCCTCCGGTCGATTGCAGTTCTTCAGCGAATGCAGTTCCGGATCCGCCGCCCGCAGCAACTCTACCGGGATCGAGGAGGTGGGCACGCGCTCGAAGAGGAACGCCGGACGCAATTGGTCCGCGGCCAGCAGGGCTTCGATTTCCGGCAAAGTCGCCAGGCGGTAGGCAGCGGCGAGCGGGTGAAAAAAATTCTTCTCCACCGGCACGGCCGCTTGATGCAGCGGCCCCATGGCGGCGATCACCTGGCGGATGAAGGGGGGAGCGAGCAGCGGCGCATCGCAGCTCGTGGCGTAAACTGCCAGGTCGGCTCCATAGCCGTGGCGAGCAAACTCCTTCATTCCAGCCAGCAACCCCTGCAGCGGACCGCGCCCCTCACGTTCATCACGGGCCACGAGGACGCCGCGGGGCAGCGGCGGCAGTTCCTGATCCGGGGCGGCGACGACCACAATCGGCGAAACCACGCCGGAGAGAATTCGCACCACCCGCTCCAACATTAATTCCGGTCCAAACGGCAACAGGGCCTTCGGCCGCCCCATGCGGCTGCTCTGGCCGCCGCAGAGGACAATGCCGGCAGGAAAGGGAGGGCTCGCGGATGGAGGATGCGGGGTCACGTGAGACCATTATCACCGGGCGGCACGGCCCGTCCAACGGCCCGCTGGGGCCGCCGATCGGACAGATACCCCGCAAAGTGGCTCGCTGCCTCCAGCACGACGAGGCTTGCTACGAGATGGGAGTGGAGATCAGAAAGTAGTTCTTCGACTTACGCCAATTCAATTTGCCTTAAGTCCTCCAAAGTTCCGCTTCCCGTTGAATCGCTGCCCCCCCCCGTCGGAGGCAGGTTGATTCATGATTCATGAGGTTTCCGTTTACGGCCGGATTCGGAGACAAGGGCATCGCAAGTCGTGCTACAAACACCACTTACGAGTCTACTCCTTGATTCATCTTCCCGGTTTTGGCGAATTCTTGATTCATCGCCAGGCGGCACAGAGGCAACCCGATTCTCCGCGCGACTTACGTCCATCCGTCGCGACGTAAGTCTTCCTTGCCCGCCTTTGTCCGGCAAGTGTGGGCGACGAACCTTCAGCGCAGTGATGAACAACCTCGTCAGAGGTTACGCACCCGCTTTTCAATAACAACCGGATTGTCAAGGAGCTGGTCGCCTTCCTTGCAGATTTAGCGCATGGCTCCGCTACCCTGCCTCCGTTATTATACTCATGTTCAGTAGTCAAAAAGGGGCACTTCGCAAAGAAAAGCCAAAATATTTTCGAAGGAGCCGACGGACTTGGTCTGGCCTTCAGCACGCGTCCGGCGTGGCTCGCGCGGGAAGGATCTAGTAATCCGTTTTCAGCGGCAGCTCGTTAGAGATGACGGTGCGGCGCTTGGAGCCCGGGGTGACTTCCTCGATCCGGGCGGAGAAGGGGCGGTGCTCGGGCCTCAGTTGCAGGAAGAACGCCGAGAGGTTGCCGGAGTCTTCCAGCTTGACTTCGTTGACTGCTTCCCCCGCGGCTGACTTGATGACCCACAGGTAGCGCGCGGAGGGATGGAGAGCGGCGTTTGACGAGTAGTCCACGCTGATGGCCATCACGGTGCCCGTGGGCAAGCTTTGCGGCACGGCGATGCCAGCCGAAAGATGGATCGAGTGTCCCGGCGCCTCCGCCGATGACCCTGCCGAGGACTTTGCGGGGGAAGAAAGACCCGGCGAACCTTGCGGCTGGAGCGAGGGGACGGGTATGGTTGAACTTCCTTGGTCGCTGCCATAGGGGGCAGGACTGGGGACAGAAGCAGGGGTGGCGGGGGCGGCGGGCATCTCGCCTCCAATCGGCAGCGAGAAGCCGGCGCTTGGAGGAGACGGGGTGGGACTGGCCGAGGGAGCCGCTGAGACGGGTTGCGCCGTAGGCACCGCAGCGTCATTGGCGGATCGCACGGGCAATGGAACGGCAGCGGGCTGCGAATTGCAGGCGGTCAGGAGGAGCGCCCCGACAGACAGGCCGGCACATCCCATAATCCAGTTTCGGCCGTGCATCGCTATCTCCAAAAGGAAGTTCTTAGGGTCGGTCCTTCATCCGCTGGCGGATGTCGTTGATTCGGTCCATCGCTCGCTGATGAGCCTCGGCCGATCGCTGGCGGGCGTCCTCGATGCCGGCTCCCGTGGGACCAAACTCGGGGAGGACGCAAATCCGCCCGGCGGACCGAGCCGATCAGGCCGCAATTTTTCCATCAGTTCCTCCTGCCGCTGGCGGGACTCCTCCAACTGCTTTTCCATGCGCTCGTTGCTTTCCCGAAGAATCTCATTAATGTCCGGGCCCTTGGGAATCTCTACTTGAGGAATATCCGGGAACTTCGCGGGTTGGAAGGCGGGGCCAAACGCCGGCATCCCCGCGTTCATCGGCGGAGGGGCTGCCTGGCGGCGGGCAGCACGGGCACGAACCGAAACGACCCCGAGCATAACCACGAAGCCGAGCAAGAATAGCGCGGCCAGGCCACCGACGGCAAAGACAGCGACCAATCCCGCGCCAACTCCTCCGCCCCGCTGCTTGCGGCGGGCCGGGCCGCTGGCATCCCACACGAAGTCATTAGGGTTCAGGCCATTCTTCTGAATGAATTCCGCCTTCCGCCGGTAGCTGGCGCCTTGCAGCGATTCGTTCGTCTCCTGCCAGAACAGCTCCGCCGTGGGGACGTAGCCGTGGCAGCCAGTGCAGAAGGAGGACTCGTTGTACAGGAACGGGTCGACCATGTAGGAGCGGATGATTTCCTCCGGCATCCCGGTCACGCCTCCGCATCGCGGGTGTACGTACCAACGGGGCTCCTTGGCGATGTCGCCGGCAAACTGCTCCTCCGGACGGACTGTCACATGGTCCGTCATCTGGCCATCGGGCAGCAGCCGCGTGTGGGAAGCGACGTGCTCGTCGTAAACATGGTTGGCGAGCCAGGTATGGCAGAAAGGGCAGAGTTTGTGCATGTGCTCGGCCTCGCGAAAAGAGTCGTTGTGTCGGCGTATTCGTTACCGGCAAGGCGATATTAGCCGCCCGCCACACTCAAAATATCCTATCACAAGGGAAAAGAAAGAGGAAACTACCGGCCCCGGCGGACGACAAATTATTCAAGTTGGAGTTGTTTTCCCTCCCGCCCCTTGCTTATGCTTAACGACTGCGTTGAACTTCCTGAACCCCTTACCACGATTTGCTGACCTCTCCCCGCCAGGCCCTCCCACCTTGCCTGGCGACTGCTGCCGGCCTTTCCCTATCGCATGATGCGGCGCGGCCGGCGGCTCCCAGCGACTTGACTCATGTTATGCACTCGGAAAGAGTCCGGTGCCCGCTCACGCGAGCTCTGTCTCCGCCCGAGTAGCCGTTTCGATTCCTTCCTTCGGCTGGAGACTTTGGGCAATGAATGCCATTTCACGTTTCGTCGGCGCTAGCGTGTTATTGTTCTCGCTGAGTATGAGTCTGCCTTTCCAAGGCGTTGCGTTTGGCGAAAGCCGCCCGCAGAAAACGCTGGAGCCCAAGTTCTTCATCGGCTGTCCCGTCCTTTGGACGGACGGCAGCCGGGGGGTCGTCTTGGAGCGGTCGGAGTACCGGGATGACGAGTGGTACTACCTGGTGCAACTCGGCGGCGAGGACGGGTTATGTTGGACGCTGCCGGAGGCGGGGCTGAGGTTTAGAAATCAGTAGGCGTGGGACATTCGCCATTCAGTTTTCAGTTTTCAGTTTTTGGGCAGGCTGGAAGCCTACCCCACTACGAGAGCACTTCCTTCATCACCTCGCCGTGGTCGAGGATCGGCCGCGGGCGGTTTTGGATGTCGTAGACGAAGCCCTTGTGGTTGATGCCGAGGGAGTGGTAGATCGTGGCGGCGATGTCGGCGGGGCCGTAGGGGTGGGTGGTGGGGCGGGCGGCGTGACTGTCGGTCGCGCCGACGACCTGGCCGGTTTTGATTCCCGCGCCGGTGAAGAAAATCGAGCCGGCGGCTCCCCAGTGGTCGCGGCCGCCGTTGGTGTTGATCTTTGGCGTGCGGCCGAACTCGGTGAGGAACACCACCATGGTACTTTCCAAGAGGCCGCGGTCCCGCAGGTCGGTGATGAGAGCGGCGAACGCCTTGTCCATGCCGGCCAGGTGGTAGCCGCGGAAGACCATCTTCTGAATCGGCGGGTGGTTCTGAACCGGGGCGTTGTGATTGTCCCAGATGTTGCCGTAATCAGGGTCGTAGCCATAATCGACCATCACGAAGCGAGCCCCGGCTTCGACGAGGCGGCGGGCTTGCAGGCAGCGTCCGCCGATTTTAGTCCGGCCATAGTTCTCGCGGACGGCGGCCGGCTCGTCGTCGACTTCGAAAGCGCGGCGGACTTCCGGCGTGGTGAGCAGGCGAATGGCACTGTGATACTGTCCTTCCGCCGCAACGATGGAGTCGCTTTTATCGAGCGACCGCAGAGCCCGGTCGAATGATTGCCGCAGTTGCATGCGACTGCTGAGGCGGGCGAGGGCGACGTCGCCGGAGAGGGAGAGTGATTTTGGCTTGAGATCTTCTTCCATCTGGGCTGGCGGATCGAACAACTTCTCGCCGACGGAAAAATCGGCCTGCTCGGGAAGGCCGCCGAGGCAATACGGAACATACTGGCTGCCGAGCCACCCGCCGACGAACAGAGCAAAGGGGGGCGGGCCGGGGCGCGTGATGCCGGGCACGGCGATGTACCCCGGCAGGCCGTTCCGCGGTCCCTGCATGTGCCAGATGATGCTGCCGATATTGGGCTCACTGAAGAGTTGGGCCATGGTCACTCGGCGGCCGGACAAGGTGTAGACCTGGCTGATCAAGTGATCGTCGATATCGTGCGAATAGCTGCGGACGGTGCAAAGCTGATCGGCGATCTTCGCCAGGTTCGGCACCGTCTCGCAGAACCGCGTACCGGCCATGCTCGTGGGGATATCGTTTAAGATCCCCCGTATCTCCACCGGCGCTTCCGGCTTGGGGTCGAAGGAATCGATGTGCGTCACTCCGCCGGCCATCCAGAGGAATATGACGGACTTGGCTTTTCCCTTCCCCTCAACCGGACCCTGCTTCCCCTCGGCTGCCGTTGCGGAGCCTCCCGCTAACAGCGCCGCGGGAACCGCCGACGCTGCAATGCTAACGGAACCGACGCGCAACACGTCGCGGCGGTTCCAGAGGCCATCAAGGCCGAGCGGCAGGTTGTTATCTGGCATCGAGGTTGTCCTTTAGCTCGGCGGCTACTTTTTTCGGCCCACGATGAGGTAAATCAAGGACCCCAGGCATCCGGTCAGCAGGATCACAATAATCCAAATCAGTCGCTCATTGTCGGTGAGCCGAGGGTTCTTGATGGCATCGACGAGCGACCAAACCCAGCACGCCAGGAACGCGAGGCTGATAAGGCCCATCACGAGCATCATTCCGCCGCCCGCGAAGAGGGCGCCAGCACCGTTGTCGTTCATGTTGCCGTTCCAACGAACCTGAGGAAGTCAATCCCGCAAAGAACGCATTATCAACGACTGATGCGTGCGCCGCAAGAGAAAGGGGCATTAACCCGTAGCGAAAGCGCGGGAACTGGGGGTCGCCGGCCGCTTGGTTCTCGCGGTTAGAATCGGAGCCAATTCGTGACGCCCAGCCGGAAGATGATCCACAGGGCCGAGACGGCTTCCTGGCTGTTGATTTTGGACTGTCCCTTCTCACGGTCGGCGAAGAGGATCGGGCTTTCGGTGAAGCGAGCGCCAGCACGTTTGAGATGCCAGAGAATCTCTTCCTGGAAGGAATAGCCGCGGCTCCTGATGGCGTCGAAATCGATTGTTCGCAGCAAGTCTACGCGGAAGCAGCGGAAAGCGCCGCTGCAATCCTTGGGACGGAGGCCGAGCAGCCAGCGGGCATAGGTATTCACTCCCCAGCTCATCAGCCGCCGCTTCAGGGGCCAGTCCTTCGCGCCGCCGCCGGGGACGTAGCGCGAGCCGATGGTGACGTCGGCGTTTTCCATTCCCGCCAGGAGCGCCGGGATGTAGCGCGGGTGGTGGCTGAAATCGGCGTCCATGTTGAGCACCAGGTCGTAGCCGTGCTCGATGGCGTACTTCATCCCCGCGATGATCGCCGTCCCGAGGCCGAGCTTTCCCGCCCGATGCAGGCAGCGGAGGCGAGGCTCTGTCTGGGCCCTCTCCTCGCACCACGGGCCGGTGCCATCGGGGGAGTTGTCGTCGATGACCAGGATGTCCACCTGCGGGGCCACTTGCCAGATGGCCTCGACCAGGAGCGGCAGATTCTCGATTTCGTTGTAGGTGGCGATGGTGACGAGCGTGCGCACAAGTCGGGCTTCGGTCTGGGGCAAGCTCGTCGTCATATCGGCAGTTACGAGGTGTAACATACGTTGTCGGTTCGTGCTACGCTGGCTTGGAGTCGTTTCCTAAAGATAGGTCGCCTAACTACTATTTTTATCATTCCGTTTCTGGGCAGGCTGGAAGCCTACCCCAACGCAGGAAATATTGATGATCAGCGTGGTGGAGCTGACAAAGCGGTTTTCGTCCGGCGGCCAGGATGTTCTGGCGGTCGACCGCCTGTCGTTTTCGGTCGTGCCGGGCGAGGCTTATGGCTTGCTCGGGGCCAACGGAGCCGGCAAGACCACGACGCTCCGCATGATCCTCGGCTTGCTGGAGCCAACCAGCGGCTACGCGGAAGTGGGGGGCTTTCGCACCAGTGAAGCTCCTGACGAAGTGAAAAGCCGCATTGGCATGGTTTCGACATCGGCCGGACTTTATCAGTGGCTCACTCCGCGTGAGCTGCTGCTGTTTTTTGCCGACGTTTACGGGCTGGACGACGCCACGGCCCAGAAGAGCCTGGCTCGCTTCACCCAGCTCTTTGATTTGAACAGCTTTATCGACCGCCGCTGCGCGAGTCTCTCGACGGGGCAGAAGCAACGGGTGAACCTGGCCCGTTCCATGATTCACGATCCGCCGGTCCTGCTCTTGGACGAACCCACCCGCGGACTGGACGTGGTGGGAAGCAAGGTCATCTTTGATTACATCGCGGCCGCCAAAGACCAGGGAAAGAGCGTGATCGTCAGCACCCATCGGCTGGATGAGGCGGAGCGATTCTGCGACCGGTTCGGCCTCTTGCATCGCGGCCGGCTGTTGCATGAAGGAACGCTGCCTGAGTTGCAGGCCGCCACGAATTGCACGTCCCTCACCGAAATGTTCCTGCAATCCGTGCCGCTGACCGAGCAGGAGGACGCCGCGTGAGCGACCAGCCTCTTCCACCACTGCCACCTTCATCCGCAAAACCGGGCTCGCGCCCCAAGGTCCGCCCGGCCGTGCGGCTCTGGCGGCTGACGCGGAAGGAGCTGAGGGAAACGCTGCGGGACCGCCGGACAATCATCACGCTGGTGCTGATGCCGCTGCTCGTGTATCCACTGCTCAGCGTTGCCTTCCGCCAGTTCTTCTTTTCCAGCTACGCTAAGCCGACCGACGTCGAGTGGCGGATTGCCGGCGACAGCGAGGAAACCATCAAAGGCTTCTTCCAACAGTTTGAACACGGCGGCCAGTTAATCGAGAAAATTGACGGGCCGGAGAAAGCCAAGCCTAGGGTGTTATGGATCGCCGATTCCATGCTGGAGGAAAAGCTACGACAGGGGAAACTGGACCTGGGAGTGCGGGCGCAGTTTACCAGGTCGCCCGATGTGCCCGGTGGAGTACAGTTGCATTACGACCTGTTCTACCTACGTGACTCCCCTCTGAGCCGCTCGATTGCCGATTACGCGGAGCGGCGGTTGTGGGCCTTCGACCACTTGAACTATTTTGATCGTTTGCGTCAGCAGTCCAGGGAGGGAGCGCCGCATACTATCTGGAATCGCCGTCCCATCGCGGGAGAGACCGGGGAAGTGGTTTCGATGGCGACGCTGGTGCCGCTGATTCTCATCCTGATGACGATCACCGGCGCGGTTTATCCCGCGATCGACCTGACCGCCGGCGAGCGCGAGCGGGGAACGCTGGAATCGCTGATGGCGGCGCCGTTGCCGCGGCTGAGCATGTTGTTGGCCAAGTACTTCGCGGTGCTTACCGTCGCGCTGCTCACGGCAGGGGCCAACCTGGCGGGAATGTCCATCACGGTTTACAGCACGGGGCTGGGACCAATGCTGTTTGGTGAAAATGGACTCTCTCCCGCCGCGATTCTGATAGTTCTGGGCCTCTTGATTCTGTTCGCTGCCTTCTTCTCGGCGCTGCTCTTGGCGGTGACCAGCTTTGCCCGCAGCTTCAAGGAGGCGCAGGCATATTTGATCCCGTTCATGCTATTGGCCATCGCCCCCGGATTTCTCAGCGTCATGCCGGGGATCGAGCTCAGCGGCGTGTTGGCGGTGGTGCCGCTAGTCAACATCGTGCTGCTGGCCCGCGATGTGTTGCAGGGAACCCTCAATTCGCTGCTGGCGGGAGCAGCCGTCGTTTCCACGGCGCTGTATGGCGTGGCCGCACTGGCCCTGGCGGCACGGATTTTTGGCAGCGACGCAATTCTCTACGGCAGCCAGGGAAGCTGGGCCGATCTCTTCCGCCGCCCAGCGGAGTTGCGCTCCCAGCCGAGCCTGGCCGGCGCGGCCCTGTGCGCCGCCGTGGTGTTTGCCCTGCAGAACGTGCTGAGCGGCTTTTTCGCGTTGGGCTCCGGCTCGCTGCCATTGGAAGACCGACTGATGCTCTCCGCGGCACTGGGAGCGTTCCTATATCTCGCGGTGCCTTTGGGGATCTCGCGCCTACAGTATGTGAGTTTGCCCAGAGGCTTTCAGTTGCGGGTGGGGCCGTTGCTGGCGTACGCGGGCGCGCTTCTGCTGGGTCTTTCTCTCTGGGCCTTCGCTCACGAAATCGTGCTGCTGACGCAACAGTTGAGTTGGGTCAGCGTAGATCTAAAAAAGCTGGCCTCCGCGGAAATCTTTGAAAAGATCAAGCACCTTCATCCGGTGCTACTTGTCGGCACGATGGCAGTGGCACCGGCCATCTGCGAGGAGTGGTTCTTTCGCGGTTATCTGCTCGGCTCGCTGCGTGGTCGCCTGCCGGCCTGGGCGGCGATTGCCGCGACGGGGATTCTGTTCGGCCTGTTCCACGTCTTTGTGAGTGGCGGCGTGGGGGGAGTGCGTTTGCTGCCGAGCACTCTCTTAGGATTGGTGCTTGGTTGGGTTTGCTGGCGGACGAAGAGCGTCTTTCCTGGGATGCTGCTCCATGCCACGCACAACGGTCTGCTCTTGCTGATCGGCCGCTTTCAAGATGACCTGGCCAAGGTGGGAATTGGCATTCAGGAGCAAGAGCACCTGCCCCGGCTCTGGCTCGTCGCTGCCGCCTGCGGTGCGGCAATCGGAGCGGCGCTAGTTTGGCTGGCGACGCGAGCCAGGCGGGAAATGTAACGGGGATGCAAGGGCATTCCAACGATTTCAAATCGCGGCACGGTACTTGCGACTCTCCATTGCGCTCGGTCGATTGGGTTAGGTCCGCGTGGCGATTGCAATCCGTTCTTCCACAGTGAACCCCCGCCGACCAACAAGGTTCGTTCCCATGTTCGGATTCTATTCAACTCGGCTTGGATGCCTCGGTTCGATCGCGGTTTCTATTCTAGGAACCATTGTGTTGGTCGTGTTCATGCGTTCCTGCAGCATGTGAGCGGGGATGCTGCCTCTCCGATAACCGGCCTCCTATGATTCCCGTAAGCACGACAACGGCCTGGCAGCGGATATCTCCCACGCTGGCGACGCTGGCGATCCTAGCGCTCGCCACTGGATTCCTGTACCTGGCGCGTCCCGTGTTGATTCCCACGGCCCTGGCAATCCTCATCACCTTCATGCTGGGGCCGGTCGTCTTATTCATTCAGCGGCGCGGCGTGCCGCGCGTTCCGGCGGTGCTCGCCGTGGTCGCCGCCGCGGGGCTTATCGCCGCCCTGCTCGCCTGGCTGTTCTTCTCGCAAACCATTCAACTTGCGGACGACCTGCCGCGCTATCAAGCCCGAGTGACCGAGCGGATACAATCGTTGCGAACCGGCAATGATAATTCAATTCTCAGCAAGATTCAGACGTTCGTCGAGCAGGTTAGCCAGGCGGTGACCAAATCAAACAAGCCCTCGCTCATCGCGGAGGGTGAGCGACCGGCAACGGTCGTGCTCGCACCCAGCGACAACTCTTGGATCGCTCCTTTGTTCGCTGGATTGGGACCGCTCCTCGAACCGTTGGCAGCGGCTGGGCTCGTCTTCATTCTCGTGATCTACGCCCTGATTGAGCGCGAAGACCTGCGCGATCGACTGCTGCGGCTGATCGGCCGAGGACACATGACTCTCACCACGGTCGCGCTGGACGACGCCGGATATAGGATCAGCCGCTATTTGCTGGCGCAATTCATTCTCAATGCTTCCTTCGGTGTGGTCATTGCCTTGGGCCTGTTGCTTCTGGGCGTGCCGCATGCCCTTTTGTGGGGGATTTTTGCGGCATTTTTGCGATACATTCCCGTCGTCGGTCCTTGGATCGCCGCTATTCTCCCGGTGAGCTTGTCCATCATGACGGCCGATGGCTGGCTACAGCCCGCTCTCGTCGTCGCCCTATTCGCCAGCTTTGAACTGCTCAGCAACCTGGTGATTGAACCGCGCCTGTACGGGCAAACGATGGGAGTGTCGCAATCCGGGTTGATCCTTGCCATCGCTTTCTGGACGTGGCTGTGGGGGCCAATGGGACTCGTCCTGGCAGCGCCTCTCACCGTCTGCCTGATGATTCTCGGTAGATACGTCCCAGCACTCAAGTTCTTTGACGTTCTCCTGGGGGACCAGCCGTCGCTGACCGCGGATGTGCGGTTCTATCAACGGCTTCTGGCCCACGATCAGGACGAAGCCTCGAGAATCGCTCGAGAGCTGATGCGAAAACTGTCCCTCCCGCAGGTTTATGATCAGATCTTGATTCCGACGCTGACCTATGCGAGTCAGGACATGGAATCCGGCCGCTTATCAGCACTCGAAGCCGGAGCCATGTGGAGGAGCTGCGGCGAAATTGCCGAAGAGCTGGAGTTGCTTTCCGATGTGACGGCATCCGCGGCATCGTCCGAGGCCCCTGCGAGCGCCGAAATTCGCGCACCGCATAAAATCCACATCCTGGCGTGCGCCGCGCGCGACGATGCCGACGAAGTCGCCTTGGCGATGTTCAAGCGACTGCTCGACCCCAACATTTGCCAGGCGGAAATCGCCTCCACCGACAGGCTCGCCTCGGAAATCGTTACTCAGGTTGAGGATGAGCAGCCCTCCGTCGTTTGCATCGCGGCCCTCCCCCCCGGGGGACTCGCGCATGCTCGATTGTTGTGCAAGCGGCTGAGGCAGACCCTTCCCCAGCTAAAGATTCTTGTCGGCAGGTGGGGTTTAGACGGTTCCGATGTGGCGGCCAATCGCGAGGAGCTGACGGAGGCAGGCGCTGACCTGATCGGGACCACATTTGAGGAGACGACCGGCCAACTGCTGCAGCTTGCTCAGTTCCTTCGCCCCACGACATCGGCCACGCCAATTCCCTCCGATAGCAGCGATTCACTTCCCTCGCCAGCCAAACAAATTGTCCCTGCTCCTCATCAGCTTCCGGTGTCCTCGCATTCAAGACAAGCCACCAAGGCGTAACAAGTACTAGGAGTGGGCTGCCTTCCGGAATTCCGCTTCGCTGAGCTGCGTCCCTTCTCGGACCATTTGAAACAGCAAGGTGCCTGCCGGCCAGCCGATCGCCCGCAACAATTCATCGAGCCGCTCCTGGGGGCAGCAGCCCTTCATTTCCACGTAGGCCAGGTTCGGACCTTGATCGTAGAGATTGCCTTCCACTTGCCATTGGGGCTCGCCGGGGCGACTGGCGAGGAAGAAAGAGCCGTCGGGCTCGATGAAGACACCCAAGACTTGGGACAATTGCAAATACGCCTCGTCAAACGTGACGTTCCACGGCTGGGATGCGGCCTGAATGATGACGTGGAAATGAAGCATGGATGGTCGCAATTGTAACGTCTACTCGTTCCCCGGCACAAAACGTGCTTTCGTCCGGCAACGCTGCTGATTATCGGTTCGAGGCCGCGAAAATGCGTTTGGTGAGAAAACTGCTCTTGTAGATTTTGCAATCCTGGGACAAATTGTCGGCAGCTTTGACCGGCGGTTCACGAGGAAGGTCCTCGCCGCCAAAACACGCTCTGCCCGTTGTTGCCGTCAGGATGACGGCGATTGCTGGCGCGCCGCGAGGCGCGGAATTGCTCCAGAGCCACCAAGCAGGGATGCTTGCCGCCCGCACGGCGCTTCCCTGCCCGTTTCCAAGGAGGGAAGCCATGACTTGCGCCGTCACTCTCGTTCTGTTTGCCGCTCTGGCCGCCGCGGATGATCCCGTGGTGCTCGAATTCACGACCGCCAACTGCCCGGCCTGCCGCAAAGTGGAGCCCGTTGTCCGCGGTCTTGCCACGCAGGGATTTCCCATTCGTCAGATTGACGGCCGAGCCCAGCCGGAACTGGTTCGGCAATTCAAAATCAAGGGCTATCCCACTTTCGTGCTCGTGTCCGCGGGACGCGAAGTCAGCCGCATCGAAGGAGCCGCCAGTCGCGAGCGGCTCATCGCCCTGCTGAAGCCGGCCGCTGCCGCACCGCAGATGTCGCAGCAAGAGATGCTCGTCCGTGGCCAGTCGCCAGAAGCGAGCCGCCCTGCGCCGTCCCCTATCGATGCCACCGTGCGCTTGCACGTGCAAGACCTCAATGGCGGCGGTGCCGGCGTTGGCACGGGAACGATCATTGATACGCATTACAACGAAGAAGCGAAGGCCGAAGAGGCCCTCCTCGTCACTTGCGGGCACTTGTTCCGCGACTCGCAGGGAAAGGGCAAAATCACCGTGGACTTGTTCGTGGGGGGGCAAGTCCGCCAGGTGGAAGGGCAATTGCTCGACTTCGACGACAAAAGAGATATCGCCCTGGTCACCATTTGGCCGGGAGTGAAGGTCGCACCGGTCCAAGTTGCGCCCAAGAATTTCGTTTCCCGCCCGCAAGACCGCGTCTTCACCATCGGCTGCAGCGAAGGACGCGAGCCGACCGTGCAGGAAAGCCGCGTGAATGCGATTAACCGCTTCTCCGGCCGGCCGAACATCACTGTGGCTGGCGCCCCCGTCAACGGACGCAGTGGCGGCGGGCTATTCTCGGCCGAAGGGCTGCTCATCGGGGTCTGCAACGCCTCCATCGACGACGATAACGAGGGCCTCTACGCTTCGCTCCCGGCGATTCATGGGCAGCTCGACAAATTCAATTTGCAGGCGATCTACGAGCGGGCAGCGTCACCCATTGCCTTGACTTCCGCGACCACGCCGGAGCCGGTGCAGCAAAATGAAATTCCGGTGCGTCCCGCATCGTCGTCGTTGGAGGCAGCCGAGCAGAATCCGGCGAGCGCGCCGGAGCTGCCTCGCCGCATGCCACGGACAGCACCACTCATGGATGAGAACATCGCGGGCGCAGGCGATGAGATGGAAGTTGTCGTCATCGTTCGCTCCAAACGAAGCCCCGAGAACCAGAGCGAAATCTACGTGGTGGACAGTGTCTCGCCGGAGCTGCTTTCCCGCATCACCACGGCTGCCCGACAAAGTGCCCAGGCCCGCTCCGCCAGCCGCCAGACGCAGTTCGCCGACCGATTGGCTCGGCAAAACAGGGCGAACGACCAGCCGGTCGTTCGTGGGCAGCTCCGCTGAAGTCCCCTTTCGTGACTTTTTACAACCCCTTGTGATAGCATTCCTTGCTAGCTCACACAATCTTGCGATCTACTTGCCACGGAATTCTTGAAAGCTAGATTCACACCCGTCTTGCATCGCCAGCGTGCGGTGCGAGGTGTAGGGATTCACACCAGGTTTTGCATAGGGAGATCGCTTCAGCAAGTTCGCTTGAGGAAAAGCGGCCGCTGAAGAAGTTGGGCTGGTCACTACCGCTCAGCAGTCAGGGAGGACTCGCTGCACATCCGCGCCGCATTCCCGCCGGCGCGTTTCTGCCGCGTGCTTTTTTGATTCTGCGGCTGGTCATTGACCCAGAGCCGCAGTTCTTCGCCGCTAATCTTCCCAAGCGTTTTTGCTGGGCTAGCCTGGCTGGATCGTGGCGTTCCCGCAAGGGATTTTGCATTTTTTGGCCCTCGCTTTGGCACGAATTAATCGGCGGAAGCGACACGTTGGAAAGGACCCCACTATGGCGACCAAGCCCCTCATCGGAATCAATGCCGACTACCGCGCTTCACGCAAGGAGGGACCCGCGGTGAGCTTCCTCCAAGCCGGCTACTACACGGCCATCATGAAGAGCGGCGGAATCCCGGTCATCGTTCCCCCGATGGACAATGAGGACGACCTCTCCCGCGTGCTCGAAGTGCTCAACGGCTTCGTTCTCGTCGGCGGCGGCGACCTCGACCCTCGCCGCGACGGCTTTCAAATTCATACCAGCGTCCGCCCTATGGACACTCGCCGCGAGGACTTTGACCGCATGCTGATGGGCCAGATCAGCGAACGTCGGCTCCCCGTCCTCGGCATCGGCGTCGGCATGCAACTCCTCAACGTCTCGCAGGGGGGCAACTTGTATCTGCACCTGCCGGAGGACGTGCCGGAGGCGATCCCGCACAAGGATACGCAAGACCCCGAGCACCGCCACGGCCTGAACATCGTCTTTGGCACGCTGATGGAGCGGGTCTACGGCGACGGCGAAATCCGCGTCAACAGCATGCACCACATGGCCATCGACGAAGTCGCCGACGGCTTCATGGTCACCGCCCGCTGCCCCGACGGCGTGATCGAAGCCATCGAGAGCACCCAGGACGACTGGTTCGCCCTCGGCACCCAGTTCCACCCCGAAAGCGAATCCGCCACCGCCCTCGACGTCCGGATCTTCGAAGAATTCGTGGACGGCGTGAAAGCCGCCATGAAGGGACGGAAAATGGTGGCAGCGTAGCCACACGCGGCCCGCGTGTCGGCTTCTGAGATTAATGGCTCAATCGTAATAGTCTGCACGCGGGCCGCGTGCGGGGACGTGGCGAACACGCGGCCTCGCGTGTCGGCCTCTTCGTATTGAAGGATCGTGGTAGCCAATCCAGTCAAAGTCCTGCACGAAAACCTGCACGCGAGGCCGCGTGCGGCTACGAGGGCCACCACAGGACGGCTGACTCGCTGCTGTCGAGCTCGTACCGATCATAGGCGGAACTGTATCGCCATTGTCGAGGCTCAGCACACAGTCCAGCGGTCACTGGATTTCGCGCGATGTAGTTCACGATCCGCTCCAGTTCATCATCATCGCGGACCCAGTGGTCGTACGATTCACGCTGCCAGAACGCGCCTCTTTTCTCCAAAATCCTATTCGCACCGTGTGCCGCATAACTCTTTAGGCTGTGCATTATGGCGGTCAGGGTGCCGCGTGAGTCCGCCACGTCATCGGACGGAATCTCATCTTCTTCTTCCAGTAACGGCGGCAACGTACCAATTGGTTGTAGCAGGACATGCACATGATTTGACATGATGCAGTAGGCAATCAGGTGATACATTGTGCCGTGATGATGGTAGAGGTTTTCGCGAACCATAGCGGCGACTCGGTCATCGGACAGAAACTGGGCTCCTGTGGTAGCGGCATCTAGAAAACTGTCGTATTTAGCAAAGAACTGCTTGTGGGCACGAGCCAAGCGCTGAACGCTGGTCTCGCCGAGGCGCAGCGTTGCTGAATTACTTTTGTTGCGATCATCCCGCCACCGTCGAAGCAATCCGGTAGGAATCGTCCCAAAGAGTCGATACGTGACAAAATGGGCCGCACCTGGAACATACCAGTGAGGCAAATTCCGCCGTGAAATAACTTCGCGGTCGAGCATGTGAAGATCACGGAAATGACTGGAAGTGATGAGTCTCTTCGCGGAAGCCGACACGCGAGGCCGCGTGTGGCTACGTAATCGTTGTCCCCAGCACCGCCAAGAACTGCCGTATCCAAGCCGGATGGGCCGACCAGGCGGGGGCGGTGATGAGGTTGCCGTCGGTGTGGGCGTTGTCGAACGTGGCGTTGGAGGGGACGAACTCGCCGCCGGCAAGTTCGACTTCGTGCCGGCAAGCGGGATAGGCGCTGACCTTCCGCCCCTTGATAACGCCAGCGGCGGAGAGAAGCTGCGCGCCGTGGCAGATGGCGGCGATGGGTTTTTTGGCGGCGGCGAAGTGCCGCACCATGTCGAGAACTCGCGGCGTCAGGCGTAGATACTCCGGGGCACGGCCGCCGGGGATGACGAGGGCGTCGTAAGTCTTCTCATCGATTGCGTCGAACGTCGCGTTCAAGCGGAAATTGTGCCCTCGCTTCTCGCTGTAGGTTTGGTCCCCCTCGAAATCGTGAATTGCCGTGGCGACCGTCTCCCCTTCCTTCTTGCCGGGACAGACCGTGTGGACCTGATGGCCCACCATCAGGAGCATCTGATAGGGAACCATGATTTCGTAGTCTTCCACGTAATCGCCGGCGAGGACGAGGATTTTTTTGGACATGAGTGTAAAGTGCGGAGTGCAAAGTGCAAAGTGCGGAGTGAAGAGTAGCGGATGTCAATACTCTACACTCTACACTTTGCACTCTACACTCCCTTACAGGTGTACTGCGATGAACCGCTGCTGCTCTCCCGGCCGCGGCGTCAGCGGCGGCTGGAGCCAGGGGATCTCGTCGCCGGCGGCGTAGCGGCGGCTGACGAAGTCTTTGAACTGAGCAACGACCTGCGCAAGTGCTTCCCGCTCGCTCTTGCCGCGGCCTTCGATGCCGGCGAGCCCGGCGGCGCGGGCGGAAACCAGACCATCGGCATCGCGCGGCGAGACGATGACGACGCAGTTGAAGACGGGAACGTCTCGAGGTGTGGTGTCGCTCATGCCCCGGCTTTCTTTCCGCCGGGCAGAAACGGCTCCAGCTTATCCATCAACAGGAAGACGCCGGCCACGCAGGTGCCGATGAGGTAGCCGGCGAAGGCGCCGAAGAGGATCCCTGGAAGAACCGCGCACAGAATGCCGGGAAGGATCTGCGTCAACACCAAATCGTTGCGGGGCGCGAAAAACGTCCCGCCCACGATGAAGATGGGAACCAGCATCGCCCCCGCAATCATCGAGGCCCGCCGCGGCTCGGCGTTGTAGAACATCTGAGCCACGCAGATGGCCATCACTTCCATTCCCAAGAACAGATAGATCACCGGCGGCGTGTCCACAAGCCTCAGCAGGCCGAACAGGCACGCCAATCCGGTGATCAGCGCCAGCAGCGCCGACAAGCCGAATCGTTTGGGGACCGAATAGACTTTCTCCCGCGGCAGTGGCGGACGAAACGGATATTGCGATCTGTAGGGGAGCGGGTGCGTCCCCTGCCACTGCGGTGGGGACGAATACGCGTAAGGAACCTGCGAATCTTCCAGCACGACGGCGTCCACGGCGGCGGACTGCGAAGGGGAAACCGCTTCTGACGGTTGCTGCGGTGCTGGCTCGAAAGTTCGGACGGACTCGGGCATTGGTTCCATTGTGGTCACCGCCGGCACGTCGCGACAAGCTGATTGGCCAAGCGAACGGGGTCGGGAAGGGTTTTCGCGGCTGAAGATGTTGTACGGCGAACAACCGTAATCCGCGAAAACTCTTCCCGACCCCTTACGACATTGCCGCGGGGATAAGCTGGAGAATCTGCGGCGCGTCTGACGATAGAAAAAACATCGGGAAGTTGTCTCGGGCCTGGCGGATGATTCGCGGGCCAACATGACGGAAGGGATTCGCGGACTTCGCTTTGCAGTTGGTCCTCACCGCGATGAATGTTCCTCGTCCCCATTTCCAGCTCTTTTCCCACGCCTCCGCCTCGCGCGCTGCGGCTCATGCCGGCAGTGACGATTCTAGCGGCGCGTGGCGGTTCATCCTGAAGCGCGAGGATGGCCGCGTGGAAGCGGAAGCCGCCGATGAAGAGCCGGGTACTCCGGCGGACCGGCTGGAACTCTTGGCCATCGTCCGAGGACTGGAGTCGCTCGACCAGCCGTCGCGGGTGACGCTCTTCACCGCCAGCCGCTATGTCGCCCGCGGGCTGCGGTTCGGGTTGGAGAGCTGGCGGGAAAGCGACTGGCAGTGGGAGCGGTTCGGCCAAATGCAGCCGGTGAAGAACGCCGACCTGTGGCAACGGATTGACCAGGCGATGCGGTTCCACCAGGTGGATGTCCGGACGCCCCGCTACGACGCGCTGGACGATCTGAGCTACACGCCGCCGGAGATTGAGGAGACGCCGGACTTTCAGGAAATTCCGGCATCGTCCGCAAGTGCGAAACCGCAAGCGGGTGTAGCGAGTGGGTCGCGTCATGTCCGTCTCAAGGGGCGCGAGTTTCGGATTGATAAGGGCTCCGGAGGTACTTCCGCGAGTGCGACAAATCTTCCTCGCCGCGGCCAGCCCCCTCCGAGAATTCTCGCCTCGGCGATTGGCGCGCTGCGGCGGATCTTTGGCGGAAAACCGTAGGATGGGCTTCCTAGCCCGTCCCTCTTTTTTCCGCTTTCTTTGGTGAAATTCTGGAGGGCCTGGGAAGGCCATCCTACAAGTCGGCAACTCAACTGTTTATGCTAGGAGATGAGAACGTGAGGACGAGCGTTTCACTAGGCGGAGTTGGTGCGTGGCTGGAAGGTGGCTTGGACACGCCGGAGTTGGTGCTGGGCCCGCGGGAAATCCAGCACGACGGCCGCCGGGCGCTGTCGGTCCGGGCGTTCCTTCCCGACAGTCGCCAGGCGTGGGTGGTTGACGGCGGGCACGGGGCGGCGGAAACGTCCCGGCCGATGCGGCGGATTCATCCGTCGGGCCTGTTTGAAGCGATTTGTCCATTGGCCGATAATTTGCTGCAAAAGCCCTACCGGATTCGGGCACTCGATGAAGGGGGGGAAATGAAAACGCTGCACGACCCATACTACTTTGAGCCGCTGCTGACCGATTTTGACCTGCACCTGTACGGGGAAGGGAACCTGCTTCGCGCCTACGACAAGTTCGGGGCCCACTTGCGGGAGATCGACGGCGTCACCGGCGTGAACTTCGCCGTCTGGGCGCCGAACGCTCAGGCCGTCAGCGTCATTGGCGACTTCAACAAGTGGGATGCTCGCCGCCATCCGCTTCGCCGGCACAACTCCGGCGGAGTGTGGGAGCTGTTTATTCCGGAGCTCAAGCCCGGCGAGAAGTACAAGTTCCGCATCAAGTCCAAGTGGGGCGAGCACCTCGAAAAGAGCGATCCCTTCGCCTTCGCCGCCGAGTTGCCGCCGCGCACCGCCAGCGTCGTTTCCGACCTCGCGGCCCATTCCTGGCAAGACGGCGAGTGGCTCGCCCGCCGCGCCGCCACCAATCAGCTCGAGCAGCCGATCTCCGTCTATGAGGTACACCTCGGCTCCTGGAAACGGGACAACCAGCGGCACAACGGCTGGCTGAACTATCGCGACTTGGCTCATCAACTGGTGAAGTACTGCCAGGAGATGGGCTTCACGCACCTGGAGCTGATGCCCATCAGCGAGCACCCCTTCACCGGGAGTTGGGGATATCAAACCGTGGGATACTTCGGCGTCACCAGCCGTTACGGCACGCCGGAAGACTTCATGTACTTCGTCGATTACTGCCATCAGAACGGCATCGGCGTCATTCTCGATTGGGTCCCCGCGCACTTCCCCAAGGATGCCCACGGCCTGCGCCGGTTCGACGGCTCCGCGCTCTACGAGCATGAAGACAACCGCAAGGGTGAGCATCCCGACTGGGGGACGATGATCTTCAATTACGGCCGGCACGAGGTCCGAAATTTCCTCATCTCCAACGCCCTCTTCTGGCTCGACAAGTACCACATCGACGGCCTCCGCGTGGATGCCGTCGCCTCCATGCTCTATCTCGACTACAGCCGCAAGGAAGGGGAGTGGGTTCCCAACCAGTACGGCGGACGCGAGAACCTGGAGGCGATCAGCCTGTTCCGCGAATTCAACTACCACGCCCACGGTCAGTATCCCGGCGTTCTGACCATCGCCGAGGAATCGACCGCTTGGGGTGGCGTCTCCCGTCCCACTTACACCGGCGGACTCGGCTTCAGCCTGAAGTGGAACATGGGCTGGATGAACGACACCCTCCGCTACATGCGGCACGACCCCATCCACCGCCAGTACCACCACGACGAGCTGACCTTCAGCTTGATCTACGCCTTCACGGAAAACTTCTGCCTGCCCTTCTCGCATGACGAAGTCGTGCATGGCAAAAAGGCCTTGCTCGACCAGATGCCCGGCGACCTGTGGCAAAAGTTTGCCAACCTGCGGCTGCTCTACTCCTACATGTGGACGCACCCCGGCAAAAAGCTGCTGTTCATGGGGTGCGAATTCGGCCAGTGGCACGAATGGAACGCCGATGCCGAGTTGCAGTGGGACCTGCTCCAATGGGAGACCCACGGCGGCGTGAAGCAGATGGTGAGCGACCTGAACGCCCTCGTCCGCAACGAGCCCGCTCTTCACCAGGTCGATTTCGACCCCGCCGGCTTCGAATGGATCGACTGCCACAGCCGGGCCGACAGCGTGCTGGCCTACATCCGCAAAGGGAAGGACCCGAGCGACTTCCTCATCGTCGCCTGCAACTTCACCCCGGCCGTGCGGGAGCAGCACGTCGTCGGCGTCCCCCGCGGCGGCTGGTACAAGGAGGTCTTCAACAGCGACAGCAAGTTCTACGGCGGCTCCAACGCCGGCAACTTCCCCGGCGTCCAGGCCCAGGAACCCGGCTGGCACATGCGGCCCTACAAACTGACCATCAAGCTGCCGCCGCTGGCGGTGGTCGTCTTCAAGCCGGAATAGGCCCAAAGTAGTCCGCTCACTCCGTGAGCGGACAAGCGCGACGACGACTTACGTCAAATCCCATCGTCGTAAGTCCCCGAGTACTCGCCAAAAAATGCATCAATCGCCTCCCCCAAACGGGGCACCAATAATGCGTTTTTTGGCGATTACTTTCTTGCTCCGGTGTCGTCAATGTAACTCCCTGCAAACCAACCACTTGCAGTGAATAACTTGATGCATTTCCCGTGCTTTTCACCTGAGTCATTATTCACTTTTTGGGCCACCGTTCTACGAACCAAGGCACACCGACTTACGTCAAATCGTCTCGACGTAAGTCCTCGTCTCAAATCTCAAATCTCAGATTTCAAATCCCCTCCTCGGCCTGCCTCCTCGCGCGCACCTTCTCCCCAATTCCCCACAAGCTCACTATAAATTGTCAATGATCTTACCGGATTCTCGCCGGCCCGATTAGATTCAATTGTACACATATCCTAAGTGTCCGGCAAGTCCCCGAACGGGGGAAGGCGAAACTTGCCTATTCGTAAAAGCGCCTGGCCGCTGCGCCGCCATGTTGTCCTCTTGACGTGGGCAGGGCGAAGCGTGTTCTCCCGTATCCCGCTCAAACGATGTGTTTTGCCGTTGAAGTGGAGACGGGGTGTTTCCGGGTATCCCGTTTGCAGGGGCAGACTAGAAACCGTGATGCGCGGTGAACCCGCCATTCCAGCGGTTCCGCCTGCACCGATTCAGGCGGATTTATTTTTGTTCACTTCGCAGCCGGTGGGTTCTCCAAGGAGACCTTAGCAGGTCGGTTCGGCTCAGTCTCACGTTAAGGAGGATGGAACATGACTCGATTCCCCTGGCATTCCCGCGCGCTGGCGGCTGTCGCTGCCGCCGTGTTGATCAGTACGGCGCAGGCAGCGGGGCCGGTGCAAGGGCCGAGCCCGGTCCAGGCTCCCAGCCCGGTGCAAGCGCCGCAAAAGAATACCCGGACCATCATGGTCCCGGAAACGAAGTATGAAACACGGACGGAGAGGCAGGTTGTCTACAAACCGGTGCAACGGCAGAAAACCGTTTCGGTCACCCGCATGGTCGCGGAAAACCAGACGGTTACCCGGCTGGTCAACATTCAGTTCCCCGAGCAGCGGACCAGGACGGAAAGCTACCTGGTCAACATCCCGTTCCAGCGCGAAATTCAGTAGTCCTATACCGTGATGGTCCCGGAGCAGCGGACTCGCACGGAACGTTTCGTGGTGCAGACGCCGCGCGAGCGGGAGGTGAGGCGCGTCTTCACGGAACTGGTCCCCGAGCAGAGGATGCGCACCGAGAACTTCCTGGTAAATGTGCCCTTTCAGCGAGAGGTGGAACAACCCTATACCGTCCTTGTGCCTGAGCAGCGGACTCGCACCGAAACCTTTCTCGTTAACGTCCCCACGCAGCGGCAAGTCGAGCAGCCCTATACCGTGATGGTCCCCGAACAGCGGTCTCGCACGGAGAGCTACCAGGTGAGCGTGCCCCGCTACCGGGACGTGGAACGTCCCTATACCGTGATGGTTCCCGAGCAGGTGACGCGCACGGGAACAAAGACCGTCATGCAGCCGATTGCCGCCCAGAAGCTGAGCGCGGAGAAGCAAGCGCCTTCGCCTGTGCAAAAACTTCAACCCGTCGAGCAGGAATACACCTGGACGGAAACGATTCAGCGTCCCGAGACTCGCGTCCATCAAGAGCGAGTTGTCGATTACGTTTCCCAGACACGCAGCCGGGAGATTCCCTACACCGTCATGGTTCCCGAGTCGCACACTCGCACGGTGACTCTGACGGAGACTCGCCAGGAGCCGCGCAGCCGCGAGATTCCCGTGACGATCATGGTTCCGCGGACACAGACCCGGAGGTTCACCGTGACCCAGTTGCGGCAGGAGCCACAAACTCGCGAAGTCCCCTACACGGTGATGGTTCCCCACCAGCGAGAGCGGACGGAGATGATTACGGAGTGGGTGCCCGAGCAACGCACCCGCGAAGTGACTTACACCGTCATGGTTCCGCAGACAAGGACGCGCGCCGTGCAGGTCACGGACTATCGCTCCGAGCGCCGTACCCGCGAAGTGCCTTATACGGAATTGGTGAACCGTCAGGTGGAGCGGCAGTTCACCCAGCTCGTTTCCAAGCCGGTTACCGAGCAGCAAGTCGTGACCTACACCGAGACGGTCCCCCAGACCATCGAGCGCCAAGTGAGCGTCCCAGTGACCGCGCTCGTTGCCCGGGAGATCATCACCCAACAGTACACCCAGCCGGTCGTCCAACCGGCCCGCCGCCTGGCGAGGAGGCGCTAGTCGAAGCCTCGATGAATGCACTGTTTTCTCTTCCTTCAGGCCGGAGTGAGTCCTGCTCCTTCGGCCTGTTTTGCTTTCATGGTCAATGATCTTGGCGGATTCCCGCCGATCCGAATAAACTCAATTGTACACATATCAGGCCTTACATCTCCAGCCGCAGGAGGTTGAGGGCCTGTTTGGCGGCTCGGGGTTTGAGGATTTCGGGGTGGCCGGCGAAGGCGGAGGATTTAACCAGGACGCCGGCGGGGCGGGCGAGAGCGAAGTGGACTTCGCCGGGGGTGGTGGTCGCCGAGTCGGCCTGTGGGAAGGGGCCGAGGGAGATGGCGACGTCGGTTTGGGCGAGAGTGCGAATATGGGCGGCGAGCGCGGCGGCGAAGTCGGGGCTCTGAGGCTGGTCGCCCAAGGTGAGTTCGGACGGCAGGCCGAGAAGTGTTGCCGCGGTATCAGGGCTGCGGAGTACGGTTCCCAGCTTGAAGACCTCGCTGGCAGGGTCGCACTCGCTAAGCCAGTTGGAAATCAGGCCTCCGGTGCCCCATTCGCAGACCGCGAGGGTCAGTTTGCGTTCCTGCAACATGCGGATAACGACGTGTTGCAGTTCGTCGTCCTCTTCGCCGTAAACCAGGCTCCCCAGGCATTTTCGAATCGTCTTGATGGTCGGCTTCATCGCGGCTCTGGCAGCCTGCTCGTTTTCTCCTTCCGCGGTGATGCGGAGGGTGATGGTGGCCTGGCTGACGGTGATGCCGACGCTGGGGGTACGACCACGGCGAATCAGGTCCGGGAGCATTCCCTCCAGGTCGCTCTCCCCAACGCCAAAGCACTTGATGCGGTGATGGACGATGACCTTCGGCGCGCCGCGGGCTTCCTGCAGTTTTTGAATCTCCGGGTATACAGACTCCTGCCACATCTCCTTCATCTCGGCGGGCACGCCGGGCAGGGAGAAAATCCGCGCGCTCGCGAGGCCGGGCCGGACCAACGTAAAGTCGATGCCTGGCGCGGTGCCATGCGGGTTATGAATGGGCCTCGCGCCGCGGGGGAACATTGCCTGGATGATGTTCGACGCGGGCATTTCCCGTTTGCGGCGGGCGAACATCGCTTGGATGTGCGCCAGAGAAGCGTCGTCCTGGACCAGATCCACGCCCGCCATATCGGCGATGGCTTGCCGCGTCAGGTCGTCGGCGGTGGGACCCAAGCCGCCGGATGCTATCACCAGGTCGGCCCGCTCGCAGGCATTGCGAAAGACCCGCACGTTTGCCGCCAGGTCATCGGCCACCGTGCTGTGGAACATCACCGTCACCCCCAGTTCCCCCAGTCGCTCGGCCAACCACTGGCTGTTGGTGTCCAGTCTCTGGCCGCTGGTAAGCTCGTCGCCGATGGAGATGATTTCCGCACGCATGGGTTTGGGTTCAACAAAGTGGGCAAAGTGGGGGGAGGAGCCACGGATTGAACACGGATGAAACACGGATTAAGGCAGCGATCCCTCCTAAAGCTGTCTCAAATCTGAATTTGGTTGAAGTCCGTGTTCAATCCGTGTTCAATCCGTGGCTAAATGCCCCTATCCGAGCCTTATTCTACTGCCGGAAAATCTTTCCGTTTTCTGCCAAGACCTATTGGAGCTTTGCCCGCCAGGGTATACGGTAATGGATGGTTGGTTTGTCGACGCGAACTGTAGTCCTCGTTTTTCGGGATCTGCCCACCGCCTTCTCGCCTCTCCACCTGGTGGGCCACCATTTTTGGTCCCTTTCCAGTCGCCCCGGAAAGTAAACACGGGGCGCACGTTTTGAGGAGTTCAGCGGTGGCTATGAAGCTGTATGTTGGGAATCTGAGTTACAACGTCACGAACACGAGCCTGGAAGAACTGTTTGCTCAGTACGGTTCGGTTCGGAGCGCCCAGGTGATCACGGACCGCGACACCGGCCGGAGCAAGGGCTTTGGCTTTGTCGAAATGTCCGACGACAATGCGGCCCGCGAGGCAATCGCGGCGCTGCACGAGAAGGAGCACGACGGCCGCAACCTGACTGTCAACGAAGCTCGTCCCCGCGAAGATCGCGGTGGGGGCGGTGGGGGCGGCGGTGGCAGCCGAGGTGGGGGCGGTGGCGGTTACGGCGGCGGCGGACGCAAGGGCGGCGGTGGCGGCGGATATCGCTAAGCTCCCCTGTCTGCGACAGATTAAAAACCTTTGGAGCCCGCGCACCCTGTGCGCGGGCTCTTTTCGTTACTTGGCGGCGGAGTACGCAGGCATTACAATCGGCCCGGTTGCTCAAACGGTGGTTACGACTCTCTCCCGTGCTGAGTTTGAAAGGTTCCTTATGAACAATGTCCTCTCCCAGCTCCTGCCGATGTGCAGCCTGATGGTTTTCGCGGCGACTCTTACCGCAGTCGAGCCGGCGAAATCCGTCCGCTTCCAGCGCACGCAGCTCGATGCCAAGTTCCGCAGTGAAGGGGTGGCGGTGGCCGATTTCAACAAGGACGGCAAGTTGGACATTGCTGCCGGGTGGTGTTGGTACGAGGCCCCGGATTGGAAAATGCACAACGTGGCTGAAAAGGCGCAGGACGTTGATCCTCGCGGCTACAGCAATGCATTCTGCTGCTTCGCGGAGGATGTGAATCACGACAGTTGGCCGGATTTGCTGGTGGTTGATTTTCCTGGCACGCCGACCTGGTGGTTCGAGAACCCCAAGGAGTCTGGCAAGCTATGGCCCAAGCATGTCGTCACGCCGGTGACGAACAATGAGAGCCCGACCTATCTTGATCTCAACGGCGACGGGAAGAAGGAGCTCATCTGCGCCGTCTCGCTCGATCCCAAAGCGCCGGACGGGCCGGAGCGAGTGATGGCCTACCTGACGCCGAAGGAGGATCCGAACGCCGAGTGGACCATCCATGCCATTTCCGCCAAGGGTGCGCCGGGAACGGCGCGGTACGCGCACGGTCTGGGGGTCGGCGACGTGAACAAGGACGGCAAGAACGATATCGTGGTCGGCGACGGCTGGTGGGAAGCTCCGGCGAAAGACGACGGCAGCGAGTGGAAGTGGCATCCGGCCAAGCTCGGCGGGCTGGGGGCTCAAATGTACGTCTATGATTTTGACGGCGACGGTGACAACGACGTTTTCAGCTCCAGCCCGCACGCCTTCGGCATGTGGTGGCACGAGCAGGTGGGCAAGGACGAATGGACGAGCCACGAAATCGACAAGACTTTCTCGCAGATTCATGGCGTCTGCTTTGCCGATATGAACGGGGACGGATTGCCGGACATCGTCTGCGGAAAGCGATTCTGGGCCCATGCCCCTGCGGCGGACGGCAAGGGTGGAGACCCCGGCGTCAACGAGCCAGCCGTCTTCTTCTGGTGGGAGCTGAAGCGGGAAAGTGGGCGGCCGGTCTTTGTGCCGCACCAGTTCGACCACAACAGCGGCGTCGGGACCCAGTTCGAATTGGCCGACGTGAACGGCGACAAGCTGCTGGACGTGGTGGCCAGCAATAAAAAGGGCGTGCATCTGTTTACGCAGGTGCGGGAATAGGTAGTTGAGACGTGCCCCGCATTCTGTTAGTAATTCCGACGCTTGTTCGCGGCGGGGCCGAGAAGCAACTGACGCTGCTGGCCACCGGGCTGGCGCGGAAGGGCTGGGACGTGCATGTCTGCGTCCTGACCCACACCGGACCGCTGGAAGAGCAGTTGCGGCAGGCGGGCGTGCCGCTCACTTTCATTGACAAGCGGTGGAAGCTGGACCCCTTCGCTTACCGCCGGCTGAAGCGCGAGATCCAGCGCCTCCAGCCGGACGTGGTGCATACCTGGCTGTTCGCGGCCAACGCCTACGGCCGGCAGGCGGCCTTTGCAGCCGGGGTGAAGCACGTTGTGGCTGGAGAGCGGTGCGTCGACCCATGGAAGGGAACGACGCAACTAACCATCGACCGCTACCTCGCCAAGCGGACCGAGCGGATTGTCACCAACTCCAGCGGCGTGCGGGATTTCTATGCCGGCAAAGGTCTCGCCGCGGAGAAGTTCACGGTCATTCCCAATGGCATTGCACCATTTTCGCCGCCGGCACAAGCCGTTACCCGAGAGCAGTTGCTGGAAGAGCTTGGGCTCCCTAAGGACGCCCGCTTGATTGGCGCTATCGGCCGGCTGTGGCCGCAGAAGCGGCTCAAAGACATAGTCTGGTCGGCGGACCTGGTCAAGTGCGTGCGGGACGATGGGCACTATCTGATTATCGGCGACGGCCCGCAGCGCCGCCGCTTGGAACGATATGCCGAGCAGGCCAGCGTGCCGGATGTGGTTCACTTCCTTGGGGAGCGGAGCGATATCCCGCGAATCTTGCCGCACTTGGATCTGCTAATGCTCGCCAGCGGCTACGAAGGCCAGTCCAACGCCATCATGGAAGCGATGAGCGCCGGCGTGCCCGTCGTCGCCAGCGACATCCCCGGCAATCGGGACCTGGTGGTTAATGGCGAGACCGGCTACCTCGTCGACGTCGGAGACCGGGCGGGACTTGCACAGAAGGCCCTGATGATCTTGGCGGATGCAGAGCATGCCAAAAGACTTGGTTCAGCGGGCCGCGAGCGGATGTTGCGCGAGTTCAGCATCGAGAAGATGGTCGAGCGGCACGAGGAATTGTACCGCGGGCTTATTGGCTAGGAGCCGCCGCTGGTGCCTTCATTAGCAGTGCATCCACATCGTTCGACACAATCACGCCATAGTTGATCGCCCCCAGCCAGCCGGACATGATGATGCCGACGCTGCCGGCGTGATAGAGTCCTTTCACTTGCTCCGGCAGGGCTCGGCTGACGGCGAGTCCTTCGAATTTCGTGCCGAAGCTGGCTCCTTCGACGTGAGCGGTGTAATGCTGAAATGTCTTGGGCGTCGCTGCTTCGACGTGGTCGAGCCGCTCACGGATGTTGGGGACGTACCGGTTCAGGTGGTCGAGCGTTTTGTCGATGAGATCCTGTTTGTTGGCCTGATAGTCCTCGTCAGAGAGGCCAGCCCAGTCCGCGTAGTTGGCATTGGTGCTGCTGACGATGAGGCAACGCGGCCGCCCCTGGGGGCGAGTGCGGGGATAATAGAATGAGTACGTGCGGCTAGTGATGTCGCGGCTGAGAAGGAGCTCGGTGCGGAAGAGGGGGGCGGTCGAGGTGAAGAACAGGTCCCCCATGCTCTCGTCCACCCGTTCGTCGGGTTTGAGGGCGATGTAGACCTGGGTGCTGGAGTTGTTGAGGCGGACTTCGCGGGCGTCCTGGACGAACTTCTTGTCAAAATTCTCCTCGCCGGTGAGCCGGAAGATGGTGGCCCGCAGGTTGGAGTTGGAAACCACGGCCCGGGTCTTGATGGTCCGGCCGTTCGCGGTGACAGCCGTGACGCGGCCATTTTCCACATGGATTTTCTCGGCATCGCATTTGATCCGCACGTCCACGCCGCTTTTGAGCAGGTCGTCATGCATCAGGCCGATCAGCCGATCGGTCCCCCCTTCAAAGGTCCAAACCCCTTTCGACATGAAGTTAGAAAACACAATGCCGTAGGTGATGGCGGGGTCTTCCAGCGTGCTGCCGTTGGCATAGGTGATGGGCTCCATCAGCAGGCGGATAATGTCCTCGCGGCCGGGGAAGAATTTCTCGAACAGTTCGCGGGTGGTGAGCTTTTGGTCGTCATAAAAATTCATGCCGCGGGCGGTGTCGAAAAAGGCGGTCACGGTCTCCGGAGTGATGCCGAACTTCGTCGTGAGCAGCCGTGTAAAATCCTCGCGGTCATACGAGGTGGTCAGCGAGAACATCGGGTTATCGAATCGGATGTTCCGCAGCGGGACAATGGAGTCCGCGATTTCCTGCGTCCAGTACCGGCGGCAGCTCTTGATCATGCCGTGCGGAAAGCCGTGCAGGCTGATGTCAAAAATGTGGCCGCCGGGACGCTTGAACCAGGTCGCCATGCCACCGAGCTTGTAATGCTGCTCCAGCAGCAGCACCTGATAGCCGGCCCGTCCCAGAATATTGGCCGCCGTCATCCCCGCCAGCCCGCTACCGATGAGGACGACGTCGTAGCTGTCGCGAGCACCGGCAAGGAAATCTTTGGGCATGCCCTTATAGTAGCCCGCACACTCCGTGTGCGGGAATGCCTGCACACGGAGTGTGCGGGCTAC
>JBPCKT010000003.1:0-24153 GCA_051004015.1 Pirellulaceae bacterium | reverse complement strand
CCATTGGTCGTCCGTAAGCCGATGTCGCAACATCCTTGCATCCTCCGCGAAAACTTCCAAACGCGAGGAGCATAGTGTGCGCGAAATCGGTCTTGCATTAAAAGAGCAGTTTTCCGACAAAGCCTAGCCACGCAATGTTAACTTGACATCGCCGCCAGTTTCTCGGATTACCGCTTCATACAGACATGCTGTTGTCACAGTCAATAGGTGCGCACCAATTTGTCAGGAAATAATTTGAGAATCCGCAGGAGGCGACCGGTTCGGCAAAACAAGGCTTCTCGACTGGTAAATGGCAGCCACTTACGTGAAAATGGGACTCTTCGCCGTCGACCTTTGACTGGAAGGCCAGCGCCTCACGGCACAGCCCGAATATGGCCGTTGCACTCGAACAATTCGTTGCCCAGCTCGAAGACAGCGGGATTATCTCGGGCGACACGCTCAAGGACTTCCTGCCGCCTAAAGGGGAGCCGAAGGACGCCGAGGAGTTGGCCCGCGAACTCGTACGCAAGAAGAAGCTGACGCAGTATCAGGCCCAAGAGCTCCAAAAGGGCAAGGGCAAGTCGCTGTCGCTGGGCAACTACGTGCTCATGGAAGAAATCGGGGCGGGCGGCATGGGGCAAGTCTTCAAAGCCCGGCACCGCCGCATGGACCGGATTGTGGCGGTCAAGTTGCTGCCTGCCGCAATGACCAACGACCAGGCCGCCATCGCCCGGTTCGAGCGGGAAGTCAAGGCAGCCGCCAAGATCAGCCACCCGAACATTGTCGCCGCCTTCGATGCCGATCAGGCGGGGGGCGATCACTTCCTTGTCATGGAATTCGTCGACGGGAGCGACCTTTCCGCTCTGGTCAAAAAGGATGGACCGCTCCCGGTGGACAAAGCGGTGAACTACATCCTGCAGGCGGCCCGGGGACTGGAGGCGGCTCACGCCGAGGGGATCGTTCACCGGGACATCAAACCGGCCAACCTGCTCCTCGACAAGAAAGGAATCGTCAAGATTCTCGACATGGGCGTGGCCCGTCTGAGCGGGGACGTGGATGCACCCACGCAAGCCGAATTGACGTCGACCGGTGTGGTCATGGGGACCGTCGATTACATGGCCCCCGAACAGGCCCTCAACACCAAGACGGCGGATGCCAGGGCGGACATCTACAGCCTTGGTTGCTCGCTGTTCTACTTGCTGACGGGCCGCGCGACCTTCGGGGGCGACAGCCTGGTGGCCAAGCTACTGGCCCACCGGGAGCAGCCGATCCCCGTTCTGACCGAAGCGCGCCCGGAAGTGCCGGAAGCGGTCGCGGCGGTCTTCAGCAAGATGCTCGCCAAGAAGACCGAGGAGCGCTACCAGTCCATGTCCGAAGTCATCGCCGACCTGGAGCCCTGCGGCGCGGCTCAGGAGTCGTCAAACAACACCCTGCTGCCCGTCGGCCCGTCCCCGGATGACGGGCTGACAAACTTTCGCCAAGACACTTTCCCGACGCCGAAAACGCCCGTTCATGAATCCAACGTCGCCCGGCCCCTCAGTGACAAAGACAAATTCGAGCGGCTGCTGATTCGAGGCGGCATCGTCGGTATTCTGGTACTGCTGGCCGGTTTGGCTTGGTTTGTCGTTCTGAGTTTGTTGGGCTGAGCACCGCTCCTGGCAGGTCGCAGAGAGACAGCCTGCTCTTTCGCCGCTCACGTCCACATCTGCCGGTCGAGCATCCGGTAGTTGATGGCTTCGTTGATGTGGTTGGCGGTGATGCTTTCGCTGTTGTCGAGGTCGGCGATGGTGCGGGCCACGCGGAGGACTTTGTCGTGGGCGCGGGCGGAGAGGCCCAGGTTGTTCACGCTGTCCTTGAGCAAGTCCTGGCAGTCCTCCGTCAGCTTGCAGAAATTGCGGATTTGCCGCGACGCCATCTGGGCGTTGTACCGCGTGCGGCTGCCGGCGAAGCGCTGGGCCTGGATGGCGCGGGCGGCCACGACGAGGCCGCGCATGTCGGCGCTGCTGGTGCCACCCCGTTCGGCGGAAAGCTCCTTGAACGGCACGGCGGGGACTTCGATGTGGATATCGATGCGGTCGAGTAAGGGACCGCTGATTTTGCTCATGTACTTCTCAATTTGCGGCGTGCTGCAGTGGCAGTCCCGCCGAGGGTCATTGCGATAGCCGCAGGGGCACGGATTGAGCGCGGCGACGAGCATGAAGTCGGCGGGAAACGTGGAGGAGTGGAGGGCACGGGAAATTGTCACCGTGCCGTCTTCCAGCGGCTGGCGGAGGACTTCCAGCGTACGGCGGTTGAACTCGGGGAGCTCATCGAGGAACAAGACGCCGTTGTGCGAAAGGGAAATCTCCCCCGGCACCGGCGGGTTGCCGCCGCCGACCAGGCCGGCGTCGCTGATGGTGTGGTGCGGCGAGCGGAACGGCCGCCGGGCCATCAACGGCTGCCCCGGCTGCAAGCGGCCGAGGGAGCTGTAGATGCGGGTGGTTTCGATCGATTCGCCAGCGAAGAGCGAGGGAAGAATCGTCGGCACGCGCTTGGCGAGCATTGTCTTTCCCGAACCCGGCGGACCGACCATCAGCAGGTTGTGTTTGCCCGCGGCGGCGACGACGACAGCCCGCTTGGCCATCTCCTGGCCCCGGACGTCGCCGAAATCATCCTCGTACTTGGCGAAGGAGTCGAACAGCTCACCGATGCGGGAAGGCGTCGGTTCAATATCAAGCTGCCCCGAGAAGAAGCCGACAGCTTGCGTCAGGCTGGTCACCGGAATGACTTCAATTTCCTCCACGACCGCCGCTTCCGCCGCGCTTTCCGCGGGAACGACCAGGCCGCGCAGATTCCGCTGCCGGGCCGCCGCCATCGCCATCGAGAGCGCTCCTTTCGTCGGACGCGTGTTTCCTTCCAGCGACAGCTCCCCCACCACTGCATACTGCTCCAGCCGTTCCGATTCAAGCTGCCCGCTGGCGACGAGCATGCCCAGCGTAATCGGCAAGTCAAAAGCCGCCGCGCTCTTGGGCAATTCCGCCGGGGCCAGGTTGATCACCACCCGATCCTGCGGCCGCAAATAGCCGCTGTTGGCCATCGCCCGCTCCACGCGGTACTGGCTCTCCTTCACAGCCGCCTCGGGGAGGCCGACCAGAAAAATCTTGGGGAGCGCCCCCGGCGAAACATCCACCTCCACTTCCACCGGCACCGCCTCAATCCCCAGAAGCGAAAACGTCTGCAGCTTGGCGAGCATGGGGAACCTGTGGGTGCGGGAATCACGAAGAAGTGGATGCGGCCTCCGCCATTGTGATGGTCCGGCGGGGGAGATTCAAGTTCCGTTAGGTCCAGGCACAGGGTTCAAGCGGAACTGAACGTAACGGGCGATAGAATTGAAACTCCCATCGATTCGCGACAGGTCGTCATTTTTCATGGCGATACCAAAGCGGCCTTCGATAGCCTCAATCAACTCGTCATCCGCGTCAAAGATTCTCGGATAGTTGTCTTCGGGGCGGATCAGTGGTCCCTGCACGCCGTAAAGTTCCGCGACTATTTCCTTAAGGCCACCGATCGTGCTCTTCTCAATTCCACTTGACGCAAAGAATTCGGCATAGAAATCATCCAGCGAAAGCGGCTGTCTCGATTTGCAAGCGCGATAGTAGCGCCACTCCGACTGCATTCCGTCGAAATCTTCTCGCCACATCAGCCAAAAAATGAGTGGCCCAAGGATGACGAAAAAGACAAGGGCAACATACCACATCGCTACATTCTAACATCGCCGTTTTGATCAAAGGCCGTGTCACTAGGTTCCTTCTGTCTGTTTCTGTTCGCATTCTGGCAGCAGGCTGCTCCGTGGTTTATATTGCCCTGTCCCGCCAGATTGCTTCCCCCTACATCTCGCCGACCTCCCGATGCAGCCTCGCCACCCCGACCCCGTTCTGCAAAGCGCCTGGCGCGAGGCGATTATCGTATTTGGCATCTGGGGTGCGGCACTCGCCTGGTGCGTCACCTATGCGGCGCTATTCGGCTATGGCCGGACGACGGCGGACTTGAAGTTCGTGCTGGGGTTTCCCGACTGGGTCTTTTGGGGCATAGTGTTGCCGTGGGTGACGTGCGTGGTGATTTCCGCCATTGTCTCGCAGGTCATCATGCGGGACGAGGATTTGGGGATCGACCCGGAAGAGGCAATGAAGGAGATCATCGGGGAGGAGACCGATGCCTGATTTCCTCTGGCAATGGACTTTGCTCGCCGAAATTGCCTCGTCCCCCAAGCCGGGCATCGGGACGATGGTCGCGCTGGTGATCTTCATCGCGGCGTCGGTCTGGCTGGGGACGCTCGCGCAAAAGGTCGTCTCCAAGGGCTCGTTCGTGAAGGGCTTTTTCCTCGGCAACCGCGGCCTCGGGGCCTGGGCGGTGGCCCTCACGGCCACCGTGCAAAGCGGCGGCACTTTCATGGGGTTCCCTTCGCTGGTCTATACGCACGGCTGGATCGTGGCGCTGTGGATTGGCAGTTATATGGTGGTCCCGCTCACCGGATTTGGAATCGTCGGCAAGCGGATCGCCCAGATTTCCCGCAAGACCGGGGCGATCACCATGCCGGACCTGTTCCGTGAGCGGTTCAAGAGCCCCACGCTCGGCCTGGTCACTTCGCTGCTCATTATTTTCTTTATGACCTCCATGATGGTGGCCCAGTTCAAAGCCGGGGCCACCGTGATGAAGCTGGCCTGGCCGGGGAGCGGCTTTCTGTCGTTCGCGGAAGACGCAAACAGCCCCATCGATGGAGCGTACCTGCTGGGGCTGGCGATCTTTGCGATCACCGTCATCGGTTACACGCTGATCGGCGGCTTTCTGGCGGCAGTGTGGACCGACCTGTTTCAGAGCGTGATGATGTTCATCGGCGTGCTCATTCTCCTGGGTCTTTCGCTGTATGCCGCCGGCGGACTGGAAAAAGCAACTCGCGATGCGATTCCCAACGCTCAGAAAGCTGCCGAAACCGCGGCTGCGGAGGCCGCGACCAAGGGGAAGCCCGTCCGCGCCGTCTCGCCGGACGAAGGTGCCAGCTACGTCTATGGCCCGGGATTCTCCAAGGAAGGGCGGGATTTTCTCCCCTTCAGCCTCGCCGTTTCCTTCTTCCTCTTCTGGCCCGCCACCGGCTTTGCTTCGCCGGCCAGCGTCACGCGGATCATGGCCTGCAAGGACACGGCCACGCTCCGCCAATCGGTGCTGCTGCTTTGCGTTTACAACCTGGGCATTTATCTGCCGCTGATCTGCATCTGCATCTGTGCGCGGGCCTTGATACCGGACCTGGCGAAGAGCGACGAGGTGATCCCGCGGATGTCGATCATGATGACCAAGGGGATTTTCGGTGGAGAGCTCATCTCGGGACTTATTCTGGCCGCTCCCTTCGGGGCAATCATGGCGACGGTCAGCTCGTATCTCGTCGTCATCTCCTCGGGGCTGGTGCGCGATGTCTATCAGCGGTTCGTGAAGCCGAGTGCGAGCGAACGGGATCTGAAGCGGATGGCCCAACTAGGGATGATTGCGGTCGGCGTGCTGGCCGTGCTGCTGAACATCAACCCGGTGGACTACCTGCAGGCCCTAATCGTCTTCAGCGGGGGAGGAGCGGGAGCGAGCTTCATTGTCCCCGGCCTGATGCTCTGCTATTGGCGACGGGCCACGGCAGCCGGAGTTCTGGCGGCCATGCTCACAGGAGCGGGGACGATGCTGCTGGCCTATGCCATCCCGTTTGTTTACGGGGAAACGCTTCCCGACCCGATGATTGGCCAGGCAACGAAGTTTCGGCCCTTCTTTCTGGCCGGCCTGGAGCCGATGATTTGGGCCACTCTGTTTTCTGCCGCCGTGGGCATTACCGTCTCGCTGTGTACCCAGCCTCCGGCGGAAGAACACGTTTCCAGCCTCTTCGACGCGGAGCCGGTGAAATGATCCAACCTTCTATCCGCCATTTTGCACTTTGCACTCTCCACTTTGCACTCGCCTACTGCTTGCTCGCGGATTTCGCGTCCGCCCAAGAACCTCCCCGCCTCGAATTCACCCGCATGGTGGCCCACTGGGCCGAGTACAACGACCCGCAATACGTTCCCTTCCTCTTCGAAGCGGAGCCCGAAGTGGTGCAGCTTGGCTTCTATGGGGCGCACTTTTGGAGCCTGGCCCATACGCCTTCCTACAACGGCTATCCCAGCCACTTGCCGGTGCAAGGGCACAAGGAATGCGGCGCGTGGTTCGAGGAGAAGAACAAGCTGCTGCATACGCGCGGGATGAAGGCCGTCGGCCATTTCAACGTGGAGTTCCTCGTCGGCGATCCCGATAGCCCGGAAGGGCCGCGGGGGTTCTTCAAGTTCTACCGCGATTTGTGGGACGAAAAAGAGCTTGGCCCCAAGCCGGTCGCCGACCCGCTCAGCATGCTGGAAAAGAACGCCGACGGCACACCCATCAGCCAGGCCGGCTACGGCATTGGCGGAATGAAGGAGTATTGGGCATGCCTGCGGAACCCCGACTGGCAGAAGGTGATGAAGGCCTGGGTGAAGCGGGGGGTGGACCGGGGCATCGACGGCTACATCGCCAACTATTTTTATCGCCACAACTGCCTCTGTGAGCATTGCCAGCGGGACTTTCGCGCCTACCTCAAGGAGCGATTCAAGCCCGAGGAGCGCAAGGCCCAGTTCGCCATCGAAAACCTCGACCAGCACAAATTCACGGAAATCGTCTCCTGGCACGACCCCAAGGAGTCGACCGCGCTACGGCGGGAGATGCTCCGCTTTTCGCAAATCTCCAACAAACAGGTGTTCGACGAAGTGTTCATCAAGTACGGCCGCTCCCTGAAGAAAGACCTGATCGCCGCCCAGTGGAACCACATCGGCAACCTCCACCAGATCAGCGGCGACGAGCGCTGCCTGCTGCCGGCGGAGTTGTGGGGGAAAGACGAGGACTACCTCTGGTACAGCACCGGCGGAGCGGCCTGCTACACGGACCTGGCGAAGGGGGATCTGGGCGAAGGGACGCTGCAGGCCCGCTACATCCGCGGCATGTTTCAGGACAAGCCCTTCACGCTCGGCAAGTACGAGAGTACCCGCATCCGCGTCGCCATCAGCGAACTGGCCGCCAACGGCGGAGCCCCGATGGGCTTTTATACTCGCTTCAAGGATCCGTTCGCCCGCCAGGAAATCGCGCGGTATTACCAGTTTCTGAAGCGGTATGACGAAATCTATCGCGGGAACAGTTCTCATTCCGAGCGGACGCTTCTTTATCCCCGGACCGCGGTCTTTCGCGGCGATTTGGGACCGGTGGAAGCGTTTCGGGCGGAGGGGAAGAAGCTCCTGAATGAACATGTCCTGTTCGACGTGGTGTCGGATGAACGGGGTCGGGAAGGGTTTTCGCCGCGAAAACCCTTCCCGACCCCTTCGAAGTTTGCCGCGCCGACGACCGTGAGAGTTTCCGCGAGTCGCCCCGCCAAAGGGAACGAGCTTGATTTCCACTTCGTGAACTACAACCGCGAAGAACCCCCCAAAGATGCCGCGGGGAATCCGAGTCCGGGAAGCGGAATCGCGGAAGAAAAGCCGATTGCCGTGAAGAGCATTGCCGCCGACGTGATTGTTCCCAAGGGAGAGGAAATCGCTTCCGTCGAATTCATCACACCCGAACGGCCCGACGCGCAAGTACTTGTTTTTGATCTCAAACCCAACCACTTGAAGTTCGATGTGCCGGAGTTCCTCGTCTACGGCGTGGTTCGCGTGAAGTTCAAGCAATAGCACAGCGCACAAGCCAGGGTTGATTGAAAGTCCGTTCCTCTCAAAGTATGGTGACGGAACGTAGATGCCTGCCTCTCCTTACAAGGATTCTCTTATGTCTCGCCTTTCCCGCCGCCGTTTCCTCTCGACTTCCGCCGCGGCCACGAGCGCGCTAGCTCTGGGAGCTTATGTCAACACTTCGCCGGCGAAGGAGTCCAAGTCTCCCAACGGGAAGCTGAATATCGCGGGCATCGGCGTTACCGGACGCGGGGGAGAGGATATTGCCGGCGTGGCGAGCGAGAATGTTGTCGTGCTGTGCGATGTGGACGAAAACTTGCTTGAGAAAGGGATGGCCCGCTTCAAGGCAGAGCGGAAGTACAAAGATTTCCGCGTGATGCTGGAGAAAGAGGAGAAGAACCTCGATGCCGTCGTTGTCGGCACGCCGGACCACACCCACGCTCCCGCGGCAGCGATGGCCCTTCGCCTGGGAAAACACGTCTACTGCGAGAAGCCGCTGACGCATACGGTGAAGGAAGCCCGCGTGCTGGCGACGCTCGCCAAGGAGAAGAAGCTGGTGACGCAAATGGGGAACCAGATTCACGCCGGGGACAACTACCGCCGCGTCGTGGAACTGGTGCAGGGGGGTGCCATCGGCAAAGTGACGGAGGTCCACGTCTGGGCCGGAGCCGAGTATCACAGCGCGAAGTTCACCACCGGCACGACGGCTCCCAAGGGGCTGGACTGGGACCTGTGGCTGGGCCCAGCGCCAGAGCGGCCGTATAGCGAAGGGGTGCATCCTTTCAACTGGCGGAAGTTCTGGGACTATGGCACCGGCACGCTCGGCGACTTTGGCTGCCATTATATGGACCTGGCGCACTGGGCGCTCAACCTGCGAGCCCCGACAGCCGTGGAAGCAAGTGGCGACCCGACGCCGTTTGATCCCGTCAGCGCTCCGAGGCACTGCATCGCCCACTACGAGTATCCCGCCCGGGGCGAAATGCCCGCCTGCAAGCTCCACTGGTACGATAGTGGTAAACGGCCCGCCCTGTGGGATCTCCTTGAGGTCGAAGACGCGAAAAAAGCGACGGCCGGCGGCGGTCAACTCTTCATCGGCGACAAAGGAGTGCTGCTTTCGAACTACGGCGGCAGATGGCTCCTCCCCCAAGGTAAATTCGCCGGCTTCAAAGCCCCAGAACCAACGATTGCCGCCTCCATCGGCCATCACCAGGAGTGGATCAACGCCATCAAGACCGGCGGCGCGACCACCTGCAACTTTGACTACGCCGGCGCTCTCACCGAAGCGGTCCTGCTGGGCACCGTTGCCTACCGCAGCGGCAAGCGGGTGGAATGGGATGCTGCTAATCTCAAGGTCACGAACAACCCGGACGCCCAGCAGTTTGTGCATACGGAGTATCGGAAGGGGTGGACGCTGTAAGGAATCTTGATCGCAGCCGGAGCCATGTACCAAGTACCGTACCAAGTACTGAGTACTAGAGCAGGTGCCGCGCCTTAATCTGCAAGTACGAGTTCACGAGCGGCGCGGTCATGTCCTCCGGGAACACGTCTAAAGCGAGCACCCCTTTGTGCTCCAAATCTCGCAGCACCTGGTGCCGCCAGGAGAGGATTTCGGCGGCGGCGGCGGAGCGGAAGAGGGAGACGTCGCCGGTGTGGGGGGCGTCGGCGGCGGAGAAGAGCTGGTGGTCGCGGAGGAGGACGCCGAGGGGGAGGTGCTTGCCAACGAGCGTGCCGAGGTAGCTTTGCACCTGGTGGCTGTTAACCTCGTCGATGATGTTGGTGATGAGCACGACCAGCGAGCGTTTTTTGCAGTGCGAGGCCAGATGCAGGAAAGCGTCGTCGTAACGGCTTTCGACCAGCTCGGGGAAGCGGTCGAAGGAGGCGTGCAGGAGCTGGTTCATCTGGGTCATGCCTCCCTTGGGAGGGACGAACGAGAGAATCCGGTCGGCGAAGCAGACCATGCCGACGCTGTCCCCCTGCCGCAGGGCCACGTAGCTGAGCATCAGGGCGGCGTTGAGCGAATGGTCGAGCAGGCTCAGGCCGCGGGCTTCGTTGGTCATCAGCCGGCCGCAGTCGAGCAGGAAGATGAGCCGCTGGCTGTGACTGGTTTGAAAGTCCTTGACGGTCAGCTTGCTGCGGCGGGCGGTGGCTCGCCAGTCCATGTATTTGTAGTTGTCGTCGAGGGTGTAGTCCCGCAATCGCTCGAACTCGTTCTCGGTGCCGACCTTGCGCGTGCGGCGGACCCCCATCAGGCTGAGCCGGTTGGTGCGGGCCAGGATGGCGAACTCGGCGAGCTGCTTCATGTCGGGATAGACATGGATCGCGTTCTCCACCGGATATTCCAGATACCGCTGCCAGAAGCCGAGAAAGCTGCGGACCCGCACGTGTACCTTGGGGAGCGTGAACTTGCCGCGGCGGCTGGCCTTGAGGTCGTAGTGGACGGTGGTGCGGCTGCGGGGGCCGAGGCGGAGGACGAACTGCTTGGGCTCGACGGTGAATTCCTGGGGAATGTCGTCCCGCACCCAGGCGGTGCGGCGGACGCGGCGGAGGTTGCTGATGTGCAGCGTGACCTTGTGGTTTTTCTGGATGCTGGCGACGCGCATCGCCTCGCGCTCCACCGAGAATGACCGAGGACCGGCGAGTGTGAACAGGTCCACCAGGGCGATGATGGGAATGATCGCGTCCGCCACCACGATGAACGGCAACAGGCGCTGGTCGATGAGCAGGCCGAGCGAGAGGACGGCCGGCAGGGCGACGGCAATGACGATGGGAGTATGCGGAAAAATCCGCTTCCACCAGGCCAGGGCCAACAGCGGCGCGAACAGCAGGATGATGAGCAGCCCCGCAATGCGAAAGAGGAACGGCCCATGCTCCTGCAGCGTGCTGAGAATCCAGTCGCTCAAATCCGGGGCACCTCCACCGAGCGCACCAGCTCAGTGAGCAAATCATCCACCTTCTGCCCTTCCACTTCGGCCTCCGCCGTCAGCATCACGCGATGCCGCAGGGCGGGCAGGACAATCTGAGCCACGTCGTCCGGCACGGCGTAGTCCCGCCCCTGAAACGCGGCCAGCGTGCGGGACGCCTGCATCAGTGCGATCCCCGCCCGCGGCGAAGCCCCCATGTGGAACTGCGGCCAGCCGCGAGTGAGCCGGACAATCTTGTTGATGTAATCGACCAGCTTTTCATCGACGCGAATCTGGGCGTTGTCGTGAATCGTCTGCATGATCTGCGCGGGGTTGCAGATGGTTTCCAATTCCAGCTCCAGCCGCTTGTCCACGTCCACCTGCTGGGAATGGAGCTTGAGAATGGTTGATTCCTCTTGCTCCCGCGGGTAGCTGGCGACGAGCTTGAACATGAAGCGGTCGAGCTGGGCCTCGGGGAGATTGTAGGTCCCTTCGGATTCAATCGGGTTCTGCGTGGCCAGGACCAGGAACGGGCGATCGATGACGTGGCTCTTGCCGTCCACCGTCACGCGATATTCCTGCATCACTTCGAGCAGCGCGGCGTGCGTCTTCGCCGGGGCTCGATTGATTTCATCCGCCAGCAGAAGCTGCGTGAAGATGGGGCCGGGGCGGAAGCGGAACTCCTGCGTCTTCATGTCCAGGACCGGCGCGCCGGTGACATCTGACGGCATCAGGTCCGCGGTGAACTGGATGCGGCCGAACTGGCAGCCGAGCACCTTGCCGAGCGTCCGGACGAAGAGCGTTTTGCCCAGCCCGGGGACGCTTTCGATCAGGACGTGGCCGCTGGAAAACATGGCAACGAGCGTCCCCAGGACGAGCTCATCCTGTCCGACGTAGATTTTGGCAATCTCCTTGGTCAGCCGATCGAAGAGCTGCTTGGTCGGCGTATCGCGTCCTTGGTATTTTTGCGGCGCGTGAGATTGCGGCTGGGCCGGCTGCGGTTGCTGTTGCGGAGGGTAGGAAGGGGCCGATGGCACGGGGGAATAACCCGGCTGCGGGGCAAACGTCCGCGGCTGAGGAGCATAGTTCTGCGGCTGGGAGTACGCCGGTGGTTGCGGCGGGCCGAAGCCTTGCGGCTGGGCATAGTTTGGAGGGAGCGGCGGCGCCAGCGGAGCTGGCGAGCCGGTGAAGCGAATGTCGCCGCCCGCGGAGTCCATAGCCGGACCGGAGGAAAGCGATGGCCCGAGCGACGGCAATGGCGTGGCAGTCGGTGCGGATGTAGGCGCGGCGGCGGCGGGAACCTGGACGATCGCGCCGCACTGGGGGCACGCCGCCCGCTTGCCGGCGGCACTGGCGGCGACCTTGAGCGTCCGCTGGCAGCTCGTGCAATTGAATTCAATCGAGCTGGCAGCCTGGGTGGGAGTCGTGCTCATGCTGGCTTATTGAAAGTGTGAGAATGTCGTGAGAGGTTGTTATTGTGATTGAAACCAGAATGACCGCCTAGTAGCTCCGAACGTAGAGTAAACGCTCGATTACGCCCCCTTCAAATGGGACTTGCCCGATTTCCGTTTCCCCTGCTGCTGGTACTGCTGGATCCGCTGCTCCGCGTAGGCGCGGTCCTTGCTGCGGGCCATGAGCTGGCCGAGGGCGGTGACGTGTTTGCCGAAGTCGGCGGAGGCTTCGCTGGGGATTTCGCGGGCGCGGCCGAAGATAGGGGCTTTGGCCAGGCAGTAGATGATGCCGAGAATGGTCAGGTGGATGACGATGGCATTGAGCGGCCAGACGTGGGCGACGTCGAACAGGCCGCCCCCGGTGGCCGCCTCCGGCTCTTTGTCGAGGACCGTCGGCTCGCCGTTTCCGCTCTCGATAAAGGCGACGTTGGCCCCCGGTGCGCACTCATCAATCAGCTTGCCGGCGAGCTTGCGGTGCTCGTGGTTGACGAGCGGGTAGTTGAGCACGAAGGAGCCGTTGGTGACAACGATGACCTGGCCGTTGCCGAAGGCAGCACGGTCAGTGATGCGGGTGACGATGGCGTCCTCGGGCTCGTAGCCGTCGCCGTCCTGGTCGGACCAGAGCAGGGGCTTGATGTTCTCAGGAAGTGGCGGGTCGTCAGACTTGCTCTTGCGGTCTGTTTCGACGGGCGGGTCCAGCCGTCCTTCAATCAGAATCTCTGCTTTGGAGCTGTCGATGCCGGCAGCCCAGGGGCCTTGCAACTTCTTGGCGACATGGCGGGTGCCGTCCCGCCGAGAGGTGAACCAGCGGGCGTATTCGTCCTGGGGCATTTCCCAGCGGCGGGAGTCGTAGTCGGCCTTGGCCTCGGCCTCGAACCTCTTGAACGTGACGGCCTGGGAGGGCTTGAGGAGCGGCGTGATTTTCTGGTAGTACTCGCCCGCGGCGTCGTAATCGCGGCCGACATAAATGAGCGTGCGGCCGCGCCCCTGGGCGAGCCAGGATTCCAGGAACTCCCGCTGTTTTTTGTCCGGCGGTTCGAAGCTGTCGGGAATCCAGACGATGACGTCGGCCCGCTGGTTGATGCCGGGAGAGAGGCGGCTGAGAGTGCGTAGCCGGTGACCGTTCTTGATGAACATCTCCGCCAACACGCGGGTGCCGTTGACGCTGGCCGTGGCCCCGCGGCCGGAACGCTTGCCGTAGACGGAGTCGAGGCTCTCCGCCCGCGATCCCCCGCCGTAATAGTAAACGCCGACGACGAGGAGGAGCACGAGCGGAATGCCAATTGCGAGCGCCCCGCGGGTCCCCAGGCGCTTGCCCAAACCGGAAAGGTAGCTGTCACTCATGCGGCGGCGCGCTCCACTTGGGTGAGTTCGGCCTCAAATTCGGACAGGCGGTTCCAGCTCGCTTCGAACTGCTCGCGCGAGATCGTGTGATGGCCGAAGAAAACATCCTCAAAGCTGACCATGGTGAATTCAAGAATCTGATGCAGCACGGGGCGGGAGCGTGTTTCGCGCAGATACTGGCGGTTGGTCTTTCCCTTGGCAAGGCGGATGACATGCTGCCGGTCAAGCTGGACCAGGAAGTGGCTGTAGAGATAGAGAATGGCTTGCGAATAATCGCCGGCTTCGTAGAGGCGGCGAGCTTCCGAGAGGAAATCCCCCGTGGGCTTGCGGAGCTGGAAGGGGAGATGCTCGACACGGTCCACGTCCTGCGACGTTTCCACCACTTTGGAGCCGGCGGTTTCCATCACTTCCCCACTCAGGAAGGCCCGAGTGATGAACACTACGGCGAGCACAAGCAAGGCCACCAAGGCGCTAATGCCCATGATCTGCAAGATGCGCCCCAACCAACTAAGATTGGGGGGACGCGCGGTTGTGCCGGTCGCCGGAGCCGGTTGCCAGTTGGAGGTCCGGTTTTCGCTGTCGTCTTCCACAGTCTTCAATCGCAAGGGGCGGGGAGCATCCGCCTGGCGGTCATACCAGGGGAACGCTCCGCGACCGCCGAGCGACTCGCGGGCATCTTGCACGGCGGTGTCGGCTTCGTCCTGAGCGGCGGCGATGGGCGCAGACAGCATCCCCAAGAAGAATAGGACGAAATAGGCCAGGATGGGACGCATGAGGAGCTGACTTAAGATGTCGCAGTTGGCATTTAGGATTTGGGATTCAATTCGTCATTCGTCATTCGTATTTCGTCATTTCCCCTACCACGCTTTTCCCGCCATCTTCGTCGCCTCGGCGCGCATCAGCAGCTCGACTTCCCAGCCTTCGTAGCGGATGCGGAGGTCCAAGTAATCGAGGTAGCGGACGACGGAGTAGAAGGCGACGACCACCCAGAATGCGGCGGGATAGATGAATACCGAGAAAGTCCAGCTCAATTCATATTGGCCAATCAGCACGCCGACCCCCAGGTAGAGCGCGACGATGATGATGATGAGCAGCGAGAAGGCCAGCATGGAGCTGCCGATCCAACGTCCGAACAATTCGCCGGAGCTGGAGCCGTGCAAATGGCCGCTCCGCTTGTTGATGGTGATGGTGTTCTCGCCGCGGGCGCGCAGGGGATTTTTTTCCAGCAGGATGATTTCGTTGATGTACGGGCGGAGGGACCGGAACAGGGCCGAGTACACCGCCAGAACCCACAGCCAGACTTCAATCCCCACGTTGTTGCCGTAGTGGTCCATCATGCCGACCAAAACCCAGGCCGGCAGGATGCCGCGAATCAGGAGCTGGCAGAGGATCAGCGCCGGCGAATGACGGAGCACCGTGGCCAGCACCTGGCGGAAGGTCGGCTTTTGCATGAAGACCGCTTCCCCCAGGTAAGCCGTGACGAAGACGGACGCCAGCGGGGCCTCGATGAAGACCAACAGTGCCATGTCGAACAGGTATCGCCACGGCAGCATGTAATAGATGCGCTTCGCCCAGTCCGCCGGGCTCCATTCGTACAAACGGTACTCGGTGTAGTCGAAGACCTGCGGGTCAACCATCCACCCCAGCAACCAGTAGTTGAGGATGCCCAGTGGAATCACGGCAGCCAGCGTGAGCCAGAAGACAGGCTGCACAAATTCGCGCAGCACGTGCAGCGAGAGGTCCAGCGTGTCGAGGAGCCCCCGCTCGCGGATGGTGATCCGGGTGTTGTCAAGTTCCACGGTGGACGCTCCGTGGGAAGCCCAGGATCACGAAGTAGAACGCCAGCAGGCCGCTGGAAAACACCGCCACCCCCGCCTTGATGACATACGGCGCACCGGACGGCGACAGGAAGCCCTCGATCAAGGCCGCGATGCAAAACATGATGACGGCGGACATGGCGATGGGCATCATTTCCTTGCCGGTCTTCATCAGCGAGGAAAATCGGGAGTATTCTCCCGGCATGATCCAGGACATCCCCAGCCGCAGCCCAGCGCCGGCGGAAAGGACAATGGCGGTCAATTCGAAGGGGCCGTGGGCGGTGACGAAATGGAAAAAGTGCTTCCCCTCCTTGGCCATGACCTCCGGCCGGGCCATATAGCCGAAGGACGCACCGAGCGTGATGGCGTTGGAAAGCAGCAGCAGGAGCCCCGGCACGATGAGCAGGCCGTAAGCGAAGCACCGCAGGCCGATGCTGGGATTGTTCCAGACGTAGTACCCGGCCATGAAGGCATTCATTTCCTCATTGCGGTTCTTGCCGTCAATGGGGTCTTTGTACATGGTCTCCAGGGCCTGAATCTGCTCTTGCCCCAGCACCTGCTCGGCAAAGTCCGGCCAGGTTTTTTTCTCATACGCCAGCCAGGCGGAGAGAATGAAGAACCCCCAGAAAATCACGAACATCAACTGTACGCAGCGGTCGTTGAAAATCTGCTGCGGCACGTCCGTGAACAGCATCTTGTTCCAGGCCGCCAAATCAAATTTGCGGCTGCGGTAGAGCTGGTTGTGAGCCCGGCCGACCAGGCGGTGCAGATACTGCACCGTGTTCTGCGGCAACTGATAGGAATCGGCCAGGGCCAGGTCGGCGCAGGCGGCGCGGTAGAGTGCGGCAAATCGCGACATCTGCGCCGGCGGCAGCTTCCCCGCCGAGCCGCTGGCGTGCATCCGTTCGCAGTAGCTTTCCAACTCCGTCCAGTTGAGGCGGCGGCGTTCGAGAAGTTCGGCGACTTTCATGACTTACTCTTAATCTTACTCTTAATCCTACTCTCCCCCGGCTCCCGCACCTTACGCCTGCCGCGTCTCCGAATTTGCCCGGATCAACCCCACCAGCATCGAGACAATCTCAATCAGTACGCTTTTGCCTTCCTCCGCCACGGAGCGGGCGATGCGCCCGCGTGCCACCAGCACATCCAAGCACGCCGCGCACTCTAGTGCCGAGCCTCGCGCATTGTCGAGATACCGGCAGCGGTCAGCTGGTGTGTACTTGCCATTTCCTTCGGCGATGTTGAGCGGAATGGAGGTGGTGGCTCGGTCAATTTGGTTATGGACGGCCAACCCTCTCGGCACGTCGTTGAGAAGCTCGGAGGACCATGCGACGAACTTGATAGCGGCTTGGTAGACGGACAGTTTCTCGTGGTCGAATTGGCGCATAGGAGTCTCGCGATAGGGAGCGGGACGGATTCCGAGGGAAGGAGATAGGAGTAAGATTGAGAGTAAGAGTAAGAGTAAGAGTAAGATTATTTGGCTGCTGGCGGGTCGAAGGTTATTCCCGCCATCGTCTCCTGCGGCAACGGCAGCGGCAGCGGCGCGGGATGAGGGGACGGCGGGTATTGTCCAAAACCCGGTTGATACGGCTGACCATAACCCGGCTGCATGTAGACGGGCTGACCGTAGCCGTAGGGATAACCTTGCGGTGCTCCATACGGCTGCGGATAAGGATAGGGTTGCCCATAAGCTCCCGGCACTTGCACGCCGGAAAAGGGATTCTGCTTCCGCGCCGCTTCGAGCTGCTTCTCGTCGTCCCCGCGGTCGGCGATGAACGTGCGGTAGAAGAGCGAGCACAACAGCAGGTCGTAACTGGTGTCCGGCGGCAAGCCGAACTTTGCCAGCAGAGGCTCCGCCAGGTGCTTGGCAACTTCCCGCCGGCGCGGAGGGGAAAAGAATTTCCGCCGCTCCACGTAGGTCGCCAGCGCCCGGGCCAGCGACCGCGAGACGACATAGTTGGGGGGCAGATACGCGGCCAGTTGAATCGCCCGCGGGTCGTCAAGCTTCGCCACGCCCGTCAGCCAGTGCCGCTCCTCCACCACCACGATGGTCCCCGCCACCAGATCCCCCAGCCTCTGAAAGCGGCGGTTGAACATCATCACCACCAGCCCCAAGAGGGGCATCAAGAGATCCGCGGCCCGCAGGAGGTTCCGCATGATGGCTTGGAGCGCCGAAATCGGCTGGCCGTCATAGGTCAGCGTCCGCAGCCCCAGCAACCACTTGCCGGGAGTCTGCCCGTTGAGAAAGGTCTCACAGATGCCGCCGAAAAACCAGAAGACGGCGAACCACGTGACGAAGATGGTGAAATACGCCAGGCCGAAGCTGACCCAAATCACCGTCAGGTTGAAGATGACGAAAATGGCGAAGTTGATCGCCAGGATAATCGTGAAGTCGATGAGAAACGCCGGCAGACGGCGGAACGGCCCCGCCAGGCGGTACTCGAACCCGATGTTCTCCGGCGTGACGACGCGAATGATCGAGTCGAGCTTGTCGGGCTTGGCCATGAAACCGTCCGTGCCGGATTGGTGAATACCCCCCATTATTCGTTGTGGGACGGACCGCCGCAAGCATGAGCTTCGCGGGAATAACGGCCATGCTGGAACACGAACAAATCGAGATGCAACCGGACATCACCAACATGAATCGACACCAACTCCTGCGGCTGACACTGCTCATCGCCGCAAACTGCCTGCTGCTGGGACTGGCGTCGTCGTTGGGCTTCCTCTGGATGTCGCTCAAGGGGAGTCCTTGGATAAACTCACTCAGCAACGTGTGCGAGGGAGTTCTCACCGCGCAGTTCTTGCTCATCGGGTTCTGGTGTGCTCTCGCTCCCGAACGATTGGTGTGGCGGCTGCTGACCGGAATCGTGCTGGCTGGGCTGCTGCTTGGAATCAATTTCCCATTCGTCGGGATGGTGAACCCCACGTATGCCTTCGATTTTGCGGCCGACCAGTCCGGGAAATACTGCGGCCTGGCCTTGATTACTTTTCTCGTGCTGCGTGCCTTGCGCCCTTGGTTCGGCTGGCGGCTTGCCTGGAAGGGAACGCCGCCCCTGCCGCGGAGCCGCCAGTTTCGGATCATCGACCTGCTGGCCTGGACGACCGCGGTGGCAGTTCCGCTGGGCTTGCTGCAAACGCTTTATGGCGGGCAAGCTCCTCAGTTGGCACTTCTCACCGTCGTGACTTTCGTTGTTTACTTGCCCATCACCATTCCGGCTTTCCGCTGGGCGATTCACCCGGCGAGGAAGAGCCGCTGGCTAATAGCGTTACTCCTCTGGGGACCGCTCTGGCCCGCCTGTGGGATACTGGCGATCAACGGCGGGTATCTGTTTTTCGGCAATACTGGCTTGCCATCATGGCGGGGGAGTCTCATGCAGCTCGCCATCTGGTCGGCGTTCTACTTGCCGCTGGTAGTGGTGTGGGTGAGCAATGTGCTGGCGCTCCGCAAAATCGGCCTGCGGGCGGCGGCAAAATCTCCCCAGGCACACGCCCAATCCGCCCCGCCGCCTGCAAACTTTGCCGCGCCGTAACCACTGCACCGGCTTTGGCTCGTAATCCCGGCAGGACGCGATTTATCGGAGACGGCGGATTGACCGGCCGCCGATACCTCCCACAGGACTTCTCCCGCCGCCCTGTCTAAGGTTCCGGCAACTGAAGTCTCCTGCCCAGCGGGGCGCACCCAAGGATGGGTCTGCCGCTCCCGCCATTTGCTGCTTGCCCTCCCCCGCAATCCATGGATGGAAGACGGATATGAAGCTCTCTCCCTATGCGCTCGCCTGCGCCATTGCCTGTTCCTGCGGCCTGATGCTGCCAGGCTCCGCCTTCGCGGAAGTCCCGCGGACCCTCGAGCGCGCTCTTGCCGCCTATGACTATGAAGCCCAGGTTGAGCCCGCCAGCCCCAGCGACCTGCCTGTCGCTCCAGCCCCTATCGTGACTAACAACTTTGCCTGCGGCTGCGACCAGGCCGTTTGCGATTGCGACGACGGCTGCGATCCGGAGTGGACGTTCCGCATCGGCGCGGTGATCATGAAGCGGAGCGATCCCAACACCCTCCCGATTTTCAGCGACTTCGGCGGCGGCGCGACGCTCGTCGATGCGGCCGATTATCGCTTCGAGTATCGCGGCGGCATCGATTTCGGCGCGATTCGCGACCTGAATGACGACTGGGCAGTCGACTTCCGCTACTTCGCCATCGATTCCTGGACAGCCTCGCAGTCCAGTACGTTGTCCGCGGGCGGGTCGATCCTGAACATCGCCTCTCCTGTGGTATTCTTTGGGTTCCCCACGACGGACTCGACCTACGGCTCCAACCTGTACAGCACGGAAATCAACCTCCGCCGCAAACTAGGATGGTTGCAGCCGTTTGTGGGCTACCGCTATGTGGAGCTGAACGAAGACCTGAACTTCCTAATCAACCCGGCGCCGCTTCTCTACAACGAGGCGGCGGACAACCGCATGCACGGCTTCCAGTTCGGAGCCGAAGCCAACGTCTGGAATAACGGCGGAAGCTTCCGCCTGGATAGCTGGGTCAAAGCCGGCATTTATTACGACTTGATTCGCCACCATAGCGCGTTCGAATTCCCCGCCGGAAACCCACTCCTCCCGCCGGTCAACCAGCGGGATAACAACACGGCATTCCTGGGTGAAATCGGCGCGGTCGGCGTCTATCAGCTCACGGACACCATCTCGATCCGCGGTGGTTACCAGCTTCTGTGGCTGGACGGCGTGGCCCTGGCCAGCGAACAGGTGCCGACGTCCAACTTTTTCACCGACACAGACGCCGACGTACACGGCGACGTGTTCTTCCACGGAGCCCTCGTTGGCGTGGAAGCCCGCTGGTAGGGCGGTGTTGAGACGAAGCTCTGTGGCGTCTCCCTGGGACGAATCTCCCAGAACTTGGGGAAATCCGGCAGCACCAGTTTCTTGGAAATTCCGAGCCTTCCTTCGCTGGCGCTTTTTGAAGTTGCGCTAGATTCGAAGGTCGGCAGGCAGACCGCCACCCACCGCTCCACCGTCACGAAATCCCGGAAGCGGTAGGGATCCAACCCCAAGGTGCTCTTCAGCTCCTTGAAGAAGAGTTCGATCGGCCGCCGCAGATTGTACTGCGTCACGACTTGCCGCGGCAGCCACTCGTCGTAAGTAACAAATCAACATAACATCAAGACTATGAATATACCTTGCCACTTCCGAGGGGACTGCCGATTCGCCCGGTACGCGTTGCCCGGAGTTCTTCCCGTGATCGAAAAATGCCGCTCCGGCCGCTATGATGGGGCGTGCCCTATCACAAGTCCGACCTGTCTACTTCCCGCCTCTTCCGAGATTTTTATGCGTCGTTTTGCCGCCATCCTCATCTGTCTGGTTTTTGGCCTAGGCACGCCCATTACCACTAGAGCCGCCGACCTGCCTGCCTGGAAGCCGGTCGCGGTTCCCGATGCCTGGCGGAGCCCGCCAGATGGTGAAAATGTCTTGCAGTGGTATCGGGCCGCTGTGAAGGTGCCAGCGGAGTGGAAAGGAAAAGAGCTGCTCTTGGTAGTGGAGGCGGTGGATGATGCCCGCGAATTCTATGTCGGTGGCGAGAAAGTCGGCTCGTTCGGGGATCTGCCGCCGAAGTACCGTAGCGGACTGGGGGAGACGAAGCAGCTCAGAATCGACCCGAAACTCGTGAAGTTCGGCGAAGAGAATCTGATTGCCATCCGAGTCTGCATCAACCAGTCCCGCACCGGGTTCAACGTCGCCGCGCCGGTCCTGTTTGGCGGTGATCAGGCGATTCGCATGGTGGGACAATGGGAAATGACGGCCGGGGACAATCTCGCCTGGGCCAAGCCCGATTCCCAACCTGCCATTGCCCTTCCCGCGTTTGCCAAACTCGAAAGCCGGGCCGAAGTCGAGCAATCTCTTAAGAAGCTCCAGAACGACGAAGGGCCGCTCTCTCCCGCGGCTTCCTTAGCCAAATGCACAACCCCCGACGACCTCGTCGCGACCATCGTCCTCTCCGAGCCCGAAATCGGCCAGCCGCTGTCGATCAAATGGGACACCCGCGGCCGGATGTGGGTGATGCAATATTTGCAGTATCCCAACCCGGCCGGCCTGACGATGGTCAGCCGCGATAAGTTCCTGCGGACGGTGTACGACAAGGTCCCGCCGCCCCCGCCGAACCATTTTCGCGGCATGGACAAAATCACGATTCACGAAGACACCGACGGGGACGGCAAGTTCGATAAGCATAAGACATTTCTCGACGGCCTGAGCCTCGCCACCTCCTTCGCCTTCGGCAAAGGCGGCGTGTGGGTCCTCAACCCGCCGTACCTCCTCTTCTATCCCGTCAAAGACGGCGAAGATGTCCCCAGCGGCGACCCGGTGGTCCACCTGGAGGGGTTTGGCATCGAAGATTCGCACAGCATCGCCAGCAATCTCCGCTGGGGGCCGGACGGCTGGCTGTATGCCTCGCAGGGGAGCACCGTCACCGGCGACATCAAGCGGCCCGGCATCGACAAGGTGCCGGTCCACTCCCTCGGTCAGCTCATCTGGCGGTATCACCCCGAGCAGAAGAAATATGAGATTTTCGCCGAAGGGGGCGGCAACACCTTCGGCGTGGAAATCGACTCCAAAGGCCGCATCTACTCCGGCCACAACGGCGGCAACACCCGCGGCTTTCATTACGTGCAGGGGGGCTACTATCAAAAGGGGTTCGGCAAGCACGGGTCCCTCTCCAACCCCTACACGTTCGGCTACTTCGAGGCGATGGGGCACCACAACGTGCAGCGGTTCACCCACTGCTTCGTCATCTACGACGACGGCGGCTCGCTCCCCGAAAAATACAACGGCAAGCTCTTCGGCGTCGTCCCGCTCCTCAGCCACGTCGTCATGAGCGATTTTCTGCCCGACCGCTCCTCGTTCAAAACCAAGGACATCGGCTACGCCCTCGAATCCAAAGACCTCTGGTTCCGACCGGTCGATATCCAGGCCGGCCCGGACGGAGCGATCTACGTCGCCGACATGTACGAGCAGCGGATCGACCACGCCAGCCATTACCAGGGGCGGATTGATACGAAGTCGGGACGGATTTATCGGATTGCGGGGAAGGGGCAGAAGCCGGCGGGGAAGTTTGATTTGGGGAAGGTGAATGAGGAAAACCTATTCACGCGACTCAATCAGCCCAATAAGTGGTTTCGGCAAGCAGCGCAAGAGGAACTGCTGCGACGGTCAAGCGATCGGGAGTTGGGCGCCGCGCTAGTGACAATTCTCAACAGCGGAACCTTTAAGGACCAGTTTGCGATCGAAACACTCTGGGCTGTCAATAATTTGAGCGGCGGGCTAAGGGACGATTTTGTTGTCAAGATGCTGGACCATGCCGACCCCTACGTCCGACTCTGGACAGTCCGCCTCGCCTGCGACGATGGCGAAGTCTCGCCTGAAATCGCCAAGAAGCTGGCGGACCTGGCTTATCGAGAAACGGACGTCGAGGTCCGCAGTCAACTCGCCTGCTCCGCCCGGCGATTGCCGGCATCGCAATCGCTCGCCATCGTGAAGAATCTCGCGGGTCGCAGCGAAGATGTCGGCGATATTCATATCCCGCTGCTCCTCTGGTGGGCCATCGAGGCCAAGGCGGACAAGGACCGCGATGCGGTGCTGGCTCTCTTCGCCGACAAGGCCTTCTGGGACCAGCCGCTGGTGGCGCAGCATCTTTCCGAGCGCCTGATGCGGCGGTACGGCGCGACGGGACAGCGCAAAGACCTGCTGGCCTGCGCCAAGCTGCTGGAGCTGGCTCCCACGAAGGAACATGCCGCCAAACTGATGGCCGGTTTGGAATCGGCCTATGAAGGGCGCTCCCTCGCCAATCTGCCGGCCGAGCTCGTCACCGCGATGACTAAGGCGGGAGCAACTTCTCCCACGCTCAAGCTCCGTCAGGAGGACGCGACCGCCGTTGCCGATGCCCTCAAATTCATCGCCGATGAAAAAGCCGACGTCACCAAGCGGCAGCAGTTCATCCAAATCTTCGGTACCATCCAGCAGCCGACCTCGGTCCCCGTGCTGCTCAAGCTCGCCAAGGAATCCCGCAACGATGCCCTCCGCTCCGCGGCTCTGGCCTCGCTGCATTCCTATAAGGACGAGTCCATCGGAGCCGATGTCGTCGCGCTCTACAAGGACTTGCCCGACCAGGTCCGCGAAGTCGCCCAGACCCTCCTCTCCAGCCGGGCCGCCTGGTCGCTGTTGCTGGTGAGCGCGATCGACACTGGCAAAATCGACAAGCAGACGATCTCCGATTCGACCGTGCAGAAGTTGCTGCTCCACGGAACGCCGCAAATCACACAGCTTTGCAAAAAGCACTTTGGCGAAACCGCCAGCGGCGCTTCGCCGGAAGTGATCCGCCAACAGCTTGAAAAACTGACTTCGGTTATGAGCACCGCTTCCGGCAATCCTTACCAGGGAAAAAAGCTCTTCCTGGAAAGTTGCGGCAAGTGCCACAAGCTCTTCGATGACGGCGGCAACATCGGCCCGAACCTGACGACCTATAAGCGGGACGACCTGCGGGGAATGCTGCTGAACGTCGTCAGCCCCAGTGCCGAAATTCGCGAAGGCTTTGAGAACTACCTCGTCCGCACCGCCGACGGCCGGACCCTGAACGGCTTCATCGCCGACCAGGATCCGCAAGTCGTCGTCCTCAAAGGCGCGGACGGCCAGAGCATCTCGCTGCAGCGGGACGACATCGAAGACATGAAAGCCGTCAAGATTTCCATCATGCCCGAAGGACAACTGAAAGCGCTGAACGACCAGCAGATCCGGGATTTGTTCGCGTATCTGCGGAGCACGCAGCCATTGCCTTAGTAGCCTGCACACTCCGTGTGCAGGCATGTCCGCTCACGGAGTGAGGGGAATACTGTTCTTGCAACGACCAAACACCACTTAGTACCGCCCTCTCGGC
>JBPCKT010000002.1:0-73163 GCA_051004015.1 Pirellulaceae bacterium | reverse complement strand
CTCCCCCCCAGCGGCGGTGCAAAGGGGCCCTCTGGAACAGGCTCGATGGGAAAAAGCGTGGTTTTCTTGGCCTTTTTGCATTTTTTGGCAATCGTCTTCATGGCACGGTCTCCCGGAAAATGGGGTTTACTGCTGAACAACTATCCAATTGTTCCGCAACCCCGGTGCCACAAACAAGCCCCAAAAGCAAAAAAAGTCGAAAATATTTTAGGAGGCTGTTTTTAGCCCCGCAGGGACGAATTGCGATAGCCCAGACCGCGGCGGCGCTTCGCCGCCTGGGCCTGGGTACGAGATGAGATGAGTCGGAAGTCCCGCAGGGACGTGGTAATCGGTCCCGAATGAGGGTCTAGCAGGACCATACATGGTCCTTTTTCCCATCAGGCCCGCCGTTGACGGCGCGTTCCGTAGGGAGAGAACTCTCGCTTGAGAGCCTTTCGTGGCGTGGCTAAAGCCCAAGCATCAAAGCCTCGTGAACGAGGCTGCAGGAATTGATGGGGGACGCCGTATACCCGCCGTGAACGGCGGGCCTGACGGGAAGCCTGGTGAACCAGGCTGCAATCCCAGTGCGGCATCAAACGTGAGAAAATACTTGCGCATCCGGCTACTGACCAGGTAAAGTTTGACTCCCTTCCCAGCGAGGGGCACGCTCCCCTTGACACCTGTAGCCCGTAAGCTACACTTGATCAATGCGCGTTGAGCAGACCGACGACTTTCGCGAGTGGATTGACGCGCTGAAGGATCGGGCGGGAAGAGCACGGATTCTGGTTCGCATCGATCGCTTGATCCAGGGAAATCCGGGCCAGCATCGAAACCTGAGCGATGGAGTGTCTGAATTGAAGATCGACTTCGGACCTGGATACCGCGTCTACTTTTCCCAACGGGGGTCCAGGCTACTGCTACTCCTCGCTGGAGGAGACAAGTCGACGCAGCAGAACGATATCGCGAAAGCGATCCATTTGGCCAAGAACTTTCAGGAGTAGCTGGCGATGCCCAAGACCACCGCGAAGAAATTGAGGAAGACCAAGACCACGCCCTACGACGTGGCGGAGCATCTGCGTACGCCCGAAGAGATGGCCGCCTATCTGGACGTCTGGCTCGAGGAGGCGCCCGACGACGCAGCCGGCATTGCTCGAGCGCTCGGGGAAATCGCTCGCGCCAAGGGAATGACCCAAGTCGCCAAGGATGCCGGTCTCAGCCGTGAGAGCTTATATCGCGCTCTCGGCGCCAACGGGAATCCAAGTCTGGCCACGGTGCTGAAGGTTGTGAGAGCACTCGGAGTAAAGCTGCATGCTGGGGCAGCGTAAATTATCAGCCGCCGCGCGAAGAGGACGAAACCTTCGCTTGATTGAGCAGGTTGGACGCTGGAAGCCTACCCCACGCTACGCCAAAATCTCCTTCGCCACGTTCCCGTGCACTTCGGTCAGGCGGAAGTCGCGGCCGCTGTAGTTGTAGGTGAGGCGGGTGTGGTCGAGTCCGAGCAGATGCAGGATGGTGGCATGCAGGTCGTGGACGTGCATCTTGTTTTCCTCGGCCTTGATGCCGTGCTCGTCGGTGGCCCCGTAGCGCATGCCGCCTTTCACTCCGCCGCCGGCCATCCACATGGAAAAGCCGGTGGCGTTGTGGTCGCGGCCGTCCTCGTTCTGGGCGTGCGGGGTGCGGCCGAATTCGCCGCCCCAGATGAGCAGCGTGTCCTTGAGCATCCCCCGCTGCTTGAGATCGTTGATGAGCGCGGCGATCGGCTGGTCGATCGCGCCGCAGTTGGCCGTCAGGCGGGTCCTGAGCTGCTGGTGCTGGTCCCAGCCGGGATGCGAGAGTTCGATGAAGCGGACGCCCGCTTCGGCGAAGCGGCGGGCGAGCAGGCACTGCCGGCCGAAGTTGTCGGTTCCGCCTCCGCCTCGTTTGCCCATTGGGGCTGCGCTGCCGGAGCCGATGCCATAGGCCTCCAGCGTGGTCGGCGATTCGTCGGAAAGGTCCATGAGCTTGGGGACAGCCGTTTGCATTTTGAAGGCCAGCTCGTAGGACTCGATGATCCCTTCCAATTCACGGTTGACCTTGTCCTGCCCCAGGCGGCCGCGATTGAGCTCCTGCACCAGGTCGAGCTGCGTCCGCTGCTCCAGCTTGGAGACGCCGCGGCTGGCGATATTGGGGACGCTGGCGCGGGCCAGCGGCTCTCCTTCGCCGCCGATTCGCGTCCCTTGGAACGCCGCCGGCAAGAAGGAACTTCCGTAGTTTTGTGCCCCGCCGACGCGGCCAACCGGATTGAGCGTGATGAAGCCGGGCAGCTCCTGGTTTTCGGTCCCCAGGCCATACAGCACCCAGGCCCCCATCGACGGCCGCACAAACTGGAAGCTGCCGGTGTGCATCTGCACGCTGGCCTGCGGATGATTGGGCAGGTCGCAGTGCAGGCTGTTGAGCACGCACAGGTCGTCGGCATGTTTCGCCAGGTTCGGGAACAATTCTGAAATCTGAATCCCGCTGTTACCGGCTGGACTGAATGCGAAGGGGGACTTCAGCAGCTTGCGATTCCCCTTGCCGCCTCCCGCCGTTTTCCCGTCATCCTTCTCCAATTGGGGCTTGTAGTCGAAGGTGTCCACATGCGAGGGCGCGCCTTGCATGAACATGAAGATCACCCGCTTGGCCTTGGCCGGAAAATGCGGCTGGCGCGGAAGAAGGGGATTGGCGCTTTCGCTGGCAGCTTGAGCCGAACTGCCCCGCAGGCCGAGAGACTCCAACATACCGGCCAAAGCGAGCATCCCGAAGCCGCAGGAGGTGGACTGGAGGAGTTGGCGGCGAGAGAACATGGGGGACTCCAATGACGAAATTCGAATGGCGAATGGCGAATGAAAATCGACTTGAAACTAATACGTGTATCGGAACTCACCCGAGGCGAGCAGCGAGTGGCAGAGCTTTGTCCAGGCTTCTTGCCGGCGACTGGGCGATGGCTTGGACATATCCAGGGAATTCTCATATTCCGCAAGGAACGCGAGCGAGACTTCCTGCTCCTTGGCGTCCGCGGATCGGCCGAAGGCCAGGCGGAAGGCGTAGTCGATGCGAGCCTGGTCGGTGGAGGCGCTGGCAACCGCCCGCTTCGCCATTTCAGCCGCCTGATCATGGACGAACGGGCTGTTCATCATGTAGAGAGCCTGGGTGGCGACCGTGGTGACGTCCCGCTGGCCGACGACGAGCTCCGGATCCGCCACGTCGAAGATTCCGAGGAATTCCGGCACCATTCCGCGGACCAGCGGCAAGTAGGCGCTGCGGAAGGTGACTTCCTTCTTGAGGGCGTCCGTCTTGGCCCGGCGGCCAACTTCGCCATCCAGTTGCTGCGTGAGCGAGCCGGCGGGACGCTGCAAATCGATTTTGCCGCTGACGGCCAGCATGCTGTCGCGAATCGCTTCCGCGTCGAGGCGGCGGCGGCTCATGCGCCACAGGTATTTGTTATCGGGATCGACGCCGTAGGCATTCTCGTGGTGCTCGCTGGAAAGCTGATAGGTGCGGCTGAGGACGATCTCGCGGATGAGCTTCTTCACGCTCCAGCCCTGTTCGCTGAAGCGATTGGCCAGGTAATCGAGCAGCTCCGGATGGGTCGGCGGCTCGCTGAGGGCCCCAAAGTTATCGACCGTCCCGACAATCCCGCTGCCGAACAGGTGGTACCAAACGCGGTTGGCCATCACGCGGGCCGTGAGTGGGTTGGTTTTGTTCGTCATCCAGACCGCCAGTTGCAGCCGTCCACTCTGCTTCATGTTGATGTCGGGGGACTGCGGAACCGTCAGCACCGAGACATAGCCCCGGGTCACTTCCGGCCCCAGGTCCTTTACCTCGCCCCGGATATTCACGCGACAGTTCATCAGCCTGTCGGCGTCCTTGACCCCCATCACCGACGCGCCCTGGGGAATGACCTTCCTTTCCAGGTCGTCAACCTTTTGCTTCAACTCGGCGATGAGTGCCGTTTCGCGGGCGTTGGCGGCTCGAATGCCCTTGAACGCCGGCCCCTTCGCCTTTCCCTTCTTCTCATTTCCCTGTTTGGCATCGGCAATCATGTCCTTCGTCTTGGCCAGCGCAAGCTCCGCCTCTTTCAATTCCCCCTTGAGCTTCGCCAGGTCGCGGCGATCGTCGCCGTCCGCCGTCGATTTCTTCGTGAGATCGACGAGCGATACAAACTCGCCGCTATAGCCGGTCTTGTTATTCCCCGGCTTGACCCCGGAGAGGACCTCGGTGCTGCGAAAAATCCCGGCCAAGGCGTAATAATCGGTCGTCGGAATCGGGTCGAATTTATGGTCGTGGCAACGGGCGCAGGCCACGCTGAGCCCCATGACGGCCCGCGTGCTGACGTCAATCTGCTCGTCAGCCACGTCCATCGCGTACTGCTCGCGGTTGCGCTCATTCAGCCCCTTCACGCCAATTGCCAGAAAGCCGGTCGCTGTGATGTGCTCGTTTTTTTCCGCGTCGTTCTTCGCCGGCAGCAAATCGCCGGCAATCTGCTCGCGGATGAACTGGTCGTACGGCTTGTCAGCATTGAAGGCGTCGTAGACGTAGTCGCGATACCGCCAAGCGTTGGGATAGGGAACATTCCGTTCCTTCCCCGTCGATTCGCCATAGCGGGCCACATCCAGCCAGTGCCGTCCCCACCGCTCGCCAAACTGGGGCAGGCTGAGCAGATGGTCGACCACTTTCTCAAAGGCTTGAGGTGATTGATCGGTGACGAAGGCCTCCACCTCTTCCGGCTTGGGGGGCAGGCCAATCAGATCGAAATACACGCGGCGGATGAGCGTGCGGCGATCGGCGGCGGCGACGGGTCGCAGGTCCTTCCCCTTGAGGCCGTCCACGATGTAGCGGTCAATCTCCGAACGCGACCAAACGGTGTCCTTGCTCACCGGCGGAATCACCTTGACCGGCTGGAAGGACCAATGCTTGCGGGCGTCAATCTTGCTGATTTTACTGCCGACCGTGGAGCTGTTGCCGAACCGCGGGTCGGGAGCTCCCATTTCCACCCACTTCACCAGGTCCGCGATGGTTGCATCCGGAAGCTTCTTCTTGGGTGGCATCTCCACCCCCTCTAAGTGCCGAATCGCCTGAATCAGCAGGCTCTCGTCGGGCTTGCCGGGAACGAGCGCCGGGCCGCTTTCCCCCCCTTTGCGAATGCCGTCCTTGGTATCCAGACGCAGCTTGCCTTGCAGCTCCTTGGCCGAAGCGCTATGGCACTGGTAGCAGTTGGCAACCAGAACGGGGCGGACTTTCTTTTCAAAGAAGTCGTTTCCCGTCGCGCCAGCATCAGCCCCGGCTGCAACTCCCGCGGATAGGATGAGCAGGAACGAGACAATGACCAAGGTTCGCATCGCGGTGACTCCGCAGGCTTGAAAGCAGCCGAAGAGGCTAGTCTATCCTTTTTCCCCGCATTCCATGATGCGCACGACCGGCGGAATATTGTCCGCCGCAAGTGCGAATCTTCAGGCTGAACAAATCGTAAAGTTGGTTCCGCGTGACACTTGCGCCCAGGCCATCGCGGGCTATAATGGTGCCGCCCTCAATCTCCTAACACCAATCCCAGCCAAAAGTTGCGATGAGCTTTCAGTTTCAATGTCCGCAGGGGCACTTACTGGAGGGAGACCCTTCCCAGGCGGGAAAAGCCGTCAATTGCCCGACCTGCGGGATGCTGTTCCTCATTCCGGCTCCCCTGGCGGAACCGGTGCAAGAGCCGGCAGCGCAATACTATGGCCCGACGTTCGGCCCCCCCGGCGAACAGGCCGCCGGCCGCTTTGCCCATCTGGGAGCCAGCACCGCGACCGACGATGCTCCGCCTGTCGACCCACAAGCCGCTCCGGTGATGGAAGAGCCAGCGGCTCCCGCCGAGCCGGAGCTGCTTCACATCCCCTGCCCCAACGGTCATGAGCTGGAAACGCCGCTCGACATGCTGGAGCAGGAGGTCCTCTGCCCGCAGTGCAATGCCCAGTTCCGCCTGCGGAAAAGGGACAGCGTGGAGTACAAGCGGAAGAAAGAAGAGGCGGAGAGGATCAAGGAACTAAAAACCGCCAACCTCTGGTTCAACATCGCCATCGTGGCGGCTGTCCTTGTCGGCCTGCTGGTAATGGGGCTGGTCGCCATGACCATCATGGGGGGCACCAAGGGATTGCCGCCGAAGGGCAAGAAGTCAGCGCAAACAAGGCGAGCGGGGGGCGTGAGCCCCCTGATAGTAATCTCTCCTCTTATCCCCGAAGCATCAGGGGGCTTACGCCCCCCGCTCGCCAGTTCTCCAAAGCCCTACTTCCCGCCTTTGAACGTCCCGTGGATTTCCACCTTCAGCGAGCCCCGGTTGTCCCGCGGGTCGGTGTCATACATCCGCAGGAACAGCTTGCCGCTGCGGTCCGAGATGAACTGCTTTCCCGAGCCCAACACGAAGGGCTTGGCCAGCTTCGGGTCGTCGGACGGAATCATGCCGACCAGGCAGCCGAGCGGAAAATCGCGTAGCTCCTTGGGAATCGTCAGGCCATCAGCAGTCGTTTCGACTTCCAGATGAAAGACCCAAGTTCCTGTCACCTGAATGATAATCGGCTTCCCCTCGATCAGCTCGATGCCGCTGTCCTGCCATTCGGTATCCGCCTTGACAGTGACGAGCGTTTTCTGGGCCCCCGCTTCCCGCTGAATCATTTCGGCCAGCTTGGCGTTGGCATTGGGATATTGTGGAACCAGCTTGAGAATCTCCTCGTAAACCGTGCGGGCCTTTCCCCAGTCCTTGTCCCCCTCGTATTCATTCGCCAGCTTTTCCGCCTTTTTCACGAAGTCGAAATGCAGCGTCATCAGCCGCCGGTCGTCCGGCAGCGGCTTGACCTTGGGCTTCTCGTCCTTTTTGCCCTTGTCGGGTTCGTCCTGGGAAAGGACTGGAGAGGCCGCCGGACTCATGGCGAGAAGCAAGAGAATCGTGGCTAGGAATCGCGGCATACAAAGCTCCAGAAACAGGTTGCGTCGGCTCCCCAATCTTCATTAGACGTAGAGCCGGCGACGGCTGCAAGTTTGATTCTCGTTTCGGCGCTTGCTTCCCTTCCCTTCCCTCGCGCAAAATAGGTTTGTTCCAATCAGGCCTATTTTTCCAGCCAGGGGGAATGCCAGGAGACTGCTCAGTCTCGGTTTGCGGCCGATGGGGTCGGCAAGAACCGGATTCGCCTGGTCAACAACGACAAAAAGCCCGGTCCGAAGGATCCGGGCGACAAGTAGAACGACGAAAGGCAACCCAGCGGCCAGAATCCGCGAGAACCTACCGCAAACGCTGTCCCGACGCGGGTCGGCTCTGGGTAGCGAAAATTCCAATCCAGACGACGATTAATGCGCCGACAATCGACATGATCCAGCCCGCGCCGTGGAACGCCCCTTCGTTGGGGTCGCCAAAGCCGACAGCCCAGGTGAGCAAGCCGCCGACCAGCGAACCGACGATGCCGAGCACCATCGTCATAAAAATGCTCATGGACTGGCGGCCGGGATAGAGCAGCCGGGCGACGGCCCCAATGATCAACCCAAAAACTGCCCAAGCTATGATGCTTCCGATGAGATTCATATTTCGATCCTCGTGAAAATGGTTCCGATTCCTCAACTCTTGGGAAGGAAGAGTTAGCAAACCACGTACCAGGGGCTTTCGAAGCTAGCCTCTCAACGACTCCCGCGAATTTCCGAGTTTTTCCCCAGTGCCGCAAGGCAGCCCATTTGACCGTGGGCGAGCGAACGGTAGATTCGTGCCTTCCTGCGCGTTGAACTGCCATCACCTGCAAGCGGATAGGAACATCCATGAAAGAGAACCCGTATCAGCCGCCGCAAGGTGCCTCGGCAACGGGGACTGTGGTCGGACCAGGACGTTCGCAGTCCCAAAAGATCATCTCCATCGTCGGCTGGGTGCTCAGCGGCCTCTTGGGGGCGGCGCTCGTCCTGAGCGCGGGGATGAAACTCTTTCCTCCCGAGGAGATGGTTAAGCAGATGAAGGACTCGCCCTTGCTCGGCTGGATTCTGATCATCGGAATCGGTGAGCTCGTCAGTGCCATCCTGTTTCTGGTCCCCCGCACAGCCGTGCCGGGAACCCTCCTGCTATCCTCCTACTTCGGCGGCGCCATCGTCGCGCACATGATGCAGCGAGAATCCATCCTCATCCCCAGCGTTTTTCTGATCCTGATCTGGACCGCCGCCACGCTCCGCCTGCCGGAATTGCGACATCGGCTGTTGGGCATCCAGACGCAGCCCGCGCCAAGCACAAAATAATCTTTTGTTCAAGTGAACAAAAGTTGTGTTTCGAGCGTCTTTCTGGTAGTGGCGACGCTGCGCGCAAGTTTGGCGTGTTTCCACGTCTCTCCCGAGTATCGATCTGCACTTATCACGGCTTATCACGTTTGGGAGATGTTTTGCGATAAGTGCTTGGTGGATATGACGTTAGAGGTGCGCAAGAGATTGAAAACAGCTTATAATTCAGCGGAAGGGGAAAGTGAAATGTCTCTGAATGCCTTCACTGCGACCTGTGCGCCTTGGCGTGATGCTCTCCCTCAGAACAGCCGGAAGCAACACTCCAAGGCGCAGAGATCGCAAAGGAGGAGCAGGAATTGTGATAGCCGGGGCGAGGGGGGGTGTTGTCTTACCAGGGGGGTTTACCAACAAACTTTTGCTAACGGGGCCGGGGGGGTTGTTGGTAACCCAGGGGGGATTAACAACAAAGTAGACCTCGCCTCCGTTGCGTTCGGGGAAGTTGCGGAAGCGGAGCGAAGGTTTTTCGCGAAAGAGCCGGGCGAGCGATTCCAACCGCACTCCCGGCACGTCCTGGAAAGACGGCCTACCTTCGCCGCTCCGCGGCAGCGGCGACGGAAAAAGGATACAATTCGGCGCGGCGATTTCCACGTGCCAAAGCACGTGGCCAGCGCGATGAAGCCTGTGGAAGCAGGATGCCAACGCCGACCTGGTCCAGCCACAACACATACTTAAAAATGATCATGAACCACCAAATTTTGGTCATCGCTTGCGGAATCATGGCAATCGCGACCGGCTGCGGACCAGCAAAGCCGACGGTCAATTCGCCGGTTGTCTCACCGTCCAAGGATCCGATTGTCACCAAGGTATGCAGCGTTGTTGCTATGCAGATGGGAGTCGAGGCGTCCAAAGTTTCGGAGCGCACATCGATGGCCGACCTCGGTGCCGACGAGTTGGACCTTGTTGAGCTGGTCATGGAACTCGAGGACGAATTCAAGATCACGATTTCCGATGAAGGTCTCAATAATTTGGCTGGAGAGGGGGGGCCGAATTTGATCGGCAATGATTCATGGAAAAAGCGAGCCAGCAATGTCACGGTGGCGACCCTGGCCGACCTCGTGCGAAAAGCAAAGAAGTGAACGGCGGACGTCGTAAATGGCGCTCACTTTCTCGCAAGTCCAAGCCCTTATCCGGCCGAAGAACACCTTTCTGCGACCGCGTCAGCCTGGCTGGCGGCGGATTGTCCTCAGCGGGGCGAATTTTTCCTGCTGGGGGGCCTTGTCCGATTTGGGACAGGTGCCTATCTTTAGAGGTGTCGCTACGGGAGACGGCTTCCAAACGGAGGCTGAAACCAGTGGCGATTTTTTCTTCACGCAGGGATGCCTGACCGGAGAAAACGCGGAAGAAAATTTTCTTCCGGCCTGTTGACCGCTGTCGGGCATTCGCTAGAATGCGTGACTCGCCTTACCGAAGCCTTAGCTGCTTCGTTGGGGCGTTAAACTTGATCTTTGACAATTTGGTAGTAACCTCTCAACTTATTTGAGTCTTACAGTCTGCATGAGACTGTGGAAATTTCAGCTTGCTGCCTAGGGTCTTCGGACCTGAAGTAGCGAGCAACTCAAACTCGGTAGATTGGCTAATGAACTCCCTGGCGGGTGGCGGCGCAAGCTGTTGTCTTCCAAGGAGATAAGCAGAAAACAATTGAAGGGTTTGATCCTGGCTCAGAATGAACGTTGGCGGCGTGGATTAGGCATGCAAGTCGCGCGATAAGAGTAGCAATACTTGGACAGCGGCGAAAGGGAGAGTAATACCTAGGTACGTACCCTTGGGACTGGGATAGCGGCGGGAAACTGCCGGTAATACCAGATGACGTTTCCGAACCAAAGGTGTGAATCCGCCTGAGGAGCGGCCTAGGTCCTATTAGCTTGTTGGTGGGGTAACGGCCTACCAAGGCAAAGATGGGTATGGGGTGTGAGAGCATGCCCCCACTCACTGGGACTGAGACACTGCCCAGACACCTACGGGTGGCTGCAGTCGAGAATCTTCGGCAATGGACGCAAGTCTGACCGAGCGACGCCGCGTGCGGGATTAAGGCCTTCGGGTTGTAAACCGCTGTCGTAGAGGAGGAAATTCTGGTGGGTACTCCCACCGGATTGACTGATTCTAGGAGGAAGGACCGGCTAATCTCGTGCCAGCAGCCGCGGTAATACGAGAGGTCCAAACGTTATTCGGAATTACTGGGCTTACAGAGTTCGTAGGCGGTTCTACAAGTGAGGTGTGAAAGCCCTCGGCTCAACCGAGGAACTGCGCTTCAAACTGTAGAACTAGAGGGAGATAGAGGTGAGCAGAACTGATGGTGGAGCGGTGAAATGCGTTGATATCATCAGGAATACCGGAGGCGAAGGCGGCTCACTGGGTCTCTTCTGACGCTGAGGAACGAAAGCTAGGGGAGCAAACGGGATTAGATACCCCGGTAGTCCTAGCCGTAAACGATGAGCACTGGGCCGGAGCTCTGCACAGGGTTTCGGCCGTAGCGAAAGTGTTAAGTGCTCCGCCTGGGGAGTATGGTCGCAAGGCTGAAACTCAAAGGAATTGACGGGGGCTCACACAAGCGGTGGATGATGTGGCTTAATTCGAGGCTACGCGAAGAACCTTATCCTAGTCTTGACATGTTTAGGAATCCCTCTGAAAGGAGGGAGTGCTCGCAAGAGAGCCTTTACACAGGTGCTGCATGGCTGTCGTCAGCTCGTGTCGTGAGATGTCGCGTTAAGTCGCTTAACGAGCGAAACCCTTGTCCTTAGTTACCAGCGGGTCATGCCGGGAACTCTAAGGATACTGCCGGTGTTAAACCGGAGGAAGGTGGGGATGACGTCAAGTCCTCATGGCCTTTATGATTAGGGCTGCACACGTCATACAATGGCACACACAAAGGGATGCAAAACCGTGAGGTCCAGCAAACCCCAAAAAATGTGCCTCAGTTCGGATTGTAGGCTGCAACCCGCCTACATGAAGCTGGAATCGCTAGTAATCGCGGGTCAGCATACCGCGGTGAATGTGTTCCTGAGCCTTGTACACACCGCCCGTCAAGCCACGAAAGTGGGGGGGGCCCAACAGCGCTGCCGTAACCCCGCCTCTTCGGAGGATGGGGAACAAGGCGCCTAAGGTCAACTCCGTGATTGGGACTAAGTCGTAACAAGGTAGCCGTAGGGGAACCTGCGGCTGGATCACCTCCTTTCTAAGGATAATCCACTTCCAAGTGGCGACATTTGGAAGGACAGTGCACATAGTTCTCATGCATGATGAGAGGTTTAGCCGGCAAGCTTCGCAAGGAGCTTGCATCGGCAGTCTGCCAAGTTGAATTTGATAGAACCCTTCCGGGACTTTGCCAGAACCGGAAGGGTTTTTTATTTCTTGGGGAAGTGGCCGCCGCTTAGCAACGGAGCAATCGAATTGATTCCGAGCACGAACCTAGGCTAGAATTGAGTCATGGAAACGACTTCACCATCGGACATCGCGATTGCCCCAATCGCTCCGCCCCTCACGAGATCCCGCGAGCAAGATGCTCCCTGGATTAATCCGGCGGCAAGCAGTATTGAGCACCTCCTGACCGGCAAGGCCAGAGAGCAAGTGTTGGCAATCACTCGGGACCTGTTTCCCGGCCATGTTTCCATTCGGGTGGACGACGACCCCGAACACCCCGGCTATCGCTACTCGGTGACTGAAGCGCAAGCTTCGGGTGAGCCGGCTGAGGTTGTTAGCCGGGAATTGGAGTGGCACCGCCGAATCGTCCGTCAATTCCCGGAACTCACCGCTCTGCGGCTATCTATCTCCTTTCAATGACCGCCGCAGACTTCATCCAGCTTGCCGGGAAGCTCGCGGCCATTTTCCACGATCCAGCTTCTTGCCGAACTATCGTTGGCCGGGCCTATTACGGCGGATTTCATCTCGCGAAGGCTTTCCTGGAAGGTCTCGATATCAGGCCGCCGCGGAATGCGAACATCCACGTTTATGTTCAGCACTGTCTTCTGAATTCCGGAAATCCCGAGGCGGCCAGCGCTGGTTCGCTGCTCGGTAGTCTCCATTCAGATCGAATCAAGGCGGACTACGATTTGCATCCTGGCCCGGTGGAAACGACGGCGGGTGCTCGCACGTCTGTCGAACGCGCACGCCAGCTTCAGTCTGCTCTGGAGAAATGCGTCGGAATGGAACAAGAGCGCACGATTCGCGAGGGCGTTGCGACCTATTTGGCCAAGATTCAGGCAAAACCATTGTCTTGAATCCATGCGACTGGCATTTGATCAATGCTCTTCAATGAGGCATAATTGGACTATGAGCACCGTCGCAACCCAGTACGTTTTCCTGGCCCGGGACCCCGGCTCGTCCTACAAGCAGCTTGCCGTCAAAGGACGAGGCATCCATGCCCGCACGCTCTATGGCCGCTTCATGAGCGACGCAGATCCGATGACGCCGGAAGAGATTGCCGCCGATTACGACCTGCCCCTCGAAGCGGTCCGCGAAGCGATCGCCTATTGCCAGTCCAATCCTCCGGAAATTGCCGAAGATTTTCGCCGGGAAGAAGCACTGGCGGAGGCACAGGGAATGAACGAACCGGGCTACAAATACCATCCGACCCCCAAGCCGATTAGCCCTCAGGAAATCGCGCGGATTAACCGGTCGTGAAACTCTACCTGGATGACGATGCCATTTCAGGCCGATTGATCCAGGCGTTGCGGCGAGATGGGCACGACGCACAAGTCCCCGGCGATGTTGGGCTGGGCGGTGATCAAGATGCCGTGCATCAGACACACTGCATTCGCGAAGATCGAGTCTTGATTTCCTATAATCACCGCGATTTTGACCACTTACATGTGCTCATCCGCCAGTCAGGCGGTGTGCATCCTGGCATCTTCATTGTGAGACGAGATGACGATCAGCGCAGAGACATGTCGCCGCAACAAATCAGTCTGGCCATTCAAAAGCTGATCAAATCAGGCGTTCCAATCACCAATCAGTTCATCATTCTGAATCATTGGCGATGAGCGCTGGTCCAGAATACCCGGCTGGCACGCCCGCCAATGTCTGGTACATTTTTAGCTTGAAACTTGAGGCTCCTACCCGACAGGCTTAACCTCGTGACCACGACTGCCGCACTCCCGGAAATCCATACTCCCATCTCTGGCGTCGCTCCGTCGAGCATCAGCGAATCGACGATCATGACCGTTTGGCCCTCCAATGCCGCGTATGGAATCGGCAGGTTCCTGGGGATGCAGTACTCCATGCGGTTCCCGGATATTTACATCTTCCGGCTCGGCAACTTGATCGCGCTGCTCTCCATTCCGATTGCCTTGGCGATTTATCTGTACCGCATCGCCCCGTTCGTCGGGCAGCGATATACCGTGACGAACCGCCGAGTGATTGTGCAGCGGGGAATACAAGCCAGAAATGATCGCAGCGTGGACCTGGATCGATTCGACAGCGTGCAACTCGATATCCTGCCCGGCCAGGACTGGTACAACGCCGGCGACCTCGTCTTCAAGCTGGGCAACGTCGAGACGTTTCGCCTGGAAGGGGTCTCCCGCCCCGAGTCCTTCCGCCAGGTCATCCTCAAAGCCCGCATGGCACATGCCGGCGTGAAGCGGAGCGGCAGCCGATAGAATTGGGCCTAGAAATTCTGCTGGCCGAACTGGACTGGGAACACGCGGTATACGCCGTTGGTCATGATCAGCTCGATCAGGTCGTCCGTCCGCTTGATGGAGGACTTGGGAACCAGCACGATGTCGCTGTCCCGCAGAAAGATTTCGTCCGCGGGCGTCGGCCGTGTCCCGTAGACCGCTCCCCGGATATCGAGCTTTGTCGCGATCAGCCGCCAGTCTTCGGCCCGGCGAAAGACCACGACCTGGCGAAGGTTGCCGCCGTTATTGATGCCGTTGGCCATGGCCAGGGCCTGCATGACTGTGGTCGGGCGGTCCATTTGAAAGCGGCCGCCCAGCTTGACGTCGCCGAGAACGTACAGAAAGTGGGGAGCACGCTGGACGAGAATGGGCGTGGTTTCCAGGCCTTCCACATACTCGGCATAGCGGGCGTTGACCTCGGCGGCCAATTCGTCCAGCGAAAGACCTTGGGCGGGGACCTTGCCGATCTTGGTCAGCGAAATGGTCCCGTCCGCGGCCACTTTGACTTGCTGCCCCTGGCCGCCTGCGTTGAAGCGGTTGTTGACCGCGGCCAGCAGGTCGTCGAGCCGCGTGTTGGTCTTCACCGGCGAGACGGTGAGGTCAAAGATCTTGTAGAACTCTTTGTACTTCTCCTTGAGCAGCGCGGTGAGCTCGGGAATGGTGAGCCGCACGGCCTGCACCTGGTCGAGCAGCATCAGGGTGATGCTGCCGTCGGGCTGGACGACGACGGTGCGGTTGATATTGGGATCGACGAGGGACTCAATCTTGAACTCGTCGCCCGCCTGGATTCGGTACTGCTTGCCGCTCTGAAATCGCGTGGCGACATAGCGAAACTCGATCAGATCGTCCACGCGCACGAGGTAGACAGGCACGTCCGCCATCCGGGGCGGGCCGATGTATTCGCCAGGGCCCAGGTGCTGCCACGGAATCTGACCCCACTGCTTCCAGCGCGTTTCGCCGCAGCCGTCGCCGAAGTTGCAGTCCACGCCGTCAATCCGCCGAACACATGCGCTGCCGCAGGCCGCCACGCCGTTGCAAGCATGGAAATGGACATCGGCCGGGCTGACCGGGGTGACTTCCTCTTGCGCCTGACAAAGGGCAATCGTCGGAGGGTCGTTCAATTCGACGGGAATTCGTGAGATGCGGCTCGAGCGGGTTTGGGCAGTCGCAGCCTCGGACAAGCTGGCACGCTGTTCCAAAGACGGCAACTGGCACTGCGAGCCCGATGGCGCCAATAACATGCACATCGCGCCCATCGCTAATGCGGAGCAGGCGAGACCGATGAGCCGTGTCGCGGGGGATTGCATGGTTTCACCTCTTGGTGCCGAAGGGAGAGAGCCACGTTTCCTTCTGCTTCGGGCGGCTGTCGGCGGAGCGATGGTCGCTCTTCGGGGCTGTTGAAGCGGCCGCCGCTGTCGCCGAAGCAGCGGGCTGGTTGCCGGCGAAGACCTCGGGGCTGACCCATTCGACTTTCGGCCGCGGCCCCCCTGCCCCACCGGTCAACAATTCGAGCTGCTTGCGGGCGTGGGCGGCCTGTTCCGCTTCTCCCAGCCGATCATGAACGTTAGCCAGGCTATGCCATCCTTCGGGGTTGGAGACGGTGCCAACGCCATGCTGCAGGATGCGGCGGGCTTCCGGGAGTTGTCCGAAAATGGCGAAGATGCTCCCCAGCTCATTCGCCGCCGGAAAATTGCGGCCGTCAACGGCGAGAGCCGCTTGTTGGTAGACCATCGCCCGCGCGAGATTCGCTTGCTGCGGCGCAGTCCCTTCGCCCATTCTGGATTGGAGCTTTCCCATGTTGCACAGCGAGTGCGAGGCGACTGACTGTCCTCCGGCTGCCATGACGAGCTGTTGACGGGCGAAGTTGTAATACTGCTGCTGGGCGGCAACGGCGGACAGGCCCTCCGGATTCTGCTGCCGCAGCACCGGCGTGCGGTGGCCGGCGACGACGAGCGGCACGTTGACGGTGGAATCCTCGCTGGACCGCGACTGAAAGTCTCCCGCTTCCCGCAGAGCCGTCAGAGCATTGGCCAATGCGGCCGTATGTTCCCCATTGCCGGTTTGCAAGTCGAGAGCTTCGGCAATCATGCGGAGGGACTGAATGGTCAGATTGCGGGCCAGGTAGTACGCTCCGCGTCGAGCCAGCGCCTCCGCCTGACGATTGAGCTGGGCGGCCTGCTGCAGAACAGGACGCATTGCCTCGGCGTCAATGGGCCGGTGCGCTAGAGGCGCTGCGGGTGATTCTGTCGCAGGGGTACGATCAGAACTTGTAGTTGTTGGCTCGCCGGCATCTTCGACTTCCACGGGAGCGAGTCGTTGGATGCCGGGGACGGGTGCCGTCGGTGTTTCCGCCCGCGGCCCATAGACGCTGGCCTCTTCCGAAGTGATAGGCCCAACGTCGCCGCTCTCCTCCGCGGGAAAGCCGGCGGGAACTTCGCCGCCACCAGCGGACTTTGCCGAAAGGACCGGCGAAAGTCGTTCCGCAATCACCAGCGGCCGCGGCTCACGCGGTTGATGCGCCCGGGCGTTGGCCAATGCAGGTGCCGCTCTTCGAGGTGGCGTGGGCGGTTGAACCTGCTGACGGCGAGCCACGACAATCACCGCCACCACAGCCGCCAGAATGACGGCGGCGTAGAGTGCTTGCGGACTTCGCTGCGGCTGAGGCATATCTCATCCCCGAGAACGTGGCGGGCATCCTCCCGCGGCGCGCGGAAAATCCACGCTGGTACTTTCCATCGTCCGCCGCGACCGGCCGATTGCAGCGAAATGACCGGTGATAGCGGCAGCGGCTGGCATGTGCCGCGAAACATCCGGCATATCCGCCAGGAGTAGAACTTGGAGCGGCGACTGAAGTCGAACGAGGCCGAACAACCGCTACAGCTTTACGCGAACTTCAGCCAGAGTTGCCGCCCAGCGGAAAGGAGATGGGCGTTGTGTCCGAGCTTCTGCAGCCGGCCGACGAAGCTTTCGGGGCCGTGGGTGCAGTAGATGATGTGCGGCTGGACGAGCTCGACGCAGGCGATGAGGTCGTCGTAATCGGCGTGGTCGGAGAGCGGTATGGCGTAGTCCACTCGCAGCCTGAATCTAGCCCCTGGGTCCATCGCCCAGCCGGTGACGGCGATGGTGGTGGGGCTGGGAATCCCTCGCAGCCGCGCGGCTTTTTGCGTCATCGGGGGCACGACGACGGCGCACTGTCCGGGCCCTTCTTCGTCGCGGTACTCTCCATAATCGCCGAGCCAGCAGTTGTGCTGCTCATACACCTGGCTCACCTGAAAGACCAGCGGATGCTGCAGCACGCGGATTCCGGCACTGGTCAGAATCTTCGTCACCTCCTGGGCCTTCCCCAGCACGTAGGCCTGAATGACCGGCGTGCAGCCGCGGTCCAATGCCTCGGTCACAATCCGCAGCAGCTCGGCGACGACCTCTTCCCTCGGCGGCAGGCGATACTTGGGGTCGCCGAACGTGCTTTCCATCACGAGCACATCGGCCTTTGGCGGACTGGCCTGTTCCGAAGTAGCCGATGGGCCAAGCTTAAAGTCCCCTGTATACAGCAGCCGCTCGTTGCCGTCGGAAGCGAGCAGCATCGCGGAGCCGAGGACATGTCCGGCAGGGAGCGCGGTTAGTTCCATCTCGTTCCACTTCTGAGCGACGCCGAACGGCATGGTTCGGACAGGGCGTACGCCAAATCGGAACTGATAGAGCGCCGCCGTCGCTGGCGTGCAGAAGGCCAGCTCGTGCTTCGCCATATGGTCCGTATGCGCGTGCGAGATGAAACCCCGCGGTTGGCGGCGGCGAAAATCGACCGCGAGATCGATGCTGGTCAGCTTTAATCCGCGGTCGTAGTGGAACATGGGAAATTCTACTTCGCGCCCGCCAGCGTGGCACCGCCGCCGATGCCGGCAGCTTGCATCGCGATGTCGAGCGATTCAGCAGCTCTCTTGACGAGGGCTTCGCGCTTCGTTCCGGCGACGGTGGCGGGATGTACCGCAGCCGAGACGGGGCCGTCAAAGCCCATCTCTTGCAGCGTAGCGAGATAGGCGGCGGAATCAATCTGGCCTCCTTCGCCCGGCAGCAGCCGTTGCTCTTCGGTGATGGTCGCCAGGTCCGCGCCGGCCGGAATGTCCGATAACTCCACGGCGACGATCTGTTCGCCGGAGAAGGCCCGCAGTTTTTCCGCACTTCCGCCGCCGACTTGCCAGTTCCACGTGTCCAGCCACAGACCGACGTTGTCCGCCCCGATGGTCTGGATGAACATCACCAGCGGATCGGCCTGGCAAATAAATTGATAACCGCCGTTGTTGCGATGTGCTTCCCCCGCCAGCAGCCGCAGACCGAGCTTGATTCCCCGCTCTGCCAAAACCGCAGCGACTTCCTTCAACCGGCCCGCCAGGAACTTAAAATTCTCGTGGAACGGCAATTCGTCGCTGGTCGGTTGAATGGTGAGGTAGCAGCGATTGGCCGCCAGGGCCGTCGCCGCATCGAGGATCGGCTTGAGCCCTACCAGGTCGGTTTTGAAGTCAGCTTCGGGCGCGGCGAACCGCACCGGCAATTCAAATCCGCCAATCTTCACGCGGGCACTCAGCAGAAACTTGTTCGCCGCCTCCATTCCCAAGGCCTTGGCCTTGTCGGCGACCTCTCGAATGTCGATGGTAAGCCCTGTGAAGCGGTACGTCAGAGCGATTTCGAGCAGTTCTCCTTGGCGACCGGAAATGCTTAGTATGTATGGATTTAGGTTGCGAAACATTGTTCCTCCTTTTGCCGCAGCGGCACAAAACACCCCCCAATAGAGCGGTAAACTGCGGCTTCGCGGCCGCAATTCCGATTATGCCGGTCCCCTGTGAATCGCAAAGGGGAGGCTAGCAAATCCCACCGTCCAGGCGCGATGTAAACTCGTAGATGCAGTTTTCCCTTGCTGAAATTCTGATTCTGGCAGTCGTGCAAGGCGTCACCGAATTCCTGCCTATTAGTTCCGACGGACATCTCGTTGTCGTGAGCCATTGGATGCGGGAGCGCGGCAGCAAACCTCCGGACATTGGCGACCTCATCATCGTGCTGCACGTCGGCACCTTGTTCTCCATTCTCGCCTTCTACCACCGGCGAATCTGGCGGCTGCTGACGACAGACCGGCAAGTTATCGGGATGCTCATCGTGGCCACAATTCCGGCGGTCCTCGTGGGGCTCCCCGTCAAAAAGTTCTGCGAACACATCCTGGAAAACGTGTGGCTTGCTGGTGCGATGTTTCCGGTCACTGGTGCGGCTCTCCTCTACTTGTCCTATAAACCGCCAGGAAATGTGGAATATCCGCAGATGACAATCACACAGTCCCTTTGGATTGGAATCAGCCAGGCCGCGGCGATTCTCCCCGGGCTGTCGCGAAGCGGCTCGACAATTGCGACGGGTGTCGGCGTAGGGCTCACGCGCGGTTCGGCGGCCGCGTTCTCGTTTCTCATGGCCATTCCCGTCATCGCGGGTGCGGGGACGTTGGAAGTTTTCGATTTCTGGCAGGAAGGCAAGCTCTCGACCCCGTTTTCCCACATGCTCCTTGGGGCGGCTGTATCGTTCGTGGTCGGCCTCGCGACCCTCTGGTGCCTGAACCGCTGGCTAGAGCGCGGCCGCATGCAATATTTCGCCTGGTACTGCATCCTGCTGGGTGTTGCGGTCCTGGCCTGGCAAAGCTGGAGTCTCTATCGGGGGTGACTGGGGTCGGGAAGAGTTTTCGCGAAAATGCGCTATCTCAGGGCCGCATGAGAGACGCTCGAAAACCCTTCCCGACCCCTAGTTCCGGCCCTCGACGACCCTCCCCCAGCCTGCTAAAATCGGGCGTTTCCAGCCTCCCTTTCGCAGCCGGACCGGGACTTTCCATGAACACGTATGCCATCATCGCCGCGGACGGGCGGCAGTATAAGGTCGAAGAAGGCCAGGAAATCCAGGTCGACCTCCGCGACGAACTCGAAGGGGGGGCCACCATCACCTTCGACCAGGTTCTCGTCGTTTCCGACGGCACCAGCATCAAGCTCGGCAAGCCAACCCTGGCGGGCGCGGTCGTGACGGCGGAAGTCATCTCCCCGCTGGAAAAGGGGGAGAAAATCTTCATCCAGAAGATGCGCCGCCGCAAAAACTACCGCCGCCGCACCGGCCACCGCCAAAAATTCACCCGCGTGAAGATCAGCAAGATCACCGCCTGAAGTGGGGCAGGCTTCCAGCCTGCCCAGAACCTCTCCGCTTCGTTCGCCGCGGGCTTCTTAACAACGAGCGAAAACCCTTCGAGGACTCCTTACCTCGTTAGGGTGAAGCCATCGTTGATGGCCCAGTGATAACTCTCACCTGAGAATCCAGGGCATCGCTCGGCCAGCGTCTGCTCGTTCAGCGGCGGTCCCGAGTGGTCATTACTCGGACCGCGTGCCAGGTCCGCCATCTCGATAGCGACCTCTTCCAATCGCTTCGCGCGGGCATGGGCGTCCTGCAGGATCTGCGAACCAGCGCTGGGGAATTGCAGCCGCAGTTGTCCGAGGGGATCTGCATCGGTGGCGCTGAGTGAGGGCGATACCAGCCGAAACGCGGCATCCAGCAAAGACGTATCCATTATTGCCCCCGCTTCCCTGCGATCGCCTTGCAGTTGAAATGCCACGCCGCCGCCAATATCAGGAGTGCGGCGGGCGTACCAAAGAAGTAGCGAACCGACGGCTCGATTTCCGGGCCGGGCGTGAGGCGGAATTGGACAGGATTCAGTAGCGGGTAGTACACAAACACCAGCGCGATCGCTCCGCACACGGCTAAGATCGACGCCAGGACTTCGTAATGCGTCGAGGTTTTCATCGTCTTGAACTGAATGACCAAGCTCACCTGCTGGTGCCGCTTGCCGAGGTTGTTGTTGACAGAAACGGCAATGCACGCCTAATGATAACTCGAGTCCCATTCCGCCGGGTATTTGCATTCTCAAGACTCTTGGACCGACCCGCGTGAGCTGGCCAGCCAGGCCAACGGGGTCGGGAAGAGTTTTCGCGGCTGTCGTCGCACGCAAATCACAGCTTTCCCGTCCGCGAAAACCCTTCCCGACCCCACCATCACGCCCGCTTCTTCTTGGCCGGCGGCGGGACCAGTTCATAGAGCCGGGCATTTCCGGCCTTGCCGCATTCGGTCGCCGCACCGCATTTCCGCAGGACGTAGGCGATCCGCTGGGCGATCCACCGCCGGACGTCGAGACCCAGGGCCAAGTGGCCGGTGTGGAAGGGCTGGGGGAGCGTCGGTGGCAGTAGAGCGAGGAGGTCCTGATTGGTTTTGAAGCGGTGGGTCTGGTGAATGGCGACCAGCCGCTGGTCTTCGACCAGGAAGTCGTTTTCCCGCCAGCGGCGGCGGCGGCCGTGGCCGGGATAGCGGAGTTCTTCGACTTCCACCAGCGGCGTTTCCAGAACCAGGTTGCGGTGCGGGAAGACGCGGGTGAAGTAGATCAGCTCATCGAACAAGCTCAGCACGCTCTCGACCTTGGGGCTGCGCCGGCGGCTAAGGACGGAGCCTCCCTTGGCATCCAACCGGACCAGCGTCTTTTGCAGGATGAGCGGCTTGACGATGAGCACGCGGTGCTTCTCGAGCAGCCGGCTGATTTTGGTGCGAATCGCCGCGAGCGAGCCGTGCTGAATCTCAATGAGCTGCTTTCCGCGGATGGCGTCGATACGAAAGCCGTCCAACCGCTCCTCGGTCCGCGCCTCCTCGCCGGCGTAGATCGCTTTGAGCTGGCGGTGGAGGGAAGTTTCCATGGGACGGAGTGGGTGGTGAGTGGTGAGTGGTGAGTAAATACCACTCACCACTCACCACTCACCACCCTATAATTGACTATCGACACAAACACCTTGCGAGATTCCCATGCTCACCCTCACTCCCCCCCCTGCCCTGGAACTCAAGCCGTACAAGTCGCTCTCCAACGAGGTGTTGGCCGAGCGGATTGAGGCGGTTCGCCGCGACATGGGGAGCCGCCTGATGATCCTGGGGCACCATTATCAACAAGATGAGGTAATCGCCCATAGCGATTTGCGGGGTGACAGCTATCAGCTCAGCCAGATGGCCGCCAGCAGCCGCGATTGCCGGTTCATTGTCTTTTGCGGCGTGCATTTCATGGCGGAAACCGCGGATATCTTGGCCAACCGCCCGGAGAAGCTGGCGGAGCGCGGCGGCGAGCGGGTGACGGTCATCCTGCCGGACATGGCCGCGGGGTGCTCGATGGCGGACATGGCCGCGATCGACCAGGTGGAGGGGGCTTGGGCCGATCTGGGCGAAGTCATCGACACCAAGGACATCACGCCGGTCACCTACATCAACTCGGCCGCCAGCCTCAAAGCATTCTGCGGCCGGCACGGCGGCATCGTCTGCACCAGCAGCAACGCTAAAGCCGTTCTCGAATGGTCCTTCCAACGGACGAGCCGCGTCTTCTTCTTTCCGGACCAACATTTAGGACGGAACACGGCCTTAAAAATGGGGATCTCCAACGAACAGATGCCGGTCTTCGACCCCTACGCGGATGAGCTGGGCGGCAACACGGCGGAGGCCATCACGAATAGCAAAGTGGTGTTATGGAAAGGGCACTGCAGCGTGCATCAGATGTTTCGCAAGGAGCACGTCGAGCAGTTTCGCAAGAAGTTCCCTGGCATCAAGATTCTTGTCCACCCCGAATGTCCTCAGGAAGTTAACGACCTGGCCGACGTCAGCGGCTCCACCAGCAAGATCATGAAGACGGTGGAAGAAGCTCCGCCCGGGACCAAGTGGGCCATTGGCACGGAGCTGCACCTGGTCAATCGGCTGAAGAAGGAGCACCCGGACCAGGAGATTCATTTCCTGTCTCCCGTCGTCTGCATGTGCGCGACAATGTACCGCATTGACCTGGCCCATCTTTGCTGGGCCCTGGAAAGCCTGGCGGCGGGAGACCCGGTCAACGCCATCAAGGTTGATGAGTTGACCGCGCAGCAAAGCCTGGCGGCGCTGGAGCGGATGCTGGAAGTGAAGTAACGCGGCCCTATTACGTCGCTGCCGCGCCGGTCGTTGGAAGCCGCAGTTCCAGTCCGCTGGTGTCCAGAGTCGAACGCTTCGCAGGGGTCGTATTTTTCTGCACGACCAAATACGCAATGACCGCCAGCAGCACTAAGACCACCGCGGCGGCGGCGATCCAGAACCAAGGGGGAATCCCCTTTGCCTTGGCCTTGGCTCTCCCCGCTGCAAGCGGCTTTCCCAGCTCGTTGGTTGGCTGCGGCAGCGGGATCGGCATCTTGCCGCTGCCGCTCGGCACGCTGGCCGGCTCGACTTTCTTCGTGCCGCCGCTGGGAGTGTTACCGCTGGCCGCGCCGGTGTTCAGCTTGGGGAAAATCATGGCCTTGTCCGAACCGCCATCGCTGGGCTTGGTCGGACCTCCGATGGCTTTGGCGACGGGCAGCGACTTTTCCCCCTTGATGGGCACTTTGCCGCGGCTGGAATCGGAACTCCGCTTTTTCGCGTCGATTCCCTTTTGCGTCGCCTCCCGAGCGGCGTCGGCCGTGTCGTCCCGCTTGCCGCTGACCAGCCGCTTGTGACTGCCGCTGGAACCCGATTTACTTCCGCCGCCCGCACTGCCGCCTCCTGCGCTTCCTCCACCGATGATGCCGTATCCGCCGGAAGAGCCGCCCCCCGCGCGGGCCATCACCCGCACTCCGGCATTGAGGGCCGCCGCCTTCATCGCGGCGTCGTCGCTGCCGGGCTCGAACTTATAGCTATGGTTGACCAGCCAGGTCTCCAGGGCTTTGGCCACCTGCTGCATATTCTGATATCGCTTGTCCGCTTTCTTCTGCATCATCTTGACGCAGATGTCCACGAGGTCGCGCGGACACTCGGGCCGGTCCTTGCGGACGTCCTCGGGCATCGTGTTCTGATGCTTCATGATTCGCTGGGCCAACGAGCCGTCCGTGAACGGCGGATGTCCGGTCAACAGGAAATAAAGCGTGCAGCCCAAGCTGTAGATGTCCGTTCGCAGGTCCACCTTATGGCTGTTGACCGCTTGCTCGGGAGAAAGATAGTCGGCGGTCCCCAGCACGTTCTCGTTATGCGCGATAGTTAGCGACGCCTTGGCGCCATCCGAATAGAGCGCCAAGCCGAGATCGAGAATGCGAACTATGCCCTTGTCGTCAATCAGCAGGTTGGCCGGCTTGATATCGCGGTGGATGAGGTTGTTGGCGTGGGCGTAGGCCATCCCCCCGGCAGTCTGAGCGATGTAGTTGCAGGCCAACTCCAGCGGCAGCGGGCCTTCCTGCTTGACGATGTTCTGCAGGTCCTTGCCGTCGATGTATTCCATCACCAGAAAGTGCTGCTCGCCGTCGTTATCGACGTCGTAGGCCCGCACGATGTTCGGATGGTCGAGCGACGCCGTGGCCTGAGCTTCCAAGTGGAACCGGGCCAGGTAGGACGAGTCATTCACCCGTGACTTGGGCAGCACCTTGACTGCCCGCTTCTGTTTCATGAGCACGTGTTCGGCCAGGTAAACGCTGCTCATGCCCCCGGTGCCAATAAGCCGCAGCAGCTTGTACTTGCCGAGGCGGAAGCCCTTGTACTTGCGGTCTTGCATCTTATCGGCGTGCCACTGAGTGATCAGGCCGGCGTTGATGAGGTGATTGGCAACCACGTCCGAATCTTCCGGCAGCGCTCCCCCGTGCTTTGCTTTGAGGGCGTCGAGCGACTTCTGCAACTGGTCGTCCTCGACCAGCCTGCTCCGCTCCACGTAGTCGATGAAGTTTTCGGCGCTTAGTTTTGCCATATCGCGAGAGCTGGACTCCGTGCCAATTCCGCCGCCGCGCGGGGGAATCCCCGCGGGTCTGTGAATCGCATCACGGTCAACGTTCTCCCCGGATGCCGGCCGCGCTCCTGCCGGTGAATCATCAGCATCCTCAACCATCGGGCGCTACCCCGCCTGCCGATCGGTCCGCAGACGAGCGAGGATGCAGGAAACCGAAAAACCAAATGAGACCAGACGAGAAAAGGTTACACCCCCGTCGGGCGGGCGTAAAGCATCTATTCTTTTATTTTATCAAGACTTACGGCAAAACAAAGACACCTGACCGGGGAATCCCTAAAACTCTCACCTATCGGCGGCTCCGCGCCGTAGTTTGCCAGGGACTTCGTCGAGTGCGGAGGCGTCCGACTCCGAAATCCTCTACCCTTTTGGCTTCGGCGGCTTTTTGCCTTCTTTGGCCTCGTATTGCTGGGCGAATTTGGCTTCCAGATCGGGGTGGCAGAGGAAGCATTGGGAGTCGGGGCGGTCGTGCTGTTTGCACCAGTCCCCCTTCTTCTGAAAGTCGGCGGCCAGCTTGGAATCGCACTGGCCGCAGGCATTTTCGGGAACGCCGTGTTCGGCGCACCACCAGACGCCATGCTCGTGGCCGTCGTCATGTGCGTGGGTTGTTTCCGAGTGTTCATGGCCATGCTCGGCTGCGGGTTTTTCGCCGCCGCACCCCAGGCTCAGCGTCACCGCCAGACAGAGTGCGGCAATCGACAGGGAGTTCAACTTCATTTTCTGGCTCCTTCGTGAGAACATAACGCTAAACACTAATTTCCACCCGTTCAGGTTCGGCAGGTTGTAAGACATCCGGTTCGGCACCCTCAAGGACTTGCCCCTCTTGATAGCGCGGGCCAAAAATCCAATGCGTGGCCTCTTCGGGAATGCCCAGCCAGCGGGTCAACACATGCCGGGCCATTTCCGCAGCGCCGTCGACAATCACATACAAGACGCGAATGACCAGCAGGGACATGATCATCGCGCTGATCACGCCGCCGATCACGACCGTGGCGAGCGGCCGCTGGACTTCGGCTCCCACGCCGTCGCTGAGGGCCATGGGGAGGAAGCCCAAGGCGGCCACTAGCGTGGTCATGAGCACCGGACGGAGCCGCGTCACCGCGGCCAACCGCACCGCTTCGTCGCGGGAGAGGCCGCGGGAGCGGAGCTGCCGGATGTAGGAGACGAGGATCATGTCGTCCAGCACCGCCACGCCAGACATGGCAATGAAGCCGATGGCGGCCGAGATGGAGAACGGCATGTCACGCAGCCAGAGAGCAAAAATGCCGCCAACCCAGCCCAGTGGCACGCCGGTGAAGACCCGCAGCGAGTCCACCAGGTTCCCGTAGGTTGCAAAGAGCAGCCCGAAAATCAGCAGGATGGCCACCGGGATCACCAGGAACAACCGCCAGCGGGCGCTTTCGTAGTGCTCGAACTGTCCCCCCCAGGTCACGTGATACCGCCCGCCGGGGAGCTGAACCTGTTGATCGACCGCGGTCCGTGCATCCTGCACGAAGCTGACCATGTCCCGCCCGCGGACGTTGCAACTGATATCGATTCGCCTTTGGCCCCAGTCGCGGCTGATGGTGGAAGGCCCTTCCACCAGGTCGATGTCGGCCAGCCGAGATAGGGGAACGCGGTCCCCTGAGGGCGCAATGATTTGCAGCGAGCCGATTTTCTGCGGGTCCGTCCGCCACGCCTCGGGTAGCCGGGCCACCAGCGGAAAGAGAAGCTGCCCTTCCGTGACGTCTCCCAGGGGCTTGCTGCCGAGCGACTCCACAACATCCAGGACGGATTTGGCGGAAATGCCATGCCGGCCCAATTCAGGTTGCCGCAGCTTGATCTGCAGGACGGTCTGGCCGGTAATCTGACTCGCGTTCACGTCCGCACTGCCGCGAGTCTGGGTCAGCACCCGCTGAATTTCCGCCGCGCTCCGGGTGAGCTGGTCGAAATCATCTCCAAAGAGCTTAACCGCCACGTCCGCCCTGCTGCCAGTGACCATCTCGTTCATGCGATGCTCGATCGGCTGCGAGAAGCCGGACCTTTGGCCCGGAATATTGCGGAGGACTTTCTGCATCTCCACGATGAGCTCAGCTTGCGTGGCAGCCTTGGTCCAGCGGCTTCTGGGGTGCAGGCTGATGCAAATGTCGGTCAGCTCAACTCCCATGGGATCAGTGGCCACCTCCGCGGTCCCGGCGCGGCTCCAGATATGTCGAATTTCATCAGGGAACTCGCGGAGGAACGCCTTTTCGATTTGCGTGTTGTTGCGGACGCTGGACTCGAGGTCGGTCCCTGCCAGGCGGGTTATGCCGATGACTAGCGCCCCCTCGGAGAGGCGGGGGACGAACTCCGCCCCCAGATGGGGCGCGATCATCCCAAAGGCGACGGCCAGCACGCCGGCGGCAATCCCCAGCACGGCCCATTTGTGATGCATGCAGACATTCAGCACGGGATTGTGAATCGCGTGGGCCAGCCGCATCAGCAGGGGCTCACGCTCGCTGATCCGCCTCGGCAGGAGCAGGCTGGCCAACACGGGCATCAGCGTCATGGAGAGGATCATCGACCCCAGCAGGGCGAAAATGACCGTCAGCGCCATCGGCCGGAAGAGTTGTCCCTCGATCCCTTCCATGGTCAAGATCGGCAAATATACGATCATGATGATCAGCTCGCCGAACAGCGTCGGCTTGCGGACTTCGACGGCGGCTTCGCGGATCAAGTCCAGGCGAGTCTTGCCTGGCGCTCCGTGAGCCAGGTGCCGCATGCCATTCTCCACCATCACGACCGAGCTATCGACCACCATCCCAAAGTCAATCGCCCCCAAACTGAGCAGGCTGGCGGAGATTCCAAATCGCAACATGCCACTGAAGGCGCAGAGCAGCGACAGCGGAATGGCCACCGCCACAATCAGCGCGGCCCGCAAGTTGCCCAGGAACAGAAACAGGACGGCGACGACCAGCAAGCCCCCTTCAAACAGGTTCGTCCTGACGGTTTCGATGACGAGATCGACCAGCTCATTGCGATCGTAGACGGTCACCAGCTCCACGTCCCGGGGGAGCGTCGGCTTGATCTCCTCCAGTTTGGCGTTGATGGCCTTGGTAACCTTATGCGTGTTTTCTCCCATCAACATGAAGCCCAGTCCGAGCACCACCTCCCCTCGCCCCTCGGCGGTGACCGCGCCGCGGCGAATTTCCGCGCCGATCTGCACATCGGCCACGTCGCGCACATGGATCGGCACGCCCTCGCGTGAGGAAATGACAATCGCGCCGATCTCTTCCAGGGTGTTGGTGCGGCCCACCCCCTGCACCAACAGCATCTGGTCGTTGCGGACGATGTTTCCCCCCCCGATGTTCCGATTGTTTTCCTCCACGGCGCGGCAGACCTGCTCAAAGTCCAGATCGAACTTCAATAGCCGCGGGGGATCGATGCGGACCTGGTACTGGCGTTCGAACCCACCCCAGGTATTGACTTCGGCAACGCCGGGGACCGTTCGCAGCTGGGGGCGGATTTGCCAGTCGTGAACGGTGCGCAGATACGTGAGTTTCTCTTCCACGAGCTTGGGGTCGGCGGTCGACAGATCGACGTCGCGGAGCGCCAGGTTGTAATGCACCACTTCGCCGAGCCCCGTGGAAACGGGCCCCAAGCGGGGGCGGGCGATGCCAGGGGGAAGGCTGACGCTCGCCAGGCGTTCGTTGATCTGGTTGCGGGCGAAGTAGATGTCGGTCCCGCCGCGAAACGTGACCACCACCTGCGAAATGCCGAATTTGGAAATGGACCGCAGCTCCTCCAGGTGCGGCATGCCGCTGAGCGCTTGCTCCACGGGCATCGTGATTTGCTGCTCCACTTCGACCGGGCCGAGGGCGGGAGCCACCGTGTTGACCTGCACCTGGGCGGGGGTCGTGTCCGGGAAAGCGTCAATATCCAGGTTCTGCAGCGCGACAACCCCGATCGCGCCGATCACGAGCGCCCCGAGGATCACCAGTCCCCGGTACTTCAGCGCCAGATGGATGATTCCGCTAAGCATGGGTTAATGGGCGTGGCCGTGGGCTCCGCAGCACTCCCCGTCGCCCAGGTTGCTCTTCAGCAATTCGGCGCGGAGGACGTCGCTCCCCTTCGCGGCCACCACTTCGCCCGGCAGCACGCCGGAAATGATTTCCACGCCGTCAGCCGTTTTGACGCCTGGCACGACCTTGCGGACGATGAAGAACTTGGGGGCATCCTTCTGGAAATAATCGCGGGTCCGCACGAAGACGACGTTACAGTCCCCTTCCCATTGCAGCGAGGTCGCCGGCACCACAATGGCCCTGGGTTCTTCCCGCAGCAGGATGTGGCCCGTGCCGAAGGCATTCGCCCGCAGCCGTGCGTCGTCGTTATCCAGCTCCGTGCGGATTTGCACGGTTCGTGTCTTGGGGTCCATCTCCGGGCTGATCCAGCGGATGGATCCTTTCTTCCGCTCACGGGCCCCGTCGAGCTGAAACTCGACAGCCTGCCCGATTTGCAGATAGGAAGCTTCTTCCGCGGGGACTTGCAGAATGCCGGTCATTTTCCGCGTGTCGGCAATCACGAACATCCGCGACTGCGAATCGACGGCTTCCCCAGCGACCGCGTCCACCTCCACGAGCGTTCCCGCCTGCGAGGCGCGGACGGGGAAGAGGTTGGAACTGGGCGCGACCAGCAGCGTTTCAAAGGTATGTTCTTCCAGGCCCAGCAGACGAAGCCGGGCCATCAATTGATTGGGGGAACCTTCGCCAAGGCTTTGTCGGTCCACGGGTAGCCCAAGGTTGGCGAGCACCTGCTCAGCGGCGATGATCGCACTTTCCGCCACGTCCAGGGCGGTCTTGGCGGCTCGAATCTTGCTTCCGGCAATGGCTCCTTCCGGGAGTTGGGAAAGGTTGTCGTAGGAGACGCGATCCGCCCGCGCCCGAACGATGGATTGGACGAGCGCCTCCTTGGCCTTGCCCACCTCCACGCTGTCCACGGTCGCCAGCAGATCGCCCGCCTGCACGGCATCCCCCACCTGCCGCTCGATGCGGAGCACGTTGCCCGCCACGCGGCTACCCAGGTGAGCGACACTGCCGTTGCGATAGGCGACGTGGCCGTTTGCCGGAATCGACTCGACCATGGGTTGTTCCTGGGCCACGGCGATCTCGACGCCCGCTTTGTCGATGGCCGCCTGCGAAGAAAACTGAATCCGCCGCTGGTGCAGCGTGCAGCGGCTGTTGTTCAGCGGGCGGGGACGCGCGGCGAGTGCCGTCGCAATTCGAGCGGAATCTGCGGGGGTAGGGACATAGGTTGTTTTGAGCTGCGCCAGTTCGGGATGGTGGTAAACGCACTGAGTGATGCCATGTTCGGCACACCAGCCGAAGTCCTTCGGCTTGGGAGCAAGTTTGGGGTGGCACTCAATACAGTCCCCTTCCGCCACGGCATGTTCGTCGCAAAATTCTGCTTCCGTGGGGGCGCCTGCCGAGGGCTGAAACAGCGTGGAGTATTTCGGCAGCTTCCAATCGAAGCGATGGCCTACCCAGGCGATTCCGGCCAGCGCGGCGAGGACCAGCAGGGTTGGCACCGTGCTCGCCAGGTATTTGAGGAGCCGGACCAAAGGGTGCTGCGAAGTTCGGGGCGCTCGGACGTCACGCGAGGGAAATGCATGTGTAGCCATGGGAAATGCCATCCAGAAACGAAAGCCAGCGAGTCAACGCCTGGTGCCGGAAAAAAGAGCTTCGCGGCAGCGAGACTAGATCAGCATTACGCCCAGCACGAGATGCGCGCGGAGGCCCGGGCTGAAGAGTGGCCCCGGAGAACAACGGCAGGCGGACGCGGGCAAATTCAACTTGCTATCCGCCGCCACCGACGGCGCGAAATACCACACGAGCGATGCCTTGGCGACCTGCGGAGCCGCGACCTTGACAAAATCCTTGGTGGACTCGCACGACGGGCATTTTCCGTCCGGATGGCCAGGAACCGGGCAAGGGACGGAATGCGGGCAACAGTCGTCCTCGTGTTCATCGCTCCAGGCATCATCCCACGCCGAAACTATCGCCGACACGAGCGGCGCATGACATTCGCAACAGCCGGAAAACGGCCGGACGGCGATGAGGACCGCGGCGATGAGGGGAATGATACGTGACATGTTAGCTTGACCCAACAACTCTACTTTATCGGTTGTGACGCCGCGGGACAACCTAGATTTGTCGCCGGTTAGGTGGTGAAGAGACCTTCTCCGGCTAGCGGCGGGGCGAGGATAGCGCTGTGCCTTGGTGCAAGCCCTTTTGGGGAAGGGGATTACAGCGATCCTGGCCGTGGGTTGTGCGCCACCCCTCTGTAATCGCCGCGGTTCACACCAGCTTGAAGCGTAACCGAAGGAAAGGCCTGCCACGGGAAAAAACGCTGTCCATCGCCTGCGCTTCAGGCCGGTAGCGGACAGCCGCGGAAATTACGGGTTCCTCTTCGTTGATTTCCGAGCGCGAGCAGAGACGAGGAACCCGTAAACGCGGCGACCGCAAGAAAAGTAGGCCGCCACTCCCGTGGCGAGCCCTGAGAGTTGACGTAGCTTCCGGAAAGACGTGGAGCGGCGATTGACGGTTGCCTCGGACGCCTGGCGGCGTTTGCCGCAGGTGCCCACGGTTCCGAGACCAGCTACGTGGAATGATTTTCGCCACTGCCAGCCGCACTCTGCTGGCCCCTCGAGAGGACTCGCGGCCTACGTTGCCGCGGGAATTACGGGTTCCTCTTCTCTGATTTCCAAGCGCGAGCAGAGAAGAGGAACCCGTAAACTCCGCCGGAACATGGAAGGCGCGCCGACGGCGATAACGCTTCACCTCTCACCGCCGGAAGCATATGGAAGCGTTCTCAAACGGCGCAGACCAGCGTTGCGTCGCAGCGCGAAATCGAGGGGCAGGCGATCATGCAGCTTTCGGACGAGTTGATGGCACTGACGAGCTGCGCCAGGCGGTCCTGCGCTCCCTGGGGGTTCGCAAACCTCATGACCATCCGCACATTCCCATCTTGCTTGACGTAGCCATCCGCAGTCAGGCCCCCTCCGATCTGACTAGGGGGCAGGGAATTGACCACCGAGCAGAGGCGAAAAAGATCGGTCCCGAGCTCCACGGGTGTAACCCCCGGCCTGACGGTCAGATCAAGTTGCAGAGCCGGCGAGTGCGCCGCCTCGAAGTCCAGAGTCAACGCGGGGAGCGAATGCATGGAAGCAGTGGTCCCGGTCATGCCTGCCGGCAGCGGTTGGCCCTGGCCCGCATCGATTGCCAGGTGTGGCAGCACTTGCGGGGCCAGCGGGATCAGTTTGGTCAGCGGAGTATCTGCAGCCATGTCTTTTATCTTACCTCAAAGTTCGCTTCGGCGATGGCAACCTGGTCGCAAAGCAGACGGAACGTGTATTGCCCCGGATGCTGAAACACGATGTTGCGAATGGGGATCGGCAACGCCGGGAGCGCTACTGGATCCTGTCCCAAATCGATCTCGCGCGCGGGGGAAATCCAGAGCGACATTTCTCCCTCTTGCTCAAGAAACGCCAGCTCCACCCCAAAACGGTGCTTTCCTCGACCACTCGTAAGCAATCCATACAGTGTCAATTGCTCGCAAACGCAAGGAAATGGACCGTCATCCGGCCGCACAAAGATGTGCAGCAGATGCCGCAAGGTTGCCAGTCCATCGGGCTCAACAAGCACTTCCCGACAGATGAGAAAATAGCGGACAACAGGAATCTCAGACGCCACGCGGTTCCCGGTCGAAAAAAGGATATTGGCCCTCGGATATTAGACATTCGCTTCATTTGAAAGACAATGGTTTTCCGGCATCCAACGCGCCTCTACCACCTCAGCCACGCCGGCAGATTCCCAGCGGCGGGCAGTTCCAGGATGCGGGCGCTGGAGATCGCGGGGTGGGTGCGGACTTCGTCCAGGGCGGCGGCGGGGGGGTGGCCGTCGAGGTTGAGGACGCCGATCGCGCCCCCGCCGGGGGTGGTGCGGCCGACGGACATCTGGGCGATGTTCACCTTGTGGCTGCCGAAGATGGTGCCGACCGCGCCGATGATGCCGGGGACGTCGTTGTGGGTGAAGACCAGCATGATGCCGTCCAGGTAGGCTTCCAGGCGAAAGTCCGCCAGGCGGATCAGGCGGGGCATGTTGTTGCCGAACAGGGTGCCGGCGACGGCGAACGGCTTTTCGCCGGCGGTGACTTCAGCCGTGATGGAGGAGGTGAAGGCCCCCATGTCGCTGCGGGATTCCTCGGTGAGCTTGATCCCGCGCTCGCGGAGGAGGACTTCCGCATTGACAACGTTGACCTCCTCCTCCAAGGCCCGCTCCAAAAGCCCCGCGCAGAAGGCGGCTGTGAGGAGTTTTGTATTCTTGCTGGTCACTTCGCCGCGATAGGTGAGGTGGCAGGCAGAAGCCCCGGCTGTCTGCCACTGACTGGCGAGGAGCCCCAGACGCCAGGCGAGGTCGAGATACCCCTTGATGGCTTGCAGGGTCTTGGGATCCACCGCGGCCATGTTGACGGCGTGGCGGACTTCCCCCGTGGTGAAGAAGTTGATCAGGAGCTGCACCGCTTCGACGGCAACCTGGGTCTGGGCCTCCTCGGTACTGGCCCCGAGGTGCGGAGTGCAGACGACGTTGGGCATGCCGAACAGCGGGCTCTTGGTGCAGGGCTCTTCGACAAACACGTCCAGGGCCACGCCGCCGATTTTGCCGCTCTTCAGACCTTCGACGAGGGCGGCCTCGTTGTAAATGCCGCCGCGGGCGCAGTTGATGAGCCGGACGCCGGGTTTGAGGATGTCGAGCTCGGGGAGGCCGATGAGGTTGGTGGTTTCCGGCGTGAGCGGCGTATGGACGGTGAGGTAATCGACGTGCGGCAGCATGTCCCGCACGGTTTCCACCCGCTCGATGCCGAGCTTCGCGGCCTGTTCCTTGGATAGGAACGGGTCAAAGCCCAGCACCCGCATCTGGAAGGCGATAGCCCGCTTGGCCACTTCCTGCCCGATGCGGCCGAGGCCGACGATGCCGAGCGTTTTGTCGGCGAGCTGCGTTCCCATGTACGACTTGCGGTCCCACTTGCCGGCGAGCAGGCTGTGGTAGGCGGGGGCGACCGAGCGGGAGAGGGCGAGCAGCAGGGCGAAGGTGTGCTCCGCCGTGCTGAGCGTGTTCCCCGTCGGCGTGTTCATCACGACGATGCCCTGGCGGGTGGCGACTTCCTTATCGATGTTGTCGGTGCCGACGCCGGCCCGGGCGATGGCCCGCAGGCGATGGTTCCCCGCCAGCGATTCGCCGGTGATGGTCACGCCGCTACGGCAGATAGCCCCGTCGAATTCGGTAAGGGCTGTTTTGAGGGCATCACCTTTCAGGCCGGTGCGGACCTCGTACTCGATGCCGGGGGCGGCTGCGAGCATTTCGAGGCCTTCTTTGGCGATGGGGTCGAGGATGAGGATGCGGGGCATGGGGAAAGTGTAGAGTGTAAAGTGCAGAGTGTAGAGTGAGAAAATGGAGCGGCTTTTTACTTTGCACTCTACACTTTGCACTCTGCACTCTTCTTGAACTCCTTCATAAACTCCGCCAGCGCCTCCACTCCCTCCACCGGCATGGCGTTGTAGATGCTGGCGCGGATGCCGCCGACGCTGCGGTGGCCTTTGAGGCCGTCGAGGCCGCGGTCTTCGCCGAGCTTGCAGAATTCTTTTTCGAGTGCCTCTGACGGGAGGCGAAAGGTGACGTTCATGAGCGAGCGGTCTGGGGCCTGCGCGTGTCCTTTGTAGAAGCCGCCGCTGGCGTCGACGAGGTCGTAGAGGATTTTGGCCTTTTGCTTGTTGAGGGCGTGCATCTTGGCCAGGCCGCCGATGTCGTTCTTGAGCCACTGCAGGACCAGGTTCATCAGGTAGATGGCGAACGTGGGAGGGGTGTTGTAGAGCGAATCTTCCTTGACGTGGCTGTTGTAGTCGAGATAGCCGGGGAGGTTTTTGGGGCTGCGCTGAAGGAGGTCGTTCCGGATGATGACCGCGGTGACCCCGGCGGGACCGGCGTTCTTCTGGGCACAGGCGTAGATGAGGCCGTATTTATTGACGGGAATCGGCCGGTGGAGAAAATCCGAGGAGCAGTCGCAAACAAGTGGGACGCTGCCAGTGTCGGGCTCGCCGGAGAACTGCACCCCTTGGATGGTTTCGTTCGAGCAGGTGTAGACGTACGCGGCATTGGGGTTGAGCTTCAGCTCGCCAGCTTTTGGCAATCGATCGTAATTGGTGGCTTTGCCGTCCCAGACGAGGTTGACTTTGCCTTCCCGCCGAGCTTCGTCGATGGCGTACTTGCTCCAGGAGCCGGTGACGACGTAGTCTGCTGCTTCGCTTTGGCCGCGGAGCAGGTTCATCGGCACCATCGAGAACTGCAGGCGGGAACCCCCTTGAATGAAGATGATCTGATAGTTGTCCGGGATGGCGAGCAGCTCCTTAAGGAGCGACTTGGCGGAGGCGAGGACATCGAGAAAGCCGGGGGCGCGATGGCTCATTTCCAGCACGCTCATGCCGTAACCAGGAAGGCAAACCAGCTCGCGCTGGGCCTGCTGGAGCACCGGCAGCGGCAGGACCGCGGGGCCGGGGGAGAAATTGAAGACGCGGTCCGTGGCGGTCATGGTCGCGGGCATGAACGGAGAGTCCGAGGGAAAAGTGGCGGGAAAACAGCCGTTTGGCGAGTAGGACAGGAGCAAAACGGTTGAGGTTCGGCGAAAGTTCGATTGTACGGGGAAGGGGAAAAATGCGGAAGGAGTAGAATCGGCATTTAGACCTCGGAGGCCCGCTTGACTTTTGTTCATACGGCGTTAAATTATGGTCGCCAATTCGGCAAACTCATTTTTTCCCTTCGGAGGTGCTCCATGAAACGCTTTCTCTGTATCGCCGCAGTTTTTGTTTTCACCGTGCTCTCTCAAGTCACATTTGCCCAGGAACAGCCGCCGTCCGCCAAGCCCGGACCCGAACATGACATTCTGAAGGAGATGGTCGGGACCTGGGATGCGGTGATGCTCATGCCCGGCACGCCGAAGGATGCACCCGCCAGCAAGGCGAAGTCCGTCTACAAAATGGAATGCGGCGGGTTGTGGCTCACCAGCACCTTTGTCGGAGAATTTGCCGGCGCGAAGTTTGAAGGCCGCAGCATCGACGGCTATGACCAGTTCAAGAAGAAGTACACGGGAGTCTGGGTCGATTCGATGAGCAGCACGCCGATGTTCTTTGAAGGGACGCGCGACGAGAAGACCAAGGTCCTGACGATGACCACCGAGCATCCCGGCCCCGACGGCAAGCTGGCGAAGTGGAAGACCCAGTCCAGCTCGAAGGACAAGGACCATCACACCTTTAAGATGTTCATGATCGGCGAGGGGGGCAAGGACGAGGAGATGTTTACGATTGAGTACACGCGGAAGAAGTAGCGCGAATTAGACCCTCACCCCAACCCTCTCCCAAAGGGAGAGGGAGGTTAGTAATTCCGATTCGTGAAGCCCGCGGCTCCCGCGCTGCGAAGTGTTCCGGTGCCGGCGGGGGAAAGATTGGTTGCCGGAGCTGCGCCGACGCGCTGCTGCAGGGAAGCAATCCTGGCGGGCAAATCCGGCTGGAAGGTGTTAAGCGTGTGGGAGCGCTGGTAGTTGGCGAGAGCCTGCGGCAGATCGCCCATTTTTTCCTTCACACTGCCCAGGGAGGCGTGGACGCGGGAGTTATTCAGGTCGAGCTGCAAGGCTTGCTGAAGCTGCAGCTCGGCGGTCCGCAGGTCGCCATATTCTTCGTAAAGGCGGGCGAGCTCCACGCGGGCATCCGCCGATTGCGGGCTCGTGACGGTCCAGGTCTTCATCAGCTCGAAAGCCTGATCGACCCGCTGCGTCTGCGCCAGCAGCACGGCCAGGCCGCGGTGGCAATCGACATGGTTGGGGTTATACGCCAGGCACTGCCGATAGAGCGATTCCGCCTGCCCAAGCTGGGCCGTGTTGCGGGTCTGAAAGCCTTGCAGATGGGCCACGGCACCCAGGTTGTAGTAGGCGTCGGCGTTCTGCGGGTTGGCCTGCTTGGCCGCCTCGAAGCGGGACTGGGCGACCGCCAGTTGGCCGCGGTTGAAGTAGCGGAGGCCGTCCGCATTGCGGTTCTGCGCGACCATGCCGCAGCCGCTAATCGCGGATGGGAGCAGCGCGATCATCAGCAATCGGAATGGCAGGGTCGAGAGCACGGCGGCATTGGCTCCTGCGCCGGGGCACTTTCCACCGGCGCGCATTTCTTTACAAATCGCGGCCGAAGGGTAGCTGGCGGCGCGGGCCGGAGCAAGAGCAAAATGTGCGCACGAAAAAGGGACGAGCCGCCTCAAAGCGGCTCGTCCCGGTTCCTGGCTGTGGGTCCAGGGGAACTGGCTGGCTGGCTATTTGTTACGACGCCGTTGTGCCGGCAATCTGGCCGACCGGGCTTGATGCTTTGCCAGGAGCGGAGGTGTCGCGGACGTAGCCCAAATCGCGGATGACCTCCAGGATTTCGCTGCACGTAGGGAACATCCGGCCGCTGGTCCGTTTGTAGGCGTCGAGAGCATGCATGAACTGGATTTCGTCGTCCGAATACTCGCGCTCGCAGGTGGTCGGATCGATCTGCCGCCGGCGCTGAACTTTGGCCCGGCGCTCCTGAACGATGGGTTGGCTTTCCTTGCGGCGTTCGTCTCGATCCGTGCGACGGTCGATGATCAGTTCCGCTTTGTTCGCTTTGGCCACGATATTCACCCCTGGCTTGGTTGCTGCTGGTGGGACTAGAGACCGGCGATGCTAGTGTGAATCGGCCCGCGGAAGCGCGAAGATGCACCGCCAGGGTAAAATGTGCGGCTGCGCGAGATCTTACGGCTCTTGCGGATATGACCGCTGGGGCAAAGATGACTGCCGTAAGGGAGTCCTGGCGGGAAAGAAGTGCCGGCCGTGCGGGTTGTAGCGACAGCGCGAGTCAGACCGCCGTTATACCACGACGTCCCGCTGGTGGCCGTGAAATCCGCTGTCCGGCTTGATGGGCCGAGAATCCCGCCGGGTGCGATTGGGGATGGTCCGTTGCAGCGTGCCGATGGCCATGGAGAACGACGCCCGAATCGGGCGGATGGCGGGGGTTGCCTGCTGCACCTCGTCAATCTTCTCCACCGCGCTGGGCAACTGGGCGGTGAGCGAGTTCAGGGCGTCCCGATATTCTTGATAATCGGGAGGAGTGGCCGCCTTGGCGATGGTATCGGGAGTCGTTTCCTTCTGCGGCGGCAAATTCCGCGCGACCTCCACAGTCTTGGGAACCGCAATGGGCGAAGCAGGCTTGTTCGCGGTGGGAGGAACCGCACCCTGCTGCCGCGAAAGGCCGATCAGCACCGCGACGAGTACCACAGCGGCCAGCGAAACGAAGCCGGCGATCACTCCGGCCCAATTCTTCTTCGCACTGCGCTGGCGGTTCGAAATTGTAGCGACGGGGATTTCATTTGCCTGAACGAGCACAGCCGCGGCAAACTGATTGGAAAGCGGCGATGTTTCGGCAAGCTCGAGACCGGCCAACAGGACGGCCTGGCCATGCAGCGTTTGACGGCAAGGGAGGCATTCGCCCGCATGGCGCAGCAGGAGCGCATCCCGTTCCGGCGCCTGCCGGCGGTCCAGCACGTCGTTCATCCGGTCTTCAAATTCGCGGCACTGCATGTTGCTGCTCCTCGACATGTTGCTGTCCTGCGGCGGCGGAAGCTCGTTCCGCCACCACGCCCCGCCTCTGTAACTGGTCAATCAATTCCCGCCGCGCCCGATGCACCCAGGTCTTGACGGTCCCCAGTGGAACGTTCATGGCCTCGGCGATATCACCATAGCTCAGCTCATGTTCGTGAAACAAAACAAACGCCTGGCGATAATCCTCCCGGATTCCCGCCAGTGCCAGCGTCACTTCCTCCGCCAGGTTCTTGGCGGCTTGCATATCTGGCAAACCGTCGGAAATCTGCTCCGGCAACATCTCCGCCGAGGGGCGGCGCTTCCGGGTGGAAAGCGCCGTGCGGCAGCGGTTGCCGGCAATCGCAAACAGCCACGGCTCAAAGTCGCGTGCCGCGTCCCAGCGGTGCAGGTTCTTCAGCACCCGCACAAACGTCTCCTGAGCCACGTCCTCGGCGTCCTGCCGCTGCCCGAGCATGCGGAAGCACAACCCGAAGACCTGGCCACGGAACCGCTCCACCAAGGCGAGCATGGCTGCTTGATCACCGGTCAAACAGCGGCAAATGAGCGGCCGGAGGTCGTCTGCCGAGTCGTTAGTCATCATGCCGCTGTTCCGAGGAAATACCTTGCACGCGGGCACTGGGTTTCACGCAGACAGGTTTCATGTCGGCAAAAGAAACCGACTTTGGTCCCGACGGCGGTTATTCCATTGTAATGGCCGATTCTTGGATTCCAGGCAGCCTTTTGCACAAAAAAAGCCCGCCAGACGGCGGGCCTGCGCTGCGAAAATCGACGTCCAGGCGGCACTTACCGCCGGTTGAAGAATTTCTTGAGCATATCGGAAGCGGCTTCCCGCGAGTCCTTGGCATCGGTTGATGGCCGAGGAGGCAGCTTGCCGGGGCCCTTTTTCGCGGGCCTTTTGGAGACATCAAGGGTCTTGGTGTCGCCGTCCGCCGTGATGGGCTTTGCTTCTCCCCCCGCGGGAGCGGACGTGTCGTCCAGACGGAACTGCCGAGTTTCCGGATCGCTCTGCCGCTTGGCCAGATCCTCGACGTCGGCTTCGGAAAGCCACTGGTCGATGTTATCGAGCTCGGTGGTGAGGTTGGACTCTCCTCCCTGGGCGGTGCGAACGGCCACATCCTTGATATCATGCACCATCGGCCGCTTGGCCTTGGCCGTCTCGATCACGACCTCGAAGGCGAGCGGGCCAATCCGCAACTGGTCGCCGGATAAGAGCACTGCCTCTTCCCCCACTTTCTCGCCGTTGACGAAGGTGCCGTTGCGGCTCTTGAGATCCCGCACCACGACCTCGTTCTCGGTCGTCATGATCAGGCAGTGCCGGCGGCTGATGGCGTCCGTCTGCGGGCGCAGATGACACTCTTCACCTCGGCCGACCAGGCACTGCGGCGTGGGTAGCTTGATTTCCTTACCAGTCTTCGATCCCTGTAAGACTTTGAGACGGACCTGCATATTTCGCCTTTCCTTCGCAAATCTCGAGTCAGGCAGAAATGCCTGAGGCTACGAAAAATGATTGCGGACAGGAACTACTCGCTTGCGAACTCGGGCGAAGCCGGCCAACCAACACGAATATAATTAACGGGCCAAAAACACAGGGCAAGCGTCACGCTTCCCGCATGAGTACCTTCCAGCTAGCTGCACCCAGGACGAAGTCGACCAAAACCTGCCGCGGTCTCAACCCACGCCTATTATCGCCATAAGCCAATCTCCATTGCAACTGTATTGATGAGGGAATTTTGGAAAAAAATCTCGCCTTTGTTGGGGCTACCCAGCGCCCATTCGCGTTTTCTCACGCGTCATCGCCTCAATGACCACGAGTCCGCGCCGAACCGGTCCTCCGCCAGCCGCTGGGCAGTCGACTGTTCAACAGGGTTCAGACTACCGGCCTGAAAGTGAATATTCAGTCGCCCTTCCAGCAGGGGAAGCCAGACTTCCGCCAGTTCCTCCGCGGAAATGCTCGTGACGGCAAGATCGGCAATTCCCGGAAGGTCTGGGGCGAACCTGCTCCGCCGGAGCAGCACGCTGCCATGCTGCAACAACGCCTCCTTTTGCCGCCGCTGCGCACTACCGCAAATCTTGGAACCGGCTATGAGCACGTCGCCGACCGAATGCCTCTTGAAGCAGAGAAAGGGCTCAACCTGACCAATCTGCTGGAGCGGCTGCTGGAGAACGAGAGTGGCCACTACGTTCCGTTGGGCGAGCGCTTGGACCAGTGTTTCATGGAACGCATAGTACAGCGGCTGGGCGGCGCTCTTATCCTGTTGACTTACGGGCATGACGAAGCTGTACGTCAGCTCCTGGTCATGGAGAATGGAACCGCCGCCGGTGGAGCGCCGCACAATTGGGCAGTCAGAACTGGCTTCATGTTGAAATCGATCGTCGGCGCTTTGAAAATACCCGAGCGAGAGTGTCGGTTGTTCCCACTGATAGAAGCGCAGCGTGGGACCGGAGCGCGGCGCGGACAAGAGCAGGGCCTCGTCGACCGCCATGTTTATGGGGCCGGTCCCGCGATCGATAATCAGCCGCACCGTGGACATGCTGCTTCTGACAAAGCCGCTCACGGAGTGAGCGGACTACTATCCTTCCACCGCATCATCGGCTGGCGCGCCGCGCGGACTTCGTCGGGCCGGCTGATGATGGTACTGTGTGGGGCTTCGTGCAACAGCTCGGGCGACTCTTCCGTGATGCGGAACAGGATCTCGGCGAAGGCGTCCATCGTCTCCTTGCTCTCCGTCTCCGTCGGCTCGATCATCATCGCCTCGGGGACTGTCAGTGGGAAATAAACCGTCGGCGCATGAAAGCCGTAGTCGAGCAGGCGCTTGGCCAGGTCCATCGCGGAGACGCCGGTCTTCTTCTTGAGGGCCGCCGCGCTCGCCACAAACTCGTGCATGCAGCGGTCCCCTTGCGGCACCGGTAGGATGTGCTTCACGCGGCTGAGCAGGTAGTTAGCGTTCAGCACCGCGTTTTCGGCGACGGCCTTTAGTCCCTCCGGCCCATGCGTGCGGATGTAGCACCAGGCTCGCACTAGCACGCCGACATTACCGAAAAAGCTCCTCACGCGGCCAATGGACTTGGGCCGGTCGTAGGCCAGGCGGAACTTCCCCTCGATCTTTTCGACGACGGGAGCGGGCAAATACGGCCCCAGTTTCTCCGTCACGCAAATCGGCCCCGCCCCCGGGCCGCCGCCGCCGTGCGGACCGCTGAACGTCTTGTGCGGGTTGTAGTGCATCATGTCCGCGCCAAAATCGCCGGGGCGGGTGATTCCCAGAATGGCGTTCATGTTCGCACCGTCCAGATAGATCAGCCCGCCCTGCGCATGCACCAGCTCCGCGATTTGCGAAACCTGCTTGTCGAAAATCCCCAGCGTGCTGGGATTAGTGATCATAAACACGGCAATCTGGTCATCCAGCTTCGCCTTCAAATCCTCCATGTCCACAAAGCCGGCGGCATTGCTGCGAACGGTGACGAATTCAAAGCCGGCCATCCGTGCACTGGCGGGATTGGTGCCGTGGGCGCTGTCGGGCGCCAAAACCTTGGTGCGGGCGTGCTTCTTGTCGCGGAAATACGCTGCCACGACCATCAGTGCGGCCAGCTCACCATGGGCCCCCGCGGCCGGCTGTAGCGAAACGGCAGGCAGGCCGGAGATTTCCGCCAGCATCTGCTGAACCTCGTAGAGCAACTGCAGCATTCCCTGGATCGTGTCGTCCGGCTGATGCGGATGCAGGTCAGCGATGCCCGGCAGCGCCGCCATCCGCTCGTTCCGCTTGCTGTTGTACTTCATCGTGCAGGAGCCGAGCGGATAGAAATGCGTATCCACCGACATGTTGAGGGTCGAGAGGTTGGTGAAATGCCGCACCACCTCCGGCTCCGCCACCTCCGGCAATGGCGGCAGCCTTTCCGCCAGCGCCTCCTTCGGCAGCAGCTTCTCTAGCGATTGCATCGGGACATCGCACGCCGGCAACGTGGCCGCCCGGCGGCCGGGTTTGGAGAGTTCGAAGAGGAGAGAGGAGGTCTTGAGGTTACGCATATTCAAAAATCTCTTATGGCGTGCATTGTCGCTATTGATTGAGAGCTTTCGTCAGCCCCTCAATCTCCCCCTTCGTCCTCTTTTCCGTCACCGTGACGAGGAAGCAATCTTCAAGTTCCGGATACCATTTGCCCAGCGGAATGCCGGCGAGGTAGCCAGCGTTGGAGGCGGACTTCAAAAGGTCACTGACACGGTTCTGTTTGTCACGGATGACGAATTCTTTGAACGTCGGTTGTTCAAACGCGGTTTTGAGCCGTGAACCCGCGGTGATTTGCTGTTTCGCATAAGCGGCCTTCCGCAGGCACAGCTCGGCGGTTTCCTTGAGCCCCTGCGGCCCCATTTGCGCCAGGTAGATGGAGGCTCGGAGGGCGAAGAGGCCTTGATTGGTGCAGATGTTGCTCGTGGCTTTCTCGCGGCGGATGTGCTGCTCGCGGGTTTGCAGGGTCAGGACCCAGCAGCGTCGGCCGCGGCGATCGACGGTTTGTCCGGCGATGCGTCCCGGCATGCGGCGGACGAAAGCTTCTTTGCAGGCCATGATGCCCAGGTACGGGCCGCCGTAGAGCATGGGCGTGCCGAGCGATTGCCCTTCCGCCACCGCCACGTCCGCCCCCAAGTCCGCCGGCCGCTTGAGCAGGCCCAGGCTAATTGGGTCGAACGATTGCACGAGCAGCGCCCCGGCGTGATGGGCAATCTTGCTGATCGCGGCCACGTCCTCCAGGCAGCCGAAGAAATTGGGATGCTGAAGCAGCACACAGGCGGTCTCGCCATCGACCGCTGCCGCCACGTCCGCGGGACTTACCACTCCCGCAGGCGCCGGTACGCTGACGAGGTGTGCCCCAATGCATTCAAAATAGGTCTCCAGGATTTGTCGGTATTCCGGATTCACGCTTCCGGCCACGACCACCTTCTTCGGCCGCCCGGTCACGCTCATCGCCAGCAGCACTCCTTCCGCTGCCGCGCTGCCGCCGTCGTACAGGCTGGCGTTGGAGACATCCATTCCCGTCAGCTCGCAGACGAGCGTCTGATACTCGAACATCACCTGCAAATTTCCCTGCGCCACCTCCGGCTGATAGGGCGTATACGAGGTATAGAACTCGCCGCGGCCCGCGAGCGCATCCACGACCGCCGGCACGAAGTGGTCGTAACTGCCGCCGCCGAGAAAGCAGACCTTGTTTCCCGCATGGTCATTCTTCGCCGCCAGAGCGCCCAACTGTTGCGCAAGCTCCATCTCCGAAAGAGCCGCAGGCAGATACAAGAGCCGCTTGAGCCGATGCTCGGCGGGAATGACGTTAAACAGCTCGTCAACGCTGCTCGCGCCGATGGCGGCGAGCATGGCTTGTTGGTCTTCGGGCGTGTTATAGAAATAGGGCATTGCAATGCAGCGGTTTCAGATTTGAAATAGAGACTGTTTCGGAATTCGAACTTCGAATTTCGGATTTCTTCCCCCCTACCCTTCCGCCGCGCACTGCTTCTGATACGCCGCGTGGTCCATCAGCTTGCCAACTGCGCCATCCCCGGCGAGGGCGACTCTAATCATCCAGCCTTCGCCATAGGGGTCGCTGCCGAGGGTTTCCAGCCGGCCCGGAAGTTCCGAGTTGACGGCGATGACCTCGCCGTCGACGGGGCTGTAAAGGGAGCTGACCGCTTTCACGGATTCGACCTCGCCGAATTCCGCCCCTTGCTTGACGGTCTTGCCGACCTTTGGCAGAACCATGTGAACCAGATCGGTCAGTTGCTCGATGGCGAACGCCGTGATGCCAACAATGCCGATCTTGCGGCCCCCTTCATCTTGGACGGCGACCCACTCATGTGTTTCGGCGTAACGAAGCTCTTCGGGTTTCATGGCAATCCTCTCGTTCGTAGTAACCCGCTTCAGCGGGTTGATGATCGTTTGTAAAACGGCAGCGGGACGACTTTCGCCGGCTCAGAAATGCCGCGGATGTCGACGGTGAGTTCGGTTCCCACCTTGGCAAACGCCGGCGGCACGTAAGCCATGGCAATCGGCTGTTGCAGGGTGGGGGAAAATGTTCCGCTGGTGACTTCGCCGATTTTCTTGCCGGCGGACAGAACGCTATAGTGCTCCCTCGCGGCCCGTTTGCCGGAGAGCGACAGTCCAACGCGCACCAGCTGCGACGGGTCGTCCTTCTTGGGAGCAATTGCCCCTTTGCCGACGAAGTCGCGCCCTTCGAGATTCACGGCGAAGGCCAGACCTGCCTGAAACGGATTGACTTGCTCGGAAAGCTCGTGGCCATACAAAGGCATCGCTGCCTCCAGCCGCAAGGTGTCCCGCGCGCCGAGGCCCACGGCGGCGACGCCATGATCCTTGCCCGTGGCAAAAATCCTCTCCCAGATTTCAGCCGAGGCAGAAGCGGGAACGATGATCTCGCAGCCGTCTTCCCCCGTATATCCGGTGCGGCTGACGATGCCGGGATGGCGGCAGATAGTTGTTTCGCGGCCGGTGTAATAGGCCAGGCCGCCAACATCGGCCCCCACGAGCGGCTCCATGATTCGCAGGGCGCTCGGTCCCTGGATGGCAATCATCGCGGTCTCGACCGTGCGGTCCGTGAAGGTCACGTCGTCCGTCGGCTTTTTTTGCGAAGCGAGCCAGCTCAGGATCTTCTCGCGATTGCTGGCATTCACGACCAACAGGTGATGCAGCCCGCCGCCATGTTCCTGAAGGTGGTAGACCAACACGTCGTCGAGAATGCCCCCTGCCTCGTTGCAAACTAGCGAATAACGTATCTTGCCCGGCCCCATCCCGATGACCTTCCGCGTCAACAGCCGGTCGAGAAACGGAGCGCCACCTGGGCCGTCGAATCGAATCCGCCCCATATGCGAGACATCGAAGACGCCGGCCGCGTTCCGCGTGGCGTTGTGCTCTTCCACGATGGACTTGTACTGCACCGGCATATGCCAGCCGGCAAAATCCACCAGCCGGGCCCCATGGGCGGCGTGCCAGTCATGCAGCGGCGTGTGAAGCAGAGCAGTCATCGAGGACGTCCCTGAAATGCAAGTGAAAGTAGTGCTGGTAGCACGTCCCCAGGTCGGGCAACAATGTGCCCGCCTTCCGCGGATGCCGGGATGTCAAGGAGCGAGAAATCGACCTGCAATTGTATCGCGGCGAAGGGCAAATTCCAGGGGAGCGAATCTGCCCAGCGCCCGCTAGAATGGCATCCATCAACAGTCCCAGAGGATTCCCTATTCATGCCGCTCGCCGCCATCGCCGCCTTTCCGGGCTCCACGCTTCCTGGCATTGTCGCCATGCCCGAGCCTTGCGCTCCGAGTCCAGGGGAGGTTCTCTGTCGCACGCTAGAGCTTGGGGTCTGCGGGACCGACCGGGAGATTCTGCATTCGGCCAATCCGTGGGTGCCGCCGGGGGAGAAGTTCCTGGTGCTGGGGCACGAATGCCTGGGAGAAGTGTTGGCGGTGGGCGCTGGAGTGACAGAGTACAGTCCCGGGGACCTCGTGGTGCCGGCAGTCAGGCGACCCAAGCCGGGAGAGACTCGCCGGCTGGACTATTTGCCGCTGGGAAAATTCACCGAACGGGGGATCTGGTCCGAGCACGGCTTTAGCGTGCCTCGCTGGCTGGACCGGCCGGAGCATCTGTATCGTGTGCCACCGGCGATTGCCTCGCTGGCCGTCTTCGCCGAGCCCCTGGCCGTGGCGGAGAAAGGGGCGAATGAAGCTCATACTTTGCAGAGTGGCCGTTTAGGCGAGCAGATCTGGCAGGACGATCCGCCCCGCGTCCTCGTCACTGGTATGGGCCCGATTGGCTTTGCGGCAGTGCTGGCGGCAGTCGCGCGGGGATGGCCGGTGAGTATGGTCGGAAGGGACGAGCCGGACTCATTTCGGGCGGGCCTGGCGAAAGACTTCGGTGCGACCTACATCCCCACTGACAAGATGAATTGGGAGCCGGCGGATGTGGAGCGGGATGGTTTTGATCTCTGCCTGGAATGTACCGGCAGCGACGACATCATGCTGGCCGCGGCGGGTACCCTCCGGTCCTGCGGCATCATGGTTTGGCTGGGAAGCACGCGACTTCCGCGGCCGGCCAGTCACAATGTCGCCAAGCTGATGCGGGATGGCCTGATCCGCAACCACCTGCACATCGGCACGGTCAACGCCGCTCCGCGAGACTTTCGCGACGCTCTTTCGCACCTGGCCCAGTTGCAGAAGACTTACGCCAGTCAGCTTGCCAGCCTGTTCACCGCCCGCGTGAAGTTGCCGGAGTCCCTTTGGCACTACGAACACCGTCAGCCGCAGGGGATTAAGACGGTGGTGATGATGGAGTAAACAGGCCGCTTTCCCCGCGAGGCCAACTGAGACAGAATGAGTGGACTCCATTCCCAGCATTCTTACGGCAAAACCTTTATGAAGCCCGTCCTGCAGTCCCTGCTCCTGGCCGATCATGTTTACAGCGATCAGGCGACGGGAAAGAAGATCATTGCCGGCGTGTTCAACCGGGTGCAGCGGATGAAGCCGCCTACCAAGCCGCCGGAGGGAGAAGCTCCGCGGCCGGTGCCGATTCCCGCCGGCGGCCTGGCCAGCACGCCGTTTGTCTATCTGGCGCTGACGGAATTGCACGGCAAGAGCGACTTCATCCTGGAGCTGACGGACCTGGCGGAAAACACCGGCCTGTTCAAAGTCGGCTTTACGGTGGACTGTAAAGATCCGTTGCAAACGGTGGAAGTCCACTTTCCCATCCCGGCTCTGGCGCTGCCCCATGCCGGCGTCTACAGTCTCGGGCTGCTGTATAAGGACGAGCTGCTGGGGGCCCTGCGAATTCTGGCGGCCGACATGGAGCCGCCGCCGGCCGCGCAATAAAAAAGGCGCGTCCCGGAGGACGCGCCTTTCGATTCGTTCAAGTTCAGCCGAAGCCGAAAGAAGCCTACTTCTTCTCGACCTTGAAACCGGCCTTCTCGAAGGCCTTGTCGCCAAAGACCATGGTGATCTGGTCGTCACCCGTGGCGGCCTTGACCTTGCCTTGGCAAACTTCGCAGCAGAAGGCGACCTTGGCACCGGCGACCGTGATCTCGGTGTCGGCATTGAGCTTTCCGCCGGAGAGCGGGCACTTGGCCTGCTTGGCCTGGCCGGTGGCGACCAACTGGGCGTTGGCCTTGGTGCCGTGCTTCTTGGCGTCGAATGCCGTGGGGCATTTGTCACAGCAGAAGTAAACCTTGCCACCCTTGTAATCGACGGAGTTCTCGGTGGCAGCCTTGCCGCTCACTGGGCACTTGATCCCTTCAAGCTTGACCTTTTCTTCGGCAATGACCGTGGCGACAAGCAGGGCGACAACGCCCAGAGCCGCAAACAAACGTGCTTTCATCGGTGCAACCCTCACTAAAAAGATGGAACAACCTTAATAGCCAAATGGTTTGGCGGCGGAACCTACATTATGGGGGTATCGCGGGTCAAGAGTCAATCAGCCAGACAAAAAGTCAAGGAAAATTCCGGCGGATGGCTGGGAGGACGAAAGTTACCGGGAATAGCCGGAATGCGGGTAGGAGCCAAGAGAAAGGCAAAATGATGGATGGCAGAATTAGTGAGATCCGAAAGGCTGTGGCAAGAAAATGGTTGGCAAGAAGATAAGATAAGGGATGCCCTTCGGTACGGCTCTGACCCCTGACCCCTGACCCCATGAAAATCCTCCTCGCCGCTCCCCGCGGTTTCTGTGCCGGAGTGAACATGGCGATTGAAAGCCTGGAACTGGCGATCCGCGCTTTCGGGACGCCGATTTACGTCTATCACGAGATCGTCCATAACAAGTACGTGGTGGACACCTTCCGGGCCAAGGGGGCCACCTTCGTCGAGTCCCTCGAAGAGGTGCCGGTGGGCTCGACGCTCCTCTTCTCTGCTCACGGAGTCTCGCCGGAGATTCGCCGCCTGGCCCGCGAGCGCAAGCTCTGCGCCATCGACGCCACCTGCCCGCTGGTGACGAAGGTCCATCTGGAAGCTATTCGCTACGCCAAGGAAGGCTACACCATCCTGCTCATTGGGCACGAAGGGCATGATGAGGTCATCGGCACGATGGGGGAAGCTCCGCAAGCCATGGTCCTCGTCGAATCAGCCGAAGAGGTTGACAAGCTCGAATTTCCGCCGGGGACGAAACTCGCTTACCTGACGCAGACCACCCTCAGCGTCGACGACGCCAACCGCATCATCAGCCGCCTGCGAGCCCGCTTCCCGCAAATCGCCAACCCGCCCAAGGACGACATCTGTTACGCCACGCAGAACCGGCAGGAAGCCATTCATGTGCTTGCTCGCGAAGCGGACCTGGTCCTCGTCCTCGGCAGCCAGAACAGCTCTAACAGCCAGCGGCTGAAAGAGATTGCCCAGGAGAATGGTATTCCGGCCCGGCTGATTGACGGCGCGCAGGACATCGACCCCACGTGGTTCGACGGTGTGAATACCGTCCTCATCACCGCCGGCGCGAGCGCTCCGGAGTCCGTCGTGCAGGAGTGCATCCATTACCTGCAAAACCGCTTTGCCGCAACGGTCGAAAGCCGCAGCATCAGGGAAGAGGACGTCCATTTCCCTCTGCCGCGCGAGTTGCGGCAGTTGACGCCGGCGGTTTAGCCAGACGACCTTGATCCGATTGCGCCGAGCGGCGCGATTGTGCGGGCCAGGGAGATCGCAGGATTCAGGCTTTTTGTTGGCGTGGCCGACTCTCCAATTAAGCTGGAAAGATGCGGCCGGCTGTGGGCCGTAGTCAACGTCCTTTCAGCTTGGAGTTCCTCCCGTGTTGTCCCGCTCTCTCGCCGCGCTCGCGGCTCTGCTCGTCATCGCATCGTCGTCCCTGGCACAGTTCGGCCCCAAGGAAGAAGCCGGGGGTGGACCGCGGCTGGACAAGGGGCTGACCAAAAAGTGGCAGGTGGGGGTGAAGGTGCGGGCCGTGGGCGGAAACGTAGGAGCGCTGCTGGGCACCATCCCGGTTCCCAGCGACTGGCCGGAGCAGCAAGTGAAGGTGGTGGCGGAGGACGTTTCGGCCCACGTCGGCTCGGTGACCTACCGGATGATTGAGGGGGGCGTCAGGCAGATGGTTTTTGAGATTCCGCAGATTCCCGCCAATGACACCGCCAAGGCACTCATCACCTTTGAGGTTACCAAGCGGTCGATGCTCGCTCCGCTGGACACCGCCGGCTACGTCATTCCCAAAAGTCCGCCGCGGGAGGTGCGAAAATACCTCGGCCCCAGCCCGCAAATCGAAATTGCCAACGCCAAAATCAAATCATTCACCAAGGAGCTGGTGACCGGCAAGCAAGGGGCCTGGGTGCAAATCGAAAGCCTGTGCGACGGTGTCCGCGAGAAAGTGAAGCTCGACAAGGATAAGATTAAGGGAGCCTTGGCGGCCCTCCGCGACGGCAAGGCCGACCAGGAGGACCTGACCGCCCTGTTTGTCGCCTGCTGCCGGGTGCACAAGGTGCCGGCCCGGATGGTCTGGATTCCCGACTCGTGCTACGCGGAGTTTTTTCTGGAGGACGCCAAGGGGAAGGGTTACTGGTTCCCCTGCCAGGTCGCCGGCGACAAATCCTTTGGAGCCCAGCCCGACCAGCGGCCCATTTTGCAAAAAGGTGATAACTTCAAGGTGCCGGAGAAGAAGGAGTCGATGCGGTTCGTGAACGAGTTCCTCACCGGCAAAGGGGGAGGTGGCGGAGCGCCGGAAGTGGAGTTTGTGCGGAGGTTGGAAGAGAAGTAGGAAACACTAGCCCGACGCGCAAGCGAGGGTTTTTCGGCGCGGTGCAGCAAAATGATAGGCGACGTTCGAATTTGCCTGGCGATTATCGTGACTCTGCTTGGGAGCAACATAATCGTGCGCGCCGAGGACTCTTCTCAGCCTCGCCTCAAGCTCGGTGAGCAGACGATTTCTCAGTGGCGATTCGGGCTGGTGGTGAAGGCGCCGGGCGGTGCCGTGAACGGGATTGTGGCGACGATGGCGGTGCCGTCGGACTTTCCGGAGCAAAAGGTCAAGATCGTTAAGGAAGAGATTTCGCCGCAAGTGAAAAGAGTCAGCTATCGGGACCTCGGCGGCGTGAAGCAGATGGTCGTCAGCATCCCTCGCGTGTCGGCTGGAGAAGAGGCCTCGGCGATCGTCACGTTTGAAATCACCAAGAGTGAGATTGCAAAGCCCGATGACGTCACGGGCCTGGCTTTCCCCGCCAAACCAACCAAGGATCTGAGCAAGTATCTGCTTCCCAGCCCCTTCATCGAAAGCACCGACCCGAAAATCAAGCAGCTTGCGCCGACGATTATCAAAGACAACGAAGATGCCTGGCAGAAAGTGGAAGCGATCTTCGACTATGTGCAGGAGAACGTGAAATACGAATTCTCGACGGAAATTCACCCGGCGACCGATGCCCTCAAGGCCGGCAAGGGAGACTGCGAGGAATTGACCAGCCTGTTCATCGCCCTCTGCCGGGCCAACAAGATTCCGGCGCGGGCCGTGTGGGTTCCTGACCACTGTTATCCCGAATTCTACTTGCAGGACAGCCAGGGGCGCGGCACCTGGTTCCCCTGCCAGGCCGCCGGAGACGGCCACATTTTCGGATGGATGGATGAAGAGCGGCCAATTCTGCAGAAGGGGGACAATTTCAAAGTCCCCGAGGAGAAAGGGCCGCAGCGCTACGTCAAGCAGTTCCTCAAGGCGGCGAATGCGGAGGCGAATCCGGAGGTGCGGTTTGTGCTGGAGCAGGTGAAGGAGTAGCCACTATTCCCATTCTGCCCAGACGCGGCTCTGGCCCTGCTCGTCGAACTCGACGTGGATGACGTTCGGGCGGCAGCAGACGGGGCAATCCTCGCCGTATTCCTGTTCGCTTCCTTGGGAGGGATCGAGCGGGATGACGATTTCCTCGCCGCAGGCGTCGCAGATGTAGGAAGTTTCGCCGTTAGTATCAGGGGGCTTACGCCCCCCGCTCGCCTTTTTTCGTCGCTTCATCAGCGGGCTCCGGCCGGCACCGTGACGCGGAGGATTCTGGGGTCGGAACCCGCGACGGCGATTTCGCTGCCGTCGGCGGACCAAGCCAGGCGATAGCCGGCAGCAACAGGCAACTGTTGGTGGAAGAGCGCGCCGCCTCCGGCAGCGTCCCGGACGAAAAGCTTGCCGCTGTCATCGAGCGTGGCGACTCGCGTGAGCGTGGCGTTGAAGCGGATGGCGCGCAGCGGATGGTTGTGCCCTTCCACGGCGCGCGTCTGCTGCTGGGTCATGCGGTCGAAAGTCTGCCAGAGCTTCTTGGTTCCCCCGACTTGCAGCGTGCGGTTATCCGCGGCCCAGGCCAGCGCACTCAGGGGACCGCTCAAGTTGGCGGTAATGGAAGTGACTTCCTTCCCTTCTGGATCCCACAGGCGAATCACCCCGTCCGCACCGGCAGTGGCCAGCTCCTTGCCATCGGGCCGGAAAGCGACGGCTTGGACTGCGCGGGCGTGCCCCTTCAGCTCGAAAAGCAGCTCCCCTTTTTCCAAATCGAAGACCCGCGCGATGCCGTCGCCGCTCGCGGTGGCGAGCCGCTTGCCGTCGGCGCTTACCGCCAGGTCGTAGAGTGGCCGCTTGCCGCTGGCCAGGCTCCGCCGCGCGGCATAGTCCGCGCCGTGCCAGCGCATCACCTTCAAGTCAGCTCCAGCAGAAAAGACCGAGCGGTCGTCGCTCGCCGTCGTGGCGAGTCGCAATGCGCCGGCGGCATGGCCCCGCGCTTCGTGATTGAGCACGAGTTGCGACTTGCCGTCTACTGTAGCCAGAGCATAGTTCCGCAGAACTCCGTCCACGGTTCCGACGAGGATTTTGGAACTGTCCTTTCCGAGTTTCAGGGAAGTGATTGCCGCCGGAAGTGCCAAGGCGGCCAGCGGCTTGCCATCCGCGGTGGACCAGAGGCGGAGTTGCAAGTCGTCGCCGCCGGCAGCGACCGTCTTGCCGTCGCCACTCACGGCGATGGCTTTGAGTGGAGCGGTTGCCCCGTCGAACTTGCGGATTTGCTTGAGGTCGGCGACCGACCACTGGGAAGCGACCTTGTCCGCACCGGCGGAAAAGAGGTGCTGGCCATCGGTGGAAATGGCGACGTCTGCGATCGGTCCTTCGTGCGCTTGGACGGCACCTGTGACGCTGGCCGTCCAGCGGCGGACGGTCTTGTCCGCCCCGCCGGAGAGGACCGTCTTGCCGTCACTGCTCAGCCGCACGCTATGCACCAGGCCAGCATGGCCAGGCAGACGCTCCAATTCTTTGCCGCTCACGCCGTCCCACAGTCGAATCAGGCCGTCATCGGCCGCCGTCACGATGCGGCTGCCGTCTTGGCTGGCGGCGATGCTGCGCACCGCGGCGGGATGGATCAGTGTGAGAAGCGGAGCAACGTCGGTCGTCCCATCCGCCGGTTTGGCGGCGAAGTCCCACACCCGTGCCGCGTTGTCCGCACAGGCCGCCATCAGCCGTTTACCGTCAGGCGAAAGAGCGAGTCCCAATACCGCGGCCGCGGAGCCGCTGAAGGTCCGCTCGGGCTTGGCATCCTTCAAGTTCCACTGCCGTACCGTTTTGTCCGCGCCGGCGGTAATGAGGCCCGTGCCATCGCTCGTCCAGACCACCGCGGAGACCGCGCCTTCGTGTCCCGTAAGGAGTTGTTCGAGTGCAGGAACGGCCCGATAGACCTGGTTATCCGCGCCGGCGGCCAGCAGGCTCTTGCCATCCGCGGACTCCAGGCGATTGACGACCACTGCCAGCAGCGAGTCCTCCAGCGGCTTGCCGTCCTTGGCGGCGAAGACGCGGAGATGTTTGTCGGCTCCGGCAACCGCAATGCGTCCGTCATCGAGATAGCTCATCGCCGTCACCCCCGCGCCGGTCGGCACATTGACGGTCAGGACGGCATCGGGGACGTTCCAGGCAAACAGATTCGGCTGAGCCAGCGTGGGGTCCCCTGCCCCGGCGATTTGCAAACCATCTCCCCGGACCGCAATGTTCCGCAAGGGAAGTGGGCTGCCAACGAACTGTTTCACCATGACGCCCTTCAAGTCCCAAAGCTTGAGCAGCTTATCCTCGCCGGAAGTGACGACCTGCTTGCCATCCGGCGTCGCCGCCAGCGAGTGGATCTTCATCGGGTCGGCAACGATGACTCGCTCGGCAGCCAGCAAGTCGATGCGGACGATCTTATCCGGGCCCGTGGACGCCAAAGAACGGTTATCGGCCGCAAACGAAAGGGAAGTCGCCGCGCCACCGTGGGTGGGCAGGGTTTCGAGCTCCTTACCGCTCGGCAGTTCCAAGACATGCACGGGGCCGTCGTCGCCGCTCGCGGCCAGACGGGTGCCGTCGGGACTGAGCGTGAGCGAGCGGAGGGGTGCGGCCAGGGTAATCGGCGGCAGTGCGGCGGCATCCGCGAAGTTCCAGAGGCGGATGACTTTGTCGGCGCTGGACGCTATCACCCGCGTGCCATCCGGCGAAACGGCGACACCGGTCACAACGTCCGTCACGCCGACATACGCTTTCACGGTGGCTCCGTCCACGCTGTTCCAGTGCCGCACCGTTTTGTCGGCACCGCCGGATATCAGGGCGGCTCCATCGGGGCTATAGGCCAGGCCAGTCACCGGCCCTACGTGGCCGGGAACGACTTTGAGCAGTGCGAGCGAATGCAGCCGGGCCAGGTTGTCGGTCCCTCCGGTCAGCAAGGCGGCGCTCGTTCCGGCGAAGGCGACCGAGGTGAGCGGGCCTTTCTGCGAAAGCGTTTCCAGCAACATGCCGTCCACCGGGTTGAAAATGCGGATCTGGTTGTCGGCTCCTGCCACCGCGAGGCGCGTGTTGTCGGCGCTGTAAGCGACGGCGACGATCGCGGCGGGCGTGGGGATCTTTCTTTCCACCAGTCCCGTGTCGGCTCGCCAGAGGTAGACGTTCTTATCCTCGCCACCGGAGGCGATTTGCAGGTTATCGCCGCGCAGGGCTACGCAGGAGAGAGCGGCATCACTCGGCGGCAACGGCGGCGGTGCGGCGAGCGGCTTGAGAGCGGGATCCCACTGTTTGGCCAGCTTGTCGGCGCCGCTGGTGATGAGTTTTTGGCCGTCGCTGTTGTAGATCACTCCGCCAGCCGCTCCGTTGTGGGCCACGACGATGGCGAGATTGGAAACCGACAGCTTGCGCGTGAACCCTTCGGCTCCGCCGGCGACGAGCGCCTTTCCATCGGGAAGCATGGCGAGAGCCGAGATGGGCTTGGCGAAATCGACGAACCGCTCGGCGATCTTTTGGGTCGTCAGGTCCCAGATGCGGAGCAGATGGTCGTCGCCGCCGCTGGCGATTTTGAGGCCGTCGGGAGATGAGCCGAGCGTCCGGACCACGGCCGGGTGGAGCAGCGTGGCCAGCAGGGCGGCATCGCTGTAGTTCCAAACTCGCACGGTCTTATCGGCCGAGGCGGCAAAGACCTTGGTGCCGTCCTTGGAAATCGCCACGCAGGTAATTGCATCCGACTGGCCGGCGAAATTGCGGGCCTGGCTGCCGTCCGCCGCGCTCCAGAGGCGGACCGTCTTATCCGCTCCGCCGGTGAGAATGAAATTCCCGTCCGCCGAGTAGGCCACGTTCGCCAGCGGCATCGGCGAGACATCCATCACGCGAACGAGCGCCCGCCGCACGATGCGTACCAGATTTGCCTCGCCTCCCACCGCCAGACCGCGGCTATCGGGAAGGAAGGTGACGGCGGTGGGGACGTTATCGGCGGACGGAATGTATTCCTGCAGTACCCCTTGCAGGTTCCAAATGCGGACCTGGCCATCCGCTGCAGCGGTTGCGAGGGTGAGATTGTCCGGGCTGAAGTTGATCGCCGTCACCGCGCCGCCGTGGCCGGCAATCGTTTGTGACAGCGAGCCGTCAGCGACGTTGTAGAGCTTGACGCTCTTGTCGGCGGATCCCGCGGCGAGGAACTTGCCGTCGGCGCTAACGGCCAGACAAGTCGGCGCCGCGCCATGCGAGATATTGAGCACGCGGCTGCCGTCGGAAGTGTTCCAGGTGCGAATCGCGCCGTCTTCGGACGCCGTGACGAGCGTATTGCCAGCATTGGCCAGCAGGAGCGCGGCAATCGGCTTGTCGTGGGAGCCGAAAGAGCGGACTTCCAGGCCGTCCGCGAGCTTCCACTGGCGAATGACTTTGTCTGTGCCTGCGGCATAAATGCTGGCACCGTCGGGGGCGAATGCAACGCCATTCGTAATCGCAGAAGCCTTCTCCAGCAGCACCGCTTGCTTGCCATCGGCGATGTTCCAGACGCGAATAGTTTTGTCCGCCGAAGCGGTGACGAGCTGCGTGCTGTCCGACTTCCACGCGAGCGCGGTAACAGAGTCGGCGTGACCGAGCGTCCAGCTTGCCGCGCCATCGGCCACGTTCCAGATGCGGACGCTCTTATCCGCCGCCGCCGTGGCGAGAAGCAGGCCATTGGGGCTGAGGGCGACGGCGGTAATCTTGGCGGTGTGGTCGCTGAGCAACTTCTGAGGAGCGGGGATTTCCCACAAGCGCACCTTGCCGTCGGCTCCAGTGGTGGCGAGCTGGCCCCCTTGTGGCTTGTAGGCGACACCGCTGACCGGGCCGGGATGCGCGCCGATTTGAGCCGTGACCGCGCCATCGGCCAGAGCGAAAAAGTGGAGCGTGCCGCTTTGCGTGGCGGCAACCCCGGTGCTGTTGTCGGGCGCGGCAGCGAGCGCTGTGATGGGAGCGGGCAATTCGACGGACGATCGCGGCTTGCCGGTGGCGTGGTCGAGGACATGCACGAATTTGTCGCTGCCACCTGAGAGGCTTAGGAGGCCATCGCTCGTGACCGCGACGGCGTTGATCGCCGCCGTATGTTTGGCGAGTGGTTGGGGCGAAACAATGGGCAGTTGCCAAAGTCGCAGCGTGCCGTCGGCTCCGCTGGTAGCCATTTGCGCGTTGTTCGGATGGAAGCTCACGCCGGTAACGGCCCCCTCATGAGCCCCCAGCAGTCCCGCCGACTCTCCATCGACGGTTCCATACAGCCGCACCATCCCGTCGGCGTCGCCAAGCGCCGCTTGCTGATTGTCGCGGCGAAAGGCGGCGGCGAAGAGCGGGGCCTTGCCGCCGGTAAGCGCAGCAGCGGCCTTCAAATCCGGCAGCGACCAGAGTTGGGCGATGCCGGTGGTGTCTCCAGTGAGCGCGGTCTTGGCATCGGGAGAGACGGCAACGACGCGGACGGAAGCTTTGTGATGAGCAATCTCCGCTGCCGGCTGAGGGAGATTCCAGAGGCGAATGGTACCGTCGTCACCACCAGTGGCCAGTTGCGGGAGCTTGGGATGGAGAGCAATGGCTTGCACCGGGCCGGTGTGTCCGCCCACTGTCCCGCGAGGAGTTCCATCGGCAAAGTTCCAGAGGTGCACCTGACCGCTGGCACTGCCGGCAGCCAGGATGGCGCGGTCGCTGCTGGCGGTGAGCGTGGTGACTGCGGTGGAGAATGCGGCGAGCTTCTTGGCTTCTTTCCCAGTGGCCAGGGTGACGAGGCGGACGCTGCCATCGGAATTCGTCGCCGCGATGGTCTTGCCATCCGGGGACAGGACCACGGCCTTCACCGCTTCCTGATTGGCCAGCTTGATCGGCTGCACTGGCGGCAGTCGCCAGTACTTCAGCAGGCCGTCGTTGCCGCAGGTCGCCAGGATTTTTTCGTCGTCGAGCCAGGCCAGGCCAGTCACGCCGCCGACATGAGCGACCAAAGTGAACGCTCCTTTGCCGTCCGCCGAGTTTTGTACCGTGACTTCGCCCGCGACGTCCCCCAGTGCCACTTGCTTGCCACTGGGCGAGACGGCTGCCGTCATAATCGGCTGGGGAAGATTTTCGAGGACGCGAACCGGCTTGCCGGTGGCCGTATTCCAGATGCGGACACTCTTGTCCGCCGCGGCCGTGACCGCCGTTTTGCCATCTTTGGACATCGCCAGCACGGTCACGGGCTGCGTGTGTCCCGGCCATGGCGCGGAAACACTCGGCAGCCGCCAGATGCGGACGGTGCCGTCCGCCCCGGTGGAAGCCAGGCGCGGATCGGTGGGATGAAAGGACAGCGAGGAAACCGCGCCGACGTGGCCGGCGAGCATTCCTTTGTCCGCGCCGTCCCCGGTGAGCCAGAACTTGATTGCGCCAGTATCACTGCCAGCAGCGGCGAGTTTGGAGTCGGCACTGAGCGCGAGGGAGCCAATTTTCCCTGGCCCGGCGGGAAGCGGCCGCAGCGGCGATCCATCCTTTTTGAACAGCAGCACCTGCGAATCAATACCTCCACTCCCTAAAATGCTCCCATCCGCCGACATGACAACGGCTGTTACCTGGTCGGTATGTCCGGCCAGCGATTGCGGAATGGTCGGCGGCCACGAGGCCAGCCGCAGCACGCCATCAGCGCCGGTCACGGCGAGGAGCTTTCCCTGCTGATGCACGGCCAGGGCCGTCGCGGACGGGAATTGAATCAATCCCGTGGGCGCTGCTGTATCAAAGTTCCAACCCCTGAGCGCTCCATCAGCCGCAGTCGCCAGAATCAGCTTCTGCTCCGGGAAAGCCGCAACGCCGGTCACGCCGCCTGCGCTGCCGGGGTAGTCTCGCACATGGGCCTTTGTCGTGGCGTCGAACAGCCGCACGTAATTGCCGGCATCGCCCGTGAGGACGAATTTTCCATCGGCTGAGGGTGCGATAGCGGTTGGTGCGGCAGGAATGCCCGCAATTTCAAACAGGGCCGAAGGGCGGGGAACATCGAAAAACTTCAGGCTTCCGTCCACGCCGCCGGTGATGGCTTGCAGGCCATCGGGAGTGAGCGTCAGGCAGAGATTCGGCCGGCTGTGGGCAGCGATGGTGCGCACCAACTGTCCCGTCGTGCGGTCCCACACCCGCAGCGAGCCATCCAGGCCAACGCTGAGCAGCAGCTTGTTGTCAGCGGTATAGGCTACATCCCGCACCGCCCCTTTGTGCCCCTCCAGAAACTGCAACTGCGGCGGAACAGGGGCTTGAGCCAGGCAAGAGCCGGCGAGAAGGAAAAGAGCAAGTGCGAGCACGAAGTTCGGCAGTCTCATCAGGCAGGCCCCTCAAATCGGCAGGATATTTCCGGCAGGACGGCAGTCGCCGCGATGTGCCAGTCTAATCCACCGGCGCAGCCGCTTGGGAAGCCGGCTCGTTTTCGAATTCCTCCGCTTCCAAATTGATGTCGGTCACGCGCTTGACGAGAATCGTCGCGTATGCTCCTCGCGGCAGCTCAAAGCGGAGCGTCATCTTCTGTTGGCCGCGGTAGAAATCGTCGGCAGCAACCTCGTGAGAGACACCGGCCGGAAAGAAAATCGCCGGCCGCTCTCCTTTGGAAAAAAAAGTGTCCCGCGGAAACTTAAGCCGCACCTGTCGCAGCTCCATCCCTTCCGCGGCCAGCACTTCCTCCACCAACTGCTTGACCGGCCCTTCCTCCAGATGCAAGCGGGCGGAAGGGAGCGGCAGCAGCGTCTCGCGGAGCAGCGTTTTCGCACGGTCGTCCAGCGCGGCATAGAACGGCAGGTCCCGCTTGCCGATTTTTCGGGCGGCCAGACTCTCCGCCGGACATACCTTCCGCAGCAGAGCCGCCAACATGCCGTTCCACAAGTCGCTTTGAAACGCGGCGAGATAGATGCTCCGCAAATCTTGCCGGATGAGGGCGAGGGCCCGCTTGAAATCAGGCTTCACCGGTTTGTCCGCCAGAAAGGTAATGACGCTGCGGCGATGCGAGCGAGCCAGGGCCGCTTTGCTTTCCGGCCATTTTCCCCAGTGCTCACGGAGAATCGCCTTCTGCTGCTGCTCGTCGGGAGTATCGTGCACATTGGGCTCCGCGAGCGCCAGCCAGAGCGCTCGCTCGTAGTCCCCCAAGCACCAAGGCCGGGCGATGAACTCACCGCACTTGCCGAGCGAGCCAAATCGCTGGTCGTCAAAATAATTCGGCAGGCCGAACTGGCCGATTTGCTCCATCGCCGTGGCGGCGGAGGCGACTTCGGCCGGCGGCATGTCCCGCAGGACGACGGCGAACGCATTCGCGCGGATGTCCTTGGCATGAATCGGCTCGGCCACTTGCCCCAGATATTCGAGCTCCAAATTCGTCTGCCGCATTCCCTGCCGCGGTCCGGCTTTGATGGTCAAATACTGCCGCGTCAGGGCGTGCTTGTCCTTGAGTCCCGCGTATCCAAGCTGCCAGCGCGCCAGATTCCATTTCGCCAGGACAGCATCAATCGCCTCGGGAGTTCCGAGCGATGTTTTTGTTAAGCGGTAGAGACCGAACGGTCCGCCGCTGGGGTACAGGGTGACTTTCTCCTCCACTTCAAAGTCATCCGGCGTGCATTTGAGCTTCATGACTCCATTGAAGCACCAGTCCGGCGAATTGCCCAGGATGCCCACGGTTTGACATTCCAAGGATCAGCCTGGCTTTCGTCGCTCCCACCAGGGCCAAAGGGGCCTCCCTAAACCAGGGCCGCAACCTCCTGGCAACTAATAACTTAGGAAGAAGTACCGGGTATCGGCATTGCGATTGCTTAACACCTGCATGTATGGATTGTGTATTCCGGCGCTCATGCGCCCCCGCCTCAACTCCCACTAAAAAACCAGGAGAATCGCCATGAGACGTATACTACTTGCCCTTGCCGCCGCCGCCGCGTTTGCAGTCACGCTCGGCATTGCCCCGGGAACCTCGACTCCGGCGGAAGCCAGGCCGTGGGTCCGAGCGGGGATTCGAATCGCGGCACCCCCCTATCGACCCTATTACCGGCCGTATTATCGGTCTTACTACCGGCCCTATTACGGCGGGTATGCCAGCCCCTATTACTACGGAGGCTATAGCCAGCCCTACTACGGCGGCTATAGCCAGCCTTATTACGGCGGCTATTACTACAACTGGTAGCGCACTAAAAAAGTGTCGTTTGTCCCTCCGCACTGCTCAGCGGCGGAGGGAGCCGGAGGTGTTCGTACGCCTTGGCGGTGGCGACACGGCCGCGCGGCGAGCGGATGACCAGTTCGCTCCGCAGGAGAAACGGCTCCACTTCATCCGAGAGCGTGTCCGTGGCGAGGTTCATGGTATGGGCGATCGCCTCCACCCCCGCCGGCCCGCCGCCGAAAACGCGGATGAGCGTTTCCAGGTATCCGCGGTCCTGCTTGTCGAGCCCCAGCGTATCAATGCCCGCCATCTCTAAGGCGGCCCGAGAAACTTCCAGCGTGGCGTTTCCTCCCGCTTTGCTGTCCGCAAAATCTCGTATCCAGCGAAGCCGGTTGTTGCCGATCCGCGGCGTGGCCCGGCTGCGTTTGGCGATTTCCAGGGCGGCATCCTCCGCCAGTCGGACATTCAGCTTCTTGGCGCTCCGCCGCAGGATTTCCGTCATTTCCGGCAGGCCGTAAAAGCCGAGATGTTCGCGCATGTGAAACCGGTCCCGCAGCGGGGCGGAAAGCATTCCCGCGCGGGTGGTAGCGCCGATGAGCGTGAACTTCTTCAGCTTGAGGTTAATTGTGCGGGCGTTGACTCCCTCGCCCAGCACAATGTCCAGCCGAAAGTCCTCCATGGCCGTGTAGAGGTACTCTTCCACGGGCTTGGGGAGCCGATGGATTTCGTCGATGAACAGGACCGCGTTCTCTTCCATATTCGTGAGATAGGGAATCAAATCCTTCGGCGCTTTGAGCGCGGGGCCGCTGGAGGTGACGAGCGGCACATTGAGCTCGCGGGGGATGCAGGTGGCGAAGGTCGTCTTGCCCAAACCGGGCGGTCCGTCGAAGAGGATGTGCCCCAGCGACTCTCCCCGTTTGCGGGCCGCATCGACCGCGATGTCCAGCCGCTCCATCACTTCCCGTTGGCCAACCATGTCGCGCATCCGCTGGGGACGGAGTTCCCGGTCCTCCTCCTCGGGGTTTGCGGCGGCGGAAGTGAGGATGGGCTCTCGGGACATGGGCGGGCGATTCCAGAGTGGTCCAAGTATAGCGGCACGGGGCTGTTCGTAGTAACCCGCTTCAGCGGGCTAACCGGCTAAAGCCGGTTACTACGAACTGACTCACCCAACCGCCGGCTCGATTCCAAAATCCCGGATGGTCAGTAGTGTTTGGAGCTTGTAGCCCTTGGCGGCCAGCGCCGCCGCGCCCCCTTCCAGCCGGTCGATGATGGCCAGGACGCCGAGGACTTTCAGGCCGAAGGCTTCGGCCTTTTCGATGGCGGCCAGCGAACTGCCGCCGGTGGTGACGACATCCTCCACGATGACGCACCGCTCGCCGGGATTGACCGGGCCTTCCACGTCCCGCCCGGTGCCGTGCTGCTTGGCTTCCTTGCGGACGATGAAGCCCTTGAGCGATTTGCCGCTTCGCCCCGCCACGGTAATGATGGCCGCGGTGATCGGATCGGCCCCGATCGCCATCCCGCCGACCGCATCCGGCCAATCGGCAGCCAGCACCTCCAGCATCCCATCGGCAATCTGGTTCGCCCCCCCGCTATCCAGCGTCACCTTGCGGCAGTCGAGATAGAAGGGGGACATTTTCCCCGATGCCAGCTTGAATTGACCCAGTTGAAGGGCCTTTTCCCGAACGATCGCCATCAGGGCGGATTTGCTGTACATGCCGGCTGTTCCCCTGTCTCAGATTTCAAATCTCAAATTTCAAATCACTCTTCCGATTCAGTGCGCCCTGACTTCCGAGTCCCGAAATCCAAGTGCCAGCCGTTAGATCATATTCATCCGGCTGCGGCTTTTGCGCTTGGCCCGGGCGCAGTCCTGGCAGATGCCGTTGATGATGAGGCGGTGGCTGGTGACGCGGAAGTGGTGCTCGCGAGCGACCTCGTCACGCAGGGCTACCAAGCCCTTGTTCTCGAACTCCAGGAGGCGGTTGCACTCGGTGCAGTGGAAATGGTCATGCTGCGGATAGCCATAGTCGTGTTCGTAGACGGCCCGGCCGTTGAGGACGAATTTGCGGAGCAGCCCGGCATCCACGAATTCGGCCAGCGTGCGATAGACGGTCGGCCGGCTGACATGCCCCGCCTGGCCGGACTTCGGCAGTTGCTCCATAAGCTGGTCGGCATCAAAGTGCTCGTGATGGCTGAAAACCTGGTCCACCAGCGCCAGACGCTGCGCCGTCACCCGCATCCCACGGCTTTGGAGGAACTCCACGAAGCGGTCCCGTGGCGACAGGGAAACTTGCACGGAGCCGAGCGAATCAGAGTCGGACATAGAGCACTTATTGAGACAACCCGCGAAAACAGCAGCCGGAATCAGGCCAAACTGGGCGGGAGGGATAGGTCTGCTGTCTCAATAAGATTCTAAGAGGGGGAAGCGTCCATGCCAAGGTGCGGAGAAAATACAGTGCGGAGAGATGCCGCAATCACGCCCACGCAAAGCCGTGGGCGTGCCACTCGTTTCTACTGTGCAGGGAATTATCCAATCTCGTCGAGTAGCCGGCTGAGGGCCAGGTCGAGCTTCGCTTCGGTCTCGTAGGTACCGTCGGCGATCTGGGCCTTGATTTGGGCCACGCGATCCTCGCGGATGTCCGGCAGGTTGTGAACCTGGGCGACAAGATCGGCTTCGGGGGAAATGTCCAATTGGTCCACTCCGTAGCTGGCGGGCGTGCTACTGGGGCCGTTTGCGGGAACATTCCGGTGCGGTGCCGAAATTCCCTGCGGGGCATGAACGTGGGCAGTGCCTTGGATTACCATCGTACGTCTCTCCATGCGGCGGCGACAGACTGCGGCCCGGTTTCGCGGGATGCCCAAACCGGAATCACAGTTGCGCCAGTTCCAAAAAAGGTGCGGAAAACGCGGAGGGACGATTGATAACGTCCCTCAATTCTAGGTCACAGGTTGCATAGTCGGGCGTCGCAGATCCATGTCAGAGGCGCTTTCCGTGGCTGGCGAGACGATAGCGAACGCTAGCACGATGACACCCCTAACATCGTCCGCAAAACGCGGCGACTAGAACCCAATTGTCGCGGTATCCTCCTGTACCGGTTTCCCCCATTGAAAGCGCCTATTCCGGCTCTGCCGAAGGACAGGGCGGAACGCCGGCCGTGGAGTTGGTGCTTTGGGAACAACTTGTTGCCGGAGAGCAACATGAGTGTTCGCACCCACAGGATGTGGGCACATTCGGCGGCCAGACTCCGTTTTTGCCAGTGGACTCCTTTCGATGGACACATGCTGAGGCGAATGCCTCACCCTTCCTTACGCACGCTCCGCGAAATTGTTTCCGCCCAGAGTAGTTTCCGGCACCTAATTTCACTCGGATGCCAGCGGGAGTATAGGCAACGCTGGAATTCGCGGCAAGACAAACGTACTGGCCAACTGCCGTTCTTTTCCCCAGTTTTTTCCTTTACGACAGAATGTCGCCTCCTCGGCGAGAGACTTGGCGTACCGAGCCGGCGGTGACCAGCCGAACCAGGGTTTCAAAGGTGCCTGAAAAAAATGAAGAAATTGCCAAACTCAGGCTAGCAATTCGCGTTTCAAACGAATAGGCTAATCAATGGAAGCGGGGTTCGGGCACCTTTTCTGCTCTCCGCCGCTGGGGTCGATTCGAGACGAGGCTCAGGCAACCTCGGCTCAATCAGCGTCCGTTTTTATTGAGGATTCATTGGAGGTTTTATGAAGTCATCTGCGAGATTGAGGCGATCGGCGTTCACGCTGGTCGAACTGTTGGTGGTCATTGCGATCATTGGCGTGCTGGTGGCACTGTTGCTCCCGGCGATTCAATTTGCGCGCGAAGCTGCGCGGCGCATTAATTGTGCCAGTAACCTGAAGCAGATTGGTATTGGACTGCACCTTTATCATGATACCCATAAGACGTTCCCGCCCAACACCCTTTGGGGGGCCCGCACCTCGAAACTAGAGACGTCCATCTTGGCCCCCAACGGTGGGCCCTTAGTCGTTGGTGAACATCGGAATTTCAGTTGGATTGCTTTAAGCCTGTCACAAATGGAGCAACAAGGGATTCAAAGTCAGATCAACTTCAACCTCCCCGCCTTCAATCAGAGAATGACGGACGGCAAGCTACTCAGGTCCATCACCATCCCCCTCTTTCAGTGCCCGTCCGATCCAAAGTTTGTAACCCTTCCACATGGCTTTGGATGGACCTCCTACGCGGGGAGTTCTGGTTGGGCATGGCACCGTTACAAGTACGGCGATGTCGGGGTAGCTGGCATGTTTCCCGAGATCGACCCTGTTGGCCTTCACGACGTCAAGGATGGAACGTCGAATGTCATATTAGTAGGTGAAGTCGGTTCCACCGGTGCCGCAAGTGGACCGCGGTGGGGCGAAGGTCCCGGTTTCAGGGCTCGTAACACCGGCAGCGAAGCGGTCGTCAGGTCACTCCTCGTGTCTCCGACTGCCTGGGACAATCAGCACGTGTGGGTGCGTGATGCGGCTGGGCCGTTACTCAGGGCCGACGGAAGCTCGGGATCACTCTGGGGACCGTGGGCAAGCCCCCATATCATGGCGCCGGTGTACCTTAACCATTGGGGGATCAATACCGAGTGGCCTGGTCCTTCGAGTGCCCATCCTAATGGTGCTCAGTTCACGTTGGTGGACGGGTCCGTAAAGTTCCTCAACCGGAACATTAACTATGGGGGGCCGATCCGTGGCGTGGCTGGCAGCGGCATCGGTGACGCTTACGGACGGTGGGGCAATGTTTATGCGGGCATCCACTACTTCCAAGGGTATACCGTTCACAAGTCGAATACGTCCAGCGTCTTTGACGACTAATACGAAGTCGTTCCCCATCTGAGCAGAACTCGATTTTCCAAGGAATCAACTCATGAAAAATGCGTTCCTCTGGCTGATGCTCGTCGCACCAATCTGCGCGCTTGCATTTGCAGGGTGTGGCGGAAAGACACCTCCTCCAGCAACCCAAGGCCCTGCGCCGGCAATAGCCGACCCGATGTCCTTCAAGCCGCCTCAGATGCCTGGCATTAACTCCACACCAGAGGGCCCCATTGCACCTGATGCATCCGGTACGGCTGCACCTGGTGCATCCGGAACGGCTGTACCCGCTACTAAGTAAGCGAATCGTCTCATGCGCGGGGGGAATTGTTCCCCCCGCGATTATTTCTTGCCCGCCGGATCAAATGCGAAGTACCCAATCTCTCCTACGCGCGGACAGATCACGGCCGCGACGTTTTCCTTGCTGGCTGAGGAAATCCCGCGCGAGCGACAGAGAATTGTAATCCGCTCACTCCGTGAGCTCATGAGATCTCCCTTGAACTCCAGCCGTATCATCTGGGTTTTGGCCCTGATCGCTGGCGGAGTTTTTCTTGGGTGGCGGTTTTGGCCGAGGCTGGCGGTGGAAACCATGTCACGGCCCAAACCAGCGGCGGCAGAGGAGTCGCCCCCTTTCTTCCAAGAAATCACCCAGTTCGCCGGCCTCACTTTTCGCCACTGGTGCGGCGACTCCGGCAAGTACTTTTTTCCTGAGATTATGGGGTCGGGGGTTGCGCTGTTCGACTATGACCAAGACGGAGATCTAGACGTCTTTCTCGTGCAGGGAATGCCGCTGGCGGCCACGACCATGAAACCAATTGCTGGCAGCGGCTTTTCCGCAACCAGCCGCCTGTTTGCGCAGACGAGCAAGGGCCATTTTGAAGACGTGACCGTTGCGGTGGGGCTGGAAGATCATGCAGCCTATGGCATGGGGGCCGCCGTCGGGGACATCAATAACGATGGCTGGCCGGATCTCTTTGTCTCCAAGTACGGCAGCGATCGGCTGTTTCTCAACCGCGAGGGAAGGTTCGAGGACATCACCGAGGCGTCTGGCATCGCTAATCCAGGTTGGGGGGCTTCCGCCTGCCTCGTGGATTTTGACCGGGACGGCTGGCTGGATTTGTACGTGGTCAACTACGTGGACTACTATCCCTCGCACCGCTTCATTCCGGCGAATGGGAGGGACGATTATACCGGCCCCCACTCGTTCCAGTCCGTTTCCGCCAAGCTCTTCCGCAATCTGACTGGAGAAGGGTCCGGCAAACAGCCGCGCTTTCGGGACGTGAGCTTCGAAACCGGGATCGATGCCAAGCCGGGGCCCGGTCTGGGAGTGTTGCCCGCGGACTTGAGCGGCGATGGTTGGGTCGATCTCTACGCGGCCAACGACGGCAAGGCGAATTTCCTGTGGGTCAACCAAGGCGGCCAGCGCTTCGTGGACGAAGCGATCCAGGTCGGTGCTGCCTACAATGCCGCCGGAGCGCCGCAGGCCAGCATGGGCGTGACCGCGGGGGACGTCGATGGGGACGGGCGGCAGGATCTCTTCATGACTCACATCGACGGGGAATACAGCACGCTCTATCTGCAAGTCGCGCCAGGCATCTTTGAAGACCGGACGGCCACTGCCGGCCTCGTGGCTCCGACCATTCGCACCACCGGCTTTGGGACGGCTCTGGTTGACTTGGACCTCGACGGTGATCTCGACCTGGTCAAAGGGAATGGACATGTCCGGCTGCTCCCAGCGGCAGTGCCCGCGACACGCCTCGAGTCCTTCTGGGAGCCCTACGCCCAGCGAAACCAGATCTTCCTGAACGACGGCGACGGGATCTTTGCAACGGTGGCGGCGGCCGCTGACGGTTTCCTTGCCCAGTCGCGCGTGACGCGCGGGCTGGCGGTGGGAGACCTGGACGACGACGGCGATCTGGATGTCGTCACCTCCGAAGTGAATGGTCCCGCGCGGATCTTTCTCAATGCGGCCCAGCGGAAAGGAAGTTGGCTCATGGTGCGGGCGATTGATCCTCGCCACGGCGGCCGCGACGCCTATGGCGCAACGGTGACGGTGACGGCGGGCAAATTGCGCTTGTCGCGCGACATCAACCCCGCCTTCAGTTACCTTTCCAGCAACGATCCGCGGGCTCACTTCGGGCTGGGAATGTCGGCGAAGTTCGACCGGATCGATGTCTCTTGGCCGGATGGAGCGAAGGAAACCTTCCAGGGGGGTAACGCAAACGACTTCCTCACGCTCCGCCGCGGCGAAGGAGCGCAGCCATGAATCCCAAGCACGAAAAAGGGACGGCACCTAAATCAAGGGGTGTCTTGCGGCGTTTGGTGGTGGTCCTGCTGGGTCTGGCAATTCTGGCCGCGGGCGTCAATGCGGCCCGGTGGCTCTTCCAGCCGGCTCTGGAGGCGTTGCCGAGCGCCGCTACCGAGCCGTTGGAGCCGCGCGTCCGCGAGCTGATGGAAAGTGCCGCCGCGATCGTGGCGATTGACAGCCGCTCGGCTGCAGCCTGGGGCGATCTGGGGGCCGTCTACTTCGCACATAACTTCGAGCCCCAGGCGCAAGGTTGTTTTCGCAACGCGGAGCGGCTCGCGCCAGGGGACTACCGCTGGCCATACCTGCTCGGCGTGAGCCTGATCCACACCGATGGTGATGAGATGCTCGCCGCCTACCGGCGAGCCGCGGCGCGATGCGGCAAACGGGCGCACGTGCAATTGCGGCTTGTGGAGACGCTGCTCGAGCGAGGCGAACTGGAGGAGGCAGAGTCGCAGCTCCAACTAGTCCTGGCCCACGCACCATCCCATTCTCGCGCGCAGTTCGCCCAGGCTCGGCTGCTCCTGGCACGGGGCAAGCTTGAAGAAGCCAAATCTTGGGCCGAGCGGTGTGCTGCCGGTGCTGCCGACAAGCGCGCGCCGCACTTGCTGCTGGCCCACCTTTGCCGCCGGACGCATGACGCCCAAGGGGAAGCCAAGGCAGTGGCGGCGCTCGAGCAGATCCCGGACGGTTTCACTTCCTGGGAGGATCCGGATGTTGCGGACGTTTTCGATCTGAGCCAGGACCGCGCCACTCGGCTGGCCAGAGCGGAGCAACTTGCCGAAAGCGGCGAAACCACCGCGAAAGAAACTCTGTCCCAGCTGATGGAGGGAAGCGATGGCTCCTCCGCTGCCGCGAAGCTAGCGCGGGCCTTCAACCGGGATGGCCAGCCTCGCGACGCAGAGTCTCTTCTCCGCCACCAATTGATTGGCTCACCAAATGACGAACGGCTGCATTTCCAGCTCGGCGTCGCCTTCTTCCAGTTGGGGAATTACTCCGATGCGGCAGCCGAATTTCGCCTTGTGGTCGAACTCAAGCCGGACTTTGTCGATGCTTGGTACAATCTGGGGCTCGCGCTTCTCCAACTCGATCAGCCCAGCGACGCATGCGAGGCCTTTTCCGCCACGGTTCGCCTCCGCCCCAGCCGTGTCCTCGCCCGTATCAAGTTGGCCGAGTTGCTGCTGGCCGATGGGAAACGGGAGGAAGCGAAAGAGCACCTCGAAGCCGCACTCAAGCTGGCGCCCGAAGAACGGCAAGCCAAAGACTTGCTCGCCAAGGTCCAGGCGGGGGGAAGATGAGCCATCGTTAATTGGGGATATCGACGCAGTTGGTCTCTAGCCAGGCAATAAACTGCATGTCCAAACCGTCTAACTCCCGCGGGGGTGTGCAAGAATCGGTGCGGCCGGATTTGTCGGTAAGTGTGATCCCACGGCTGCGGCGAATTTGTCACGGGGGTATGCTGACACAGTGATAGGGGTGGGGACTTTCGCAACTTTTGGCCGCGGCGGGGGTTTATGACCCTGGATCGCGGAGACGTTTTTCACAGGCTTCCATCGCATCCGGCTGTTGCCGGCAATTTTCGGAGAATCATCATGCACAAGTTACTGTTTTCGATTGCGGTACTCGGGGGCGTAGTTCTGGGAGGCGGGGCCCTCGGCGCTCTGCTATTTGCGGAAGACCCAGACCTCTTCACGCAGCTCGATGCCAATAAGGATGGGTTCATTTCCGACGACGAAGTTGAGGGGAGCAAGAAGACCCTGTTCGACCGCCTCGTGCGAGTGTCGGATGAGAATGGCGACAAGAAGCTCAGCAAGGATGAATTCGCCAAGGGGACACAGAAGTCCGCCGAAGCCAAGCCGCCACTCGCCGGTGAACCCGGTCGCGCAGGCCGCCCTGGTGGCGAGGGGGCTACCAATATCAAGGAATTTTTGACCCGGCTGGATAAGAATGGAGACGGCAAAATCAGCAAGGAAGAAGCCCCCGATCGGATGAAGGAGAACTTCGATCGGCTCGACGCCAATAAGGACGGCTTTATTGAAGCCGAGGAGTTTGCGCGGACCGCAGGAGCCCTGGGGGGGCGGCCGGCAGGAGCACCGCCGGGCACCCCCGCCTCCGGTGGTGGAGACGCGAAGGCCGCTGAGGAAGCCTTCGCCAAGCATGACGCCAACAGCGATGGCAAATTGACCAAGGACGAAGTCCCCGACGAGCAGAAAGAAATGTTTCAGCGAATCTCCGATCGCCTGGGAGCCGACTCCTTGACCAAAGAACAGTTTGTTCGGGCGCTCACTCAGCGGCGTCCCGAAGGCGGCCATCCCCCGGAAGGCCGCCCCGGCGAGCCGGGACGTCCTGGCGCCGGACCTATGGTTGCTCTGCCGGTGCTCAAAGCCCTGGATGCCGACGGTGACGGCGAGATTTCCAAGGCCGAAATCGAAGGGGCATCCAAAGCCCTGGCTGCGCTCGACAAGAACGGCGACGGCAAACTCTCCCGCGAAGAGATTCTGCCGAACTTCGGTGCCCCCGGTCGCCCCGGCCAGCCCGGTCAGCCGGGAATTGCCGGCCGCTTCAATCCAGAAGAGATGCTCCGCCGCCTGAAGGAAGCCGACAAGAACGGCGACGGCAAGATCAGTAAAGACGAAGCCCCTGACCGGATGAAGGACAATTTTGACCGGATCGACGCCAACGGCGACGGCCAGCTTGAAGAGAGCGAAATCAAGGTCATGGGCGAAAGATTCCGCGAAGGAGCTGGCCGACGGCCCGAAGCAGGCCGGCCGGAAGGGCGCCCCGAGCGCAAGCCGGAAGAGAAGAAGGAATAGATGTTGGAGTACCGCCTTCGGGCGGCGGTGCTTCGCATGGCAGCAACCGGAATGGCCCGCACAACAACGTGCGGGCTATTTTTTTGCGCGAACTATTCGGGTTTCAGGACCGTCTAACAATAGAAGAGGCCGGCGAGCGAATAATCTTGCAGGGATGTGCCGAATCCTTTGGAGACTTGATTTTTCCGCCAACTTTGGGAGTTCATGGCGTGACCCAGCCCGCCCCGCAGTCCTTATTCGTGGTTTTGAGTGACGACGACTCCACCGGCCGGATCGCGGTGGAGCTGGATTCGTACGCCCGTTTTCGCATCCAGATGGAGCGGAACTTTGCCGAGCTGGAAGCGAAGTTTGCCCACCTCGCACCCCGCCGGCTGGCCGTCAGCCCCGTCTCTCGCGGCGTGGCTCCCCTCAAGCACAAGCCGAAATAACGCTTGGAGTTGGACCTGTTCAGGGTCGCTTGGAATTGCTCGGGGCATTCTGCTGCTGCTTCACCACAAGCTGAACGAGGTCGTCCACCGTCGTCGCTGCCGCAAGTTCTTCGCTCGGGAGTGCGATCTGGAAGGCCGTTTCCAAAGCATCGGCCACTTCCACGCGGGTGAGCGGATCGATTCCCAGGTCCACCAGAGTCATGCCCGGAGTGACGACCTCCGGTACGCTGGCCGTATGCACGGCGATGATCTCCTGGACGCGGGCCAGAGAATCGGCGTAGAGACCAGAAGGGGCATTCGCGCCTGATGCAGGCTTAGTTGCGGGCGAACCTGTGGGCCAGCGTTTTCGCGTTTCCATAACCACCACGATGAGTACGGCTACGGCCGCCGCCGCAACGAGGATTTTCAACGGATAGGGCAAACGGGAAGTCGTCATGGAATCGAGCACGCGAAGGAAATTCCGCTCGCCTAGCTCCTCCCAAAACAGACCAGGCACATATCGTCGTTCTGGATCGCCCCGGTAAGGAACCGTGCCACGTCCTTCACAATCAGGTTGCCCAAGTGCTCCGGCCCTTGGTCATTCTCGCGGGCGTGCTTGCGCATCCGCTCGATGGTGTAAAAGGTCCCCGCTTTATCGATGGATTCGTTGATGCCGTCGGTGTAGAGCGTTACCGTCTCGCCTGGGCCAATCGTGGTTTCCACCTGCTCATAGATGACACCCTCGTTAATGCCCAGCGGCAGTCCGGCCTCGGCTTCGCCTGGTTCTTCGATGGCGCCCCCTTTCCGCCGGACCAGGGGGGCCATGTGCCCCGCGTTGACGATGGTCAGCTTGTGAGTCTTGGGGCAGAGCACCGCGCAGATCAGCGTCACAAACCGCTGGATGTTCAATTTGCTGAGCTTGTCGTTCAGCCGCGTGATGGCGGCAGCGGGCTCGTGTTCGGAATAGAGGGAGAAACGGGCCTCCGCGGAGAGCTTGGCCATCAGCAGCGCCGCGGCAATGCCGTGACCCACGACATCGGCCACGACAATGGCAATGCGGCCATCCGGCAGCGGAATGTAGTCGAAGTAGTCACCACCCACCTGCTCGGCCGGCTGGTAGTAGTCGAAGAATGCGTAGCCTGGCAGGTCGGGCCGCGATTCGGGCAAAAAGCCCCGCTGCACGTCCTTGGCCAACTGCATGTCCCGCTCGATTTCCTTTTGCCGCAGCGAAGCATCGTGCATCTGGGCGTTCTGGATGGCGATGGATGCCTGAGCGGCGGCGCTGATGAGCAGCTCCAGGTCTTCCGGCTGGAACTTCTGCCGCTGATTGAGCGTGTCAATCTGCAACGCCCCCATCGGTGTCCCTTCGTTGTCCAGCAGCGGGGCGCACATCATGGAGCGGATGCGAAAATCGGCGATGCTCTGGCTCATCTCGAAGCGGTCGTCCGTCGCCGCGTCCGCCGAAAGAATTGCCTCCCGCGACTCCATCACCTTGCGGATGATGGTGCGGCTGATGCGGATAGTGTCGTTCCCGTCTTCGCGGCGGAGCCGGACCCATCGCGGAATCAGCTTGCCGTCCGGCGTTTGCAGCACGATAAAGCCGCGGTCCGCCTGCACGAAGATTTTGAACAGGCTCTTGAGCACCTGCGGCAGCACCTCGTCCAGGGAAATGGCCCTCCCCAGGTTCTGCGTAATCTCGATCAGGGCCGCCAGCTTCACTTCCGGGCTGGCCGTCAGGCGGACGCTCCCCTGGCTGGAAGAGGAAACGTCGACCGGAAACGACTTGAGGATGGTGGAGTTGAGCGATTCGTGATCGTCATCGCTCATCTGGGCCAGGTTGGCTCCATCCACGATCTTCGGCACCTTGGCTCCGGGGGCAATCGGTACGTCCGCCTCAAAGACGAACGTCACCTCGCAGATCCGAATTTGATCCCCGTGCCGCAACAGCCGGGCTTCCTCGATGCCCGCCGGTTCGGCATTCAAGAACGTCTTGTTGCGGCTCTTCAGGTCCTCGACCGCATAGCTGTTGCCAGATTTGAACAGCCGGGCATGTTTGCGGCTGACCGCGGGGACATCCTTGATGGGAATCTGGCACTCGCCCGGGTCTCGCCCCAGCACGTACTCGCCATCGACAAGCTCATAGCGCGTCCCTTGGGACGGACCGCTGGTGACAAGGAGATGGAACATGGCTAGCAGCCAAAAAGTAGGATTCTAAGGAGTAGTAAAATTCTAAGCTTTCGGAGGGAGACCCGCAATCAAGCCGCGTTTTTCCTCGGCGAGCGGCCAGCGTAAGCTGGCCGGTGACTCGGCGCGCGAGAAATCTGGCGTCTCCAGGAGGCAGACTTACCGGCCAGCTCACGCTGGCCGCTCGCCGGCTCCCCATTCCGCCTGAAGGCGGCACTCCAACGACTCGGTCCAACCATCTTCACCACTCCTCCCTTCTCCGTTTGGCATCGAGTTCCCGGAGGTACTTCCGGTGTCCCTCTTTGATTTCCTCCGTGCGGTCGATGTAAATGATGTACGGATAACCGCGCTCGATCGCCTCCTTGGGGGTGCAGCGGACAGGATTGGGTATGCCGGTCGCCTGCGACAACCTGGCTGGCGGCAAGCGATGAA
>JBPCKT010000001.1:0-37936 GCA_051004015.1 Pirellulaceae bacterium | reverse complement strand
ACTCCTACCGCAAAAACGTCCGCGGACCAAAGAAACCCAGACCCAAACGAACCAGCGGAAAAACCGACCACCACGTCTCCACCGCCCGCCTCCTCGCCGCTCAAATCTGATAGCTTCACAGGGGTAGCTGATCCACCCCACTGCATGTAATCAGCGCCAAGGACGGCCTGGAAGGCAGAAGCCCACAAAACGGCACACCAAGCCAGGCGGCCGGAATTGAATTTTTGCATTGGGTAACACTGTCTGCGTAAGAGGCGACATTCAGCGGCTGGCTGCCATGGCTGGTCGGGATTGCAAGACTCATTCAACATCATACCAGCAGCGACTCTCCGCTGATCTACTTTCCGATGCAGTACAAATTCTTCTCCCCCCGGACGTAAAGCCGGTCATGGGCGATGGCGGGGGAGGAGTAGCAGGATTCCCCCAGCGGGTTATCGGCCACGACTTCCAGTTTCGGACCGGGGCGAACCACTTTCGTGCGGCCGTCGTCGGCGATCAGATAGACGAGGCCGCCGGCGGTGACGAGGGAATTGCTGTAGTGGGGGCCGAGGCGTTCCTGCCACAGGCGCTCGCCGAGTGCTGAATCGGGCCAGACTCAGCACTGGCAGAACGCCTCGGCTTTTCGTGATGGCGGCATCTCCACGAGGCGTTCTAGCCAGTGCCACACCTGCCGCTCCGCCAACGTCGCTGATGAAACGGCCGCCGAAGAAGTACAAGCGGGGGTTGTAGCCGGGGAAGCTGCGCTGGCTGTTCCCGGCCGCTCCCCTAGTTCCCGTAATCTCTTGTGTGCAATTTCGTGAGCACCCGTCCGTCCACGCGGACATAGATCCGGAGGTCACCGGAAATGACCAGGAAGAATGGAAGGTACGGCGACATCGACTCGCGGCACGGCCGCCAGACCAGCGTGGGGTACAGAACACATCCCTCCGCCCGCAACTGAATCTTTCCCCGGCGGCCCAGATCAATGGGTTGGCTCAGAACCTTACTTAAGATTGCCTTCGGATCAAAATTCAGATTGGCCAGCGCGTTTCCCCCCGGGTCCGAAATCCGGGCGGCTTGCTGGTAATGGCCGAAGCGGGCGTCTACGCAAACGAGCACGGGAATCGCCTTTTTTTTCCCCTTCATTGGCACGATGTAGTAAAACGTGTCCCGCCGGTCGAGGCGCTGCACCAGCATCGGCCTTCCGGGACTCGTCTCCGCCAGGAACCTGCTCCATGATCCCCGTTTGCCGAGTCCATACTGCTTCAGCCCGGCAACTGCCAGGTCACCGACCCGTTCCTGCGGGATGATTTGATCCCCGGGCAAGCGCTGCACCAGCTCCGCCTGGAGGCCGATCCGCGAAGGTGGCGGATCAGAATCGCAAACGGCCAGGAATTTGCCTGCCCAATGGGAGCTGCCCCCCACGGCATACAAGTAGGAATACTCCCATTGGGAATAGGGGACATGCTCATCGGTGAATCCATGCTCGTCATCGGATCCACATACATCACTGGCGGAGTGTGGAGGCGGTGGGGAAGCGGGAATTGGGGTCGGGTTACGAAGATCCAGCGAGGTGATGCTATACGAAGTGTCATCCGGTCCTGTCGGCGCTGCACTCGCCTCAAAGCCATTTACCACCAGCCAATGACCCCGCCCGTAGACCAGTGCGATCACGGGTGTCCCGTAATGATGCAAGGACCAGACGATTTTACGCCCCAGAGCATCTTTGCTGTCCAAGGACCACAAGGCATAGGAACCGAGAAACGCCGGTGAACGATTGTTGTTGAGCGCGCCGGCCAATTGATCCGGCGAAGTGGTCCAGTCGGATTCGATTGTTGGCTGCGAATCGATCTCCCCCTCGAGATACACCTGGTCCAGGAGTCCCGCCCCCGTCCCGTCCAAGACCATCTGGGCGCATGCCGGTCCGCAGAAAAACGTGCCGTCCTGCTGGTGATAGCGGACTGGCAAGGTCATTTGAAATGGCATCGCTGTTCCCTTGCTTCTCGTCTGGCGAAGTCCCTTTGCATATCCAGGGAGAATCTTAATCCCGCAGATAAACTCCCGCACTGTGACGATTGTAAATCATGCTGAAAACTGGATTTGACCCTTGGGTAATTCGCGTTGTCGAAAAGCAAAGGAATATTAAATTGACAATACGGCGCGGCCCAGGTAATTTGGGCATTCTGGCGGAATTGGCTGGTGTTTGAAACCCTGCGTCAGGAGAATAAAGCGTGCCCAACAAGCCCAATGGTCGTCAATCTGTGAATTACAGTACTGGAAAAACTAGCCACTTGCTTCTCAAGCGGAAGGGCAATTTCCCTGACGTTGCGAATCCGGCAGCCCCGAACCCCGGTGAGATTATCGGTGCGACCTGCCGGGATGACGATAACGATTTTTACTTCACGGCGACGGTCCTCGCACAACCGCCCAACAAGAAGCGGCTGGCACTCAGAATTGTCAGCGGCTCGCCGGGGGGAGGCGGGGACCCAACCGAAGGCTTGCTCACCGTTACCATCCAGATTGCGACAGGAACACCTACTCCTGACACATTGCCTCCGGTGGATGCGCCTGTTGAGTACATTTCTGATCCGGGCGCACCGTAAGTTGCACCATTCATTTACGCACGTCCGCCAATTCGGCCAGCCACTGTTTGAAGCGCGAGTCATCGGGAGAACTCGCGCATGCCTTGCGAATCTCCAAGACCGCTTGCTTGTAGTGCGGCTCGCTTTCGGCATCCTTGAGTTCAAGCGCCGCTCTACCCAGCCCGGCATGGCTCTTGCCAAGTTCGGCATGTAATTCCGGCAACTTTTCGTATTTGCGCGTCAGACTTACCAGCAGATCGCGAGCGATCTGGAAGTGGTCCCTGGCTCCGGAGAAGTTTCCCGCCTGAATGCGGACTTCGCCCCGTTCGCGATAGGCCTTGGCCAATGACTCTTGGTAAGTGGGAATCTTGGGATAGTCGCGGGCCAGTTGGATCAATTTGTTGATCGCCAGCCCCATATTGGCTTCGGCGGACGACAGATACTTTGGTTTGGCGATTTTCGCCCAGGTCTTGGCCTGTTCGATTTGGCATTCGGCCCGAAAATGGATGATGTCTGCTTCGTTGACCCCGTGAGACTTTTTGTCCTGCATTTCCTTCAGCAACAGCGCCGCTGCGGAGTGGCTTTTTTCGGCGTCGTCGAACTTGCCGACTTCCCGCTGGACGATGCCGGTCAGATTGAGGGCGGCAGCGAGCAGCAGCGGATCATATGGGTGCCGTCGATCGGGCGGCCCGTCCACGAGCCCGCGGAGCAAGTCCACGGACCGTTTCAGGTCGGCAGCTGTCTCTGGGGATGTCTGGTGCTTCCCCTGTCGATACGCGACTCGGGCCTTGTTCAGCGTTGCCAGAGCCAGGCTGCGGCGGAAAACGGGATGTTCACGATCACCTCCGGTGAGGTCTTCGGCAATCGCCTCCGCCTCGCCAAGATGCTCCGCGGCCTGTTGCAAGCGGCCGACATTGACGAGCAAGTTGGCATAATCCCGATGCACATCCGATCGCTGGAGTCGAAACTCGACCTGCTTCGGAAATGCTTTGACGAGACTCTTATTAAGGTCGATCGCGTCCTTGTAGAACGATTCCGCCTCCGCGGTCTGGTTGGTGAGACGCTGGAAATTCGCAGTAAATCTAAAGATCCGAGCCGACTGCTGCACCAGTTCGAGATTGTCCGGGTCTCGCCGCAGGAACTGGCGGCAGGCCTCGGAAGACGTCTTCAGCAGATCGGCCCGCCGATCGTGCAGCGCCGGGATCATGGCAAATTCCGGTTCCGACGTCTCAATCAGGCGAATGATGTTGTAACTCTGTTCGCGGGCGATCCGTTCCTGCGCCGCGGTCTTGCGCTGCTCCGCGGAAACCAGAACGGTGCTCACCGCCAGCCCGAATACTGCGCAGGCGAGGAAGACGAAGGCGCTCGCGACGGCAGTTCGGTGCCGTCGCGTCCAGCGCGCGACACGCGTCGTCCAAGGTTCCGGGTACGCAGCGACGGGTTCGTCGGCCAGCCAGTGTTCCAGATCGGAAGCCAGCGCGAGCGCGGTGTCGTAACGATCTTTGGGTTGCAGCGACATTGCCTTGCAACAGATCGCGTCCAAAGTTGCGGGGGTATTCCGTTTCACTTGTTTCGGCGGCGAGAACTGGCCGCGGCGCACCTGCACCAGAACCTCCTCCTTGTTTGTTGCGGCATACGGCTTCTCTCCCGTGAGCAGCACGTACAGGGTCGAGCCCAGGCTATAAATGTCGCTGGCAGGGCCGAGGTCTCGGATCCGGCCCTCAGCTTGTTCCGGGCTCATGTACGGAGGAGTTCCGACGACGGCGCCGGCCATCGTCGGCTCGACGCTGCTTCCGGAGACAGGCCGGAGCGTCGGCTCGGCCTCCAGGTCTTCGGCCACGCTCTGGAATCGTTGATCCTTGGCGCCGGACTTTGCCAAACCCCAATCGACCACCAGCGTTTCGCCGAATTTTCCCAGCATCACGTTGCCAGGCTTCAGATCGCGATGCAAAACGCCCCGGCTGTGGGCATAGGCCACCGCGTTGCACGCATCCACGAACCGCCCCAGCAATTGGCGAAACGCCAGGCTGCGTTCCCCGTGATTGCGGGGCGATTTGTCGGCGGCATGAAATCGGTCAATCGCCTCCTTCAGGTTATCACCGCGGATGAACCGCATCGCGTAATAGGGCTGCCCGCTCGGATAGGAACCCAGCCCGTACACCGGCACGATTCCTGGATGTTCCAAGCTGCCCGTGATTTCCGCCTCCAGGACGAACCGCCTGCGGCTGTTCTCGTCATCCGCGAACTCGGGCTTGATTTCCTTCAAGGCCACTTCGCGGTGCAACTCGGTGTCGTCCGCCACAAACACTTTGCCCAGCCCGCCGTCGGCGTGGTGCCGGAGCTTCTGGTAACGCGCCTGGTCGCTTGGCGGCAGGCGATAGCTGATGGTTTCGTCGACCGTGGTCTTGAATCCCAGCTTCGCGACGCTGGTCTGCACGTCGTAGTCGTGGATCGAAATCAGGTCCGTTGACTCCAGGGAGACGGACTGGACGGCATGCAGACTTAGCTCGGCACTTCCGCCGTGGAGTTTCAATTGCTGCTCCCGCAGGGCGTCCAGCGCATCGAGCTGCCCGGGGGTCAGTTTCTGTTGTTCAATCAGGACTTGCCCCAACGTTTTCTTCTTGTCGGCCGCCCAAGCATTCATGGCGGACAGGAGCGTCACGTGATCAATGAAGTTGACCTGCATCGCGAGAATGCCCAATAACAAATTGCGATCAGCATCCGAATTATTCACGGGCTGCGACATGGCGGATGACTCCCGAATGATGGACGAGGCTGTGGACGATGAAAGAACATCCCGGGAAAACTCTGGCATTCGACTATTGCTTGAACTTTGGCACGCGCGCAGAGTGAATTCTAGCCGCAACGGAATCGCGGTGTGGGACCATGGCGACGGGGTGAAGCGATTCACATTCGCGGCGACAAGAACACCGGGAGCGTCCTACTTACCAATGCAGTAAAGATGTTTTTCGCCCCGGATGTAAAGGCGATCATGAGCGATGGCGGGGGAGGAATGGCAGGATTCCCCCAGCGGATTGTCGGCGACGACGTCCAACTTCGGGCCAGGGCGAACCACCTTCGTGCGGCCGTCGTCGGCAATCAGATAGACGAGGCCGCCGGCGGTGACGAGGGAATTGCTGTAGTGCGGGCCGAGGCGTTCCTGCCACAGGCGCTCGCCGGTGCTGGCGGAGAAGCAATTCACCGTGCCGCGGTCGTCGGGGACGATGAGAAAGCCGTTCACGACGATCGGCGAGGGGACGTAGCAGGCGGCGTTGGTTTCGTGCCAGGCGACGTGCGTTTCGGTCACGTCGCCGCGGCCGTCCGGGCGAATGGCCATGACGTGATAGGTGGGAAAGCCGGCGGCCATGAAGAGGAGCTTGCCGTCGAACACCATCGAGGCGACGAACTGCTCGGTCGGACCCTGGACGACCCAGTGCTGTGAGCCGTCGCGCGGGTTGACGCTGAGGATGTGCTTGCTGCCGGAGAGGATCATCTGGGTGCGGCCGTCGATTTCGCGAATCAGCGGGGTCACGTAGCTGCGGATTTTGTGCTCCCGGTCCAGCTTCCACGCCGTTTTGCCGGTCTGTTTGTTGAGGGCGACGAGGTAGGAATCGCCGTCGTGGTCGCCGTTGACGATCACGAAGTTCTCAAACAGGACGGGGCTGGCGCAATAGCCGTGAGCGCTGACGAAGGACCCGGGCCTGACGAGCCACTTTTGATTGCCATCGAAGTCGTAAGCCGCCACGACCATTTTGCCGGGCGTGATGTTCCGGGGCGTGCCGACGTTGGGGGCGGGAATCAGGCTCCCATCGACCTCCAGGAACGAGACGAAGACCAGCTTGCCGTCGGTGGCCGGCGTGCTGGAAGCAAAGCTGTTGAGCGCGTGCTTCGATTCCAGCGGCCCGCGAATCACCGTCTTGGTCCAGAGAGTCTTGCCGGATGCGCGGTCCAGGCACGCCAGCGTCCGCTCCTGGGTTCCTTCGTCACACGAGGCCAGAAAGATCCGCTCGTTCCAAATCACTGGCGAGGCATGCCCGCTGCCGGCGAGGGGGACTCTCCAAACCAGGCCTTCGCCTTTGGGAACGTCCCAGCGAAGGGGGACTTCCTTATCCAGACTTGTTCCATCCCCTCGCGGTCCTCGCCATCCCGGCCAGTTTTCGCCGCCGCTTGCGGCGGCAGCCAGAACGAGAGCCCAGGCAGGCAACAGAGCAAACCCAAGATACTTTGCCATTCTTTCATCCTGCAATGTGCGTATTTGACCCAGTGCCGGCCGCTGCCGCGAGTTCCGTTATGGTCCATCGCCCGGCAAGTTTCAAGAACGGCAGCCCGGTCAGTGGATTCGCCTGGTTTGCAGCTAGCACGCTCCAAGCGGCGTCGCTTCGCTCTTGAGCCGCGGGGCGGAAGCGGTTACAAATCGCGGCCCGAATTTCTTGGGCCTTCACCCCACTTGTCAGCGAGGGGATTGGCGATGCGGCATATTTTCTTAGGCTGGTTAGCGCTCGGGCCTTTGGTCCTGGCGGTGAGCTCATTCGCCGCGGACGAAAGCCCGTATGGGGCCGTCGTGCTTGAACAAGGGGCGGAGGTTCGCGCGGGACCGGGGCGGAGGTTTTATGTCACGCAGGAGTTGGAGCCGGGAACGCACGTGGAAGTTTACCGGCGTGACGCGGGAGATTGGCTGGCGATTCGGCCGCCGGAGGGGAGCTTCAGTTGGATTCCCCAGGCCGATCTGGAGATGACCGAGGAGCCGGGAATCGCCGAGATCATCGTGCCGGAAGCCAGGTCCTGGCTGGGTTCGCGGGCGGAAAGAATTCGCGAGCACAAGTCGCACGTTACGCTGTCCGCGGGGGAGCGGGTGGAAGTCCTCGGCAAGAAGCAGGTCGAAGGGGCGGAAGGGAAGACGGAGCTGTGGCTGAAGATCGCTCCTCCGGCCGGCGAGTTTCGCTGGGTCCATAGCCGGCAGGTGCGCAAGGCCAAAAGCCGCGAGTTGGCGGCGAAGGACGAACGGAAGCCTGTCGCGCAGGAAGCGCGAGAAGAACCTGAAGCAACAAATGTGGTCCACGAAGAGCCGATCACGGAGCGCCCGCGAATTCAGCGAAGCAACATTGCCTTATCGGACTTGCGCGAGGAGAAGCCGGAACCCTGGCCGCGGGCGGGACAGAAAAAAACTCTCGCCGCGGACGATGAAAACGAGAAATATCCTGTGCGTCAGGTTGCCCACGAGGAGCCCGCCGTTGAGAGTCCTGCGAGGTCGCTTTCTCCGGATGGGTTCGTGGCCCGCAAGCGGCATCCATCCTCATCCCCCGCACCCTCAGCCGGTCCCAATCGCCTGGCGAAAGGGCCGATCAAGAGCAACTCCGCTGCCGCTCGCATTGCCGCGGCAACTTCTTCGGCGGCTGCTTCGATTGCGGCGGATTCGAGCGAAGATGTCGCTCGCGAGCTGGAAGAGCTGGACGTGCAGCTTTCGTTGATTCTTGCCCGCGATAAAAGCACCTGGAATTTCTCGTCACTCAAGGACCGCGCTGGGCGGCTTGTGGAAACAGCAGCGACGCCCGGCGACCGGGGCCAGGCCCGTTTCATGCTGGACAAAATCAAGCGGTTCGAAGAAACCTTTGACGTACAGTCGCAGCCGGAAGCGAAACTCGCCGCGCCGCGCGAAAGCCGGGACTTCCGGGCCTATGACGGCGAAGGCTGGCTCACGGCGGTGAAGTCCGCGGACAAGCCGGTCGCTCCGTACGCGCTGGTCGATGCCGACGGCAAACGGATCTGCTTCGTCTCCCCCGCGCCGGGCCTCAGCGTCAGCAGCCACATCAACAAGCGGGTGGGATTGTACGGCAAACGGGGGCTGATCCCCGATTTGAATGAGCCCCATGTGCTGGCCAGCAAAGTAATCAACCTGGAGCGAGTGCGTTAATCCGTCCGACGGTTGTGCGCGCAAAAAATCGCCGACTGGGTTGATGGGGCAATATCAAGCTCCAGCCGGCGAAAGAATGTTCCCGACTGTTAGCGACAACGGCTGGGGGGCAATGTCTTCATCCAGCTCGTCATCCAGTCCGGAACGGGGTATGTTATCGCCTCTAAAAAGCAGGCTGCATAGCTTAAAAAATCGCCTGTCCGCCTGTACAAAACAGTGGCTGTTTATCTATGCCGGGACGGGCTCCCCCACGGGGTGACGCAAGAGCCTCCGGAGCAGCTCGATGTCGTTTCCGACGCGGAGCTTTTCCAGCACCTTCATGCGATGCTTGGACGACGTCTGCACGCTGACATTGAGCTCCAACGCGATTTGCTTGAGCGTTTTACCCTCCATCAAGCGATCCATGACTTCCCGTTCGCGAGGCGTTAAGTTGCGTAGGCGAGCAAAGAATTGCGGGTTGTCCGCTTCGGCGATGCGCCGCTTCGCGTCCCGTTCGACGGCCTCCAAGATTCTGCTGAGGAGGACTTTATGGTCGGCCGGCTTCTCGAGGAAGTCGACTGCTCCCGCGCGAAAGGCCTGGGCGCAAGCTGGCACGTCGCCATACCCGGACATCATGATGATGGGAAGGGAGTTGCCGATGCGAGCCAGTGCGGCTTGCAATTCCAGCCCAGACATTCCGGGCATTCGCACATCGAGCAGCAGGCACCCATGCCGGTCCGGGGACCAGGGCCGCAGAAACTCGTCCGCGGACGAAAACCCCTCCACCCGCCAGCCATTGCATTCCAGCAGAAAACAGAGGGCTCGCAGAGCTGCCGGGTCGTCATCGACTACGAAAACGGTCGGATCGGGTAGCGGGCTCTGGGGTAGGTTCATCATCCCACACTGGTAAGGTAAACCGGAATCGTGCGCCTGGCGCGCCCGGCATATCCGCCCACAGACGACCGCCGTGAGCCTCGATAATGGTTCGGCTGATAGGAAGTCCCAGCCCCAAGCCCTCGGGCTTGGTCGTATAGAACGACTCAAAGATGCGCTCCGGCTGGCCGGATTGCAAGCCCTGACCGCTATCTTCCACCGAAAATTCCACGCATCCCGCGCCGGCGCGGGTCGTGATCTGAATCAATCGCTCCGGCGCTGGCGAGGCACCGATGGCTTCCACGGCATTGCGCAGCAGGTTGACAAGAACCTGCTGCACCTGCAATTCGTCTCCCGCGGCCTGGGGCAGCCGATCGGCCAGGCGCAGGTCGACCGTGATTTGTCGCTCGCGGACCTTATGGGCCAGCATCTCGAGCGCCTCATGAATCAATTTGTGCAAGTTCAGCGGTGCGCGGGACGGTTGCTGCGTGCTGGCAAACCGCTTGGCCCGGCGGATGACATTCGCGGCCCGCTGCGACTCGCGGGCGATGAAGTCAAGCGTGGAGCCGATTTCCTGCATGCTCAAGAGGCCCGATTCCAACCGCTGCCTGGAGCCCTGGACATAGTTGCTGATGGCGGACAGAGGCTGGTTGACTTCATGGGCCAGCTCCGCTGCCATTTCGCCGAGCGTCCGCACTCGCAGCGCATGTGCCAGTTGCGACTGCTGCTCCCGCAGCCGCTCTTCGGTCCGCAGGCGCTCGGCCATTTCGTGCCGCAACTTCTCATTCGCGGCGACCAGCTCGCTGGTTCGCTCCTGGACGCGGGCTTCCAATTCCTGGTTGGCGAGCTCCAAAGCGCGCTGCGCTCGCCGCTGCTCGGTGACATCGATGATGTTGCCGATATAGCCCGTCTTGTTCCCCTGCTCGTCGTGCAGGGGGAGGGCGGTGGCCACAATGTGCTTGATTCTTTCCCCGGAAAACAGGAAGCGGAATTCGAGATGATAGGACGGGTCATCCGACGCCATGAACCTCTGCCATCGCTCCGTAACCCAGGGGAGATCTTCGGGATGGATGACGTTTCGACCTATTTGCTGCAGCATTTGTTCGCGGGGCGTTTCAAACAGCTCGCAGCACTTGTTATTGACGTAGATGATGGTCCCCTGAGCGTCGGTTTCGTAAATGCCCGTAGGGGAGTTGTTGGCAAGCGTGCTGAACCGGCGGGCGCTATCGGCCAGGACCTCGGCAGCTCGTCTCTGCGGCGAAATATCGCGGGCGATGCCAATCACGCCCAGGAGTTCCCCGGCCGCGTTGCGATAAGGAGACTTCGTCAGCAGGAAGGTATGATCGGCCGCCAGCAAAGGGCCGGGCTGCTCATAAGAGATGGGCGTCCCTTCGGCCATGACTCTAGCGTCGATCGCCCGGATGTGGGCAGCCACGGAGGACTCGAAGAGAAACGAGTCGTCCTGCCCCACGATCTCATCAATGGACTTGCCGACTAACTGCGCGCCGATCCGGTTGATGAACAGGTACTTGCCCGCTGCGTCCTTGACGAAGATCACGTCGGTAGTGCCGTCCAGAACGGCTTGCAACAAATCGATATCTCGGCGCACGAGCGGCTCCTCAAGATCGGCAGCAGTCTCCAGCGATAAGATAGCAGACGCCTGGCGTTTGCGGTTGCAATTTATACATGCCGGCCGGCAAGAACGCCGGTGCTGAAAGCCGCCTGGAAGTTGTAGCCGCCGATGGGACCGTCCAGATCGAGGATTTCCCCGGCGAAGTACAAACCCGGCACCAGCTTGCTTTCCATCGTGCGGGAGTCGACTTCGCTCAGTGAAATGCCACCGGCTGTTACTTCGGCCTTCTCGAACCCGCGGGTGCCGCTGACGGGGATGACCGATTGCTTGATAGCGGCGACCAGGCGAGCCCGCTCCTTCTTTGGCAGCTCGGCGGCACGGAGCTCGGGGTTCAGGCCGCATTGCGCGAGTAGCGCTTCGGCGAGACGGCGGGGAATGTACCTGGCAAACAGCCCCGCCACTTGTTTCTTCCCTTCGGCGGCCGCTTCTTGCTGGAGTTGTTCGTCCAACTCCGGCGATTTCGTTTCCGGCAGGAAGTCACAGACGAGCGACAAGTCGCGCGGTTTGGGATGAGCGGTAACGGCTCGGCTGACGTCGAGGATTACGGGGCCGGAGAGGCCGAAATGGGTGAAGAGAAATGAGCCGCGGGCGGAGGCGAAGGAGATAGGATTTGGGATTTGGGATTTAGGATTTGGGATCTCCGATACACTCACTTGCACGTCCGGAATGGTAAGCCCTGTCAGCGATTTCACCCAGGTTGCATCCGTGGTAATTGGCACGAGCGCGGGGCGGGGCGGAATTATGGAGTGGCCGAGCGCTGCAGCCCAGGCATAGCCGTCCCCCGTTGTTCCGCTGCCGGGATAGGATTTCCCGCCGACGGTAATCAGCAGGGAATCGCAGGTTAGCGCGCGCCCGCGCGTGTTCACCAGAAACTTGTCGTCCACGCGCGAGCACCTGGTGGTCGGCTCGTCCAGCGATATCTCCGCCCCGCTTCGCTCCAGGCGGTGGACGAGGGCGGCCAGAACATCGGTCGCCTTGTTGCTGACGGGGAAAATCTTGCCGGTTTCTTCGACCTTGGTGGCCACACCTTCGTCTTCAAACATGTGCACGAGCTCAGCCGGGGAGAGCGCCGCGAGTGCGGAGTGCAGGAAGTTCCCCTGCCCGCCATAGGCCTTGATGATTCCCCACTTATCGGTCGCGTGCGTGAGGTTGCAGCGCGTCCCCCCCGACATCAGAATCTTCACCCCCGGCCGCTTGTTCTTCTCCAGCAGCAGCGTCCGCCTTCCCCGCGAGGCAGCTTCCGCCGCGGCCACCAGACCGGCAGCGCCGGCGCCGATGACGAGGACGTCGTAGTGCATCAAAGCCAGAACGACAATACGAACAGAGCCGCGAAGATGACCCCCATGAACGTCAACATCCAGACCACGGTTTTCCAGGCGTGATGCAGAATCGGGCCGAGCAGCTCATGGCGGGTTGCGCCGTAAACCAGGCTCACGGCCAGGATCAGCGGCACCAGGTGCCACAGTTGCGAATTCAAGATTCCGGCAAAAAGAACCATAACCGCTCTCCGCAAATCGCCGTTTGTGTCACTCGGGCTTATCCTTCGACTTACCGTCCTTGTCGTCTTTGTCGTCTTTGGACTTGCCGCCCTTGGACTTGTCCTCCGCCGGCTCGCTGAACGCCGGACCGGCCGCGGCATCGTAAATGGCCAGCCAATTAAGCAGGCCGGCAATCACCGTGTAGAGCAGCGCCAGGTCGTAGCGCGTGCCCAAGTCCTTGTTCCACTTGTTGAGCTCCTTGCGATTTTCCGGCGAAGCCATCCAGGCGCCGAACTTTGGCGGGGCACCCGGCTTGTCGCCGAGCCATTGCAACACGGCGGGACTGGCCGGCAGCCCGACGCCGATTTGCATGGCGATTGGCCAGCGGCTGAGCATTCCTTGAATCCCGGGATAGGCCTCCGCCTTGTCACGGAACTGAGCGGCGTAAACGACCTTTCCCTCCCCGAGCACCAGGCCGAAGAAGAAGATCCCCAGGATGCAGACCATGAACAGCATCCCCTTGGCATACCGCCGCTGGTAAAGGTGCCCCGCCCCCGGCCAAAGCCAGGCCAAAAGGCCGGCAATCAGCGGGTCGCGGAGGTCAATCTCAATGCCGTCCGGTGTGGGGCGGATGGTCCCCTTGGACTTGTCAACGGGCTTATCGCGGCGATCGACCATTGAGTGCTCAGCGCTAAGGGAAAGACGCCTATTCTATCCGTCCTGCCCTGCCGGAACAGGCCAATAGCCCACGGGCGGGACAATCGGGTATTCGCCGAAGAAGCGCGGTTCTTTGGAGGGCAGTTCTACTGCGCCGGCGTGAAAATCGCTTGCCGAGACGCTATCATGCATGGCGTTCAACGAATCGGGGAAATTGGGGGCACTGGCCGACCATGAGAATTTCCGCTTTCCATCTGATGGTAGTGACCGGCATTGCACTATTTCTTCTGTCGGGTTGCGGAGGCGACAGCGGCGAACCGTCGTCAGCCCGTGTCAAAGATGCTGAAGGTGAAGCGGAAACGTCCGGAAACGAGATCAAGCGGTACGACCTCACCGACCTTCCGCCCGTCGACGAGCCGCTGCAGCGTCCGCTCGATGGCGGTCGGCTGGCGCTTTGCCCTCCGGCGGACTGGGGATTTTTCAGCCAGGCGAACTACCTGGTGGTGTTTGCGAAAGGAAAAGTCAGCGAACTGCCGCGGATGACCGTGGCTGCCGCCGACTCTCCTCACGGCGCCGATGACACGAACGAGAAAAATGCAATCGCACTGGCGAAGAGCATTCAGCGGAAACTGGTGAAGGACAAAAAAGTCGTTCGCGAGAAGCCCAAGCCGGTGATGCTCGGATATACAGTTTGGGTCCGCCATGTGCGGCAAGTGCCACAAGGAGGCTCGCCCTGCGCCGTGCAGTCCCTGCAAACTGTTCGCGACGGTCGGCTGTACACGCTGGAGATGTTTTCCGAGGCGAAAGATGATTCTCCGGCGAGCATGGCGGCAGCGGTGAATGCCAATAAAGTCCGCGACATCGCCTATGCAGTGGCCGCCAACGCGAAGTTCACCAAGGAGGCGGCCGCTTCGCCGGATGTCCCCGCGGCCGCAACCGAGGGAAAGCCTTCCGAAAAGCCTCCCGAATCCAAGCCAGCCGAAGCGACTCCCGCGGAAACAAAGCCCGTCGCTCCTCCCCCGGCCGAAAAACCGGCTGAGCCCAAACCCGCCGAGAAGAAAACCGAGTAAACTCCTGTCACTCTGGCCTTGTTCGATTGCCCGTGAATTCTCACCCGCTCGCTTCACCACTATGAACGACAAACAAAAGCAGCAGTTAATGTTGGCCATCGTGGCGTTCAACTTCACCGTACTGGGGTACGTGCTCTACAAATACTTTACGGTGCGGATGGATTGGACCGCGCTGCTGTGGACCGTCTTGATCGGCGCGGCCATCGGCCTGGTCACGGGTGCGATCGGCTATTTCGTGGGTGGGATGGGGAAGTAACATGCCCGTCAACACCGGCAAAGTCGCTGGCCGCCGCGCCGTGGCCTTTGAATCGCTCGACGACGTCCTGATGGATGCCGAGCGGCTGGTGGCGGCCGCGAAAATCAACATGTTGGGTAACTGGTCGCTCGGGCAGATGCTGGGGCATCTGGCCGCGGGGTTGCATATGTCCCTGGACGGCGTAACCTACCGTCCCGCCTGGTTTGTCCGCTTGATTGGCCCCTTGATATTCAAACGGCGGATGCTCCGTCGCTTTCCCGCCGGAATTCAATTGCCCGCGCCGATGGCGGAAAGGCTCGTTCCCTTGGAATCTCTCTCGCCGCAGGAAGGCCTGCGCCTCCTGCAAGAAGCCACAAGGCGATTTCGCTCCGACACGAGCCGCAAGCCTCACCCCGTCTTTGGAAATCTCACCGGAGCCCAGTGGCACCAGCTCCACCTCCGCCACGCCGAGCTGCACATGAGCTTCGTAATCCTGGACCCCTGACCCCCGATTCCTGACCCCTGGCACCATGAAAACCGCCATCGCCATTGCCGCCCATCCGGACGACATCGAATTCCTGATGTCCGGCACCCTGATGCTCCTCCGCGCCAACGGCTACGAAATCCATTACTGGAATCTCGCCAACGGCTGCTGCGGGACGACGAAATATGACCGCGAAACCATTGCGGGGATTCGCCGCGAGGAAGCGATGTCCGCCGCCGCGGCCATCGGAGCGACGTTCCACGAGAGTATTTGCAATGACCTGGAAATCTTCTACGACCAGCCGACGCTGGCGAAGGTGGCTTCGGTCCTCCGCGAGGTCGCGCCGGAGATCGTCCTCACTCATTCCCCCGCCGACTACATGGAGGATCACACCATCACCTGCCGCCTGGCCGTCACGGCAGCCTTTGCCCGCGGCATGCCCAACTTTCCGGTCGATCCGCCGCGGGCGTCCGTTGCCGGCAACGTGACGGTCTATCACGCCCAGCCGTATTCGCACCGCGACCCGCTCGGGAATCTCGTCGAGCCCAATATCGTGGTCGACGTGAGCGACCTGGTCGAGCTGAAAAAGAAGATGCTCAGCAAGCACGCCAGCCAGAAGAAATGGCTCGACGAAAGCCAGGGGCTCAATTCCTATCTCGACACGATGGCCGCCCTCGATGCCGAGCTGGGCAGCATGTCCACGCTCTTCAAGTCCGCCGAAGGCTGGCGCAAGCATTTGCACCTGGGATTCTGCGGCGCCAAGGACGACCCGCTGCACGAGGCTCTCAAGGAGCGCGTGCTGATTGCGCAGCGGTGAAATCAGCTCGCATTTCTGACCGGCCGAGGCAAATCGCCGAGTGGCTTGAATCGACGAGGCAAAAGCAGTGACATCAGGCCCAACGAGCGACAATTCAGAACTCCCCGCCAGGCTCGGCTATCGCTGGCCGGCGGAATGGGAGCCTCATGCGTCCACGTGGCTGTCGTGGCCGAAGAATCCCGCCACCTGGCCTGACCACTTCGAGCCGGTGCCGGGGGAATTTGCACAGTTTGTACGAACACTGGCCCAGTTCGAGCGGGTGAATATCCTGGCAGGGGGCCAGGCCGTGATGCAACAAGCGAGGGAGCTGCTAGGAGACGTCCCCAATGTCACGCTCCACGACATTGAGACGAACGATGCGTGGTGCCGGGACCATGGGCCGACGTTTCTGGCCAGGGGTCAGGGGTCGGGGGTCAGGAGTCAGGGAATAGAACAGCGGGCTCTTGTCGACTGGGAGTACAACGCCTGGGGAGGGAAATATCCGCCGTTCGATAAAGACAATGAAGTGCCGCGGAAAATTGCCGAGCTGCAAGGACGGCGGCGGTTTACTCCCGGAATCATCTTGGAAGGCGGCGCTATCGACGGCAACGGCTTGGGGACGGTGATGACCACGAAGTCTTGCCTGCTCAATTCCAATCGCAATCCGCAACTTTCGCAGCCGGAGATGGAGCGGTATCTGCGGGACTATCTTGGGGTGAGCAAAGTCCTCTGGCTTACCGGGGGCGAAATTGCCGGCGATGACACGGACGGGCATATCGACCAGATTGCCCGATTCGTCGGCCCGCAAACAGTGGTTGTGTCGCTGTGCGAGGACCCCGCTGACGAAAACTATGCCCCCACGCTTTTGAACTGGAATGAGCTGGCGCGGATGACCGACCAGGATGGCCAGCCGCTGTCGCTTGTGCCGCTGCCGCTGCCAGCGGCGAAGTTTGTGGACGGCCAGCGCCTGCCGGCGGGATACTGCAACTTTGTCTTCGCCAACGGCGGCGTGATTGTGCCGCAGTTTGACGATGCGGCGGATGACAAGGCCCTCAAGATTCTGCAAGAGCTCCTACCCGACCGCCGCGTTGTCGGCTCGCCGAGCCTGAATCTCATCTGGGGACTCGGGAGCTTCCATTGCCTGTCACAACAGGAGCCGGAGTAGACGATGGCTTCCGATAGTCCTTCCAGCTCGCAGGAACAATCGCTTCACGCGGAGGCAGAGCGCAAGGAGCTGTTAAACACGCTCACCCACGGGCTGGGCTTGCTGCTGAGCATTTTGGCCGCGGTCATCCTGATTCAAACGGCACTAGTTCAGGGGGACGCCTGGCGGGTCGTCGGCTGCGGGGTGTTCGCGGCGGGACTCATCGCGGTCTATGCGGCCTCGACGCTATCGCACCTCGTTTCACACCGGCAGTGGAAGCACTGGCTGCGGATGCTCGACCAAGGGCTCATCTACCTGCTAATCGCCGCCAGCTATACCCCCTTCGCGCTCGCCTATCTGCGACAGGGGCCTTGGTGGGTGTTCCTGGGAGTGATGTGGACCGGAGCCATCTGCGGCTTCATCTCCAAGGTATTCCTCTACCACCGCATCAATACCGTGGCCGTCTGGAGCTATGTGCTGCTGGGCTGGCTGCCGATTGTGCCGGCCCTCATGACGCTGGGGACGGTTCCTCTGCCCGCCTTGGGTTGGCTCACGGGCGGCGGTCTGTGCTACACGCTGGGGACGGTGTTTCTCATCCTCGACCTGCAGCGGTATCACTTCCACGCGATCTGGCACTTGTGGGTGATTGGCGGCAGCACCTGCCATTTTGTGGGCGTTCTGTTCTTTGTCGCCCATCTGACGACGGCCACACCAGCCTGAAGCGCAAGCGTCTTGCCCGATGTGGGTGGTTACAAACGCTTTACACGTTACCGGGTCCGGGCCTTCTATACTTCAGTCGCTGGAGAAGGTGAGAATCGCCCACAGTTCGCGTCAGCATACGGAGAATCGAAATGAAAAGCACATGGATTACTGGCCTCGCTCTGATGATCCTGTCGTTCGCGTCCGTCGCTCTCGCCGGCGGACTCGATGGGAAAGAGGTCAATACCATCCTCTACGGCGAAGCGGGCCAGGCGGAAGCAGCCATCGGCCGGTTGCGGGCGGCGGGGCCGGAAGGGCTCGCGTCGCTCTTGGAAAAACAGAAAGAAATCAAAGAGCAGATGGAGCGCACCTTGGCCACGAATTCGCCTCCCGACTACTCGGGCGTGCTGGCTCGGCTAGGTACTGCCATTGACCGTGTCGGCGGGGCCAAATACTGCACGTCCTCGCGGCTCTACTGGTACACCGATTTGGAGCAGGCGAAAGCCGTCGCCCAAAAAAGCGGCAAGCCGATTCTCACGCTGCGGATGCTCGGCAACTTGAGCGACGAGTTCAGCTGCGCCAACAGCCGCTTCTTCCGCACGACGCTGTATTCCAATGCAGAGATTGCGCAGACGCTCCGCGAGCGGTTCGTGCTCCACTGGCGGAGCGTTCGCCCGGTGCCGAAGGTGACGATTGACTTTGGCGATGGCCGAAAAATGGAGCGGACGCTCACGGGCAACAGCATTCATTACGTGCTGATGTCCGATGGTCAGGTGGTCGATGCGATTCCCGGGCTGTATGGACCGAAGGCGTTCCTCAAGCACATAAGCCGCGGCGAAGCGCTAGTTCGTCTGCTGGCGGATGCGTCCGCGGAGCGGCGGAATTCTCTGCTGGCGGACTTCCATCAGCAGCAGGCGGGGGAAGTAGCCCGGGCCTGGCAGGCGGATTGGCAGCGGGCCGAGGCGACTCTGGTCAGCAAGAGAAGTGCCCTAGCGGAAATGGAAAGAATGGCCGCCCAGATTCGCGCCGCCGAACTCAAGAGCCAGTACGATCCTTCGGCACAATCCGTCCAGCAGCAGGTTGCGGCTCCCGCGGCTGAAGCGCCGCGTGCGGAGGCCGCCACCCGAATCGCTCGGCCCAAGATGCGCGCGGAAGCCCGCATTGTGGAAGCGGTGAATCTGACCAAAGTCGCGCCCGAGGATGTCGAGGACGAGAAGGTCTGGGAGGCCATCGCCTCGCTCCACGGCGAAGACGCGAAACTGGATGAAGCCAGCCGCACACTGATTCGCCACCAGCGACCGCTGGCCGCCGCCACGGGAAGATTGTCCATGACCAAGCGGGTGATGGAGGACCCCATGCTGCGGCTGTTCGTGTCGCTCGAGTCCTCCATCGCGCTCGACACCGTCAAGAACGAATACCGGTTCCACCGCAAGATTCATGAGTGGCTCGCGGCAGCAAGTTATCGCCCCGATGTCGAGACGCTCAACGAGCGAGTTTATGCCGAGCTATTCCTGACGCCCAGCAGCGACCCGTGGTTGGGGTTGGCCCCGGCGAATGTGTACACGGCGCTGCCCAATGGGGGCGTTGTGGAAGGCGGAAAATAGCTGTGGGGTAGGCTTCCAGCCTGCCCGGACACCAATGCAACTCGAGAAGCAAAGTATAATGTTTAGGGCAGGCTGGAAGCCTACCCCACCTTCCATGTCCAAAACCATCCTCACCGTCGAAGACGACTCCGCCATCCGCCGCGGCATCGTCGATGCGCTCACCTTCAGCGGTTACAAAGTGCTGCAGGCGGGAAATGGCGACTTGGGTCTGGAGATGGCCGTGCGGCAGGTCTATGACCTGATGCTGCTGGACCTGGTGCTGCCGGGGAAAGGTGGGCTCGATATTCTCCGGGCCGTGCGGGCCACTCGGCCCACGCAGCCAGTCATCATCCTCACCGCCCGCGGCGAGGAGAGCGACCGGGTGGAAGGACTGCGGATGGGAGCCGACGACTACGTGGTCAAGCCGTTCAGCGTGAAGGAGCTACTGGCCCGGGTGGAAGCGGTCCTCCGCCGCTCGCCGGAGCGGCCGACGGACCTCGACCAGGTACACATCCCTAGCGGCATCGCGGACTTTTCGCGGCGGGAATTGCGGTTTGAAGACGGCACGCGGTGCGAGCTTTCCGAGCGGGAAATCGACCTGCTGCGCTATCTCGTCAACAACCCTGGCCGGGCGATTGCCCGCGAAGAGCTATTGGCAAACGTCTGGCGCATCAGTCCCGACGGTCTGCCGACCCGCACCATCGACATGCACGTCGTCCGCCTCCGCGAAAAACTCCGCGACGACCCCGGGCAGCCGAAAGTGCTGCTGACGGTGCGGGGGAAAGGATATATGTTTGCGGGGAAGAATGAATGACGAAATTCGAATGGCGAATGACGAAGTTGATACAAGATGATTTTCATTCGTCATTCGGAATTCGTCATTCGAATTTCAAAGTAAGATTTTGAACTATGTTGCGCCCGTCTCAAATCTGGCTTCTCTTCCTGCTCGGCCTGGCCCTCGTGCTGCCGCCGATGGGGTGGCTGACGGTCAAGGCGTTGGAACTCGACCGGGCGGAGCTGGCGGCACGGCAGCAAGTGGAGTTGGAGGAGAAGGTCAGCCGGGCGTTGTGGCGGATGGATGTATTCCTCAGTCCGCTGCTGGCTCAGGAGGCGGCCCGGCCGGAGTTTCTTTACAAGCCGGTCCTTGCCACCTTGCCTGCTGGGAAGGGAAAGACCGGGGATCGCACGCTCTCTCCACTCCTGGCGGAACCGCCGGAGTTCGTGCTGCTGAACTTTGAATTGGCGGCGGATGGAACGCTCACATCGCCCCAGTCACCCGCTGGCCCCGATGCGGCATGGGCACGCTCCAATGGTGCTCTGCCGGCCACGATGGACGCCGCGTGCAAACGGCTGGAAGAGCTGAGCGGAAACTTATCCCATGCCGATCTGCTGGCCTGGCTGCCGGAACAAACGGTGCCGCAAGTGGCGGTAGACCTGCACAACGATAACAAGTTCGCGCAGAACTACAACAATAACACGATTGTAGGAAACACCTACGAATCGCCGCCGCAGCAACTCCAAGTAAATCCGCGCTCGGGGGGCCAGGCCGGCGGAACGCAGCAGTCGCAAGAGGAATCGGCGCAGGCCCCGAATGCTCAACCCCAAGCGCCGAATCCCGGTGAGTTCGTCGCCGCGAATAATACCGGAGAATCACAAGGCGAACAGTCGACCAAGCAACAGCTAACTCAGAATCCCGGCGTCTTCAACAGCAGCAACTTTGGCAACAGCCGATCCCAGCGAGGCAGGTCGCAAGACAACGACTTGCAGAGTCGCAACGCTGCTTATCAAGGAATGGCCCAGCGGGCGGCCGTCGAGCAAAACCGTTTTCGGGACCTCATCCAGGCCCCGCCAGCGGTCGAGGGAGTCAGCCAGCCCCTCTGGCTGGGTGAGCGGCTTATTCTCGCCCGCCGTGTGCAGTCCCGCGGGACGACGGTCATCCAAGGCTGCTGGCTGGACTGGGAGAGGCTGCAAGTCCGCTTGCGGGATGAGGTCGCCGACCTGGAGTTGCCCGCGATTTCGTTCCGGCCGGTTACCGGAGGCGTGAGCCTGGAACAGACGCACCTCCTCGCCACGATTCCCGTGCAACTGGCCGTGGCCATGCCAGTGGTCGCACCCGCCTGGGACTCGCCGATTCGCGTCTCGCTGCTCGTGGCCTGGATTTGCCTGTTCCTGGCCATCTTCGCCGCCGCCGTGACGCTACGCGGCGTGGTCGCGCTCTCCGAGCGGCGCGGGGCATTCGTCTCCGCCGTCACCCACGAGCTTCGCACGCCGCTGACCACGTTCCGCATGTATGCCGAGATGTTGGCCGAAGGGATGGTCCCCAGCCCCGAGGCGCGGCAGAAATACCTGGAAACCCTGCGCCGCGAAGCGGACCGGCTGGCGCACCTGGTAGAGAATGTGTTGCAATATGCTCGCCTCGAACGGGATCGCCCTGGCGGCCGGCGGGAGAACGTCACGCTGGCGGCGCTGCTCGAGCGCACCGCTCCGCGGCTGGCGGACCGGGCGGAGCAGGCGGAGATGAAGCTGGATGTTGAGGCGGCGGACGAGATTCAAGCCCTCTCGCTCTGCACCGACCCCGCTGCCGTCGAGCAGATTCTGTTCAACCTGGTCGACAACGCTTGCAAATATGCTTCGCACGGCGAGGACAAGCGGATCCATCTCGAAGTCTCCGCCACCAGCCGCCAGGTGCAGTTCCGTGTGCGGGACCACGGCCCCGGCATCTCCCGCCAAGGCCAGCGCAAGCTATTCCTCCCCTTCTCCAAATCGGTCCACGAAGCCGCCAGCACCGCCCCCGGCGTGGGATTGGGTCTCGCGCTCTCGCGGCGGCTGGCGCGAGACCTGGGGGGCTCGCTCTCCATGGAAAATCAGGCCGGCGATACTGGAGCCGTCTTCGTGTTGGCATTACCCGCCGCTTCCGCGAAGTAAACGATGGGTGGTATGTTGGAGTCCATGAGCAAACCATCTCAAACCGCCGTCCTCGCTGGCGGCTGCTTCTGGTGTACCGAGGCGGCTTTTGAGCAGCTCGCTGGTGTGAGCGACGTCGAAAGCGGATACGCCGGTGGTGCGAAAGAGAACGCCAACTACGAAGCCGTCTGCCGCGGCAATACAGGGCACGCCGAAGTCATTCGCATCACTTATGACCCAGCCGTCATCAGTTATGCGCAGCTCCTGGACGTGTTTTTTGACGCTCACGACTCCACGACACTCAACCGCCAAGGGGCGGACGCGGGGACGCAATACCGCTCGGCGATATTCGTGGCGGATGACGAGCAGCGAAATATCGCCGAGGAGAAAATCCGCGAGCACAATGGGTCCGGCCATTTCCCCCGCCCCATCGTGACCTCCATTGAGCCACTCACCAACTTCTATCCCGCGGAGCAATACCACCAGGACTACGCCCGCCAGCATCCCGACCAGCCCTATATCCAATCAGCGGCGATTCCCAAGGCCTGCAAGGTGCGGGAGAAGCACGCGGGCTTAATCCGACGAGAGTAGCCCGCACACTCCGTGTGCCGGAATGTCCGCTCACGGAGTGAGCGGACTACATTGCAGCTATTCCTTCTTCCGCGTGTTCACGCCCTTGAACTTGATTTCCTTCCCTTCCTTGTCCGTGATCTTCACGGTCCATTCCTGGCGGTCGGCGGAAACGAAATTGGTGACGACGTCGACTGTCGCGCCGTTGGCAGTCTTGCCCGTGCTGGTGAAGTTCTTCAGTTTTTCGTCGTAGGTGCCTGTGGATTGCAGCGGCTCACCGGTGGGGCTGAACATCCAGCCTTTGAATGCACTCGCCTTTTCATCCCAGCCCCAGAGCGACAGGTGCAGCACGCGGTTCTTGTCGTCGATGGGGATATCGGATTCGCTTTCCAGCCAGTTGCCGTCCATCACAAACCGGGCGGTTGTGATACCGCGGACCTTGCGGCCATCCGCCATTTCCACCTCTTCATCCCAACTGCCCGCCATCTGCCCGAGGATGCGGGCGGCCGGAGTGTTGGCCGGTTTCACGGTGGCTTTAGGACCATCGTCGGCCTGGGCCAAAGGAGCACAGCCGAGAATGATGAGGGAAGTGAGGGTGGCGAATTTGGACTTCATGGTGTAACTCTCTGTTTCTGTGGAAACGATCTACAGCACTCAATGATTCAGCGAAAATTCCGCCGTGTTGAGAAGCACCCAGAGGATGTCGGAGAGTCCCTTCTGCTTCTCGCTCGGGGAGTATTTTCCCAGATGGGCGGTGAACAGGGACATCTCTTCCTCGTTGGGCTGGCGCGACAGCGTCGCCATGACGACGGCTTTAATCCGGTCCGCGTCTGCGAAAATGGGAGCCTCCAGAGCGCCCACGAGCGGGCTTCGCTGCGGGTCCGTGGCCTCGGCAATGTCGGTGCCGTTCATCTGGGTCAGAGCCTGGAGAATTCCCGCCTGATAGTCCAGCGGCGAACGGGCGGCCGATTGCATCTTGCCAATGAACGCCTGCCGCTGCGGGTCGAGCAGCGGGCTGCCGGCGACCTGGCCGGGGAACATCGCCTGCGGCTTGCGCGAGAGGACGCGGTTGAGCGAATCGTAAAGCTGCTCCGCCGTGAGCGTCTTCACCGCGGCGTGTGCATACAGTTCCGGCGGAGCCGCTTTTTCGGCGGTCCAGGCGCTGGTCCGCTGGTAGGCCTGCGTATTGGCCAGCGTGCGAATGAGTTCCCGCAGGTCAAAGCCGGTCTCCACGAAGTAAGCCGTCAGTTCCTCGAACAACTCGGGGTGGCTCGGCTTGTTGTGCGGGCCCATGTCATCCACTGGCTCGACGAGGCCGCGGCCGAAGAGATGAGCCCAGACGCGGTTCGCGCCGGCCCGCGGCAGATAGGGGTTGTCGCGAGACGCCATCCAGATCGCCAGTTGCACCCGCCGGCTGCCGGCTTCCTTGGAATCCGGGATCGCGCCGCCGGGATACTTCGTGCCAACCACCGTTTCCGAGTTCGGCAACTTCACTTCCCCGGTATTCAAGTCCACCAGTCGGGCTCGTGCGCCGGGGTTGGCGGCATCCGGTCGCTGAAGCTGAGCAAAGAAGGCGGCATAGCCCCAGAAGTCGGTCTGCTTCCATTTATCGTGCGGATGATCGTGGCACTCGGCACATTCAATCTGCAGTCCCAGGAAAATGCGGGCCGTGCTGCCGGCCAGCTTTTCTGGGGCAAGATCCAGCGATGTGTAATACAGTGCCGGGCCGACATCGTCCCCATCCGTGGCGACGAGCAACTCGCTCACCATGTTGTCATACCGCAGGTTGTCCACGAACCGCGCCCGCAGCCAGTTCTGCACGCCGACGACGTTTTGAATCTGCTCGATATTCAGCCCGCCCGGCAGCATGATGTTCCGCCAGGTGTTCGCCAGATGCGTCGCGTGCGCGGGAGAGTCGAGCAGCTTGTCAATCAGCCGGGAGCGCTTGTCCGCCCGTTTGTCCGCCAGAAACTCGCGAACCTCCGAAACCCGTGGCACCACTCCCGTCAGGTCCAGATAAACACGCCGGAGGAATTCACCATCATCCGAGAGTTCCGCGGGCTGCAGCTTCGCGAGTACCAAACGCTCATTGATCCGCTCGTCAATCTTGCGGATCATCGCGGCCCGGCGGGCGACAGCGGGATCTTGATCCTCGGCAGTCAACAACAAGGGCGCGACGCACGTAGCAAGCAGTAGCGCTGCGGCGGGCAATAGTTGCCGATTCAGGACGATGGACTTCATGGAAGAACCTCCGCGAAGAAGATGGATTCATTGTATTGCAGCGGTGGGGTGGGCTGCCAGCCTTTCCACCGGGTTTTGTCGGGCAGGCTGGAAGCCTACCCCACTGTGCCTGTACTATGACGCTGCCCTTACCCCGTTTTCCCGCGGCAAACACCACCTCCCATCATGTGCGGCATCACTGGAGCTGTTTGGATTGATCCGCGGCTGGGGCTGGAAGAGCCGCAGCTTGTGCGGATGACCGACGCCCTGCGGCATCGCGGCCCGGACGACGAGGGGACCTACCTCACGCAGTACCGCCTTCGCCCGCCGTATGAGGCCCAGCCGGGCGTCGCCCTCGGCTTTCGGCGGCTCTCCATCATAGACCTGGCGGGCGGCCACCAGCCGATGAGTAATGAGGACGAGTCCGTCTGGATGGTCTTCAACGGCGAGATTTACAACTACCGCGATCTGCGGCGGCGGCTGGAAGGGGCGGGGCACAAGTTCAGAACCGAGAGCGATAGCGAGTGCATCGTTCACCTCTTTGAGGAGGAGGGGCCGGAGTGCTTCACGCATCTCAACGGCATGTTCGCTGTTGCTCTCTGGGACGCCAGGAATCGTCGCCTCGTTCTCGGCCGCGACCGGCTCGGCAAAAAACCGCTCGTCTATCGCCACGAGCCCGGCCGGCTCCTCTTTGCCAGCGAGCTCAAGAGCCTGCTCACCCTGCCTGGCCTGCCGCGGGAAGTGGATCCCGCCGCTGTCGATGAGTACCTGACCTATCAGTACGTCCCGCATCCCAACTGCATCCTCAAGGGCTATCGCAAGCTCCCGCCGGGGCACTACGCCCAGTGGCAGGATGGCAAGCTGGAATTGAAGCCCTACTGGCGGCCGGACTTTTCGCACGAGCTTGACATCAGCGAGAAGGACGCCGCCGAGCGTCTGCGGGAACTGCTGGAATCAGCCGTCACGATGCGGATGGGGAGTGACGTACCCTTGGGGGCGTTTCTTTCCGGCGGCGTCGATTCGTCACTCATCGTCGCCCTGATGCAAAAGAACTCCGAGCAGCCGGTAAAAACCTTCAGCATCGGCTTCCCGGTGAAGGAGTACGACGAGACGAAGTATGCCCGCCAGGTGGCCGAGCATCTGAAGTCCGAGCACCACGAATTGCAGGTCACGCCCGACGCCGTCGCGATCCTGCCGAAACTCGCCCATCACTACGACGAGCCATTCGCGGACAGCTCCGCAATCCCCACCTGGTATGTCTCGCAGATGACCCGCGAGCACGTCACCGTCTCGCTTAGCGGCGACGGCGGCGACGAACTGTTCGCCGGCTATCCGCGATATCGGGCAGTGGCGCTGGCCGGGATGTTCGACTACCTCGGCCCGCTCCGCTCGCTCCTGGCCGCTCGGTTCTGGCAAAGTCTGCCCGCCTCGTCACGACAGAAGTCGCGGCTGCGGCAGTTCAAGCGGTTCAGCGAGGCCCTCTCACTTTCGCCGGCGCGGAGATATCTCGATTGGATTTCCATCTTCAATGAATCGCGGCGGGCCGCGATATACAGCGACGAGTTCCTCGCCGAGTTGCCGGATTCCGACCCGTTCGCATTCCTCAATTCCGCTTGGAAAAAGATTACGGGTCGCGATGCCGTGACGACCGCTTCGCTGACGGACCTTGTCACTTATCTCCCCTGTGATTTGATGACCAAAGTGGACATCGCCTCCATGGCCCACTCGCTCGAATGCCGTGCCCCGTTTCTCGATTACCGCGTCGTTGAATTTGCCGCGTCACTGCCGCGACGGCTCAAATATCGCGGCGGCAAAGGGAAACGCATCCTCCGCGCCGCCTTCGGCGATTTGCTCCCCAAGGAAATCTGGACCCGCAAGAAGATGGGCTTCGGCGTGCCGCTCGATCACTGGTTCCGCAACGAACTCAAGCCACTGACACACGACCTTCTGCTGTCCGCAGACACCAAGAGCCGCCGGTTCTTTCGGGAGGACGCAGTAAAGAGTCTCGTGGACCAACATGAGAAAATGCAATTTGACCACAGCGCCCGGCTCTGGGCGCTCGTCATGCTGGAGATGTGGCTGCGGGAGTGGGGGGCGGAGAAATAGTAGGGTGTGTCGAGGCGAGTCTTCGAGCCGCTGACACACCGGGTCAAGGCTCACCTTACGAACGATGGCTTGTTTGTCTACTTGAACGGATCCTCTCCGGGTAACAGTGGACGAAGATCCTGTTTCTTGGGGGACGTGGGAAATACGCCAATTCTGGCCAGTGCATTTCGCAAATCCTCGGCCTCTTCTTGAGCCAGCCGAGCCTCGTACCTCATCTTTGCGGCATGTTCCGCCATCCCATGAGCTTCTTCTTTAAGATTGCGACGGTCCACCAACCACCCCACGGCCAGCGCCACGATAGCTGTCACGAGGAACAGGTCTCGGATGGAGAATTTCATGGGTCAAGAACCCATTCCCATTGCTTCATTAATTCGCGCGTGGAATTTTTGCTTCCGGTAGCTCTGCATCTGGTCAACCTGTTCCTGCGAAATGTTCGCCCTGGCAGCATCTCCTGATTGAAGGACAGCTGGCGCCGCCTGCCAAAAATAGCGTGCCGTCCAGTATGGCTTTGATTCTTTGAGCATGCCGACACAGCTGTCCGGACTCGTATCAAAGACAACAAGCTCCCCTAATTTCGATCCCTTGCGAGAAACGACGAACACCGTGCCGACTGCGACAGCATCATCGGAACCAACACTCAGTTCATACATATCTTCTTTCGCGCCGAGGACAATGCCGTCAATGAAGAATGGCTCAGGAGGAACGTATGCGGCGATATCTCGTGTTTTCCAACCACCAAGGAAGCACGCCACCATCGCGGTAAGAACCAGAGCGGTTCGGAGGCTGAACTGAAACCAACGGCGTTTTGGAGTGACGGTCATGCGGGCCATTCTACCAGCGCATAAGACAACGCCGCTACTTTCTATCTTCCAACCCACCCGGCGGCTCCGCATTCCTTCCGCTCTCCAAATACGCCGCCAGCAGAATCTGCGCCGCCAGCATGTCGCGCCGAGCCTTACGGCGCTTGCTCGTCAGGCCGGCATCCTGCAGCAGCGCTTCAGCGTGGGCCGTCGTGTAGCGCTCGTCAAACAAGACGACTGGCAGCTTGGTAACCCCCCCCAGCCACTTGGAAAATTGACGAGCCTCGAACGATTTCTGGCTCTCGTCGCCGCTGGTATGCACCGGCAAACCCACGACGAAACCGACCAGCCGCTCCTGTTCGGCCAGGCGGCGGAAATACCGTTCGTCCTGGGCCAGGTCTCCGCGGGCGAGGATCTCCAGGGGGCTGGCAAGCGACTGCGCCGGGTCGGTGATCGCAATGCCGATACGCACCGTGCCGTAATCGATCCCGGCCAGCCGTCCGCTGCGGGGAAGAATGTCGCTCATTTGGCCCCGCGAGCTTCCACTGCCTTGATCGGCTGTCGTTTCTCGGCCGAAATGAAGCAGCCGTGCTGGAGGAAATTCAAGGTCTTCTTATGGACCTCCTTCTCATGCATGAGCTGTCCGTGGTTGTGCGGAACACTCAAAAAATCGCACGCTCCAGCCAGCTTCGTCTCTTCCACGCCGACAATCAGGTCACCGTCGCCTCGGACCAGGGGATTGCTCAGGATCGATCCGTTCATGCTGCCGGCGATGATTCCGAACTCGACTTTGCCGGTCCCCAGTCGCTTCTCCACCTCGGACCAGGTGGCGATCTGCTTGCCGCTCGGTCCCATCAGCATCCCGAACAGTTTGTTGTCCTTGAAGATTTCGGCGAAGCGAGCCCCGTTGTTGGGCGGACCAAGCATCACGAAGCGCTTGATGCGGCTATCCACTTTCCACTTCGGCTGAGGCTGGGCGGCTTCCCCTAAGTAGCGGCGGACAACGAGGTTTCCCAAGCTGTGGCAGACGAAATGGATTTCGTCGATGCCTTCCAGGTTGTCGATGATTTTGGCCAGCGAGGCCGCATGGTCGTCGATGCTTCGCCGCGTGCTGGCATAGGAGACGTTGATCCAGGTCATGTCCCCTTCCTGCTCCAGGAACTCGCCGATTCCCTCCATCACTTCCCGCGAGCGAATTAACCCGTGCATGGTCACCACCGCCGTCCCTTTCATCGGCGGCAATTCCTTCTCGCGGCGGATGGCGTCCAGCTTAGCCTTGCATTGCTCGAACGTCCCCCAGGCGTGGCGATAGTCGTTCTCATCCAGCAGGCGATAGTGCCCGCTGAACACGCTGAGCTGGATCCTCCAGCGGTGGAAAATCAGCTCATCACTCCAGAACTGCGTGCCGCCGAGAGTAGAGGTGGGGAAGTTGACATTTTGGTCCCCTGAGTCTTCCTTGGCTGGTTCCTGTTGCTGGGCGGCTGCGGGCAGCACAAGCAGGAAAAGCGCCAGCAAATGAAGGGCATATCCAGCGATGCGAAGTATGGATTTGAAGGGCATATTCGGTGTCTCGTCCCGAGACAGTCCAGCGATCAAGGACATTATCTACCGGCGAGGGCAAACGGGGCAATAGAATAGGATTTATCTGCCGCCCAATTAAGATAGACACCATGCCACATCATCCGCTCCTCCCGCCCCTTTTCTGTCTTTTCCTCGCCGTCGCAGCGTTCGGCCAAAACCCGGCCCTCGAAGGCTACGCCAACCACGAGGCCTTTACGGCGCAAGTGAAGGAGCTGGATGAATCGGACTTCGTCGCTATGTCCTCGCTTGGCAAGTCGGTAGGCGGACGGGACATTTGGTTGTTGACCATAGGAACCGGCAAGACGGAAGAAAAGTCCGCGATCGCCATTGTCGGCAATGTGCAAGGCTCGCATCTAGCGGGCGGCGAGATCGCCCTGCGAATGGCCCGCAAGCTCGCGGAGAAGGCAAAGACCGACGAAGCCACCCGCAAACTGCTTGAAGAACACACCTATTACATGATTCCTCGCCCCGATCCGGACGGCTGCGAGAAGTGCTTCGCCAAACCCCTGCGGCAACGGGCGGGAAATGACCGCATGACGGATGACGATCGGGATTTTGCTTTTGGGGAGGATCCGCCCGACGACCTTAACGGGGACGGCATCATCACCATGATGAGGATAGAAGACGAAACCGGGAATTACTTCCCGCATCCCGATGACCCGCGCGTTCACATCCAGGTCGATGCCAAGAAGAACGAACAGGGAAAGTACCGACTGCTTGTTGAAGGCAAAGATAACGATGGAGACGAGAAACTCAACGAGGATGCCGGCGACGGCGTCGCCTTCAATCACAACTTCACCTTCGGCTACAAACCTTTCCAGCCGGCAACGGGGGCAAATGCCGTCAGCGAGCCCGAATGCCGGGCGGTCGCCGATTTTCTGTTCGGTCGGCCGAACGTCGCTGTCCTGTTCTGCTTCTCTCCCGAGGACAACTTGTTTCACCCCTGGAAGCCCGATCCGCAACTGGAGAAGTCTCGCATCCGCACGCGAGTCCTCGGCAGCGACGCAGCACTGCTGGAATATATCGCCGGCGAGTACCGCAAAATCCATGGAGGCAGCGATGCCCCTGGCTACCCCGACCCCAGCGGCTCGTTCAGCCAGTGGGGCTACTTCCATTATGGCCGCTGGTCCCTCGCCGCCCGCGGCTGGTGGATTCCCAAGACCGAAGAGCCCAAGCCCGAAGGGGAGGCAAAGAAGCCCTCTGGCGAAAAACGGGGGGAAAGCGACATCAACCTACTCCGCTGGCTCGCCAAGGAAAAGCTCGACGGCTTTGTGGACTGGAAGCTGGTGGAACACCCGGGCTTTCCCGGCAAGAAAGTCGAAGTCGGAGGCTTCAAGCCTTTCTACTCGCTGAATCCGCCAGCAAAGGAGCTCGATGGTCTGGCAGACAAGCATTTGCAGTTCGCCACCATTCTCCCCAAGTGGCTGCCTAAGCTGGCCGTGATTGACGCCAAAGCGGAAGCGCTCGGCAATGGAGTCTTTCGCATCTCCGCCACCGCCATCAATCGCGGCTATCTACCGACGATGCCGGAAATGGGCCAGGTGAACGGCGAATGCTACCCGCTGCAAATCTCTCTCACGCTCCCCAAAGGCGCCGAACTGCTGCAAGGGCACCAGCGGTCGAAGCTCCCGCGGCTCGAAGGGTCCGGCGGCAAAGCAGAGAGAACCTGGCTGCTCAAGCTCGGCGAAGAGAAGCCCAAGCAACTGGAAATCCAGGCTTGGGCCCCCGCCGTTGGACGGGCGACGGCAAAGGTCGATCTGCCGTAACGATGTCGAGTAGCTCGCTACAATGGTTCGCATGAACCACTCCCCCATTCTCTCCCGCACTGCCGAACACGTCCGCAACTTGCTGGAAGGCGATAGCGCCGGCCATGATTGGTGGCACATCGAGCGGGTCCGCGGCGTGGCCTTGACCATCGCCCGCGAAGAAAACGCCGACCTCTTTCTCGTGGAGCTCGCCGCTCTCTTGCACGACGTCGCCGACTGGAAATTCGCAGGCGGCGATGAACAGGCCGGTCCTGTGGCAGCCCGCCAATGGCTCGTTACTTTGGAAGTAGAACAGCCCACTATCGATCACGTTTGCCGCATCATCGCGCAGCTCTCGTTCAAGGGAGCCGGCGTCGCCACGCCCATGGATTCACTGGAAGGAGCCTGCGTGCAGGACGCCGACCGCCTGGAAGCCCTCGGCGCCATCGGCATCGCCCGCACCTTCGCCTACGGCGGCTGGAAAGGGCAGGCGATGCACGACCCCGAGCTTCCGCCGCAACTTCACGGAAGCTTCGCGGAATACAAGCAGAACAAGGGGACCACGATCAACCATTTCTACGAGAAACTGCTCCTGCTCAAGGACCGCATGAACACCGCCGCCGGCAAACGCCTGGCCCTGGCCCGACATGAGTTCATGGAGCACTACCTGCAGCAGTTCTTTGCGGAGTGGGAAGGCAGGAAGTGAACCTGTTGCCAGTCTCTGCGCAGCCTTTTCCGTTGGGCGCAGTGCTGGCTATTCGCGGACCACTTTGCCGCCATCACTGACGACGGCTGGGGCGGTGGTCTCATCGAGCTTACCCCCGACAATCCGCGTGATGGAATGGCCCTCCGTCCGCACCTGGGCAACGCCATTGCCGGCCGCATTGCAGCCGTCGAGGCGCACGCGAGATGCGCCGCCCACGGAAAAGCCGCTGCGGCCGTTGTCCACCGACGTGACGTCCAGCAGGTCAACTCGCCGCGCGGTGTCATGGGCGTTCACGCCGTCGAGCTGAAATCCGCGGACCGTCAAGTTGGAGATGACGACGTCATGCACTTCGTAGAGCGTGATCCCCGTTTGCAAGCCGCAGCAGGCCGGGCCGTACGACGAGGGGATGTGCCCCGGCTCGCAGCGGAAATAGATCTTGCCTTCGAACAAGCACCATTGCAGCGGTTCGAGCTTGGGCCGAGCGCCATCCGCCACCGGCACGCGCTGGGCTGCATTGCCTTCAAGAAACAACTGTTGATGGGCCATCAGGCGTGGGCGAATAGAGAAGACGTCATTCCCTTCGTAATCCCACTCGGCATCGATGAGGGAAGTTGTCCCGTCCAGCACCGCGCCATTGCCGACAATCTCCACCGGCGATCCTTCGTGGCCGCTGCTAAAGCCTCCCTGAACGGCAATGCTCTCGCGGTAGGGCTCGTCCGGGTGAGCCATGATGACAATCCGGTCCCCGGACTTCACCAGCCGCAAGGCTTTCGTAATCGACTTGCACGGCCCATTCGATTTCCCTTGGGCGCGGAGCGTCTCGCCGTTATTGCGGTCGTCGCCGCCGAGGTTGTCGACAAAGATGTCCCGCGCGCCGGCGGAAGTGGCGATTGCGACGACCAGGCAAAGCGTGCCGAAGGTACGAGAGAACATACGAAGCCTCCTTTGGAGTTACGGGCTTCGCAAGTGTAGCACGCGGAACGACGTGGAGCGGCCAGTCCATCTACCGCGTTGTTTCCAAGCCCTTCCGTGCAGTCTGCGGCGGCGTCTTGCCTGTGGTGTAGCGCAGGTCGAGGAAATAGTCGTCACCCGAGCCGGTACCGGCTGCCGACTTGTCGAGCTGGCCATGTTTGGCCACGTACTGCTCCAGCCAGGCAATTTTTTCTCGCGCCGACTGTTCGTCCTTGCCTTCGCTGCCAGGCGCAAGGCCCCAAAAAATGCGAGTTCCCGACCTGGTCGACAGCACATACATCGGCTTGCCGTTGGGATCATCCTTCGCGAGCAACACCTTATATAGCCCGAGCTTTTGCCAGCGGTCCTGCCAGGCATCCGCGAGCAAGGCCGCGCCGGCGATCCGCTCGCTGCCCCAGGGAGTGCCGAAGGCGCGGCCGGTGGGAGAGACATCGCCGGCAAAGATGCGGAGGAAGTGGGGCGCTTTCTGCTCGACCTCCTTTTCAAAATCCTCGGACGGTAGCAGCACGCTCGTGGCGTCAATGAAGTACAGCTTCGGCTCTCCCTGCCAGGTGACTTCGACCATGGCCACCGGCCGGCGGTATTCCAGCTCCACTTCGATCCGGGCCGGATAGTGCTTGCTGACTTTCTTCACGCTCGCCACCCAGCTATGCGCCGCGAAGGCTCGCGAAACTTTGTCGACAAGCTGCGGGTCGCGCAGCGGCAGCGAGGAGAGGCTGCCGTTCTTGACGACCTCGGCCTTTACATCCGCGTGAATCCAACCTGGTAGCGGCGTCACGCTGATTTTCTCGGGAGTGACGGTGAAATCATTGCCGGTTGTGCCCGGCTCTCCCCATGTCCGCCAGGCATACGACCAGCCGACGAGAACCAGTCCGATGGCAACGGCTGCCGCAATCAAGCGTCGCGACCAGGCGCCAAAAAGGCTGCCCGTCACTAACTTGCGAAGTAGCGGCGGAGTCCAGTTACGGGCCGGTTTCGAGTTTCCCATTTCGCTGACATCCCTTTCAGCATCCATCACTTTGAACTACCAGACTTCAATCGCTATCTCCAACTCCGTTCCGGTCTTCTCCGCGACGACGCGGCGGACGTGCTCCATCAATTCCAAAACGTCGCGGCTCTTCGCTCGCGGTCCGGCCAGGATGAAGTTCGGGCTGCTGTCGCAAATCTCGGCATCGCCGATGCGTGCTCCCTTGAGCCCCGCTTCCTCCACCAGGCTGGCGGCGCTCACGCCGCCAAAATTCTTGAAGATGCTTCCCGCGCCTTCGGCCCCCAGTGGCTGGCTGGCTCGCTTCAGAATCCAGAGCTGCTGCATTTGCTTGGTGAGCTTGGCGGCGTCCCCCTTTTCGAGCTCCAGCGTCGCTTCCAGCACCACCAGCTCATCCAGGCTGCTGTCGCGGTAGCCAAACCGCAGCTCTTCCCGCTTGCGGCTGACGATGTCTCCCCTGCGGGTCATCACCGTGGCGGACTGCGTCCACTGGCCGATGTCGGCGCTGTGTGACCCGGCATTGGTGTGCAGCGCGCCGCCGAGCGTGCCGGGAATTCCGACGAGCTGCTCCAGCCCCGCCAGCCCTTCCCGCACTGCCGTCGAAATCACATGTCCCAGCTTCGCTCCGCCCCCGGCGGTTATTCTTTTTCCTTGAACCGTGATGGTTCCGAACGCTGCCGCGGAGAGATGAATGACCAGGCCGCTGACCCCTTCATCCCTGACCAGCAGGTTCGAGCCGCCTCCCAAGATGCGAACCGCCAATCCGTCCTTCGTCGCCTGCCGCACTAGCTTCTGCAATTCCTCGACGGAGGTGGGCTCGGCGAAGTATTGGGCCTTCCCCCCTAGCCGGAACCAGGTGTAAGGCGCGAGCGGCTCCTGCTCACGCGTGATGTGCTCAAAACCAGTGGGGATCGCCATAACGAAGTCGCCGTAAGAACAGAGTTCTGCCTGTCCCCAATTTTACCGATACTAGCCCGACGCGCCAGCGAGGGATGCACGATTTTATCCCACCACCCGGAACTTTGGCCGCCGCAATTCTTCTCGTCCTTGTCGGAACAGCCACGCCCGGGCAATCGCCCGGTCATCGTGCATCAGTCGCCGCTTGCCGACGATCTGCTCCTCGCGGTCCCCTTTGCCGGTGATCACCACGCAGTCTCCCGGCTGGGCGGTGAGCAGGGCGTAGCGAATGGCCTCCACCCGCCCCGGCAGCACGTGCCCTTTGGCGGGGCGATGAAAGCCGTCCAGGATGTCGTGGGCGATCTTCAGCGGCTCTTCGTGCCGTGGGTCGTTGCTGGTGATGATGGGGAGGTCGCAGCTTCGTTCGGCGACTCGGCCTAGTTCAACCCGGCTCTTCTTGTTTCGTCCGCCCGGGGCACCGAAAACGCAAATTAGCCGGCCAGCGGTGTTTTTGCGAAGCGTCCGCAGCGTGCAGGCGAGCTGCTCGGGCGTGCTGGCCGAATCGACGAACACGCCAAAGCTCTGTCCGCACTCCAGCCGCTCCAGCCGGCCGGGCACGCGCTCCACTGCCTCCAGCCCGCGGGCAATCGTGGTGGCATCGATGCCGAGCGTCAGCCCCACCGCGGCCGCAGCCAGGCAGTTGGCAACATGGTAGTCGCCAATCATCCGCGTCCGCACCGGCACGGTCTCGTTTCCCGCCGAGAGGAGGAACGTCTGCTCGCACCGTTGCCGCTCGATGATTTCGCCGCTCACGTCGGCTTCCGTTTGCAGGCCGAAGGTCAGGACCGGAGCGTCCAGTCGCGTGAGCAGCTCCGCGCTCGCCTCATCATCGGCATTGAGCACCGCGAAGCCTCCCGGCTTAAGCATCGAGAACAGCCGCTCTTTTGCCCGGCGGTAGTTTTCCCGACTGCCGTGAAAGGACAGATGCGCCTCGCGCAGATTCGTCAGCACCGCGGCGTCAAAATCAACCCCCGCCGCCCGACGTTCCGCCAGTGCCCGGCTGGAAAGTTCCAGCACGGCGCTCGTGCAGCCGGCCTCGGTCATGCGCGACAGCCACTTCGCCAAAAGCGGCGCATGCGGCGTGGTGAGTTTGGCAGCGGCCTGGTCCACGGAGTCGCTGTAACCAACGCTGCTCGTCACACCTACTGTCTGGCCCGCGGCTTCCAGGACGGAGGCGATGAGCATCGAGGTAACGGTCTTGCCGCTGGTCCCCGTCACGCCGATGGTCCGGAGCGAATCGCTCGGCCGGCCGACAAGAGCCTGGCAGATTTCCCCCAGAGCTTCCCGCGAGTCGTCCACCACCACCTGCGGCCCGCTGACCGGCAACAGCCGCTCGGCGAGCACCGCGGACGCTCCGCGGCGGACCGCGTCGTCCGCCCAATCGTGGCCGTCGGATTCGGCCGCGGTGACGGCGATGAACAAGTCCCCCGGGCTGACTTCCTCGGGGCTGGTGCAACAGGCAGTGACCCGGACATCCGGGGTCTGCACGAACCGGGCATTGGTCAACACGTCCCGGAGAGAAATACCGGCGCGCTCTAAATTGGGCTTCATCCCACAGGCCTCCTTGCCTTCGGGTGACGGACGGAAAACCCGGCTGGCGGCTCCATCACAATCCATGCGATGGGGGGGGTGCCGCACGTTCGCCGGCAGCCAGGGCCGCCAGCGAAACCTATTACCGGGCGATGAACGAGCCGGAATTGTCAGCATTTGGGCTTTGTGGTCAAGATGAAAACCGGCCCGGGTGATGAGCTTACCGACACCCCCCGAATGGGTGTACTTTATTCGTACGTGTTTAGCCGCCGGGGGGCTTTAGGCGGCGGCTAGCTGGAGCTTGGGTGCCAGGTAGTCGATGAGCGACTCAGCCTTCAGGTGGCAGGTGACAGCGAGGGTGTGGATGATTTCCCAGGTTTGCTTGCCGAGGATGGTGCGGTTGCCGCAGGAGAGTTTGCGAGCGATGACCGCGGGCCGGAGCGAACGTTCGGCGCGGTTGTTGGTCGGCTCGACGTGCGGGTCGTGGAGGCAAGTCAGGAGGTGAGCCCGCTTCCGCTTCAGGCGTTTTTGCACCTTCTTATCTCCCGGCCAGCGCAGCTCCCGGCCGAGCAACTCGTCGCACTTCGTTTCCAGGTTGGTCCGCCGCGTTTCAAATTCCGGCGGCGGAAGTTGCGGCCGCTCTTTCCAGAGCGCGATAACGCGGCGGAAGAATTCCACCCACTCGTCCAGGTATAAATGGAACCGCGAGCTCTGCATCTCCCGCGCTCGCTGGATGGCTTGCAGATGATGGGCGATGCACTTGTGCTTGCGGCATTTGATTTCGTCGTACATCGCTCCGCAGTCCGTCACCAGTATCCCTGGGAAGTCGCGGCCCAGCGTCTTGCGGACAATCCTATTGCCGCGGCTTTGTTCCACGCGATAGAACGTGGCGTCGGGTGTGGTGAAGGTCCACAGCCACCAGCCGGCCTCGCCCACCCACCAACTCGTTTCATCCGCATACACGGCCGGACTCTGCCGAACCTGGTCGAGAATTCGGTGGTATTCGCCGCGGCATCGCTGGGCCACGCGGTCCAGCGCCTGCGACAGTCCACCCGGCGTCAACTTCAGCCCCAGGAGTTTTTCAAACAGACTGCAGGTCTTCCGCATGGATAGACCCAGCCGCTTGTTGATCTCCGCGGCCCAGGCCAGAACCCGCGGCCCGACTTGCACCTTCGCCGCTCCCTCCGCCGTGGAAGTTTGCAAGGGATGCGTGCTTCGCACCTCGCCGCACTGGGCACACTGGCCCACGTAGGTGGTCACCTTCGTGGTGATGGGCTGGACTTCCGGAAGCTCCTGGATGTACTGCTCGACCGCCCGCACTTTGTCGAGCGCCCCGCCGCACTGAGGACATCCACAGAGCGGCACTTCCACCTGCTGGTCGATGCGCTCGGGAACCTGGCGGTTGGCCCCCGGATGGCCCGGCTTGCGGCCAGGTTCCTTGCGGTCCTGCTCCGATATTTTGTTTTCGGGGCGGCGGCGAAAGGGTGCTGCCTGGCGGGCCTTCTTCCGCTCCGTCTCCGCCAGCTGCTTTCGCAGACGATTATTCTCCGACTCCAGCCGGGCCACCTCCCCCGAAAGCATCCGGATCTCCGCCTGCAGCGCCGCTCGCTCCTCTTCCCACCTCGCCCGCGCAGCCACGAACTCTGCCTCCAGTGCCGCCAGCCTTAATTGAAGCTCCTGATCCATCATCGCCTGCCTTGCCTAACCGGCCCAAGATTTACCAACTTCCCCAATCCCGTGGAAGGCTAAACGGATAC